>NZ_JANQOI010000183.1 GCF_028289705.1 Pelagibius sp.
TGCTTAGACGGAAACACTCTCGTGTTTGCGTCTAAGCATGTGAATCCGCTCTACACTTAAGAATTAGAGCAGATTCACCAGGCTCGATGGATCGCTCCCACGATTCCATCGAACCAGGATCTGCTCTAAGGCGGCGGGAGTCGTGCAGAGACCGCCTGAGCTGGGGGCCGGTTCGATGAAAGCTTACTACGATCCGCAGCACGCGGAGCATCATCCGAAGTTCTTTCTGGTGCGCGGCCAGATCAGGGAGAGCACGGAGGTGCCGGAACGCGCCGAGCGCCTCCATCAGGCCTTGATCGCGGGCGGTCATGAGGTCCTGGCGCCGCGGCGCTTCGGGCGCGGTCCGATCGCCGCCGTCCACAGCGAGGCCTACCTGCGGTTCCTGGAGGAGGCGCCGGCGGCCTGGGTCGCCTTGGGCGACGCCTCGGCGGAGATTGTCGCCAACGTCCATCCCAACCGCCACGAGGCCGGCGGCTATCCCGAGAGCATCGTCGGCCGCGCCGGCTGGCACATGGCCGACACCGCCTGTCCCATCGGTCCGGGGACCTTCGCAGCCGCCTTGCGGGCGGCGGATGTGGCGGTGAGCGCGGCCCAGGCGGTGGTGGGCGGGGAGCGTGCCGCCTATGCGCTCTGCCGTCCGCCCGGCCATCACGCCTATGCCGACATGGCCGGCGGCTTCTGTTTCCTGAACAACACCGCCATCGCCGCCCAGTATCTCAGTGAACGGTTGGGCCGTGTCGCCGTGCTCGACGTCGACGTCCATCACGGCAACGGCACCCAATCGATCTTCTGGGAGCGGGGCGACGTCATGACCGTTTCGGTCCATGCCGACCCCACCGACTTCTATCCCTTCTTCTGGGGCCATGCCGGCGAACGCGGCGGCGGCGCGGGGGAGGGCGCCAACCTCAACCTCCCGCTGGCGCTTGGGACCGGCGACGAGGACGTTCTGACCGCTCTTGCCGTGGCGGCGGAAGCCCTGCACGGCTTCGCCCCCGCCGCGCTGGTCGTCGCCCTCGGCCTCGACGCCTCGGAGGAGGACCCTCTCAAGGGCCTCGCCGTCACCACCCAGGGCTTCAGCCGCATCGGCGCGGCCATCGACGGTCTCGGCCTGCCCACGGTGCTGGTGCAGGAGGGCGGTTATCTCTCGCCTGTCCTCGGGCGCAATCTCGCCGCGGTCCTGGGCGCCTTCGCCTAGATATCCCCGGCGGTGCTGTGCCGGGCGCCCAGCACCAGGGCCAGGGAGAGCAGGCCGGCGAGGATGAAGCCGGCGGTCAGGGGCACCACCGTCTGGTCGTAGAAGCGGCCCACGGCGACGGCGACGATCACGGCCACCAGGCTGGAAATCGAGGAGACGAGAGAGGCGCCGAGGCCGGCGACCCGCCCCAGGTTCTCCATCGCCATGGCGTTGAGGTTGCTGAACAGAATGCCGATGCAGCTGAACATCCCAAAGCAGAGCGCCATGAAGGCGATAAAGGACGGGACGCCGCCGTTCAGCAGCGCGACCCCCAGCAGCGCGCCGCCGAAACCGATCATGCCCAGCAGCGCGATCACCGAGAGGCGGTGCATGCCATAGCGCATGACCAGCCGCCCGTTGGCGTAGGAGGAAAGCCCGACGCCCGAAGCCAGGACGGCGAAGTAGAGGGGAAAGAGATCGGCAATCCTGTAGAGGTCGAAGAACAGCGCCTGGGCGGTGCTGAGATAGAGCAAGAGCGCCCCGAACATCAGCCCGGCGGCGAGGGTGTAAGCCATGACCTTGGCATGGCGGACGATCAGTGCGCCGTTGTTCAGAAGCGCCGAAACCGACACCCGGATGCGCCGCTCCGGCGCCAGGGTCTCCGGCTGCCGCAGGCCGAGCCAGGGGGCCACGATGGCGGCCAGCAGTAGGAACAGCAGGAAGATCGCCGGCCAGTCGGCGATCAGGAGCACCGCCTGGCCCAGGGCGGGGGCCAGCATGGGGGTGAGAATGAAGACCATGAAAATGAAGGACATGATCCGCGCCATGGCCCTGCCCTCGTAGAGGTCGCGGATCAGGGCGCGGGAGGCGATCTTGGGCCCGGAGACGCCGATGCCCTGGATGACCCGCCCGAGCAGCATCTGTTCCAGGGAGGTCGCCGCCATCGACACGATGGTCCCGGCAACGAAAATCAGCAGACCGGTCTGGATCGCGTTCTTGCGCCCGATGGCGTCGGACAGTGGGCCGAAGATCAGGTCGCCGAAGACCATGCCCAGAATGAAGAAGGAAACGATGAGCTGCGTGTCCCTCGGGTCGGCCACGGCAAGGGCCTCGCCGATCTGGCGCAACGCCGGCAGGATGGCGTCGATGGTCAGCGCCGTGATCGAGGTCACCAGCGAAAAGAGGATCACGAACTCAGGGGTGCGCAGCGCCGGTTTCGACATACAGGGGACCGAAGGCAGGGAGAGCAAGAAGGCGGGTCCGCGAAGGACCGCGCATCCTCGCAGCTTCGCGGGGCCGATGCCATGGTCTTCGCCCGGTGTTGGGCGGCAGGCGAGGCCCCGCGGCGTTGGAGTCTGTACTCACAAGCCATGATCACCGGAATCTTGCGCCGATGTCAGCTATCGGGGCAACTGCGGACCTTGTCCTCTTCGCGGGTCATGTCACCAAAGTGCCAGAACCGGTCATTCGCTGATGGTGCAGTGAATGGCTGGTTTGAGCCCAACCCCTAACTTGGGTTTTCTCGCTGCGCGCGCACGCAGCACCAGAAGTTCTGCAAGCGCGAAGGCTTCAGCGCCGTCGCGTAGCAAAGAGAGCCGCCATTCGTGCAAGGCGCAGCATATCGTCGGGCGACATTTCGCAGGCTGCCAGAGAGAACCGCCGATCAAGTTACCGGCTCCAATCCCACGGCCGCACGGACATCGTCTGTCTTAAACGAGAGAAGTCGGTACTGCGATGGCCGTCCATCTCTGGACCGAGCTAGCAGGCTTTGCGTGCGGGTCAACCAAGATTGACGATTCGCGAACTCTCGGATAAATTGTAGGAGCCATTTGATGTAATTTTATTGGTATGGAGCTCTCGATGACGCGGAATGCAAACAGATGGTTCGCAGCACTCTTTGCAGTGGCGATCACCTTTACGACCATTGCTACGGTTACGACCATTGCTACGGTCCCGGCCGAGGCCTGTAACCCGAAATATCAGCGCTGCTAGCAAGACTGACCTGGAGCAATGTCCTGTGCGGCTGCGTGTCATGCGCAAGGTTTACTTGGGGTAAACGGGTAAAGCGTGTCGTTCTGGTCGGGTAAAAAAGAGACACTGCTCCAAAGCCTGGTGGAGATCACCTTCAAAGCGGTGCTCACCGGCGTTGTGATCGTATTTTTCGCGCAATTCCTGATCGCGATGGTCGACAATCAGATCGAAGTGGCATCGAAACGCGATGCGCTGAACACGTTCCGAAATGACCAATTGACCTCGCTGACCAAACGGTTTTCCGACGCCTATCTGGCGCTGGACTGCACACGGAGCCCGCGCACCGTGGCGAAGAATGCATGTCAGAGCAATGTCGCGTCCTTCCTGACCGAGCTGGATGCGATCTTCCTTGAGCTCAAGGTTCACTACCCGGACGCCGGATTTCCGGAGTTGCTTGATCTGAAAGGCCTGGCCGAGGCGATTTACGCGGCGCCGTCTCAGGTGAGCCAGGACGACATTGACGGTTTCGCAGCCGCCTTCGGCGCCACGCTGGACGAGATGGCGCAGAACTTCAGATAAAGGCAGAATTTCCACTCATGAAATGCATGTTTTGCAGCCTTGTTTTCATTTGTGCGGTGTCTGTTGCCTCGGCCCAGGATACACCCAGGGGCATCCCTGAAGGTGGGCGCTGGATCGTGGGCGGCACATTCGTCCTGTCCAATATCGGCAACAACGAATTGAGGGGTGGCAAAAGCTATTCGGGGGCAGAGAAGGAAGTGAACCGGATCGCGACGTTCCTGCCTGGCATGACGATCATCTATAATCTGGAAAGAAGCACAAAGCCAGGACGGTCGGGGTATCTTGAGGGCACCACGCATCACGGGATCCCTGTGACGGTGTTGGGCGGCGAAATCTCGACCAACGCGTTCGGAACGCGGGACACCACGGATGTGGTGACGCATCAATCCTATACCGGGTGCCGGGATCTGGCTTGCACGTCAGAGGCCGAGGTCGGAATCGGGTTTTCCTTCAAGATCGAGGAAGACGACGACGAACGGCTGGTTCTGTACAATCCGCAATCGGAACTGCGGATCGTGCATACGCAGGACGCCTTCGACCAGTATGAGGCGCGCGGCTACACCACCCGCGTCCTGGGTCGTGTGCACCCACGGCTGAAAATTCACGACGGCTATGCTTCGGAGATTTCGACCGGCTGCGGTCTGACGCGCCCGGTTCAGCCGCCGATCAGGGTGCCTAAGAACGATTATGAAACCCAGCCGTCTGAATGGGATGTCAACAGCCTGAACTGGTCGCTGAAGGCGATTGATCTGTTCGGTATCGGAGATGTCGAGTTGAACGCGGAAGGCACGCATTATGTGGGACTGCTCGCCTCCGAGATCGGGGTCGGCACGGAGTCAGAGGGTGAGCCCGTGGCGCTGGATTTCACCGTCTTCGCATATCGGGATTCCGAATGGAGCGATCCCGAGTTCTACAAATTCGGCGGTCTGGCGCAGACGGTCACCTGCCGCAGGAAGAACCCCAATGTCGGTCAGGTCCTGCCGCGCTATGTCGAAAACGCCTATCTTTATTTCGACGTGACTGGGGGGGAAAGGCTCCAGACCTTCCCGCTGGACCCGATCCAGTTGCCCGATCAGTTCGAAAGCAACAAGGAGCTTCAGAACGATTTGCGGGCCTATCTGCCGCGCGCCTTTTTCTACAGCGTGAACAACGCAAAGCAGTACAAGGAACTGTTCGAATACATCGTGGAGGACACCAAGATCGCCTTCCCCTCGGCGATCGCCAACGTGATCGCGCGGCTGAACGCATCTTGCGGGGAGCAGAGCCGTAAGGAATGCGCCGATGCAGTGGATCGCCTCGGGGCGCTGACAAGCAACTAGCACACGGGATCGGGTTATGCCCCGATGCGATAGTGCCGCTTGTCGATTGGCCAGTCTCCGCAGCACCTAGCGGTTCTTCGCAATGGATGCGCTGACGATCCTGGAAGTCTCTTTGTCCGGTTTGTGGACCGAACTTTCGCCGCCTTCTTTGCACACGAAGAGGTCCGCCAGCACATGCCAGCAGTGTTCGGTCTCGTCCAAGCTCGGCAGTACGGTCGCTAGAGGTTTCTCCTGGGTCGCTTGTTCCGCCTAGTCCGCACCGCGATACAGGAAATGTGACGCTGTGCTGTAGTGCCCGATCAGATAAATGGCGCCAGTCTTGCCGTAGCCGCAACGAAAGGTCCGTTTGGGTTTCGGCGACGTCATTGCAAGCTGATGTCCGCAAATAGAAAAACCGCTGCAGTGCAGGACTCACTGCGCTTGCGAAGGTATGCTGCGTCGCGATAGCTGAGTTCGCAAAAGTCCGATGAGTTAAGCATCGCGGTCATTCTGCTGGCGAAAGCCAAATGATCGCTTCGGGTCATTCTGAGAAGCTGCTCTCGATCCGCTGGATGTCTGATTAGAACTGAAGTTTCGACATGGGCTGATCCAGAATGAGCCAAAGGACAGATTTTTTGATTAAGGGCCACTATTGGAGCTTTGATTAATCGATACGCGCTGTTTGACCAAGATGGGTCAGTGCTACCAGCCGGTCCTCCTGGCAAGGAGGCAGGTCATGATATGAACCGATGATCGGCGCAGGCTGATCACGGTCCTCTGGGTCCCTTGGTTCCTAGAGGCTCACGCGGTCACAGCGGCTCCAGGCGCAGCAGTTGGCCGTCGCTGCTGTCGGTGAGGACGTAGAGGTAGCCGTCGGGCCCTGAGCGCACGTCGCGGATGCGCTCGCCGAAGTCCTTCAGCAATACTTCCTGGTCCACCACCCGGTCGCCCTCCAGTTCCAGGCGGCGGAGGTGGAGGTGGGCGAGGGCGCCGACGAAGAGGTCGCCTTGCCACTCAGGGAATTTGTCGCCGTCGTAGAAGGCCATGCCGCTGGGGGCGATGGAGGGGTCCCAATAGACCACCGGCTGTTCCATGCCTTGCGCCTCGGTCTTTTCGGAGATGATGGCGCCGCTGTAGTCGATGCCATAGGTGATGACCGGCCAGCCGTAGTTGGCGCCGGCCTTCAGGACATTGACCTCGTCGCCGCCGCGCGGCCCGTGCTCGTGGGCCCACATGGCGCCGGTTTCGGGCCTGAGCGCCATGCCCTGCACGTTGCGGTGGCCGTAGGAGAAAATCTCCGGGCGCTTGTCCGACTGGCCGACGAAGGGGTTGTCGTCCGGCACGCTGCCGTCGTCGTTCACGCGGATCACGCTGCCGATGTGGTTTGCGGGGTTCTGCGGTTCGCGGATCTGCCGCCGGTCGCCAAGGGATATGAACAGAGTGCCGTCGCGGTCGAACACGAGGCGGGAGCCGAAGTGCCCGCTGCCGCCGGTCTTGGGCAGGGCGCGGAAGATGACCTCGACGTCCTGCAGGGCCATGCCGTCGAGCCGCCCCCGCGCGACCTCGGTGCTGGCGCCGCCGTCGCCCGCTCCGGCGTAGGAGAGGTAGACAAGGCCGTTCTCCGCAAACGCGGGATGCAGGGCTACGTCCAGCAAGCCGCCCTGGCCCCGCGCCGCCACCTGAGGCACACCGGTGACTGCATCGGGCGCCAGCTTGCCGTCCTTGAACAGCCGCAGTTGGCCGCTGCGCTCGGTGATCAGCACGCCGCCGTCGGGCAGGAAGGTCATGCCCCAGGGGTGGTTCAGTCCCTCGGCGAGGGTGACGATGCGAAAGTCGGCCTGGGCGGAGCGTTCCGACTGCGCGGCGGCATTGGCGCCGGTAGCCAGCGCGGGCGTGGCGAACGCGAGCAGGCCGCCGGCGACAGCGGCAGCCATTCTGTTGCGTGACTGGAACTGCTTGGCCTGTGCCATTGGCTTTCGCCTCCCTTGCGTTCACCTGTCGAGGGTGACATGGGGGCGGCCGGGGAGGCCATCAACGGGCCGCCTCTTTTTTGTGCAGCGCACAAGAAAGGACTTGGCAGGCGGCGTGGCAATCGGGTATGAAGGGCGCGGTTTATCAACTAGGTTGAGTTATTGGCCTTGGGTGGGGCTTCCACAGCGCCTATCTGCCTTGTCCGATGCCTAAGAAGTGGTTCTTTTCAGAATAGTTACTGACCGAACTTCAAGCGGACTCTTGCTTTGACTGCACAGACCATTCCCGTCGATCCCTTTGAGTTGGTGGTGTTTGGCGGCACCGGCGACCTGGCCTACCGCAAGCTTCTGCCGGCGCTTTTTCAGCGCGACCGCGCCGGCCAGATCGTCGGGCCGAGCCGCATTCTCGCCGTCTCGCGCCGGGAGATGTCCGACGATGCCTTCCGGGCGGCGACCCGCGAAGCCATCGAGCGCTTCGTGGCGCCGGAGGAGCGGGACGCCCAGTGTGTCGACCACTTCCTCCAGCGTGTCGCCTATGCCACCGTCGACGGCACGGGCGAGGGCGGCTGGAGCGAGCTGCGCTCGCGCCTCGGCAACGACGAGGACTTCGTGCGCGCCTTCTATCTGGCGGTCAACCCCGACCTCTTCGGGCCGATCTGCCGGAACATCGGCAAGGCTGGGCTCATCCACGACAAGACGCGGGTGGTGATCGAAAAGCCCATCGGCAAGGATTTCGACACCGCCCAGGTGGTGAACGAGGCGGTGGGCGCGGTCTTCGACGAGCACCAGATCTTCCGCATCGACCACTACCTCGGCAAGGAGACGGTGCAGAACCTCATGGCGCTGCGCTTCGCCAACGCGCTGCTGGAGCCGCTGTGGAACGCTGCCCACATCGACCACGTCCAGATCACCGTGGCCGAGACCATCGGCGTCGAGGGGCGCAGCGCCTACTACGACACCGCCGGCGCTCTGCGCGACATGGTGCAGAACCACATCCTGCAGCTCCTCTGCCTGGTGGCCATGGAGCCGCCCATGTCCATGGACGCCGATGCGGTGCGTGACGAGAAACTGAAGGTGCTGAAGGCGCTGCAGCCCATTGGCGTCGACAATGCCGACCGCCTGACGGTGCGCGGACAGTACGCTGCCGGTGCCTCCAACGGCGGCGCCGTCGGGGCCTATGCCGACGAGATCGGCGGCGAGACTTCCGCGACCGAGACCTTCGTGTCGCTCAAAGCCGAGATTGCCAACTGGCGCTGGTCGGGCGTGCCCTTCTACCTGCGCACCGGTAAGCGCCTGGCCGCGCGGGTCTCGGAGATCGTGGTCGCCTTCCGCCCGATTCCCCATTCGATCTTCACCAAGGACGCCGGCAGCGTGGTCGCCAACCAACTGGTCATCCGCCTGCAGCCCGACGAGGGCGTGAAGCTCTGGCTGATGATCAAGGACCCGGGGCCCGGCGGCATGCGCCTGAAGCACGTGCCCCTGGACATGAGCTTTGCCGAGGCCTTCGAGGCGCGCAATCCGGATGCCTACGAGCGCCTTCTGATGGATGTGATCCGCGGCGATCAGACGCTGTTCATGCGGCGCGACGAGGTGGACGCGGCCTGGCACTGGATCGACCCGATCCTGGCGGCCTGGAAGGCGGAAGGCGAGGCGCCCAAGCCCTACACCTCCGGCACCTGGGGGCCCAGCGCCTCGGTCGCCCTGATCGAGCGCGACGGACGCACCTGGCACGAGGAAGCCTTCTGACCGTGGGCGATTTGGCGCGCAGGGACTTCCCCGACGCCCAATCCCTGGCTGAGGGCCTGGCATCGGATGTGGCCGGGCGGCTTCGCGACGGGATCGCGGAGAGGGGAGGGGCGGTTCTCGCCGTTTCCGGCGGGCGCACGCCGGCGCGTTTCTTCGCCGCCCTGGCGGAACAGGACCTGGACTGGTCCAAGGTTACTGTGACGCTGGTGGACGAGCGCTGGGTCCCGGCGGACCACGAACGCTCCAATGAAGGTTTCGTTCGGCGTGGCCTGCTGCAGGGCAAGGCCTTGGTAGCACGCTTCGTCGGTCTGGTGGACGAGAGCCCGACCCCGGAGGAAGGTGCTGCCACGATTGCCGACCGCATTGCGGCGCTGCCGCGGCCCCTCGATGCGGTGGTCCTCGGCATGGGCGCCGACGGGCATACTGCATCCTTCTTCCCGGGCGGCGACCGGCTTGCCGAGGCCCTGGACCCCGAGGGCGAGGCGCCGGTCCTGCCCATGCGTGCCGAAGGCGCCGGCGAGCCGCGCATCACCCTGACTTTGCCGGTGGTTGCCGGGGCGGGGGCGGTCTATCTTCACATCGAAGGCCGGGAAAAAGCCGAGGTGCTTGCAGGGGCGATGGAGCCGGGGGCGCTCGAAGCCCTGCCCATCCGCGCCGTGCTACGGCACCCGGAGGTCGCGCTGCAAGTCTTCTGGTGCCCCTGAGCCGGGGCACCCAGCACATGCGAAAGCGAAGGAGAGGTTCGATGACCCTGCACGAGCGCGTGGCCGACGTGACCGAGCGCCTGCGCCAGCGCAGCCAGCCCAAGCGGTCGGCCTATCTCGACCGCATCCGGCGCCTCAGCGAAAGCGGGCCGCGGCGGACCACGCTTTCCTGTGGCAACCTGGCCCATGGCTTTGCCGCCTGCGGCCTGTCGGACAAGGCGGCGCTGAAGGGGGACGTGGTGCCCAACCTCGCCATCGTCACCGCCTACAACGACATGCTCTCCGCCCATCAGCCCTACGAGCGGTTTCCCGAACTGATCAAGGCAGCGGCGCGGGAGGCCGGGGCCGTGGCCCAGGTCGCTGCCGGCGTGCCCGCCATGTGCGACGGCGTCACCCAGGGCCAGCCGGGCATGGAGCTCTCGCTGTTCTCCCGCGATGTGATCGCGCTGTCCGCCGCCGTGGGCCTCTCCCACAACATGTTCGACGCGGCGGTCTTCCTCGGCGTCTGCGACAAGATCGTGCCCGGCTTGGTGATCGCGGCGCTTTCCTTCGGGCATCTGCCGGCGGTCTTCGTGCCCGCCGGGCCCATGACCTCCGGCCTGCCCAACGACGAGAAGGCGCGCATCCGCCAGCTCTACATGGAGGGCAAGGTCGGCCGCGCCGAACTGCTGGAGGCGGAGGCCAAGTCCTACCACGGCCCCGGCACCTGCACGTTCTACGGCACCGCGAACTCCAACCAGATGCTCATGGAGATCATGGGCCTGCACCTGCCCGGCGCCTCCTTTGTCAATCCCAACACGCCGCTGCGCGATGCCCTGACGGCGGAGGCCACAAGGCGGGCGCTGGCCATCACCGCACTCGGCAATGCCTACACGCCGGTGGGCGAGATGATCGACGAACGGGCCATCGTCAACGGCGTCGTCGGGCTGCACGCCACCGGCGGCTCCACCAACCACGCCATGCATCTGGTGGCCATGGCCGCTGCCGCCGGGATCGAGCTGACCTGGGACGATCTCTCCGCGTTGTCCGATGTGGTGCCGCTGCTCTGCCGCATCTATCCCAACGGCCTGGCGGATGTGAACCACTTCCACGCCGCCGGCGGCATGGGCTTCCTGATCTCCGAGCTTTTGGATGCCGGGCTGTTGCACGGCGACGTGACCACGGTCTGGGGGCAGGGACTGGACCTCTACCGCCAGGAGCCGAAGCTTGCCGACGACGGCAGCATCGCCTGGCAAGAGGGCGCCGGCGCGAGCCACGACGAGGCGGTGTTGGCGCCGGTCGCCAAGGCCTTCTCGGCCAACGGCGGGCTGAAGGTGTTGGATGGCGACTTGGGCCGTGCCGTCATCAAGGTCTCCGCCGTGAAGCCGGAGCGCCATCTGGTGGAGGCGCCGGCGGTGATCTTCCATTCCCAGGAAGCACTCATGGCCGCTTTCAAGGCGGGCGAACTGGAGAAGGACTTCGTCGCCGTGGTGCGCTTCCAGGGGCCGCAGGCCGTCGGCATGCCGGAGCTGCACAAGCTGACGCCGCTGCTGGGCGTGCTCCAGGACCGCGGCTTCAAGGTGGCGCTCGTCACCGACGGGCGCATGTCCGGCGCCTCCGGCAAGGTGCCGGCGGCGACCCACGTGACGCCGGAGGCCGCCGCCGGCGGGCCCATCGCCAAGCTGCGCGACGGCGATGTTGTGCGCCTGGATGCCACCGCCGGAACCGTGACGGTCGATGTCCCGCGCGCGGACTGGGACGCACGGGATGCGGCGAGCGAGGATCTTTCCGACAGTCACGCCGGGCTGGGCCGGGAACTCTTCGCGCCCTTCCGCGCCGCTGCCGGACCCGCTGACCTGGGCGCTCATGTCTTCGGAGCCGGGCTATGAGCGAGATGCAAGCCGGGATCGAAGAGGTCCTGAAGCTGGCGCCGGTGGTGCCGGTGCTGGTAGTCGACGACGCGGCGACGGCAGTCCCGCTGGCGCGGGCGCTGGTCGCCGGCGGCCTCAAGGCCATCGAGATCACCTTCCGCACCGCCGCGGCGGTCGATGCCGTGAAGGCGGTGGCTGAAGACGTCGAGGGCGCGGTGGTCGGCGCCGGAACGGTGCTGAACGCCGACCAACTCGATCAGGCTGTGAACGCCGGGGCGCGCTTTCTGGTCTCGCCGGGGGCGGCACCCGGCCTGCTGGCCGCCGCCGCCGACTGCCCGGTGCCGCTGCTGCCGGGTTCCGCCTCGGCGTCGGAGGCCATGGCGCTTTTGGAGCAGGGTTACCGCTTTCAGAAGTTCTTTCCCGCCGAACCGGCCGGGGGCGCGGCCTATCTGAAGGCCCTGGCCTCGCCGCTGGCCGCCATCCGTTTCTGCCCCACCGGCGGTATCGGCCGGGACTCGGCAGGCCGCTATCTGGCCCTGCCCAATGTGGTCTGCGTCGGCGGCTCCTGGGTGGCGCCGGCCGACACGGTGAGGGCCGGCGCCTGGAGCGAGATCGAGGCGCTGGCGCGGGACGCGGCGGTGCTGACGGGGTAAGGGGGAGACCAGGATCATGAGTTCCGCTGTCGAGACGGCCTTCGCAGATCTACGCGCGCACCACGGCGCCATCAAGGATCGCCACCTGCGCGATCTCTTCGCCGAGGACCCGGAGCGTTTCGAGCGCTTCTCCCTGCGGCTCGACGATCTGCTGCTCGACTACTCCAAGAACCGCATCCTGGCCGAGACCATGGAGAGGCTGTTGGCCCTGGCGCGGGCGGCCGGTGTGGAAGCGGCGCGCGATGCCATGTTCGCCGGCGAGAAGATCAACGTGACCGAGGGGCGGGCGGTGCTCCACACGGCGCTGCGCAACCGCTCCGACCGCGTGGTGCTGGTGGACGGCCGCGATGTCATGGGCGACGTGCGTTCAGTGCTTGAGGCCACGGCCGCTTTCGCCGACGGCGTGCGCGACGGCGCCCTGACCGCCGCCACCGGGGAGCGTTTCACCGACGTGGTGAACATCGGCATCGGCGGCTCAGACCTCGGGCCCGCCATGGTGACCCGGGCGCTCTCGCCTTACGGCAGGGCCGAGCTGCGGTGCCACTTCGTCTCCAACGTCGACGGCGCCCATCTCTCCGACACCCTGCAGCGGCTCGATCCGCGGCGCACCCTCTTCCTGGTCGCCTCCAAGACCTTCACCACCCTCGAGACCATGACCAACGCCCGCTCGGCGCGGTCCTGGCTGGTGGCGGCCCTGGGCGAGGAGGCGGTGGGCGCGCACTTCGCGGCGATCTCGACCAATTTGGAGGCGGTGGCCGCCTTCGGCATCGGCGCGGAGCGCACCTTCGGCTTCTGGGATTGGGTCGGCGGGCGCTACTCCGTCTGGTCGGCCATCGGCCTGCCGGTGATGATCGCCATCGGCCCGGCGCGCTTCAGCGAGTTCCTCCAGGGCGCCTTCGAGATGGACGAGCACTTCCGGACGGCGCCGCTGGCAGAGAACCTGCCGACCGTCCTGGCCCTGCTCGGCGTCTGGTACCGCAACCTCTGGGGTTTCGGATCGCACGCCGTCCTGCCTTACGACCAGCGCTTCGAGCGCTTTGCCGCCTACCTGCAGCAGCTCGACATGGAGTCCAACGGCAAGTCCGTGACCCTTGGCGGGGGGGCGGTCGGCCTGGACAGCGGGCCGGTGGTCTGGGGCGAACCGGGGACCAACGGCCAGCACGCCTTCTACCAACTGATCCATCAGGGCAGCAGTGTCATCCCCTGCGACTTCCTGGTGGCGGCGGAAGCGCAGGAGCAACTGGGCGATCATCATCCCATGCTGCTGGCCAACTGCCTCGCCCAGAGCGAGGCCCTGATGCGTGGCAAGACGGCTGAGGAAGTGCGCGCCGAACTGTCCGCCGCCGGCAAGTCCGACGAGGAGATCGCGGCGCTGACCCCCCACAAGGTCTTCGCCGGCAACCGGCCCAGCAACACGCTCATCTACCGCCGGCTCGACCCCCGCACCCTGGGGCGGCTCATCGCCCTCTACGAGCACAAGGTCTTCGTCCAGGGCCGGATCTGGGACATCAACTCCTTCGATCAGTGGGGCGTCGAGCTGGGCAAGCAACTGGCCGGCGAACTGTTGCCCATGGTGAAGGGCGAGGCCGCTATCAGTGGCCGCGACGCCTCCACCAGCGGCCTGCTCACCGCAATCGCCAAGTTGCGTACGAGTTAGACACTTAGGAGCCCTTCTCAATTGTCACCCTTGGGCTTGTCACAAGGGTCCATCGTTCAGCCGCACGGGCTCATCGGCCTTGATCTCCATAGCTTGCCTCTTAGCGGGCAGAACCATGGATGCTCGGGACAAGCCCAAGCATGACGATTGAGAATTGGTGAGCGTTTTTTTGCGCTTCCCTAAAACGCCGCGGCACCGCCGTCGGCGGGGATGATGGTGCCGTTGACGTAGCTGGCGTCGTCGGAGGCGAGGAAGGCCGCCAGGGCCGCGACCTCCTCAGGCCGGCCCGGGCGCACCTGCCACTGCTGGTCGGCCTCTTCGGTCATGCCGAGGCCGCGGGTGCGCTCGGTGAGCACCGGGCCCGGCGCGATGGCGTTGACGCGGATGCCCATGGGCAGACACTGGAGCGCCATGGCCTTGGTCAGAACCACGATGCCGCCCTTGGCCGAGGAATATGCGTCGGCGCCCTCAGTGCCCTTCATGGCGCGGATCGAGGTGGTGTTGATCACCGCACCGCCGCCGGCCGCGCGGATGTGAGGAACTGCGAGGCGGCTGCAGAGGAAGGTGCCGTAGAGATCGACGGAGATGGTGCGCCAGAACTCCTCCGGCGCGATGTCCAGAAAGCTGCCGTCGCGGGCGGTGGCGCCGCCGGCGTTGTTGTAGAGCACCTCCAGTCCGCCGAAGTGGGCGACGGAACGGGCGACCGCCGTCTCCACCGCCTCGGGCCGGGTGATGTCGGTCTCCAGGAACAGACACGCGCCGCCGGCGGCTTCCACGGCAGCGGCGCTGCGCTCCCCGGCCTCCCGGTCGATTTCCAGGATGGTGACCTTGGCGCCTTCGCGGGCGAAGAGGACCGCCGAGGCGGCGCCGATGCCGTTGCCCCCGCCGGTGATGACGGCGCGCTTTCCCTCCAGACGTCCCATTCCAGCTATCTCACATTCGTCGTTGAGTAATGACTGTTTGAGGCAGACCTAGAAATGCCTCCTAAAAGCATTGCCAATCGAATGCCCACCGGTTCCGCTGTGTCTTGTGCCGCCCGAAACAGACAACGCCGCCATCGCCCCAGGACCACTGCGCCTTGGGTTCACTTGCGATCTGCCACGCGAACTCGAACCCTTGCATTCCTGGAGCGTAGTCCCAGCAAGGTTCCGACTGACAGCAGCTTGGCCAGCCGCCGAGCTTGGTATTGACCCGGTTCTGCTCCCAGCCGAGTTCGTAGTATCGGTCCTTAAGGTTCTCCGGCATGTCGTCCGGCAGGAGATCGTGTGTCGGATAGTCATCGACGGCCTTGCCAAAGGAAATCGGAAAAGGGCGTGGGCAACGGTCGAGTTCAGGAGCCGTCAAGGGCACCAGATCATCCAGCGACGCATAGCTTCGAACACACCAACCGATCCCTTCGCTTTCCATCGGCTCTTCCGCATGGAAGTCCTCGATATAGGCGAAGTCTGGAGTAACAAAGGCGGCCAGCAAAGCGATGCCATCAAGAGGCGCCGGTCGATCGCGGCATTCGGTGAGGTTGATCTGGCAGATCGGGGCGAGGGGCTGACCACGGTAAGAGGGCCAGGTTTCACCCTTGGCGCCCACAACGACACGCCCGAACCAGGAGGCCGTGGGGTCGTTCGCTGGTTGTCCGCCCAGCACAGCGACTATTGCCGGTCGCGCGAGTTCGGTTTTCCAGTATTGCTCGCTGGTCTTGTCCGTCATTGTGCTGTTTTGGTTCGCGCCGCGTTGGCAAGTGGCTCTTCCGGCCAGACGATCTCTTCGGAGAGCCAAGGGAGTGCGGCGAAGAGGTCCGGCAGACAGCGGTCTTTCAGGATGTTCCGGGTCGCCTCGGCCAACAGGGTGGCGGTGGTGCCGAGATCGCCGCGCCGGGCGACCAGGGACACCGGCCTTGAGAAGCGCCCGCGGGGCATGGGCTCGATGCGCAGGCGGTCGAGGCGCCCGCGCTCGTGCAGCAGGCAGAGCGGGGTGGAGAGGCTCCAGCCCATGCCGTCGGCGACGGCGGCAAGCTGGCTGGCCGCGGTGTCGAACTCGGCCCCGATGGGCACGTTGAGGCGCAGGCGGTTGAGCTGGCCTTCGATCTGGCGGCCGATGCCCGAGCGTAGGGAGTAGCGCACGAAGGGCAATGCGGTCAGGGTCTCCAGCGGATCGACCGGCCCGCCGTAGCTTGCCGGCAACGCCAGGACGAAGGGCTCGGTGAGGATGGGGTGGGCCTCAAGGCCCTCGATGCCGTCCAGCTCGTCGGTGGTGGTGACCACTGCGTCCACCGTGTGGTTCATCAGCGCGGCGTGATTGTCGGGAGAGATGCCGGCCCAGATGCGCCAGCGCTTGGCCAGGGGCCGTTGTTCGGCCACCAGGGCCGGGCCGACGGCATTGGCGACGCTGTCGGCCATGGCCAGGGTCAGGCTGCTCAGCGGTTCCGTCTCCCGGTCCCGAAGGCTGCGCAGAAGCTCTCCGGCTTCGGCCAGCATCACCCGGCCGCGCTCGTAGAGACCAGTACCGGCGGCGGTGAGGGCGAGAGGCCGCACCGAGCGGTCAAAGAGCGCGCAGCCCAGAGCCTCTTCGAGGTTGCCGACGATCTGGGAGACGGTGGATTGGGTGAGGCCCAGGCGTTTCGCCGCCTGGGTCATTCCGCCCGTCTCGGTCACCAGGACGAAGACACGAATCGCCTTTAGATCAAAGCCTTGCGGCAGGTCCATAAGAAATCAGCCGAAGCGGCCCCCGGGACGAAGGCCGCTGCGCGGCCGTGGTCAGGCGCTGCCGGGCGGGTCGACGCGATAACCGGTTTCCGATGCCGCCTCGGTGAGCCAGTCCCAGAACGATAGCGCGAAGCCGCGGAAGACATAAAGGTCGAAGCTGTCAGCCGAAATCCGACGCACCAGCACGCCGACTTCGTGGATCACCGACTGGGCCACCTCCAGCGGGGGAAAGCGCTCGATATCCAGATCGAGGGCGAGGCCCTTGGCCAGCACCCAGGTGGCTTTCGGACCGGTGACGCGAATGCAGCAGCGGGCGTGGCCGAGGTCGGTGACCGCGCCGAGGTCCGCCCCGATCACCGCGCCCAGTTTGTCCGGCAAGGCCGGGTCGCCGCTCTCGATCAGGAAGCGGCCCGGGCCGATGGCCATGATGGTGGTGGCCTCGCGGCTGCTGGAGCCGGAGGGCCGTTGCGGCGGCGCGCAGTGGGTGAGGGAGGCCAGCGCGTCCTCCACCTGTTCCAGGCTGTCGGGCCAGGCGGCTACCTGGACCAAACTGACGATGGGCCGTTCGCTGAGAACGACGCCGGCCTCGCCCTGGCCGGCGGCGACGATCCGGGGGTCGGTGTGGCCCTGGAGGGGAGAGATCCGGTCAGACATGCATGCGGCTCCCTTCCGGATCGAAGAAGTGGGAGGCGACCACCTCCACGCCCACCTCGTGGCCCTTCAGCGGATAGCTGGCGACCAGGTGCTGGCCGATGCGGTCGCGCCCATTCTCCAGGAGGCCGAGGGCGATGTACTTCTCCAGGGCCGGGCTGTAGGTGGAGGAGGTGATGTGGCCGAGGCTGCGCGGCGGCGCCGAGGCGCCGTTCGCTTCGACCAGATGAGAGCCGGAGCGGATCGGCTGGCCGTCGCGGGAAACCAGGCCCACCAATTTGAGGCGCCGCGGCTCCACCAGGCCCTCGCGGTCCATCATGGCGCTGCCGATGTAGGCTTTCTTGCGGGAGGTCATGCCCGCGAGGCCCAGGTCCTCCGCCGTGGTGCGGCCGTCCAGTTCGGGCCCGGCGACATGGCCTTTCTCGATGCGCAGCGTGCCCAGGGCTTCCAGCCCGTAGGCGACGATGCCGAAGGGCTCGCCCGCCGCCATGATCTTGCGCCAGACCGCCTCGCCAAAGTGGGCGCCGGAGTAGACCTCATAGGCCAGCTCGCCGGAGAAACTGAGTCGCGCGACCAGTACCGGAATGCCGTCCAGCTTGCCTTCGCGCACCCCCATGAAGGGAAATGCCTCGTTCGACATGTCGATGTCGTCGACCACGGTGGCCAGGACATCGCGGGTGCGCGGCCCGGAGATCGCCATGGCCGCCCACTGCTCGCTGACCGAGGTGACCGCCACCTTCAGCTCGGGCCAGACCGCGGCCAGCAGGAACTCGAGCTGTGCCAGCACCGGCGCCGCGTTGGCGGTGGTGGTGGTCATGAGGAAGCGGTGTTCGCCCAAGCGCCAGGTGGTGCCGTCGTCCCAGAGGAAGCCGTCTTCGCGCAGCATCAGCCCGTAGCGCGCCTTGCCCTCGGGCAGCTTCAGGAAGCCGTTGGAGTAGACGCGGTTCAGGAACTCGGCGGCGTCCGGTCCCTGCACGTCGATCTTGCCGAGGGTCGAGACATCGGCCATGCCGACTGCCGCGCGCACCTGCCGCGCCTCGCGGATATAGGCCTGCTCCACGTTCTCGCCGTCGCGGCGGTAGACCCGCGGGCGCTGCCAGACTCCCACCTCCATCATGTCGGCGCCCTGGGCGACGTGCCAGTCGTGCATGGGCGTGCGCCGCAGCGGGCGGAAGTGGGCACTGCGGGCCTGGCCCGCCAGCGCCCCCAGGGTCACCGGCGTGTAGGGCGGGCGGAAGCGGGTGGTGCCAACCTGCGGAATGGCCAGCCCGCTCTCCTGCGCCATCAGGGCGAGGCCCGCCATGTTGGAGGTCTTGCCCTGGTCGGTGGCCATGCCGAGGGTGGTGTAGCGCTTCAGGTGCTCCACCGAGCGGAAGCCTTCGCGGTGGGCGAGGCTGACGTCGGCGGCGGTGACGTCGTGCTGCAGGTCGACGAAGGCCTTGCCCTTGCCGCCGTTCTTGGAGGGCGCGCGGGCATCCCAGACCGGCAGCACGGCGTCGCAGAAGACTTCCTCCATAACGGCGGGGAGGGAAACCGGGCTGATGGCGAAGCCGCAGGCGCGGGCCGCTTCTGTACCGGCACGGGCACCGGCGGCAAGACAGGCGGCAGTGGCCATCTCGCCGTTGCAGGCGCCGGCCGCGAGCCAGGGCTGGGTGGGCTCGCCGGGCAGGAAAGCGGCCAGTCCCTCGTGCCAGCGCGCGGGACCGCTGGCCTGGCTGGCCAAGTGGATGGTCGGCGTCCAGCCGCCGCTCACCGCCAGGCAATCGACCGCCAAGGTCCGGGGCAGCCGGTCCTGTACGCCGCCGGCAGGGTCATAGGGCCGGACCTCAATGCCGGTCAGCTTCCGGCCGCCGCGGGCCCGGGTCACCACCTGGCCGGTCAGCAACTCGGCGCCGGAGGCTTCGGCAACGGCGCGCGCGGCGGCGCCGATCTCGGGCCGCGGGTCGACCACGGCCACCACCTCGATCCCGGCGGCAGACAGCGCCTCGACGGTGCGGTAGGCGCCGTCGTGGTTCGCGAATAGCGCCACCCGGTGGCCAGGCGCGACCCCGAAGCGCTCGACATAGATCCGCGCGGCGTCGGCCAGCAGGATGCCCGGCTTGTCGTTGTCGGCGAAGACCAGCGGCCGCTCGATGGCACCGCTTGCGATCACCAGGCGCTTGGCACGGATGGTCCAGTGACGCTGGCGCGGCATGCCCTCGGTGGGGGCCGCCAGATGGTCGGCCACCCGTTCCACGGCGCCGAAGGTGTTGTCGTCGTAATACCCGTAGATCGTGGTGCGGGGCAGCAGCGTGACGTTGGGCAGGGCCGCCAGCACCGCCAGGGCCGAGCGGCACCAAGCATCGCCGCTGCTGTCACCGACTTGCAGGGCCGACCCACGCAGGCTGCCGCCCATGGCCGCCTGCTCGTCGGCGAGGACGACCCGGGCACCGCTGCCGGCGGCGGCCAGGGCCGCCATCAGCCCAGCGGGGCCGGCGCCGGCGATCAGCAGGTCACAAAATGCATTCGTCTCCTCGTAGCGGTCCGGGTCGGCCAGCCGTGTGGCCGCGCCCATGCCCGCCGCCTTGCGGATGAAGTGTTCATAGATCATCCAGGCCTTGCGGGTCGGGCCCATGAAGGTCTTGTAGTAGAAGCCGGCGGAGAGCAGCGGCCCGGCCAGGCCGTTCAGCGCCATGACGTCGAGGCCGAGGGAGGGCCAGCGGTTCTGGCTCTTGGCCTCCAGGCCCTCGAAAAGCTCCACGACAGGCGCCTTGCAGTTGGGCTCGCTGCGTGCACCGGCGCGCAGAGTGACCAGGGCGTTGGGCTCCTCCACGCCGGCGGAGAACAGGCCCCGGGGCCGGTGATACTTGAAGCTGCGGCCCATGATGTCGACGCCGGCGGCCAGCAGGGCCGAGGCCAGGGTATCGCCGGCGAAGCCGCGGTAAGACTTTCCGTCGAAGGTGAAGTTCAGCGGCCGGTCGCGGTCGACCAGGCCGCCGCTGTCGAGACGATAGCCGCTCATGCCACGTCCTGGCCTTCATCGCTGCGGCGTTTGTCCTGGTCCGCTTCCGCCCAGGGCCCGACGATCTCCGCGCCCTCGATTGCATGAGTGACGGTATTGCGGGTGACCTTCAGCCAGAGCCGGCAGCCCTGGGCATGGTGCCAGTACTCGAGGTGAAGGCCGCGCGGGTTGGCGCGGGCGAACACGTAGTCGCACCAATCGCTCGCGCTGGCGCTGCCGGGGTCCGGCCGCTCCTTGGTGGCATCGCCGCCGTAGGTGAACTCGCCGACATCGCGCGGGCCGCAGTGGGGGCAGGGGATCAGCATGGGCGCGGTCCTCTCAATGCAGCCGCGGTTGCGGGCCAGCGCCGCGCTCGTCGATCACCCGGCCCTGACAGAAGCGGTCGAGGGTGAAGGCGGCGTTCAGCAGGTGGGGCTCTTCCTTGGCCAGGGTCCAGGCGAAGCACCAGCCCGAGGCCGGCGTCGCCTTGAAGCCGCCGTAGCACCAGCCGGCGTTGATGTAGAGCCCTTCGACGGGCCCCTTGCAGATGATCGGGCTGCCGTCCATGGACATGTCCATGATGCCGCCCCAACTGCGCAGCAGCCGCAGGCGCGCCAGGTTGGGGAACATGGTCACCGCCGCCGCGGCGACGTGCTTGACGACGGGCAGGTTGCCGCGCTGGGCGTAGGAGTTGTAGCCGTCGATGTCGCCGCCGAAGACCAGGCCGCCCTTGTCGGACTGGGAGATGTAGAGATGTCCGGCGCCGTAGGTCACCACCGTGTCGATGAGCGGCTTCAGTGGTTCGGAGACGAAGGCCTGGAGCACGTGGCTCTCGATGGGCAGGCCGTTGAGGCCCGCCTTCTCCAGCACTGCCGAGGAGTTGCCGGCGACCGCCACCCCCACCTTGCCGGCGCGGATGGTGCCGCGGCTGGTCTCGACGCCGACGATGGCCCCGCCCTCGCGCAGGAAGCCGGTGACCTCGCAGTTCTCGACGATGTCGACGCCCTGGCGGTCAGCGCCGTAGGCATAGCCCCAGGCCACCGCGTCGTGGCGCGCCGTGCCGCCGCGCGGCTGTAGCAGGCCGCCCTCGATGGGAAAGCGGGTGTTGCGGGACATGTCCAGCCCCGGCACGAACTTGGCCACGGCGTCCCGGTCCAACAGCTCGGCGTCGATACCGTTGAGGCGCATGGCGTTGCCGCGCCGGGCATAGCTGTCCATCTGGCCCGGCGTGTGCGCGAGGTTGAGCACGCCGCGCTGGGAGAACATGACGTTGTAGTTCAGATCCTGGGAGAGCCCCTCCCAGAGCTTCATGGAATGCTCGTAGAAGCGGGCGTTGGGCTTCAGCATGTAGTTGGAGCGCACGATGGTGGTGTTGCGCCCGACGTTGCCACCGCCCAGCCAACCCTTCTCCAGCACGGCCACGTTGGTGATGCCGTGCTCCTTGGCGAGATAGTAGGCCGTGGCCAGGCCGTGCCCGCCGCCGCCGACGATAATCACGTCATAGGCCGGCTTGGGCTCCGGCGAGCGCCAAACCCGCTGCCAGCCGCGGTTGCCGGTCACGGCGTTCTTCAGCAGAGAAAAGACCGAATAGCGGGCCATGCGGGAAGATCCAACCGGATGATCAGTGTCTGTCTTGAAACGAGCGCTCGTTAGTCAAAGCACTACGAACCGTCACCTTGCCATAGCGTTATTGCCGGGTTTGTTCCGGCAATCCATCGCTGTCCGGGTCTCGGTCCATCCATGGACCCTCGGGACAAGCCCGAGGGTGACGACTTGGGTCTGGATAGTGTTCGGTAGACCGCTGAAGTTGAGCCGCTCATTTCGAAACAGCGTTTCAGGGGATTATCTGCGCCCAAACTCCCGCTGTCGTCCAGAAAGCGCTGAAGGCATCACATTTTCCGATACCGCGGATCGGCAGGGATGATGGCGGAGGTCTACTTCTTCACGATCCACTCGTGGGCGGGGTCGTTCTTGAAGTGCCACTGGCGCACCGGGCCGGCCATGACGTTGAGATAGTAGAGGTCGTAGCCGTGGGGCGCGCCGACGGGGTGGTAGCCGCGGGGGACCATCACACAGGTGCCGTCCTCCACCGCCATGGTCTCGTCGATGGAGCGGTCGTCGGTGTAAACCCGCTGGAAGGCGAAGCCCTGGGGCGGGTTGAGGTGGTGGTAGTAGGTCTCCTCCAGGCTCGACTCCGTGGGGATGTTCTCGGTGTCGTGCTTGTGCGGGGGATAGCTCGACCAGTTGCCGCTGGGGGTGATCACCTCCACGACCAGCAGGCTGTCGGCGGGCTCGCTCTCCGGCAGGATGTTGTAGATGAGCCGCCGGTTGGAGCCGCTGCCGCGCTCCTCGAAGCCCACGTCCTCTGGTCGGATCAGGCGCACGGGGTGGCTGCCCTTGCCGGGGGCCGAGCAGACCGCCAGTTCCACATCGGTCTCGGCGGTGACGGTGAAGCGCTGGCCGTTGGGCACGTAGACGGAGTAGGGGGCCTTGTCCTCGAAGACCGACATGCGCTCGCCGAGGCCGGCGAAGGTCTCGCCGCCGGCCTCGATGTTCGCCTTGCCGGTCACCAGCACCAGGCAGACCTCTTCCTCGCCGGTCTCGCGGGACAGGCTCTGGCCGGGCTGCAGCTTGAAGACCTTGAAGCCGACATGGCGCCAGCCGGCGCTCTCCGGCGAGACGGAAAGCACCTCGCCGTCGGCATCGGGGGTCCGAGGTTTCACCAGAAGATTGGGCATGATCGAACTCTCTTTCTTCAGTCTGCCGGACGGACAGCGCCTGTCCCGGCTTTGTCTTCATTAGGATATGTATTCGATGAAACGGATCCGGCCTCTGGCGACCCGCCAGAGAATGCCGCTCTCCGGGGTGCTTACGGACAGCGAGTTCCGTGTGCCGATGGTCGAGAGAACCTGAATCTCGTTGGGATGGTCCGCATCGGCATGGGTGATGGCGAGGCGAAAGGCAATATCGTCAGGGTCGATGCCACTGCCAGCCGAGAGCAGGTGTTGGCATTGCAGTTCGCTTTCCCTGATCGCAACGATGTCCTCGCCGCCCGGCGTGAGCTCGACCCTGAAGTGGCCGCCAAGCACCATGAATCCGGGTTCTCGCGGCTCCCAAAGAAAATAGACGTAAATCGCTTCCGCCGCCGCGCCATCGCCGATCGCAAGGGTCACCGTCCGGAAGGAGCCCGGGCATCGGTCGGTGAAGTGGCGCATCATGCCCGCGAGCCGGGCCTGGCGGCGCAGCGCGCCCAGGGCCGTGGCCCGGGCCGCCCAGAGCAGAGCCCCTCGCGGTGAGGGCGCGGCGCCCTGCGGAAGGCGCGTGTCACTGCCGGGCAGGATGGCGCCGTCCTTCACGGCGACTTGCCGAGAGACGACGGGGTCATTGGCGCCGCCCTGGGCAATGCTGACCCGCAGGCGGCCGTCACCAAGCACTTCAACAATTTGGCCGCGCTCCCGAAGATCGCTTTTTTCCCGGGCATCGCTGCCCCACAGAGTTTCCGCCGCGCTGGCTGCCCGCTGCTTATCGTAGAGTGCCCTGGCGAGGGCCTGGGTCTGTTGAACCGAGTCCCTATAAGCCTCCGGGATGGGCACGGCGGCGGCCTGGCTGGCAAGGGCGAGCATCGCTGTCAGGCCCGCGACCTTGGCCGTGCGTCGCAGCGCCGGCGAGTTGACGGCACTACTCACCGTCTTGCTCCTTCGGCGGCTCGTACTTCCAGAGGAAGGCCCAGATGGCATAGGCCAGAACGGCGAAGGCGACGATCTGCCAGAAGGGTTCTTCGGCGATGGCCTCGATCACCAGCCAGAGAAAGCAGAGGGCGACGATGAGCACCCGCCGATAGAGCGGCGCGAACCAGGGATGGGAGTTGTCGAGCATCAGGCCGCGGTTCATGCAAGGCCGGCCTCTGCCGCGTAGCGGGCGAGGTTACGGTGGCCCATGGCGGCATAGATGCCGGGATTGGCTTTGGCCGGGTCCTGCTCTGCCTCCACCACCAGCCAGCCCTGATACTTGGGCTCGCCCAGGGCGGCCAGCACGGCAGCGAAGTCGATGCAGCCGTCGCCGGGCACGGTGAAGATCCCGGCGACCACGGCGTCGAGGAAGCTCATGTCCTGGGCCCGGACCTGATGCATGACGTCCTCGCGAATGTCCTTGCAGTGCACATGGGTGATGCGCGGGGCGTAGCGGCGGGCCAGCGCCGCCGGGTCGGCACCGACAAGGACGGCATGGCCGGTATCAAGCAGCAACCCCACGGCATCGCCGGTGGCCGCCATGAAGGCGTCGGTCTCGGCCTCGGTTTCGACGATGGTGCCGGTGTGGTGATGGTAGGCGAGTTGCAGGCCCTGGTCGCGCACGTGCTCGGCCACTTCGGTGACCCGGGCGCCGAAGGTCTCCATCTCCGCCGCGCCGACGCTCGGGCTCTGGGACAGCGGCACGTCCTGGCGGCCGTGGATCGCGTTGCTGGTCTCGGCGAAGATGAGCTGGCGGCAGCCCATGGCCTTCAGCAGTGCAAGATGCGGCCCAAGGGCCTCGATCTCTGCGGCGGCGTCCCGCTCCAAGAGGTGGCTGGAGTACCAGCCGGAGACCAGGGAGAGCTCGTGGCGCTGCAGCAGCGGGCCCAGGGTATCGGCATCGCGCGGGAACTTGTGGCCCATCTCGATGCCGTCGAAGCCGGCGGCGCGGGCCTCCCGCAGGCAGGTTTCCAGCGGCGTCTCGCCGCCCAGGCTCTGCAGGTCGTCGTTGGACCAGGCGATGGGGTTGGTGCCAAGTTTCACGGTCATGGGTATTGCTTCTCTCTCCGGGGCCTGCGGTCGCGTCTTCAGTCGGCCAGGCGCTGCTTCGCCCTGGCGCTGGCGTAGGCCTGGTAGGCTTCCTGCACTTCGCTGCGTTCGGAGACTTCGGGGATGGCCACGTCCCACCAATGTCCGCCGGCCTCGGTGGAGATCAAGGGGTCGGTGTCGATGACGACGGCGCGCGGCCCCGCCGCGGGCCCGGCTTCGCGCAGCGCGGCCTCCAGAGCGTCGATGCTGTCGACCTTCACCGCTGCGGCGCCGAGGCTCTCGGCATGGGCGCGGAAATCGATGTCCGGCAGGGTCTCGTGGCGGGCATGCTGCAGCAGGTTGTTGAAGGACTCGCCGCCGGTGCCGCGCTGCAGGCGGTTGATGCAGCCGAAGCCGCGGTTGTCCAGCACCACGATGGTGAGCTTGATCCCCAGCATGGCCGCCGTGGCGATCTCGGAGTTCATCATCAGATAGCTGCCGTCGCCGACCATGACGATGACCTCGCGCTCCGGCTGGGCCAGCTTCACCCCGATGCCGCCGGCGATCTCATAACCCATGCAGGAGTAGCCGTACTCCAGGTGATAGCCGCCGACCGCCGGGTTGCGCCAGAGCTTGTGCAGTTCCCCGGGCAGGCCGCCGGCGGCGCAGACCACGATGGCCTGGTCGTCGGCGCTGCGGTTGACGGCCCCGATGACCTGGGCGTCGCTCGGCAGACTGCCGTTACCGCCTTCGTTCGCAAGCACCGCTTCCGCCGCCTGGTTCCAGGCGCCGATGCGGGCGCTGATGGCGTCCTGCCAGTCGGTCGGGGCGCGATACTGGGAAAGCTGCGCGCTCAGGGTATCGAGCCCCTCGCGGGCGTCGGCCACCAGGGGCCGGGCGTGATGCTTGCCGGCGTCATAGGCGGCGGTGTTCAGTTGGATCAGCCGCCGCTCGGGGTTGTTGAAAAGTGCGCGCGAGCCGGTGGTGAAGTCCTGCAGGCGCGTGCCCACCGCCAGGATGACATCGGCCTCCGCTGCGCAGTCGTTGGCCGCCGAGGTGCCGGTGACACCGAGGGAACCGAGGTTCAGCGGATGGTCCCAGGCCAAGGCGCTCTTGCCCGCCTGTGTCTCCGCCACCGGGATCCCGTGGCGCTCGGCGAAAGCCTGCAGGCTGTCGGTGGCAAGGCTGTAGTGGACGCCGCCGCCGGCGACGATCAACGGCTTCTCGGCCTCCGCCAATAGGGCGGCCGCGCGGGTCAGCTCCTGCTGGTCCGGGCGCGGCCGGCGGAAGCGCCAGATCTTCTCGGCGAAGAAGCTTTCAGGGTAGTCATGGGCCTCGGCCTGTACGTCCTGGCAGAGAGCCAGGGTCACCGGGCCGCAGTCCGCCGGGTCGGTCAGCACCGCCATGGCCCGGGGCAGGGCCGTCAGGATCTGCTCCGGCCGGGTGATGCGGTCCCAGTAGCGCGAGACCGGGCGGAAGCAGTCGTTGGCGCTAACCGTGGCGTCCTGGAAACTCTCGATCTGCTGCAGCACCGGGTCCGGCCGCCGGTTGGCGAAGACGTCGCCGGGCAGCAGCAGCAGCGGCAGGCGGTTCACATGCGCCACCGCCGCGGCCGTCACCATGTTGGTGGCGCCGGGGCCGATGGAGGTGGTGCAGGCCATCACCCGCTGGCGGTTGCTCGCCTTGGCATAGGCGATGGCGGCATGGGCCATGGCCTGTTCGTTGTGGGCGCGGTAGGTGGGCAGGCGGTCCTGGACGGCGTAAAGCGCCTCGCCCAGGCCGGCGACGTTGCCGTGGCCGAAGATCGCCCAGACGCCGCCGAACAGCGGCACGAGCTGGCCGTTATACTCGATCTTCTGGGCGGCCAGATAGCGCACGAGGGCCTGGGCCATGGTCAAGCGGAGGGTGGACATCGTCTTGCTCTCGATCAGTCGGACGTATTGATGTTAGGGGGTTTGGTCGCCCCTTTTTGCTTCAGGAGGCTATGCGGCCTCGGCGGCCACCGCCTGTTCCCAGCCGGTGACCAGGGCGGTGAAGCGCCTGGCCATCTCCTCCACCGCTGCCGCGTCGTCGATCTCGCCCTTCAGCCAGGCCCGGGCGGGATCGGCGAAGATGCTGCGGCCCACGGCGAAGCCCTTGACCAGGGGATGGCGCGCCGCCAGGGCGAAAGAGGCGTTCAACTCGTCGACCGGCCGCTCCAGCCCGAGGAGCAGTATGCCGCGGCAATGCGGATCGCGCGATTCAATGGTTCGGCAGACCGCCTGCCAGGCGGCATCCTCGGCCAGCGGCTCCAGCTTCCACCAGTCCGGGGCCACACCCAGGTCGTAGAAGCGCCCGATGGCCCTTGCGAGGGTCCCGTCATCGATGGGCCCATGGCGGCTGGCAATGACTTCCAGAAGCAGTTCGTGGCCGGTCCTGCGGCAGGCATCGTAAAGCCGCAGCACCTGGTCTTCCTGAGCCTTGCGCAGATCCTCCGGGTCGTCAGGGTGATAGAACACCAGGCATTTGACGCAGGTGGTCTGCGGCCATTCGTTGAGGGCGCCGCCGAGATCGGGGCCTTCCTCGAAGGCGAGGGGGCGGGAGCCGGGCAGTTCGATGGGCCGGCCGACCCAGAGGTCGCCGTCGGCGGCGGCATGCAGGGCTTCGCGGCCCAGCCGGTCGTCGATCAGGAAGCCGAAGCCTTCGCGCCCGCCGGCTACCTTGCGGGCCGCGGAAAGCGCCAGGGACTTGAAGCGCCCGACCGCGGCGAGATCGGCGCCGCAATCCTTGGCCAGATCCTCGAACTGGCTGCGGTGGTCGATGGCGAAGATGCAGAGATTGGGGTGCTCGCGCCGGCGCGTCGTCGACCAGTGCACCCGGTTGAGGTCCGGGTCCTCGCGCAGCGCATGGTGCCGGCTGCCCTTCTCCAGGTAGTAGGTCAGCTCGGTCCAGGAGGGCACGGCCGGGGCGCAGCCGTGGCGCGACACGGCAAAGGCGCCGCAGGCATTGGCGAATTTGCAGCAGGTCTCCAGCGGCTCGTCGCGCAGATAGCCGCGCAGAAAGCCGCTCATGAAGGCATCGCCCGCGCCCAGCACGTTATAGACCTCCACTGGAAAGCCCGGGCCCTTGATGCCGTCTTCGATGGAATCCGGGATCGCGTCCGGGAAGACCACGCAGCCCATGGGGCCGCGCTTGCAGACGATGGTGGCCTCACTCAGCTCCCGCACCTTGCGGATCGCCGCCAGGGTATCGGTGGTGCCGCCGGCGATGTGCAGCTCCTCCTCGGTGCCAACGATCAGGTCGCAGAGCGGCAGGATGGTCTGCAGGTGCTTGGAGACCTCGGCGTTCTCCACGAAGCGTTCCTCGCCAAGGCCGTGGCCGGTGAGGCCCCAGAGCACCGGGCGGTAGTCGATGTCGAAGACCACCTTGCGGCCGGCCTCGCGGGCGAGTTTCGCCGCCCTGCGCGAGGCCGCTTCGACGCCGGGGGCGGAGAAGTGGGTGCCGGTGACCACCACCGCCTTGGCCGAGGCGATGTAGTCGGGATCGATATCCGCCTCGCTGATCGCCATGTCGGCGCAGTTCTCGCGGTAGAAGATCAGCGGGAAGGTGTCCTCGTCGCGGATGCCGAGGATGACCAGCGCAGTCAGCCGTTCCGGATCGGTTTTCAGGCGGCTGGTATCGACCCCCTCGTCAGTTAGGGTCTCCCGGACGAAACGGCCCATGTGCTCGTCGCCGACCCGGCTGAGGAACCCGGCCTTGAGGCCGAGGCGGGCCGATCCCACGGCGATGTTGGCCGGGCAGCCGCCGATGTACTTGGCGAAGCTGCCCATGTCTTCCAGGCGTCCGCCGACCTGTTGGCCGTAAAGGTCCACCGAGCAACGCCCGATGGTGATGAGGTCCAGCGCAGCAGCATTGCCCATAGTCCGGCCGTCTCCCGTTTCTGCTGACCCCCCGGGCTGTGCTGGCCCGCGGTCATATTTTCTTGAGAGCCGCGCTTTTTGAGCGCTTGGAAGAATGAAACATAACATCTAATAAGGGGTCAATATGGAATTCAGGTTCTATTTTATCGTCGAGGGGGAGAACGCCGCATGCTACGCATCGGTTTGCTGGGGGCGGGCCGCATCGGCCAGATCCATGGGCGTAACATCGCCGCCCATCCCAAGGCCGCGTTGGCCGCCGTGGCAGATGCCGTTCCCGCGGCGTCCGAGGCGCTGGCGGCCGAGACCGGCGCCGCCACCCGCGAGATTGCAGCGGTCCTGGCGGACCCGGCCATCGATGCCGTGGTCATCGCCACGCCGACCGATACCCATGCCGAACTGATCGAAGCCGCGGTGCGCGGCGGCAAGGCGGTTTTCTGCGAGAAGCCGGTGGATCTCGATGCGGAGCGCATCCGGGCCTGCCTGGCCGTCGTCGCCGAGGTCGGCCGGCCGCTGATGATCGGCTTCAACCGGCGTTTCGACCCCAGCTTTGCCGCGCTGAAGGCGCGTCTGCAGACCGGCGAGATTGGCGCGGTGGAGATCGTCACCATCCTCTCGCGCGATCCGGCGCCGCCGCCGGCCTCCTACATCGCGCGTTCCGGTGGTCTGTTCCGCGACATGATGATCCACGATCTCGACATGGCCCGCTTCCTGCTGGACGAAGAGCCGGTGGAGGTCTTCGCCCAGGGCTCCTGCCTGGTGGACCCGGCGATCGGCGAGGCGGGAGACGTGGACACGGCGACGGTGGCTTTGAAGACCGCCACCGGCAAGCTTGTGCAGATCTCAAACTCAAGGCGTGCCAGCTACGGCTACGACCAGCGGATCGAGGTCCATGGCGCGGAGGGCCTGCTGCGCGCCGGAAACCAGCGCGCGACCACGGTCGAGGCGGCCTCGGCCTCCGGTTATAGCCGCGATCCGGCGCTTCCGTTCTTCCTGGACCGCTACCGGGAGGCTTATCAGGCCGAGCTTTCCGCCTTCATCGAGACGGTGAGCGCGGGACGGTCGCCGGCGCCTTCGGGCGAGGATGGCCTCAAGGCCCAGATCCTGGCCGACGCGGCAACCCAATCGTGGCGCAGCGGCAGGCCGGTCAGCCTGGATCCCTGAGCAAAAGGCAAGGCCGCCGGGCTGTGGTGCAGACCCGGCGGCCTCCCTTGCACCCCGGCCGCAAGGACCGGGGCTCCCCCAAAAAAAGCTCCTCAGGCGGCGCGGACGCCTGAGAGGAACTTGTCGATCTCGCCGCGCAGCACCTCCGACTGGCTGGCAAGTTCCTTGGCAGCCTCGGAGACCTGACCGGCGGACTGCCCGGTCTTCGAGGTCGCCTCGCTGACAGAGGCGATATTGGTGTCCACCTGCTGGGTGCCGCTGGCGGCCTCCTGGGCGTTGCGGCTGATCTCGCTGGTGGCAGCGCCCTGTTCCTCGACTGCCGCAGCGATGGTGCTGGCGACTTCGTTGATCTGGGCGATGGTGCGGTTGATCTCGTCGATGGCGGCCACCGCTTCGTTGGTGGCACCGTGCATGCCGGAGATCTGATCGCCGATCTCGATCGTCGCCTTGGCGGTCTGCGAGGCCAGGTTCTTGACCTCGGACGCCACCACGGCGAAACCCTTGCCGGCTTCACCGGCGCGAGCGGCCTCAATCGTGGCGTTGAGGGCCAGGAGGTTGGTCTGCTCAGCGATATCGTTGATCAGGTCGACGACCTCGCCAACCTTCTGGGAGGCCGCGACCAGGCTCTGCACCTTGTCACTGGCCTTTTCCGCCGCGGCCACGGCGGTGTTTGCCGTGTTCGTTGAGGTTGTCACCTGATTGGAGATCTCGCTGATCGACGAGGACAGCTCTTCGGAGGCCGAAGCGACGGTCTGCACGTTGGCGGAGGCCTGCTGCGAGGCCGCGGCCACCGAACTCGACCGTTCACTGGCATCCTGCGCCATGACGGCCATGGAGTCCGCCGTCTCGCTCATCTGACCGACCGACTCGCCGACCGCGGAGATGACCCGGCTGACCTCGGTATCGAAATCCTTGGTCAGCTGCTCGATCTGCTTGGCCCGCTCTTCCCGGGCGGCACGCTCCTTCTCCTGTTCGGCCGCCAGCTCTTCGGCCTTGATCATGTTCTCCTTGAACACCAGGACCGCCTTGGCCATGTCGCCGATCTCGTCAGTCTGATCGGTCGCCGGAATGGCCACTGTCTTATCGCCGTCAGCCAGACGCGTCATGACGCCGGTCATGGCGGTGATCGGACCGGAGATCCCGCGGCCGGTCACGAAGGCCAGCAGGCTGCCGATGACCACGGCAAGCACGGCGACGATCCCCATGGTCCACTTGGCATTGATGAGATCGGCGGTGATCTTCGGACCGATCTCGTCCTGGTAGGCTTTGTTCGCCAGCTTGATGTGTTCCATGTTGTCCGCCACGCGCGGGCCGATGACGTCCAGCGTTCCCGTGATGATTTCGTTGCGGGAATAGATGGTCGTCACGACGCTTTCGAAGGCTGTGCGGTATTGTTCGGCCAGGGTCGAGACCTCGCTGGCGAGCTGGCGGCGGGTGGGATTCTCCAGAACGCTCAGCATCTGATCGGCGGACTGCTGGAACAGACCCATCTCCTTCAGCGCCCGCTCCTCAGAGGCGGGCAGGTTGTCCACCAGGAAGCGGTTGGAATAGAGCCGCGCCAACATCAGATGACGCAGGGTCAGCCCCGCCTTGTGGCTGGCGGTGGTGTCGCCGTCCCGATAGGCGCTCTCCATGATTTTGGTCAGGCTGCGTTCGGACTGCGGACCGACGCTGTTCAACTGATTGACATAGCCGTTGCGTTCGCGGAACAGCGCGATCACCTGTTCGAAGGCGGACTTATAGGTGCTGATTTCCTGGTCGGCGTTTTGCAACTCTGCGAGCTTGGCCTGGTCGACGAAAAGCGCCCTGGCCTCGTCGATCTGTTCCCTCACGGCGGTGATGCGCTGATTGGTTACGGTGATTGCGCCTTCATCCTGCTCCAGAATGAAGTTCTTCACCGCGATGCGGGCCGACAGCAGGTTGGCCTGGATGCGCCCGAGCTGGTTGCTCTCTCGCGCCGTCTGCCGATAGGTGCCGAATTCACTGCCGGTGGTGAGCAGGCTGTAAAGGCCCACGCCACCCACGGCGATCAGGAACGCCAAGATTACGCCGGAACCGAGCGCAATCTTCGATCCGACCTTCAGGTTGGTGAAATAGGAAAGCAGGGCTTTCTGGCTTTGTGTACTCGCCGCCTCGGGCGGTGTTTCAGGCTTTGAAACGTCACGTTCATGGTCACTGGACATCTGCTCTAACCCCAAGTTTGAGCGGCGAGGCGCGGCCCGCCTGCGTATTCCATCCACCGCGCCGACAAGAGGCGCGGTCGGTCAAGCCCAGGAGATTGCTGCAAAGAGATCCCGACCTCTTCTTGACGGAGGCGGGGCGCCTATTGGGGCGCGTTATTGACGGCACTATTCGCGAGAACAATTTAAATTATGATTAAATTGGTAGAATTGTTTTATTCCATGTTCTTTCTAGAGACTTAAATCGCATACAGTAATTATGGTTACTGACGTATGTTTGTTATGATTATAACTAAACTATTTAGATTTTGATTTCCTATGATCGTAGTATTCGATTATTCTTCGCGCAAAGCGGGCATCATCACTTCGAGTGAGACGCATGGCTTCCGTTGGGGAACCGAGCCGGCGAAGAAGGCCCAAGCAAAAGAGGGCTAGAGAGAAGAAGCGTCAGGCGCCGCGCCGGTGTTCAGCGATGGAAACGGCCAGCGCCATGGCCAGGCAGAAAGAGGCGGAGAGGGAGCGAAAGGCGGCGAAGTCCGCCTCCACCACCTCGAACCAGATGTCCGCCGACGCGGTCAGGGGACTGAACGGGCTGTCGGTGATGGCGACCAGCGGCACGCCGCGGGCCGCCGTCACCCGGGTGAGGTCTATGGTGGCCGGGGCGTAGGGGGTGAAGCTGATGGAGATCAGCGCATCCTGGGCGCCGGCGAAGGCCGACTGCTCGGCCCCCAGGGTCCCGACATTGTCGATCAGGATGCTCTTCACCCCCAGCTTGCCGAGGGCGTAGGCCAGGTAGGAGGAGATCGGAAAGGCCCGCCGCTGGCCCAGCAGATAGATCGTGTCGGCGGCCGACAGCAGCCTGGCGGCCTTACTCAGTTGATCGGGATCTATGCTTTCGCGCAGGCGCATCAGGGAGGTGGCGCCGGCCTGGGCGAAACCGTCGAGAAGGCCCGGCACGCCCTCGCGGTCGCGTTCTCTGTGGCTGAGGCTCTCCAACCGCTCCTCATAGTCCGGCCAGCGCTCTCTCAGGCGCGAGCGGAAGATCTCCTGCAGGTCGGAGAAGCCCTGATAGCCGATGGTCTGGGCAAAGCGCACCAGGGTCGAGGGCTGGACGGCGGCCTGCTCGGCAATACTGGCGGCGGTCCCGAAGGCCATCTCGTCGGGATGGGCGACCGCGAAACGGGCCACCTGGGCAAGGCGCTTGGGCAGGTTCTGATGCCGTTCGATCAGCAGGCTTCGCAACCCGGCGAAGTCGCGCGGCGGCGCATTCGGGTCTGCGAGCGGTTCCGCTTTTGCCATCACCCCCTGCCTTTCTGCGGGCTGCCTTTCTGCGGGTCCCGGGGTCCCTGCCTGCTGTTCACAAAATCTAATGACTCAATGGAGTGAACCAGAAGGAGAATAAAAATTCTAGAAAATTCGGAGCGGTCGGTTTATTCTGTCCAGAATGAACGTCTGAGGCAATCAGAGAAATCCCGGGCCGAAGACCCGGATTTTATCCAGGGAAGGCGAGATGCCCCAATTTGCGATGGCCGTTGGCCAGGAAAGACCATCCGCTGCGAGGGCTTTGCCTTGCGCCGCCGGGTGTTCGGTTTCCGCCGGGGGCCTACCGGAAGACCTCGATTGGCGTGACGCAGCGGGAAGTTCGGCCCGATCCCGCTGGTTCGGGGCAACCTTGACAAGTGAATTGGCTGTGGCGCTCACTCAAGGCACAGCGATCAATAACCAGAACCTCAGTAAGGGGAGGATTGAATGAGAGTTTTGCATCGTCTGGCGGCTGCGGCCGCTTTTCTTGGGGCTGCCTCGGCCGCCCAGGCGCAGGACATCAACATCATTGTCGTCAGCCATGGTCAGGCCAACGATCCCTTCTGGTCGGTGGTCAAGAACGGCGTTGACGCGGCGGCCAAGGACATGGCGGTCACCGTCGACTACCGCGCGCCGGAGACCTTCGACATGGTGGTCATGTCCCAGCTCATCGACGCGGCGGTGAACCAGGAGCCGGACGGGCTGATCGTCTCGATCCCCGATGCCGACGCCCTGGGTCCGTCGATTGAAAAAGCCGTCGCCGCGGGCATCCCCGTGGTTTCCATGAACTCGGGCTCCGACGTTTCCAAGGGCCTCGGGGCGCTGCTCCATGTCGGCCAGGAAGAGTATGACGCCGGCAAGGCGGCCGGTGAGAAGATGGCCGCGCTGGGCGGCAAGAGCGCCATCTGCATCAACCAGGAAGTCGGCAACGTGGCGCTCGACCTGCGCTGCTCCGGCTTTGCCGACGGCTTCGGCGGTGCTTCCAAGGTGCTGCCGGTCTCCCAGGACCCGGCCGAAGTGAAGGCCAAGGTCAAGGCGGCCTTGGAGTCCGATGACAGCGTCGACACCATCATGGCCCTTGGTGCGAGCACCGCGGGCGAGCCGGCCCTGGCGGCGGCCGACGAAGCCGGCAAGATCGACTCTGTCATGATCGGCACCTTCGACCTTTCCTCCGACTTCCTGAAGGCCATTGCCGACGGCAAGGCTGTCTTCGCCATCGACCAACAGCAATACCTGCAGGGCTACCTGCCGGTGGTGTTCCTGGCCAATCACGCGAAGTTCGGCCTGATCCCGGGCGGCAACGTGCCCTCCGGCCCGAACCTGATCACCCAGGAAAAGGCCGCACAGGTCGTCGAGCTGTCGGCGAAGGGCATTCGCTAACAGCCAGACTGCGGTCCGCATCGGCGCCACAACACTGTGGCGCCGATCGGCCGGCGGCTGTTAACCATAGTTGCGCAGTAGGATAGACTGAACGGATCTGAACCCCTGCGTATCGCAGGCCCGGCACTCAGGAATCGGCGCAAGACCGGCTGACGCCAGCGAGCAGTCCCTCGAGGGAGGAACGGAAATGGTTGAAAAGACGATGCAGGGCGGCAGCGAGGCTGCGGCCGAGCCCCCTGACAAGACGGCCGAGAAGGCCGACGAGCGGCTTCGCGAAGTCTCCACGATGACCAAGCTGATGCGGCGGCCCGAACTGGGCGCCATCGCCGGCCTGATCCTCGTCACCGTCTTCTTCCTGTTCACCGCCAACGCCAACATGTTCACCCTGGCGGGCATCATGAACTTCATGGCGCCGGCCGCGCAGTTGGGCATTCTGGCCATCGGCGCGGCGCTGCTCATGGTCGGCGGGGAGTTCGATCTCTCGGTCGGCTCCATGGTCGCCTTCGCGGGCTTGATCTTCGCCGCCTGCCTTGTGGTCCTGGGCATACCACTGCCGCTTTCCATTGTGATCACCTTTGTTCTTGCGGCGGCCATGGGCGCGCTCAACGGTCAGATCGTGCTGCGCACCGGACTGCCGTCATTCATCGTCACCCTGGCCTTCCTGTTCATTCTCCGCGGCATGACGCTGGTCGGGCTGAAGCTCGCCACCGGCGGCTCGACCCAGTTGCGCGGGGTCAAGGACGCGGTGGGCGACTCCTGGTTCGCGCAGCTCTTCTCCGGCGGTGCCTTCGAGGGGCTGTTCGCCTGGTTCGCCTCCATGGGCATGATCGACACCTTCAAGAACGGCCTGCCCATGGTTCAGGGCATCCCCGTGGAGGTGATCTGGTTCGTGCTCTTCGCCGCCGTTGCCACCTGGGTCCTGGTGCGCACCCGCTTCGGCAACTGGATCTTCGCCGCCGGCGGCGATGCCAATGCGGCGCGCAACTCCGGTGTCGCGGTGAACCGGGTGAAGACCATCCTCTTCATGCTCACGGCCTGCTGTGCCGCCCTGGTTGCCATCCTCACCGTCCTCGATGCCGGCTCCACCGACGCGCGGCGCGGCTTCCAGAAGGAGTTCGAGGCCATCATCGCCGCGGTGATCGGCGGCTGCCTGCTGACCGGCGGCTACGGCTCGGCCATCGGCGCGGCCATTGGCGCCGTCATCTTTGGCATGGTGCTGATCGGCCTGACCTACACCACCATCGACCAGGACTGGTACCTGGTCTTCCTGGGCGGCATGCTGCTGACTGCGGTGCTGTTCAACAACTTCATTCGCAAGCGCGCGACGGGGGAGCGGTGAGATGACTGACACAAGCTCCAACGGGGCCGGAAACGGCGCCGACGTCCTCATCGACGTCCGCAATGTGGTCAAGCACTTCGGTTCGGTCATCGCGCTTGCCGGGGTGTCCATGACCGTCGGCCGGGGCCAGGTGCTTTGCCTGCTCGGGGACAACGGCGCCGGCAAGTCGACCCTGATCAAGACCCTTGCCGGGGTTCACAAGCCGACCGACGGCGAGTTCCTGGTGGAAGGGCAGCACGTCGACTTCGACTCGCCGCGCGACGCCCTGGATGCCGGCATCGCCACGGTCTACCAGGACCTGGCAATGATCCCGCTGATGTCGGTGACCCGGAACTTCTTCATGGGCCGCGAGCCGATCAAGCGCTTCGGGCCGCTGCGCTTCATCAACTTCGACGAAGCCGACCAGGTGACCCGCGAGGAGATGCACAAGATCGGCATCGACGTGCGTGACCCGCAACAGGCGGTGGGCACCCTCTCCGGCGGTGAGCGCCAGTGCGTGGCCATTGCCCGGGCGGTCTATTTTGGCGCCAAGGTGCTGATCCTCGACGAGCCGACCTCGGCCTTGGGCGTGGCCCAGACCTCCATGGTGCTGAAGTATGTCGACCAGGTGCGCTCCAAGGGCCTGGGGGTGATCTTCATCACCCACAACGTGCGCCATGCCATGGCAGTGGGCGACCGCTTCACGGTCTTGAACCGCGGCAAGACCCTGGGCAACTTTGCCAAGGACGAGATCACCATGGACGAGCTGCAGAATCTGATGGCCGGCGGCAAGGAACTGCAGCAGCTCTCCGCATCGCTCGGCGGTACAGTCTAGTCCTCCCAACTGCCCGGGGCCGGCTCTGTGTAGGGCAGGCCGGCCCCGGGCAATTCTGTGCCCCGGCGGGTCCGGGCCGATCTGAAGGGTTTTGCGCTTGGAGTCAGTTGGGGTCGGGCTGATCGGCACGGGCTATATGGGCAAGTGCCACGCCATTGCCTACACCACCGTTGCAACGATTTTCGGCCTCTCGCCGCGACCGCGGCTGGAGCTGCTCTGCGATGTGAACGAGGCCCAGGCGTCGCGCCAGGCCGCCGCCCTCGGCTTCGCCCGTGCCACCGGCAACTGGCGCGACCTGGTCAGCGACCCGGCCGTCGATGTGGTTTCCATCACCACGCCCAACGCCCTGCATCCGGCCATGGCCATCGAGGCGGCGCGCAACGGCAAGCACATTTATTGCGAGAAGCCGTTGGCGCTGACCCTGGAGGAGGCGGAGGCCATGGCCGCGGCGGTGCGCACCGCCGGGGTCAAGTCGCTGGTCGGCTACAACTACACAAAGAATCCCGCCATCTCCCATGCCAAGCGGCTGATCGAAGAGGGGGCCATCGGGCGGCCAGTGCATTTCCGTGGCTGTTTCGACGAGGACTACCTGGCCGATCCGCAACTGCCCCATAGCTGGCGCATGCAAAAGGCCAAGGCCGGCAGCGGTGCCCTCGGCGATCTCGGCAGCCACCTCATCAACATGGCGCAGTTCCTCTGCGGGCCCATCGAGGCGGTGACAGCCGAGCTCACCACCATGCACAAGGAGCGCCCCCTCGAAGGAACCTCCGGCGAGACAGGAGAGGTGGAGAACGACGACACCGTCTCGGCCATGGTGCGCTTTCGCGCCGGCTTCTCCGGCAGCCTCGCCTCCAGCCGCATCGCCTGGGGCCGCAAGTCGCGCTTCGCCTGGGAACTGCACGGCAGCGCCGGGATGATCGCATTCGACCAGGAGCGCATGAACGAGTTGCAGCTCTATCAGGCCGAGGGGCCGAAGGCTCAGCAGGGCTTCAAGACCATCCTCAGCGGCCCGGCCCATCCGCCCTACGGGCAGTTCATCCCGGCGCCCGGCCACAGCCTCGGCTTCAACGAGATGAAGATGGTGGAGGTGGCGCACCTGCTGCGCGGCCTGGCCGGCGAGGAGACGCTCTATCCCGACTTCGAGGACGCCCTGGTGACCGAGCGGGTGATGCACGCCCTGCTGCGCGCGGCGGAGGAGGGGTGCTGGGTCAGTCTGGAATAAAGGATTTCTCTCCGTTATAGTGGAGAGATGGCCAGACCGAACCCCGTGGATGCCGAGGGCATCGTTTCCCAGGTGGCGCAGATGCTGCGCACCGCCCGCAAGGACCAGCAACTCACCCTGGACGACCTCTCGCAGCGCTCCGGCGTGTCGCGCTCCATGCTGTCCCAGATCGAACGGGGCGAGAGCAATCCGACCCTGGCCACCCTGTGGAATCTAACCCAGGCTCTGGGCGTCGACTTCGCGGGGCTGCTGGGGGGCGAGGGTGAGCGGCCGCCCGCCAGTGGCCAGGTGGAGCGCTTGCCGGCGCGGCGCACCCCCACAATCGACAGCCAGGGCGAACGTTGCCGCCTAAGGATTCTGAGTCCGCCGGCCCTGGCCGGCAGCGTCGAGTGGTATGAGCTGCAACTCGATGCCGGGGGCGCTCTGGAGAGCGATGCCCATGCGCCGGGCTGCATGGAGCACCTGACGATCCTGGAAGGCAGCGTCGCCGTGCAGTCGGGCCTGCGCGAAGAGACGGCGGAGGCCGGCGACACCCTGCGCTACCGCGCCGACGTCGCCCACCGCATCGCCGCGCGGGACGGCGCGCCGGCCAAGGCCTTGCTGGTGGTGCTGACCGTCTGACGGCGGTAAGGGCGGCCGCGCCGCGCGATAAACGTTGAAAAATCCGTAATAACGGAATAATGTCCACTATCACGTAATTGAGCCGAGGCCACGACCATGCTGTTGAAGGATATCCGAACCGAGCTCGACAGTATCCGGGCGGCCCACCTCTATAAGGTCGAGCGGCCCATCACCTCGCCCCAGGGGGCCGGCATCCGGGTTGCCGAGGATGGGTCCGAGCGCACCGTCATCAACCTCTGCGCCAACAACTACCTCGGGCTTGCCGACCACCCGGCGCTGATCGCCGCCGCCAAGGAGGCACTGGACCACTACGGCCTCGGCATGGCCTCGGTGCGGTTCATCTGCGGCACCCAGGACCAGCATCGCCTACTGGAACAGGAGATCGCGGCCTTCCTCGGCCAGGAGGATGCCATCCTCTATGCCGCCTGCTTCGATGCCAACGGCGGGGTCTTCGAGCCGCTGCTCGGTGCCGAGGACGCGGTGATCTCCGATGCCCTGAACCATGCCTCAATCATCGACGGCATCCGGCTCTGCAAGGCCCAGCGCTACCGCTACGCCAACCGCGACATGGACGAATTGGAAGCCAAGCTGCGCGAGGCGCGGCAGGAAGGCGCCCGGCGGATCATCATCGCCACCGACGGGGTGTTCTCCATGGACGGCTATCTCGCCGATCTGCCGACCATGCGGCGCCTGGCGGATCAGTACGAAGCGCTGCTGTTCGTCGACGACTGCCATTCCACCGGCGTGCTGGGGCCGCAGGGCAGGGGCACCGGCGCCCACTTCGGCGTCGGTGTGGACATCCTGACCGGCACCTTGGGGAAGGCGCTCGGCGGTTCGGCCGGCGGTTACGTGGCCGCGCCCCAGCCGATCATCGATCTGCTGCGCCAGCGCTCCCGGCCCTATCTCTTCTCCAACTCCCTGCCGCCGCCCATCGTCGGCGCCGGGCGCAAGGCCATCGAGCTGGTGCGTCAGGGCGACGACCTGCGCGCAAGGCTCACCGAGAATGCGCGGCGTTTTCGTGCCGGCCTCACGGACGCCGGTTTCCGGCTGCTCGAGGGCGAGCATCCCATCATTCCGGTGATGCTGGGGGAGGCCGAGATCGCGCAGGAAATGGCGGCCAAGCTCTTCGATCATGGCATCTACGTCACCGGCTTCTTCTATCCGGTGGTGCCCCAGGGCCAGGCCAGAATCCGCACCCAGATGTCGGCGGCCCTGGCGCCGGAGCAGATTGACCGGGCCGTCGCGGCCTTCACCGCGACAGGCCGGGACCTGGGTGTAATCTAGCAATCTCCCTGTCAGTCAGGAGGCGACGATGAAGGCCCTGATCAAAGAGAAGCCGGAACCCGGCATCTGGCTGGGCGACCAGCCGAAGCCCGCGGTCGCGCCGGACGAGGTGCTGATCAAAATCCGCAAGACGGCGATCTGCGGCACCGACGTGCACATCTACAACTGGGATGCCTGGGCGGCGAAGACCGTGCCGGTGCCCATGACCATCGGCCACGAATACTGCGGCGAGATCGTCGAACTGGGCGCCAATGTCCGCCACCTGAGCCTGGGCCAGAGGGTGTCCGGCGAGGGCCATGTCATCGGCAGCCGCAGTCGCAACGTGCGGGCCGGGCGCTATCACCTGGACCCGGAAACCCGCGGGATCGGCGTCAACCTGCCCGGCGCCTTCGCCGAGTATCTGGCGCTGCCGGCCTTCAACGTGGTGCCGTTGCCGGACCATCTCTCCGACGACCTGGGTGCAATCCTCGATCCGCTGGGCAACGCCGTGCACACGGCCCTGACCTTCGATTTGGTGGGCGAGGACGTGCTGATCACCGGCGCCGGGCCCATCGGCGTCATGGCGGCGGCGGTGGCTCGCCACGTCGGGGCGCGCCATGTCGTGCTCACCGACGTCAATCCCTACCGGCTTTCCCTTGCCGAGCAGGTGGCCGATGCGCGGACGGTCAACGTCGCCAAGGAAGACCTGCGCGACGTGATGGCCGAATTGAAGATGAAGGAGGGCTTCGACGTCGGCTTCGAGATGTCCGGGGCGCCGGCGGCCTTCGACCAGATGGTCGATCTGATGGTGATGGGCGGGCGCATCGCGCTGCTCGGCATCCCCGCGCAGGTCCGGCCCTTCGACTGGAGCCCGGTGATCTTCAAGGCCCTGACCATCAAGGCGATCTACGGCCGGGAGATGTTCGAGACCTGGTACAAGATGATCGCCATGCTGGAATCCGGCCTCTCCATCGACCGCATCGTCACCCACCGCTTCGGCATCGACGACTTCCAGCGGGCCTTCGACGTCATGGCCTCCGGCGAAAGCGGCAAGGTGGTGCTGGACTGGGCGGCTTAATGGACCGGGCTTCTTGATGCCTGGCCCAGGATGAAGCCTTCTCAGCCAATGGGTTCCCGCTCTCTGGCACCCCAAAAAACTGTCATTGCCGGACTTGTTCCGGCAATCCATCGAAGTCCCGGTCTCGGCCTTTCCATGGACCCTCGGGACAAGCCCGAGGGTGACGATGTGGTTAAGGATGGCGCCGGCAAGCCATTGAAATCACACCATTCATTTGAGTGAGATCTTTAAAGCTGGGTGATGCCGTGGAGTTCCAGGAGTTCCACCAGCATGGCACCGGCGCGCACCCGGTGCTGGTGGTGGATGCGCCGCGCGGCCTCGCCGTCGCGCTGCTCGATGGCGGCGACAACCGCGGCGTGGTCCTCGTTTGAGGCGACGGGCTTGGGCCGCAGGCGCAGGGTTGCCATGCGGGCCCGGTGCGCCTGGTCGCGGCAGGTGTTGACCCAGGTGCGCAGGCGCTCATTGCCGCTGTATTCCACCAGCAGGTTGTGAAAGCGCTCGTCGGCGTCGGCCCAGCCGATCAGGTCGTCCCGGGCGAGGGCGGTGTCCATGTCGCCGACCGCCTCGTGCAGGGCCGCCAGGTCCTGCTCGCTCAGGCCGCGACTGGCGACGATCTCCGCCGCCGTCGATTCCAGTCCGGTGAGAATCTCATAGATCTCCCGCATGTCGGCGACCGAGATGGGCAGAACGCGCATGCCGTGGCGCGGGCGGATCTCGACCATGCCCTCGTCGGCGAGGCGGATCAGCGCTTCCCGCACCGGCGTCCGACTCATCCCCAGGAACTCAGCGAGTTCCTGTTCCAAGGCCTGAAAGCCGGCCGGCATCTCATTGTCCAGGATACGCTGCTTCAGATCCTGGTAGGCCCTCTCGGACTGCGAGAGGCGTTGCCCCCCGCGGCCGGTGGTCTTGTTGTCATTCAAGGCGGTCGTCGCCAAGGGCCCTGCTCTCCGTCGGTTTCGCGTTGCCGCACCGTGAGTCGAATCTTCGACGAGAGCTTAGCTCATTTTCAACCGGAAGCACCACGCGGCCCCCAAAATTGTTTAGGAAATTGAACCCAATTCTCGCCGGCTGACCCCGCTTACAGGCGCAGGCGGCGCCCTTCCCGATGCGAGTCATAGACCGCCTCTTCGATGCGCAGGTTGGCGAGGTAATCGGATGCGCGGTTCATCACCGGCCCACCGTCCAGCAGGTGGTCGACCACGTGGCGCTGCAGCCGATAGACGCAGTCGCCGCCGAAGCCCCGGTTTTCCCAGGCATAGGCGACCTCCTGTTCCGCGTTGTGGCCGTGACGCCGAAGGAAGAGGTGGCCATCGCCGTCGAGCCTCAGCACTGCCTTGGAGCCTTCAACCAGCATCTCGCCCATGGTCAGGCGGCGATTCTCGGCGGCGTGGTCGGCCAGGCGGTTACCGTCGAAGAGGCCGCGGGCACCGTTCTCGAAGTCCAGAAGAATGATCCCCGCATCCTCGCCGGCGATCACCGGATTGAGGCGCTCCAGGCGCGCGTAGACCCCCTCGACCTCGCCGAGCAGAAAGCGGAACACGTCGATCATATGGATCGCCGTCTCGTGCACCAGGAAGCGTTCCATCTTCTGGAAATAGGGCTGACGGTCGAGGTAGGCCTCGGGCCCCTGGCCGTCGCCGGGGCGCAGGCGGAAGCTCGCCTGATAGAGATCGCCCAGCTCGCCCGCCTCGATCACCGCCTTGGCTTGCTGATGCCAGGGCTGGAAGCGGAAGTTCTCATGGACCACCAAGAGGACGCCAGCCTTGTCGCAGACGGCAATGGCCTCCTTCGCTTCCTCCAGGTTCTGGCAGAAAGGCTTCTGGCAGATGATGGGGACCTTGTGGGCGGCGGCGGTGCGGATCATCGCCAGATGGGTGACCGGCGGGGTGATGATGTCCAGCAGATCCGGCGTCTCTTCGGCCAGCATCTCCGCCAGGTCGCTGTAGGTCGCCGGGACCCCATAGGTCTCCGCCACGCGGCGCGCGCCTTCGGCTCCGCGATTGCAGAGGGCCACCAGATCGACATCGGGCATCCGGTTCCAGGCCTCGTACTGGAACTGGCTGAAATAACCGGTGCCGACGGTCGCAACCCTCACAGACAAGCGCTCCTCACCGGGACCTCTTTCACAAGGCCGCGGTCACCGGAACCTGCGGGTGGCAGAGGGCGTCCATCACGGCCTTGGAGACTTCGGCGGTTCCGGAACTGCCGCCCAGGTCCGCGGGGATCAGGGTTGCCCCGGCATAGGCCTGGTCCACGGCCGCGCGGATTGCCGCCCCGGCCTCGGCACAAGGGGGGACGTCACGGGTTTCGGCCAGCCATTCCAGCATCATCGCAGCGGAAAGAAACATGGCGGTCGGGTTGGCCTTGCCCTGGCCGGCGATGTCGGGGGCACTGCCATGGCAGGGCTGGAACACCGCATGCTCGTCGCCGATGTCCGCCGAAGGCGCCATGCCCATGCCGCCGATCAGGCCGGCGGCAAGATCCGAGAGGATGTCCCCGAACATGTTCTCGGTGACCAGAACGTCGAGGTCCCAGGGGCGCCGCACCATGTTCAGCGCGGTGGCATCGACATAGGCATGATCGGCCGGAATGTCGCGGTGCAAGGCCGCGCGCTCGTCGAAGACCTGACGGAAGAAGGCGAAGGACTTGAACACATTGGCTTTGTCGACACAAGTCACGCGCCCGGGATGCCCCGCCGCCCGGCGCTTGGCCGCCAGGGCGAAGGCGAAGTCGAAGAGGCGCTCGCAGACCGGCCGCGTGATGACTTGCGTATCCCGCGCCTCGCGGTCGTCTTCGATCACACCCTTACCGCGGGATGCGAAGAGGCCTTCCGTCGATTCCCGGATCAGCACGAAATCCAGATCCGACGCGCGCGGGTCGGTCAGCACCGGCGCCAGGCCGGGGATACGGCGCACCGGGCGCACGCCCGCATAAAGCCCGAAGGCAAAGCGAAGCTCCAACTGCGGCGCCACCTCCGTGCCGTCCGGATAACGGATGTCCGGCAGCCCCATGGCAGCCAGCAGGATGGCATCGGCTTCCGCAGCCGCGGTCAGGGACTCTTGCGGCAGGGCAATACCCTCCATGCGGTAGGTGCCGGCCCCGGCCGGGAGAGGCGTGAAGGCGAGCGTGAAGCCGCCAACCTGTTCCGCGGCGGCAGTCAGCAGATCCAGACAGGGCGCGGTGATCTCCGTGCCGATCCCATCGCCCTCGAAGACAGCGATTTCCAGCTTCGGCACGTTGGTCATGGCATCACCTCGTCGAATTCAGCCCGTTCGGTGGCGCAACTTCGCTCGCCAAAAGAATCCCGATTTCTCATGGCCTTGAGCGGCGCCTCCTGAGATACTGCGGAAACTCCAAGACCCCTCTTCAGGGCTTATCATACTTGAATGCATACATTAATGAATGCATTTATTCCAGACCCAATCGCTTCTGATGTCGTTCGCCTCCGGGGGTTCGGCATCACTGTGGCCGGACTTCAGGACTTGCGGGGGACTCGATGCTGCTTGGCTGTATTGCGGACGATCTGACCGGGGCGACCGATCTCGCCCTGATGCTGGTGCGCGGGGGCATGCGAACGGTGCAGGTCGTCGGCGTGCCGCAGCGTGCGGCGGACCTGCCGGCGGCGGATGCGGTGGTGGTGGCGCTGAAATCGCGCACCACACCGCCGGAGGAGGCGGTTGCGGAGTCCCTGGCCAGTGCCGAGGCGCTGCTTGCCGGAGGCGCCAAGCAGCTCTTCTTCAAGTACTGCTCGACCTTCGATTCCACCGACAAAGGCAATATCGGCCCGGTGACCGAAGCCCTAATGGCGCGCCTGGACTGTCCTTTCACCCTAGCCTGTCCGGCCTTTCCCGGCAACCAGCGCGCGGTCTTTCAGGGGCATCTCTTCGTCGGGACGACCCTGCTGTCGGACAGCCCGCTGAAAGACCACCCCCTGACCCCCATGCGCGATCCGAACCTGGTGTCGGTGCTCAGCCGGCAGACGCACCGCAAGGTGGGTCTCGTTCCTTTCGAGACCGTCGAGGCCGGGGCCGAGGCCATCGCCGCGGGCTTCGAGCGCGCGCGGGACGAAGGTGTGGAGATCGCCATCGTCGATGCCATCAGCGACAGCCATCTGGTCGCCATCGGCAGGGCCGCGGCCGGACTGTCCCTGATCACCGGCGGGTCCGGCGTTGCCATGGGCCTGCCCCAAAACTTCCGCGACCGGGGGTTGCTGGGGGGCGAGGACCCGCTTCGGAATTTTGCTGCACCGGCAGGCCCGGCGGCCATTCTGTCGGGGAGCTGCTCTGCGGCCACTCAGGAGCAGGTGGCCATGGCGGAGGAGGCCGGCATTCCCGCCTACCGGGTCGATGCCCTCTCACTTTCCAGCGGCGAGACCTCCGCCGCGGCGCTGCTGGATTGGGCCGGCCGGCAGGACAGCAGCCGGCCGCTGATGATCTATTCGACAGCCGCGCCGGAAACCATCCGCGGCGTGCAGGATCGACTGGGGCGGGACCAGGCCGGCGCGCTGGTGGAGGAGACCCTGGCCGAGGTGGCCCGTGGTCTGGTCGATCAGGGTGTGCGGCGGCTGATCGTTGCCGGTGGCGAGACCTCCGGCGCGGTGGTCAATGGGCTCTCTCTCCAGGCGCTGGAAATCGGCCCGGAGATCGATCCGGGGGTGCCCTGGACCCGCAGCGCCGGCGAGCCGCCGCTGGCCCTTGCCCTGAAGTCGGGCAACTTCGGCGCCCCGGACTTTTTCCTCAAGGCCTGGGATCTGCTGCCATGAGCGAGGAAGCCCGCCTGCGCGAGGCGATCTGCGCGACCGGCCGTTCCCTCTACGACCGTGGCCTGACCTTCGGCAGCACCGGCAACATCAGCCAGCGCCTGCCGGACGGCGGCTGGCTGATGACCCCGACCAACGCCTCCCTGGGCGCGCTCGATCCGGCCCGCCTGTCACGCCTGGACGCTGCGGGGGATTGGCTTTCCGGCGACAAGCCGACGAAAGAGACCTTCCTGCACATCGCCATGTACCGCGAACGCGCCGATGCCGCCGCCGTGGTTCACCTTCATTCAACGCACTCGGTGGCCGTGAGCTGTCTCGACGGCATCGATCCCGAAGACGTGCTGCCGCCCATCACCGCCTATTATGTGATGCGGGTCGGGCGCCTGCCGCTGGTGCCCTATTTCCCGCCGGGCGATCAGGATCTGGCCAAGGCCGTCGGCAGGCTGGCGGGTAAGCATCATGCGGTTCTGCTGGCCAACCACGGGCCGGTGGTCGCCGGCACCAGCCTGGAGACGGCGCTTTACGCCACAGAGGAGTTGGAGGAAACCGCCAAGCTGTTCCTGCTGCTGAGAGGGGCCGCCGTGCGCGCCCTGACGCAGGAGCAGGTGGCGGAACTCAGGAAACGGTTCGGATAGGGGCAGGGGACATGTTCGTTGTGACGGTGATTTTCGAAGTGAAGGCGGACTCTGCGGGGGCGTTCCGAACCGCCGTCTTGGAGCAGGCCCACAACTCCCTCACCAAGGAGGAGAGCTGCAGCCGCTTCGATGTCTGTTTCGACCCCGAGCGTGAAGACCGCATCTTCCTCTACGAAATCTATGACGACCGCGCCGCCTTCGACCGCCATCTGGCCAGCGCCCACTTCGCGGACTTCGACCGGCGCGTCGCCCCCTGGGTCGTCAATAAGACCGTGGAGACCTGGGTCTTGGGATAGGCCGCGGTCCCGGCACGGGGAAACCGGTGTGAAAGCCCGCCTACTGCGGGAATAAAGCATGCCCAGGACCGGTCCTTCTCTCAGGAGGATCGGTCTTTGAAATTCATGCTTTGTGCGCCGGCCGGCATGGACCGCGGCGTCAGTTCATCGTGTTTGGGCCAGCATCTTGGCTAGCCGGTTGGAGTCGGACTTCGCTGGGTACCAGCGGGAGCCTCTCGGCCCGACACGGCTGTTCGGCGCGCCTGAGCCGCCATCACTGATCGACCGTATCGCCTTTCCGGCCTTCGTGATCGCGCTGCTGTTCCTCAGCTTCCTGGGCGGTGCCTTCGTCATCCTGAGCAACGTCTACCCGGCTGGAAAGCTGAGCGACGCCTACCGCGGCGGCAAGGCGCTGGTGGACAAGATCCATCAGTCGCGGGACCCGCTGACCTCGGATTTCTGGGCGCCCGAACGGCGCGCGGAAGAGGGCGTCACCCTCCACGACCGCGCCGAGGCCTTTCCCGGCTACACCCTCTATACCTCCGGCCATGGCAGCGAGGCCTTCCTCTTTTCCATGGACGGTCTCCTCGTCCACTCCTGGCAGCTTCCCTACAGCGCCTTCTGGTCGGAAGCGTCGCCCGTGGAGGCTCCGCAGCCGGACGAGTTCCTCTACTGGCGCAAGGCAACGATGCTGCCCAATGGCGATCTGCTGGCGATCTTCGTCGCCACCGGGGACACGCCCTGGGGCTACGGCCTGGTGAAGCTGGACCGGGAGTCCAATGTTCTCTGGACCTATTACGGGCGCACCCATCATGACCTGGACGTGGCCGCTGACGGCCGCGTCTACACGCTGATCCACGAGATGCGCCGCAAGACCTTCGCCGGCTTTCCGCAACTGACGGTCCCACGGCTGGACGACTTCGTGGTGGTGCTCTCGCCGGAGGGTCGCGAGGAGAAGCGGGTTTCCATCCTGGATGCCCTGGTGAACTCGGACTACGCGCGCCTGCTGGACCGGGTCGCCTGGTACAACAAGCACGACTTCATCCACACCAACAACATCGACGTGATCGACGCCGAAGCCGCTTCGGTTCTGCCCTTCGCCGAAGAGGGGCAGGTGCTGCTGTCCTTCCGCGACATCGACACCATCGCGGTGCTGGACCTGGAGCAGGAGCGGATCGTCTGGGCCCTCAGGGGAACCTGGATGGGCCAGCACGATCCCGACGTCTTGGCGGACGGCCGCATCCTATTGTTCGACAACCAGGGCCACTACGGCCGGGGCGGCTGGTCGCGGGTCATCGAGATCGATCCCATGACCGGGGCCGAAGTCTGGCGCTACGCCGGCAGCGCCGAAACCCCTTTCGAAAGCAAGGTGCGGGCCGCCCAGCAGCGCCTGCCCAACGGCAACACCCTGATCACCGAATCCACCGCCGGCCGGATCTTCGAGGTGACCCGCGACGGCCGGATCGTCTGGGAGTTCATCAATCCCATCCGGGCCCGCCACCCGGAGAAGCCGGACCAGGTGATCCTGCCCATCGTTTCCTGGGCGCAGCGCATCGCTGCCGAAAGCCTGCAGCCCGGGTTCCGCGAGGCCTTGCTGCAGCAAGAAAAGGAGAGGAGCAGTCAATGATGCAAGAGCGGTCGCGTGTCCCTGCCATCGGAGTGACAGCCACGACGCTGCTTTTGGCGCTGGGCTGGACGGCGCCGGCGCTGGCCTATATCGGACCGGGGGCCGGACTTTCACTGCTCGGCGCGCTTTGGGGCGTCCTCGCCGCGGTGCTCGCGGCGCTGCTGTTTCTCTTGTTCTGGCCGCTCCGGCGGCTGCTGAGGCGCCGGCGCCAGCCGGCGGCGGCCGCGCCGCGCCCGCTCCCGGCCGAGCGGACCGAAGACCCGAGGCTCGACTGAAGAAGCCCTGAGTGTGGCGGGGTTGGATCGAAATGCCCGGCCGATGACGTGCCATGACTGGACTGCTTGACCTCGCTTCGCCGCTGCTCACGGGGCTCGACCGGTCCCTCGCGCCGCTGATTCCCGCCGCCGGCCGTCTGGCGGTTTGGGGATTGGTGGCGGCGTCGCTTTCCATGGCGCTCTACGCGGTCCTGTCGCCGCAGCAGCGCCTGCGGGAGGGCAAGGCAGCGGCGGCCGAAGCGCGCTTTGCCTTGGAAGCCTACGAAGGCCAGCTCAAAGAGGCCATGCCCCTGATCGTCCAGATGCAGAAACGGGCGCTGGCGCAACTCGGCTTGGTTCTGGGGCCGGCTGTCCTGGCCTCTCTCCCCATCCTCTTCATGATCGTCTGGCTGAGCGGCGCCTACGGCCACTTCATTCCGGACCGGGTCACCTCGGTACACCTGAGCGTCGAACCGCCGGGCATGATCGTCCGCTGGCTGAGCGAGGCGGAGGACCGGCCGGTAGCGGGGAGCGACACAGCCGCCCGGATCGAAGTGAGCGATCCGGACCGGCAGATGGTCGAGAGGGTGGCGCTGACCGCGGCGGTCACCAGCCTGCACAAACGCCGATGGTGGAACCTGCTGATCGCCAATCCCCTCGGCTATCTGCCGCCCGACGGCGCGCTGGAGCGGATCGAGATCGCCCTGCCGCGCCAGGATGTTCTCGGTTTCGGGCCGGACTGGCTGCGCGGCTGGGAATCCGTGTTCTTCGCCGCCCTGGTCGCCGCCTCCCTGGCGATCAAAGTGGTCTTCCGCCTGGTCTAGCCGGTCGATGCCGCAATCCGAAGAATCCGGCGAGGGTGACCGCTACGCGGGATTCCGGGTCACACCCTGGGTGCATCACTGCGGCCGGTTCGTGGCCCGCCACCGCGATTTCTGGGTGCGCCTGGGCGATCAGGAAACCCGTCTGCGCAGAGAGGACATCGCCGGGATCGCGGTGGAGAAACCCATCTTCGTCAGCGGCCTGGCGCGCTCCGGGACGACGATCCTGCTGGAGGTGCTGGCGGGTCACCCCAGCCTCACCAGCCACCGCTACAAGGACTATCCCTTTCTCTTCACGCCGTTCCTGTGGAACCGGTTCCTGAGTTACGTCCCGAACCATGGCGCCGAGGCCGCTGAACGCAGCCATGCCGATGGAATCGCGGTCACTGCCGAAAACCCGGAGGCCTTCGAGGAAGTGCTCTGGATGGCCTTTTTTTCCGGACTGCACGATCCGCGGCACTGCAATGTGCTGGACGCGGAAACCAGCCACCCGCAGTTCGAGCGCTTCTACCGCGACCATATTCGCAAGCTGCTGCGGGTGCGCGGCCGTGCCCGCTATCTCGCCAAAGCCAACTACAACGTGACGCGCCTGGAATACCTGCTGAAGATCTTTCCCGATGCCCGCTTCGTTCTGCCGTTGCGGGCGCCGCATGGACAGATCGCCTCGCTGGTTAAGCAGCACCGCCTGTTCTGCGAGGGCGAGCGCGCGCATCCGCGGGCGCTCCATCACATGCGCCGCATCGGCCACTTCGAGTTCGGCCTCGACCGGCGCCCGGTCAACCTCGGCGACGGTGCCGTGCCCGTGATCCTGGAGGCCTGGGACCGCGGCGAAGAGGTCGAAGGCTGGGCGCGCTATTGGGCCAGCCTCTATGGCTATCTGGCCGACCGGCTGGCGGCCGCGCCGGCCTTGGCGGCTGCGGTGAAGCTGGTGCGGTTCGAAGATCTCTGCCAGCGCCCGTTCGAGGTTCTGAGCGCGGTCTGCGATCATTGCCATCTCGAGGGAAGCGCGCATCTGGTGGCCGAGGCGGCAGAGACGATGCGGATGCCGCGCTATTACCGGCCGGCCTTCACGCAAGCCGAAACAGAGTCCATCGAACGGCTGGCCGGCCCGGTCGCCCGCCGTTTCGGCTATGCCGACAGCGCCGGGCTCTAGGCGGGTGGGTCGGCTTCAGGCCGGTGCTGATAGAGCCAGGTCTCGGTCAGGGGCTTGCCATCGCCGTCAGCAAGATAGAGCCGAAGCTCCACCGGGTCGCGGCCGGGGGCTTCAAGATCGAACTGGGCGCGCCAGCGCCGGCTGTCGGGAATGCGCTCGGCAAAGATGTAGGACAGCGCGCCCCTGGACGCCGTGAGATTGACTTCCGGCTTTGCGTCGTGGGCGATGCCCTCCAGGGCGTTGCCGGCGAACTCGACCACGAATTTGGTGAGACCCTGCGGGCGAGGCTTTCCGGGCTCGCCGCCGCGCCCGATGCGGGTGGCGACCACCTGGGCGATGGTCTCCGCGGGGTAGGGTTCTTCCGCCAGCCAGTGGAGGCGGTAGGAGAGACCCAGGCGGTCGCCGGCCTTGGCCGGCTCCCGGGGCACCCAGAAGGCCACGATGTTGTCGTGGATCTCGTCGTCGGTGGGGATTTCGACGAGCAGCACGGCACCGGGACCCCAGGGGCCGAGCGGTTCGACCCAGAGGCTGGGCCGGCGCTCGTAGTGAACGCCGTCGAGAAAGTGCTCGAAGTTGCGGTCGCGCTGCAGCAGGCCGAAGCCGCGCGGGTTCTCGTCGAGAAAACTGGAGGTGACCACGCGTTCCGGGTTGTTCAGCGGCCGCCACAGCCGCTCGCCGCCGCCGGTCCAGAGGGCGAGACCGTCGGAGTCGTGCACCTCCGGCCGCCAGTCCTGTTGGTAGCGGCGGTTAGCCTCGCCGAACCAGAACATGGAGGTGAGGGGGGCGAGCCCCAGGCGCTCCACCGCCCGGCGCAGGAAGAGCACCGTCTCGACCTCCATCACCACCCCCGCCCCGCGGCGGATGGCGAAGTGGTAGGCGCCGGTGATGCTGGGGCCGTCGAGCAGGGCGAAGACGTTCACCGGCGCATCGGGATCGGCGGCGGAGGCGATATGGAACTCGGTGAAGTTCGGAAACTCCTCGGGGCCCTGCGCGGCGACGTCTATGGCGATGCCGCGCGCCGAAAGCCCGTATTGGCCCAGCGCGCCGATGGCGCGGAAATAGGACGCGCCCAAGAAGGCAATCCAGTCCTGGGTCGGCCAATCCCGGCGGTTGCGCGCCTCCTGCAGGCGAAAGCCGGCGAAACCCGAGTCCCGGGGCAGGCTCCGGGCGACCGAGCCTTCGGGCATCTCGAAGTAGGCCGGGTCATAGGCGATCTCCCGGGAGAAGCCCCGCTCCAGCGCATGCATCTTGACCGAACTCGGAAAGTAGCGGCCGAGGTGAAAGAAGGTCGCGGGATAGGCGCCGGGCCCTTCGGCGAAGAGCGCGACGCGGGGATCGAAGCGGATCTTCCCGTGGGTCTCGTAGTCGATCTCTTCGACGACCTCCGGCGCGGGCCGGTGGGGCAGCCGGTAGTCCGCCTTGGCGAGCGCCTCGGCGCGCGCGATCAGCCGCTTGAAGCTGAAGGGCCGCGCCGGGCCCAGACGCAGGCCCGAAGGGGCGGCCTGGGCAGGCAGGGGCGGAAGCGCCGATGCCGCCGCCATGGCAGCGGCGAGCCGCAGGGTCGCGCGTCGGCTGAGCGGTGCGGGCATGGGAGCCTCTTCGTCTTCGCCTGAGAAGGGTGATGCATCGGCCGCCGCCGGGCCCGGGAGCCCAACGGACGGCTCGAATCTAGGGGCGGCGCCAACCCCCGGCCACGGTCATTTTGTGGACGTCAATGCGGCGAAAAATGGCGGGGAACGACCGGTTTCGTGTCGGGCTTCACGGACAGCGCAGAGGGTGGCCAGGGCCCTCCCCAAGGGTAGCCGGGGCGTCGATAGGGATTCGGGCGTCATTGGTTGTCGCTTGTTGGCCGGAACGGGGGGCACGGCAGCGCTAGACCTCACCGGCAGCGATTAAGCCCATCGAATAAACCGATGCCGTCGGTGTGCTCTGGACGGCCTCTGGCCGATGGCAACAATTGGCAGGGTCGCGGGAAAGTGCTTCTACGCAGCGAGGCAGGCAAATGAAATCTCATGCGCAGGCAGTGGTCATCGGCGGCGGCGTCGTCGGATGCAGCGTGCTCTATCACCTCACCAAGGCGGGCTGGAAAGACGTGGTCCTGCTGGAGCGCGACGAGCTCACCTCCGGCTCCACCTGGCACGCCGCCGGCGGCATGCACACCCTCAACGGCGACCCCAACGTCGCCAAGCTGCAGCGCTATACCATCGACCTCTACAAGGAGATCGAGGAGATCTCCGGCCAGTCCTGCGGTGTCCACCTGACCGGCGGCTTCCTGCTGGCGGACTCCGAGAACTGGCTGGACTACCTGAAGGTGGCGCAGGGCCGGGCCCGGGTGCTGGGTATGGAGAACGACTTCGTGTCCATTGCCGAGGCCAAGGAGAAGCTGCCGCTGATCAACGAAAAGTGCTTCGTCGGCGCCCTCTACGAACCCTTGAAAGGCCATGTCGATCCCTCCGGCGTGACCCATGCCTATGCCAAGGCGGCGCGCATCGGCGGGGCGGAGGTCGAGCGCTTCACCCGGGTCACCGACCTGCAGCCTCTGCCCGACGGCGGCTGGGAGGTGATCACCGACAAGGGCACCATCCGGGCCGAGCACGTGGTCAACGCCGGCGGCCTCTGGGCGCGGGAGGTCGGCCGCATGGTGGGCCTGGAACTGCCGGTCCTGGCCATGGAGCATCAGTATCTGGTGACCGACGAGATGCCGGAGGTCGCGGGCCGCGAGACCGAGCTGCCCCACTGCATCGACTTCGGCGGCGAGATCTACATGCGCCAGGAGCGCGGCGGCCTGGTCATGGGCACCTACGAGAAGCACGGCGTGCCCTGGTCGGAGAAGACGACGTCCTGGGATTTCGGCCACGAGCTGCTGCAGCCGGACCTCGACCGCATCTCCGACAATCTGGAGGTGGCCTTCGAGCATTTCCCGGCGCTGGCGGAGGCGGGTATCAAGCAGGTGATCAACGGCCCCTTCACTTTTGCTCCGGACGGCAATCCGCTTGTCGGGCCGGTGCGCGGCCTGAAGAACTACTGGGTGGCCTGCGGGGTGATGGCCGGCTTCAGCCAGGGCGGCGGTGTCGGCTTGGCGCTTTCGGCCTGGATGACCGAGGGCGATCCCGGCTTCGACGTTTTCGCCATGGACGTCTCGCGCTACGGCGACTTCGCCACCATGGCTTACACCAACGCCAAGGTGCGGGAGAACTACGGCCGGCGCTTCCAGATCACCTTTCCCAACGAGGAACTGCCCGCCGCCCGGCCGCTGCGCACCACGCCGATCTATGAGCGCTTCAAGGCGCGGAACGCCGTCTTCGGCGTCGGCTACGGCCTGGAGCAGGCGCTCTGGTTCGCCCCGGAAGGCGCGGAGCCTGTCGAGCAGCCGGGCTACCGCCGCTCCAACGCCTTCGAGCCGGTGAAGGCGGAGTGCCGCGCGGTGCGCGAGGCCGTGGGCCTGCTGGAGACCTCCGGCTTCGCCAAGTATGAGGTCACGGGCCCCGATGCCGAGGGCTGGCTGAGCGGAATCCTGGCCAACCGCATGCCGCGGGAGGGCCGCATCCTGCTGTCGCCCATGCTGAACCACCGCGGCAAGCTGATCGGCGACTTCACGGTGGCCAAGGTGGGGCCGGAACGCTTCTTCATCTTCGGCTCCGGCGCCGCCGAGGGCTATCACCTGCGCTGGTTCGAAAGCCATCTGCCGGAAAACGGCGTGACCCTGCGCTCCCTGCGCAACGAGATGCTGGGCCTCTCCATCGCCGGGCCGAAGGCTCGCACCCTGCTGGCGCGGCTGACCGACGCCGACGTCTCCAACGAGGCCTTTCCCTTCATGGCCTTCCGCCGCATGGACCTGGGCATGGTGCCGGCCTGGGTGGGCCGCATCTCCTTCACCGGTGACCTGGGCTATGAGATCTGGGTGTCTCCGGACTACATGCTGCGGCTCTACGATCAGCTCACCGAGGCCGGGGCCGACCTGGGCCTGCGGCCCTTCGGGCTCAGGGCGCTGAACGCGCTGCGCCTGGAAAAGGGCTTCGGCACCTGGGCGCGGGAGTACCGGCCGATCTACACACCGGCGGAGGCGGGGCTGGACCGCTTCGTCGACCTGCGCAAGAACGCCTTCATCGGCCGCGATGCCGTGCTGGAAGACAAGGAGCGGGGCCCGAAGCTGCGGCTGGTGACCCTCACCGTCGATGCCAACGGCAGCGATGCCGATGTCGCCGACGTCAGCGGCGACGAGGCCGTCTGGCACGACGGCGAAGTGGTGGGCTGGGTGACCTCCGGCGGCTATGCCCATTTCGCCGAGCGCTCGGTCGCCATGGCTTACGTACCCAGCGAACTGGCGAGCCGGAACGGCCACTTCGAAGTGGAGATCATCGGCGAACGCCGGTCTGTACAACTGCAGCCCGAACCCTTGTTCGATCCGGCCCGCACCCGCATGCTGGGGTGAGGGCGGGGAGAACCGGACAACTGCTCCCCGCCGGTCCCGGGGGACAGCAGCGATGAGCGACCATCCGATCCAAGCCGAGCGGCTGGCCGCCTTCGCGGCGGCGGCATACAGGGCCATGGGCGTGCCCGAGGCGGACGCCGCGCTGCTGGCGGACACCCTGGTCCAGGCGGATCTCTGGGGGCATCAGTCCCATGGCGTGATGCGCACCTTCTGGTACGGCGAACGACTCAGGTCCGGGGCCATGCGAGCGGTGACCAAGCCGGAGGTCGTGGTGGACGGCGGCGCGGTCGCGGTTCTTGACGGCTGCGACGGGATCGGCCAGGTGATCACGGCGCGGGCGATGCGCGAGGCGGTCGACCGCTCGAAGCGTCACGGGATCGGCGCGGTCGCGGTGCGTAACTCCGGCCACTTCGGCACGGCGATGTACTTCACCCGCACGGCCACGGAGGACGGCTGCATCGGCTTCCTCTCGACCAACGCCAGCCCGGCCATGGCGCCCTGGGGCGGCAGGCGAAAGCTCATCGGGACCAACCCCTGGTCCATCGCGGCGCCGGCCGGGCGCCATCCGCCGATGCTGCTGGACATCGCCAACACCGCGGTGGCCCGCGGCAAGCTCTACCTCGCCCGCCAGCGCGGCGAGACCATCCCCGAGGGTTGGGCCATCGATGCGGAGGGGCGGGCGACCATCGATCCCGCTGCGGGGATTGCCGGCAACATCCTGCCCATGGCCGGTCACAAGGGCTATGCCATCGCCGCCATGATGGACGTGCTTTCCGGCGTGCTGAGCGGCAGCGGCTTCGGCGGGGCCGTGGTCGGGCCCTACGTGCCGGAGGGCCGCAGCGGCGTCGGGCACCTGGTCATGGCCCTCAACATCGAAGCCTTCCGCCCGAACGCCGATTTCGCGGCGGACATGGAGCGGCTGATCGCGGACATCAAGGCCGTCCCCCGGGCGCCCGGCGTCAAGGAGATCCACTATCCCGGCGAATTGGAGGCGCGGGCGGAAGAGCGCCAGCGGCGCCACGGTGTGGTCATCCCGGAAGACACCCTGGCCGAACTCGATGCCGCGGCAAGAGAACTCGGCATCGCGACCCTCAGCAGCCTCACGGATTGACCGTCCGGCCGCGTGCCGGTTCACGTCTCGCTGATGAAAACACCGGTCGCGAAGAGGCCGCCGAGAATGCCGATCCAGTAAAGGACCTTGACGAAGACGTTGAGGCGATAGCTGGCGCGCTTCATCAGAAGCCAGCCGGCGGCCGACCAGGCCAGGGTTCCGGTCATGGCACCCGACTCGAAGTCGCTGCGCCAGACGTTGTCGTAGCTGTGGAAGTAGCTGATATCGTTGATCCGATAGAACTCGCCGAGGCCGCCGGCGACGGGTATGACGGATACAAGCCAAACAACGAAGATCAGCACGTCGCCCCAACTGGTTCCGACCTTCTGTCCGGCGGCCATCCGGGCCATCTCCCGTTCCCTGACCGCGCGCCCGTGGGTCAAGCGATAGAGCGGATGGCGGTCCAGGTTCTCCTGCGTGGCCTCGTAGGGAAAGACCATGAACTTCCAGAACCAGCCCACCGGCGCCCGCTGCCAGTTTGGCGGCAGTTCCGGCTCCAGATCCTCGTCTTTGGGGGCGGCCGTGGGTTCCGGCTTTTGCGGTTCCGCTGGCCGGTCTGTTGCCGGCTCTTGTTCAGGCTCAGACGCAGCTTCCGCTTCCGGCTCCGCCTCGGGCTCCGGCTCCGGCGTATCGTCGGGCGGCACCTTCAGCCATGCGCTGAGGAAGTCCCCGACGCGCAGATCTTCTTCGAGCACCTGATCCAGCAGCCCGTCGTACTGTGCACCCGCGCCGCTTCGGGTTTCCGCGAACGAGAGATTGGAGACCTCGAGGGCCTTGGTGAACACCTCGTCGGGCAGCAGGCCTTTGTCGGCCAGGACGAAGAGCCGGGCGCGGATGGCCGCACGCCGTTCCTCGCGCGGCTTGCGGCCGGTCTGGGCGATGATCATCTCGCCCTCGACATTGAGGTTCCATTTCATCGGCACCTGATGGCTGTCCGCCAGGACCTGCCGGTGCACGTAGTCGTAGAGCTCGTTCATCGTCACGATGCCGTCGCCGTCGGCATCGGCACCGCCGCGCATGCCGTCGATGACATGTTTGGTGAAAACGCCATAGCCGTCGCGGACTTCCTCGCGCGCGGTCTGTACGTCGGTGGAGGCGGTCATGATGAAGGTCCCGCGGCCGCCGGCAACGGCATGCAACTGCTCTTCGACATCGCCGCGCAGGAAGCTCTTTTCGATGGCCCCGCTGTAGCAGCAATCCAGGATCAGCGCGATCTTGGTGGAGTCGGCGTTGTCGATGAGGTCGCGGATGCGCTGTGCTGGGATCGAGGTGGTCTCAAGCTCCGCGTTGACGGTCTCCGTGGTCGCGAGATGGAGGCGTCCGGCGCGGTCCAGCTTGCCGTGGCCGGCATAGTAGATCAGCACCAGGTCGTCGCGCCCGGCCTTGCGCAGCACCTTGTGGACGCTGCGCAGCGCCTGGTGGCTGGGCTGGTTCTTCACCACCTCGACGTCACTGAAGCCGCCGATGGCGATATCGTTGAGAACCTCCGAGAGCCCGTCGACGTCGTTCTCGGGGCAGGCCAGATCCTTCAGCTTCGGTTCTTCGGGAAACTGGCTGCTGGCGATCAGGACGCCGTAGCGTTTGGGCTGTCCCGTATCGTCGTTTGGCGCGTCGTCGCTCATGAGTCAACAGGCCCTAGGGTGAGTCGGAACCCGGGTCGCTGAAGAAGGCCTTGGCCAGATCCACCGTGTCGTCGATGCGCTCGGCAGACATATTCTCGGCCTTGATGGTCAGCTTGCGTCCGTCGGCCCGCTCGAAGCACATCTCCAGGCTTTCGTCGCGTTCGAAGTAAGCCTTGAAGACCTGAAACAGGGCCACGGCGGCGCCGCTTGTGATGAAGCTGAGGGCGATCGCGCCCAGGGTCACGGGATCGCCGCGCTCGCCCTCTTGGCCTTCGCTTTCCGGCAGTGCCGCCTGGACTTCGCTGTGGCGCGTGATGCTGCTCGCAAGCTCCCGGGTCAGCGCCTGAAGGTCTGCTGGCCGGAGCCGCCCTGAGGTGACGATGAGTTCCTGGTTCATTGAAAGAGCGCCGCCCTGTTCGCGACCGGTCACTTCTGTTTTCGGAGCAGAGATGTCGTATCCGAATACTGTGCGTGACTTGGCCTCTTCACGTCGAGATCCTAGCAAACTCGATTATGCGAAGGTAGTCGCATCCACTAAATTGCCATGGTCGGCTCCAAATAGTCGCCGGCCCCAGACTCTTTGTTTGATGGCTGCGACGGGGAGGATGTCTGCCGACCCTAAGGCCCAGCCTTCGCGCAGCTGTGATTTGGAGCGCGTTGCGAAGTCTGGCTTAGTGGTCTGTCGGACTGGGCAGCGGCCCGCTATACATTTGCCCTTCCTAGGCAGCAACGGTCGCCGCACCGTGAACTGGTCTGCTTAGCAAACCATTGACTTGGCAGAATTTTTTCCGTGATTTTCAATTTGTCTTGTGCATAATGGAAAGCGTTTCCGCAATGTGGCAGCGCTCTTATGGGTAACGGTGAAACGAAGGCTGCGCCAAGCAGTCCGTAAGACTGGACACGAGAATGGGAGGGGCCCGGCCACCGACTTCGGCAAGCTGCAGCCAGTTGAGCGGTTGCGTTGTCGGCCAATCGCACATCATGATGTCGCGGCGGCGAGGGTCGCCCGCTGGCTGACGATTCCTTGGGGAATTGTCCCTTGCCATTTCGTCTGTGCAGGTTGTGAGAGGGGTTGGTCTAGCCGAACAGCGATCCGGTCTCTGGATTCAGGCGATGGGCGCTGCCGGAGTCTTCCAATCGGCACAGTCAGCGCCCCTGATTGTTGAATGAGGTCTCGTCGGAGGGAAGGACAACTGCGGACCAAGAACACCCTCTGGAATTGTCGAAACTAGGGAGGAATTCCGTGAAAAAGAACTCAGACACGAAACACGTTTCGCGCCGCAAACTGCTCAAGGGCGGCGCCGTCGCGGCTGGTGCGGCTGCGGCAAGCACGGTTGCGGCGCCTGCGGTTTTGGCGCAGAGCCCGATTGTGGTGAAGATGCAGACATCCTGGCCGGCAGCCGATATCTGGATGGATTTCGCCCGTCAGTACGTCGACCGCGTGGAGCAGATGTCTGCCGGCCGCCTCAAGGTCGACCTGCTGCCGTCCGGCGCCGTGGTCGGCGCCTTCCAGGTGCTCGATGCGGTGAACGATGGCGTGCTCGATGCGGCGCACACAGTGCCCGTCTATTGGTACGGCAAGAACAAGGCGGCTTCGCTCTTCGGCACCGGCCCGGTTTTCGGCGGCAGCGCCACAACTATGCTGGCTTGGTTCCATGCCGGCGGTGGTGCCGAGCTCTATCGTGAGCTGACCCAGGATATCATGGGGCTCAATGTCTACGGCTTCTACGGCTTTCCGATGCCGGCCCAGCCCTTCGGCTGGTTCAAGAACCCGGTCACCAAGGCCGCGGAACTGGACGGCTTCAAGTACCGCACCGTCGGCCTCGCCGCCGACCTGCTGCAGCGCCTCGGCATGAGCGTTGCCCAGTTGCCGGGTGGTGAAATCGTTCCGGCGATGGAGCGCGGCGTGATCGACGCCTTCGAGTTCAACAATCCCTCCTCGGACAGCCGCTTCGGCGCCCAGGACGTGGCGAAGAACTACTTCCTCTCGTCCTACCACCAGGCCAGCGAGTCCTTCGAGTTCCTGTTCAACAAGGACTTCTACGACGACCTGCCGGAAGACCTGCAGGCCATCCTGAAGTACGCCGTCGAGGCCACCAGCACCTCGAACACGGCCTTGGCCATGGACAACTACTCGGCCGACCTGCAGAAGCTGCAGAGCGAGTCCGGGGTCACCGTGCATCGCACGTCGAAGGATATTCTCGATGCCCAGTTGAAGGCCTGGGACGAGCTGATCCCGGAACTCGAGCAGGATCCCTTCATGAAGAAGGTGATGGACAGCCAGAGGGCCTGGGTCGAACGGGTGGTGTTCTATGAGCTGATGAACTCCCCCGACCTGGCGCTGGCCTACGACCACTACTTCCCGGGCAAGCTGAAGCTCTAAGCTTTGTTGCTACGGCTCGACCGCTCCGGCGACCTGTACACGCGGGTCACGGAGCGGTCGTCCGCTTGGCCGCGGGCGCACCGGACCCGTGGAAACTGAAAAAGCACAGAGCCTGACTCGAAGTGAATGATCTGATTTCAATGGCTTGCCAACGTCGGCCGTCTCTACATTGTCACCCTCGGGCTTGTCCCCCCTTTGGTTTTTTTGGGGCTCCATGGACAGACCGAGGTTCGGTCCTCGATGGATTGCCGGAACAAGTCCGGCAATGACGATCTGGGAGGGCAGGGGGCGGCAACCCTTTGACAGACAAGATTTCAAAGCGGGCTGGTCCCTTAGGAGCGACGAGAGAGGCCGATGATCGCGTATATCACGTTCGCCGACCGCGTTTCGGCGTGGTTCGGCAAGGCCTTTGCCTGGGTCATTCTGGTGATGACCTTCGGCATGGCCTATGAGGTCTTCGTCCGCTACCTGCTGAACGCGCCGACCGCCTGGTCGCTCGACGTCGCCTTCATCATGTACGGCACCCTGTTCATGATGGGCGGTGCCTACACGCTCTCGCGCGGCGGCCATGTGCGCGGCGACTTTCTCTACCGGCTTTGGAGCCCGCGCACCCAGGCAACGGTGGAGCTTGTGCTCTATTTCATTTTCTTCTTTCCCGGCGTCCTGGCGCTCATCTTCGCCGGCTGGAAGTATGCGGCGCGCTCCTGGGGCTTCCTGGAGGTCAGCGTTAACAGCCCGGCCGGCGTGCCGGTGTTCCAGTTGAAATCCGTGATCGTGGCGGCCGGCATTCTGCTGCTGATCCAGGGGATCGCCGAAGTCATGCGCTGCATACTCTGCATCCGCAGCGGAGAGTGGTTCCGCGGCGCCGACGATGTCGAGGAGACCGAGGTGAAACTGGCGGACAAGGCGGCCCATGACGTGCTGGAGCACGGCTCCGAGGCGATCGACACGGTCGATCCCAATTTGTCGCGCGGCAGCGGGGATGAGCAGCAGCGATGACGGATCCGCAAATCGCCCTCTTCATGCTGGGCATCTTCATTCTGGTCATTTTCCTCGGCTTTCCCATCGCCTTCACCTTGATGGCCATGGGCATCACCTTCGGCTACTACGCCTACTTCGATGGCGCGCGCATGTGGCGCTCCTACAACAGGGCGGTGGAGAACGGCGCCGACAGTTGGACCCAGTTCGAACTCTGGATCGAAGGTTTCTTTCGAAACAACGTCTTCGACCTCTTCGTCAACCAAACATACTCGGTGATGACCAACGAGGTGCTCACCGCGGTGCCCCTGTTTCTCTTCATGGGTTACGTGGTCGAGCGCGCCAACATCGTCGCCCGGCTGTTCTCCACCCTGAACATCGCCGCCCGGCACGTGCCCGGCTCCATGGCGGTGGCGGCCCTCATCACCTGCACGCTCTTCGCCACGGCCACCGGCATCGTGGGTGCCGTCGTCACCCTGATGGGCCTGCTGGCGCTGCCGGCGATGCTGAAGGCGCGCTACGACAACAGCTTCGCCTCGGGCATCATCTGCGCCGGCGGCACCCTGGGCATTCTCATCCCGCCCTCCATCATGCTGATCGTCTACGCCGCCTCCTCGGGCGTGTCGATCGTGCAGCTCTATGCGGGGGCCCTGCTGCCCGGTCTGCTGCTCTCCGGCCTCTACATGATCTATGTCACCGGCCGGGCCATCGTGCAGCCCTCGGTGGCGCCGAAGCCGACCGCCGAGGATGTGCCGGATATCGGCTTCGGCCAGCTCACGCTGATGCTGCTGACCTCGTTCTTCCCGCTGGCCTTTCTCATTCTGGCGGTGCTGGGGGCCATTCTCTTCGGGCTGGCGACGCCGACGGAGGCCGCCTCCATCGGCGCGCTGGGGGGGCTGGTGCTGGCGATTGCCTACCGGGCCCTGACCTGGGACCGGTTGCGCGAGTCGGTTTATCTGACGGTGCGCACCACGGCCATGGTCTGCTGGCTCTTTGTCGGCTCCTGGACCTTCTCCTCGGTGTTCTCCTACCTCGGCGGCGAGCACGTGATCTTCGAGTTCGTCACCGGGCTCAACCTCACGCCGCTGCAGTTCCTGCTGCTCGCCCAGCTCATCATCTTTCTCCTGGGCTGGCCGCTCGAATGGTCGGAGATCATCATCATCTTCGTGCCGATCTTCCTGCCGCTGCTGCCGCACTTCGGCATCGACCCGCTGTTCTTCGGCATTCTGGTGGCGCTCAACTTGCAGACCTCGTTTTTGACGCCGCCCATGGCGATGTCGGCCTATTACCTGAAGGGCATCGCCCCGCCGCAGATTCAGCTCGTGCAGATCTTCAAGGGCTGTATGCCCTTCCTGCTGCTGGTTTTCGTCGCCATGGCGGTGCTCTACATCCAGCCGGAAATCGCCTTCTGGCTGCCGGGGCTGATCTATGGCCGCTGAGACCGGAGAGATGAGCCCGATCCTGCAGCTTTCCGCCGTCGAGCTGCGCGAGCGGCTGGCCAAGGGTGCGCTGCGCGCGGTGGAACTGGCGGAGGCCTGTCTGGAGCAGATTGAGCGGCGCGAGCCGGAGGTTCAGGCCTGGACCTGGCTGGACGGCGATCACGTCATGGCCCAGGCCAAGGCGCTCGACGCGCTTCGCGCGCAAGGCCGGCCCACCGGCCCGCTGCACGGGCTTCCGGTGGGCTTGAAAGACGTCATCGACACCGCCGGCATCCCGACGGAAAACGGCACCCCCATCGATGCCGGGCGCAAACCGGCCAGGGACGCCTACGTCACCGAAAGGCTGAAGCAGGCCGGCGCCGTCATCATGGGCAAGACCGTCACCACCGAGCTGGCCTTCTTCGCCCCCGGCAAGACCCGCAATCCGCACAACCCCCGCCATACGCCGGGCGGCTCCTCCTCAGGCTCGGCGGCAGCGGTGGCAGCCGGCATGGTGCCGCTGTCCTTGGGCACTCAGACCGTCGGCTCCATGATCCGTCCCGCCTCCTTCTGCGGGATCGTCGGCTACAAGCCGACCTTCGGGGCCATCCCGCGCAGCGGCGTCCTCGAGCAGGCGGCCTCTCTCGATACCATCGGCACCTTCGCACGCAGCGTGGAGGATGTCGCCTTGGTTTCCGACGCTCTGTTCGGCTACGACGCGGGCGATCCGGCGACGACGACGGCGCCGGCTCCGCGCCTGTTGGAGATCGCCGCCAGCCGGCCGCCGGTGCAGCCGGCCCTGGCCTTCGTCAAGCACCCCGCCTGGGACAAGGCGTCCCCGGATGTCCACGACGCCTTCGGGGAACTGCGCGAGGCCCTGGGCGAGATCTGCGAGGAAGTCGAACTGCCGCCGCATTTCGCCGGGGCCCAGGGGCTTTGCGAGCTGGTGCAGAAGGTGGAGCTTGCCAAATCCTTCCACCGCTATGAGAGCCGCGGGCGCGAGCAGTTGAGCGAGCGGATGCAGGCGGCCATCGACGACGGGCGGCGGGTGCTGGCGCATGACTACCTGGCCGCGCGGGACTGGCCGCGCTTGCTGAACGCGGCCCTCGATGCGGTCTTCGAGCGCTTCGATGCCATCGTCGTGCCGGCATCGGCGGGACCAGCGCCGGAAGGCCTGGAGACCACCGGCGACCCGGTGTTCAACGGCATCTGGACCCTCTGCGGCACACCTGCCGTGACCCTGCCGCTGTTGCAGGCCCACAACGGTCTGCCCATGGGCGTGCAACTCGTCGGCCGTTGCGGGGACGACGGGCGCCTGCTGCGCACTGCGCGCTGGCTGGCCGAGCAGATGTCGGAAAGCGCGTGATGACTGGCTGGGAGAGAGAAGGGAGCGTCCTATGACCGACCGCATCATCGGCATCGCCGCCCTGGCCATCCTCATCGGCTTCGTCGGAATCATTGTCGGTTTCGTCCCCGACCTGGACCTGATCGTTGTTATGGTGGTCGTGGTCGCCATGGCCGGCTACGACTTCTATCTCACGCTGTTCAAGGGCGACGGCAAGGGCGGCGACGGACCGCTCCTCTAAAACAGGCCGTCGAGGAGCACGCCGAGGCCACCAAGGCCGAGGGCGCTGGCCGAGATCCCAAGGACGTAGAAACCCAGGATCCGATGGCCGACCGCCGCGGCGATGGCGGTCTTCACCAGGCTGTTGCTGGTCGCCGCGATCAGAATGCCCAGGGCGGCGATCCAAGGTTCCAGCTCCGCCCCGGCGAGGCGCGCCAGGGAGAGGGTGATGGCGTCCACGTCGGCGAGCCCCGAGGCGGCGGCCAGCAGAAGCACACCGGCGTCACCCAACCAGCGGCGCAGCGCCGTTGCCAGTAGCATGACGAGTGCCAGCAGCAGTCCGAACTTCAGAGCCGTCATGAATTCGAAGGGATTGCCCAGCGCGATCTCGGGCTGGTGGTTCCGGCTGCCGCCCCGGGGCCAGACGAGGGCCGAGGCGAGAAAGCCGCCCAGGGTTGCCAATCCAAGCGGCAGTGCGAGATGGGGCAAGAGGCTGGGCGCCAGCAGACCGGCCACCAAGAGGCAGCGCGGGAACATGGTACTGGCGGCAAGGCCGATCCCGGCGGCCAGCAGGCGGTGATTGCTGTCTTTGCCGCGGGCGAGGTTCGCTAGGTTGAGGGCCACCACGGTGGACGACACCAGCCCGCCGGCGACGCTGGCGAGCAGGACGCCTCTCTGCGGACCGGCGATGCGGATTGCCGCGTAGCCCAGCAGCGATACGCCGGCAATGAGCACCACCATCAGCCAAAGCTCGTAAGGATTGAACACCTGCCAGGGGCCATAGCCCTTGTCCGGCAGCACCGGCAGCAGGACCACCGACATGGCCAGCAGCTTCAGGATGGCCAGCATCTCCTCCTCGCGCAGCAGGCTGAGCCAGCGGTGCAGGCTGGTCTTGACCCCTAGCAGCATGGCGGTGACCACGGCGCCGGCGGCGGCCACGGCGATGTCGCCAAGCACGGCGAGAGCGCCCAGGGCGAAGGTGAGCAGCGCCGCCACGACGGTGGTCGCCCCCAGGTCGTGCAGTTGGGCGCTGGCGCGCAGGCGGCTGACGAGGATCACAGCGGTGAAAGCAAGGAAGGCGATGCCGAGCAGTACCAGGCCCAGCTCCTGGCCGATCAGCGCCCAGAGACCGCCGAGGAGCCCGCTGAGGCCG
>NZ_JANQOI010000178.1 GCF_028289705.1 Pelagibius sp.
TCGTCGCCGTCCAGTGTGACCGTCTGGCCCTCGCCCACGGTCAGACTGTTGTTGACCAGGACCGGGGCGTCGTTCACCCCGTTGACGGTGATGCTCACCGTCGCCGTGTCGCTGCCCTCGTTGCCGTCGGAGACTCGGTACTCGAAGATGTCTTCGCCGTAATCCCCGTCCCCGAGGCCCTCGAACTGACCGTTGGGGTCGTAATCGAAGCTGCCGTCGGCGTTCAATGTCAGCAGCGCACCGGAGCCGAGCGTGACTTGCTGGCCCACAGAGACCGCCTGGCCGTCCACCTCCGTCACGCTCAGCGGGTCCTCTTCCGGATCGCTGTCGTTGCCCAGAACGCTGGACGTCGTGAAGGCGCTGTCCTCGTCGGTGACGAAGCCCGCCCCGCCGTCGTCCCCGGCCAGCGGCGGGGCGTTCACCCCGTTGACGGTGATAGTCACCGTCGCCGTGTCGCTGCCCTCGTTACCGTCCGAGACCCGGTACTCGAAGATGTCCTCGCCGTAGTCCCCGTCTCCCAGGCTCTCGAACTGGCCGTTGGGGTCGTAATCGAAGCTGCCGTCGGCGTTCAGGGTCAGCAGCGCACCGGAGCCCAGCGTGATCTGCTCGCCCACGGAGATCGCCTGGCCGTCCACCTCCGTCACGCTCAGCGGGTCCCCTTCCGGGTCGCTGTCGTTGCCCAGAACGCTGGCCGTGGTGAAGGCATTGTCCTCGTCGGTGACGAAACCCGCTCCGCCGTCGTCCCCAGCCAGCGGCGGGTCGTTCACGCCGTTGACGGTGATGCTCACCGTCGCCGTGTCACTCCCGTCGTTGCCGTCGGAGACCCTGTAGGTGAAGACATCCTCGCCGTAGTCCCCGGCCCCGAGGCCCTCGAACTGGCCGTTGGGGTCGTAGTCGAAGCTGCCGTCGGCGTTCAGCGTCAGCAGCGCCCCGGAGCCCAGCGTGACCTGCTGGCCGACGGTCACGGCGTTGCCGTTCACCTCCGTCACGCTCAGCGGGTCTTCCTCCGGGTCGCTGTCGTTGCCCAGGACGCTCGTCGTGGTGAAGGCGCTGTCCTCGTCGGTGACGAAGCCATCCCCGCCGTCGTCCCCGGCCACCGGCGGGTCGTTCTCGGAGTTGAAGGTGATCTCAGCCGCCGCCGGATCGGTCGATGCCTCGCCGTCGCTCACCGAGACGCTGTAGTTCGGCGGAACCTCGTCCCCGTCGTCGACGAAGACAATGTCGCCATCCAGAACCTGCTGCTGGGTGAAGGAGGTGACGGCCGCCTGCTGCGCGCTGATCCCGCCTTCTTCCTGGAATCCGCCGCCGCGCAACTCGAACTGGCCGCCGGTGACGTTGCTGACGGTGAAGACCAGGCCGGCATCATCGTTGTCGGCATCCGTCGCGCTGAGGTTCTCGGCCGTCAGCGTCACCGTCTGGCCTTCACCCACATTGAGACTGTTGTTACCCAGGACGGGCGCGTCGTTGACCGGCGTGACGGTCATCGGGATCGCCACCGGCGCGGAGACGCCGCCATCCGGGTCGGAAACGGTGACGGTGAACCCGGCGTTCGTGGTCTCGCTGCCGTCGTGGGCAAAGAACACGAGGCCGTTGTCGAGGTCGGCCTGCGTGAAGCTGAAGACGACTTGGAAGTTCTCGCCAACGGCCAAGACAAGCAGCCCGTTGCTGACCGCCGTCACCGTGTAGTTCAGTTGGGCCGGATCGCTGGTCTCCGCATCGCTCGCCGTCATCACCGCCGGGCCGAGTCCCACAAGCCCGCCTTCCAGGACCGCGCCCCCACCGGCGGTGATTGTCGGTGGCGCATTGCTGGGCGGGGGCGGCGGTTCGGTCTCCTCCTCGACCGTCTCTACCGGCGGCGCGGTTGTGACGCCTTCGGTGGGCGGAGCCGGTTCCAGACCGGAGGGCGTCTCGCCGCCGTCGACGAGTTCTTCGACCCCCTCCAGGTCATCGCTCACCGCCTCCGTCTGCAGGCTGCCGCCCAGACTGCTGCCCTGGCTGATGGACGGTGCGCCTGATTGTCCCTGTTGCGGGCCGGCTGCCGTCTCGATCGGCGCCTCGGTTTGCAGCGCCTCTATCTGCTCCTGCGTCAGGCCAGCCTCTTCCAGAACCGCCTGAAGCTGATCCACCTCGAGTTCGGCCTCTTGGGTCTCGTCAGGATCCTGCTGCTCGGGTTCCTCCGGCTGGTCCTGGCTGACGGAGCGCTGGACCTCCACCGCCCTGTTCAAGGCGCGCCCGAATTCCCTCGCGATCGCCTGGCCGGAGGCCACCGAAGGAACGCCCGGATCCACGGTGGCGCTGCTGACGTCGAGAAAGTGGTTTGCAAGCGTAAAGAGGGCGTCGCCGACATCGTTGCTGAAGGTAAAGCTGCCGAGTTCCCCGGTCTCCGGATTGGTCAGGTTGGCGATCTGCGTCCGTCCGCCGAAGGTCGCAATCTGCACGCCCACCGTGGTGCCGCGGATGCCGATGGTGCCCACCGGGGTTTCCACGTCGATCCCGCCGCTGGGCGCCACCTTGCCGGTGATGAACACGAAGGTGCCCTGGATCAGGGAGATCCCCATGCTGTTGGCGGTGCTGCTGGGATTGTAGATGAGCTCGTTGATCACCATCCGCGCGTTGGCGGAGAGGGAGAAGACCGTGTCGTCGACGAAGAGGATGCCGAGTTCGGAGCCGACGCCGGTGGACACCACGTCGCCCTCGAAGATCGGATCGCCCTCGGAGAGATTGGCGCGTGTGCCGTCCGGCCGCTGGACCCGCGCCGAACCGCTCAGTGTGCTGACCTGGCCGATGGGTTCGGCCAGCTGCACCGTGCCGGCCTGGGCATAGGCAAGGGGATGCTCCGGGATGGCCAGGCCGTCGACGGTCTCCGGCAACAGACGTGCGCCCTCGACCGTCTCCAAGGGCGGCGGCGGGTCCTGCGCGAAATAGTCGCGCACCAGCACCTCGCGGCCATCGTCACCGCGCAGCAGAAGGTCGTCGCCAACCCTTACGAATTCGGCTGAGAACAGGAATCCGGACTCGAGGACGACGCCGCCTTCTTCCGACAGCTCGACAACACGCCCGCCTCGGCCGGCAATCGCCTGAGGATCAACTCCAGCCCTGACCATTCAACACGCCTCAACGCCCTGCGTGAACGCTCCCAATGGGCCCGATCAATCCCCAGCCGGCACGCAAGACGCACGCGTCGGCACTCGAAATCCTGATTGATCGCAGCCCCCCTGCATTCCAGCATGGATCGCATTTTTTGGGCACCCCTCAAATTGCACGGAAGGCTAACGCAGGCTTTCAGGAAGGACGACTTTAGGTTAAGAATTCAATCCGAATACAATCGAGATTTGAGAATTAGGGTTACCCGCTCCGGCGTGTCGGGAGCATATAAGGAGAACCTAAATTCGGCCTGAGACTCCGGCCAGCCTTCCCCGGCGAACCGAGGCTGGCTCGCGCGCGAACCGGGCGTGCAAAAGGGCCTCGCGCGGCACGGTGTCGCGGCTGTCCGGCGGTTAGAGCTCTTGATGTTTTGACGGCACCGGCCCGCAGCACACGCGCCTGTGGCAAATATGCGTCAATCAGCGCATCGACGGCCCAGCCGCGCATGCGGGTTGGAATGTCGCCGTCCTTCAAACCACCCAGAAGCGAATGCGTCGCGGCACGCCCATCGGCGCCTCGCACAGGCCGCCTAATCCGCGACTGCGCTAGCTCTCTGTCAGATGCTTGGCGGTATGCGCAATGGCCTCTTGCGTCAGGGCCAGATCGTCTTCGGTCAGCGCCAGGGAGATATAGAACTTGCTGTCGGGCTTCAGCACCCCTTGCTCGCGCATCAGCATGTTGAAGCGCTTCAGCCTGTCCATATCGCCGCGCTGGAAGCCGCGATAGTCGACCACCGGGTCCGGCGTGAAGACGACGTCGAACAGCACCGGGTCGCCGACGATCTGATGGGCGATGCCGGCGGCGGAAAGATGTTCTCTCAGCGCATTCATCACGGTTTCGCCGTTCTGGCGGATGCGCTCGTAGCTGCCCGGACGGCTGAGGACCTCCATGGTCTTCAGCCCCGCCACCGCCGCCACCGGATTGCCGCTCAGGGTGCCGACCTGGAAAGTGAATCCCCCTTCGCCCACCTTGGCCTTGTCGAAGTGGGCCATGATCCCGCTCTTGCCCGCGATCGCGGCCAGCGGAAAGCCGCCGCCGATGACCTTGCCGAGGGTGCAGAGGTCCGGCGTCACGCCATAGTGTTCCTGGGCGCCGCCGTAGGCGAGTCGGAAGCCGGTGACCACCTCGTCGAAGACAAGGACAATGCCGTGCTTTTCCGTCTCCTCGCGCAGCGCTTGCAGGAAGCCCGGCGCCGGCGGGATCAGCCGCTGCAGGGGCTCGACGATCACCGCGGCGATCTCCCCGGCGTGCTCGGCGATCAGGCCGCGCAGGAAGTCGATATCGTTGAAGGGCGCGATCAGCATATGGTCGCGCACGCTCTGGGGAATGCCGGCGGAGTCCGGCACCGCCAGGGGGAAGTTCTCCAGCCGGGTCGGCGCCAGGCTCATCAGTGCCTCGGCAGACATGCCGTGATAGCCGCCCTCGAACTTCAGGATCTTGTCGCGGCCGGTGTGGGCCCGGGCGAGACGCATGGCATACATGTCCGCCTCGCCGCCGGTGCTGACGAACCGCACCTGCTCGGCGCAGGCCACGGCACGGCAGATCTCCTCGGCCAGTTCGATCCCCCGCGCATTGCTGGCGAAGAAGGTCAGGCCCTTGCCGAGTTGCTCCTGAGCCGCCTCCAGCACCTCCGGGTTGCCATGGCCGAGCATCATGGGGCCGGAGCCGATGAGGTAGTCGACGTAGACCTTGCCGTTCTCGTCCCAAACCCGCGCGCCGCGGCCTTCGCGGATCACGATGTTGGGGTCGAAGTTGCCGAAGCCGCCGGCCGGCAACACCTTTTGCGCGCGCTCGATCCAGACGTCTTGCGAGATATCGGCTTTCATCGGATGGCTCCCTTCAATCAAAGACCGCAAGCGGCTCGCCCAACACCTCGGGGTCCGGGGTCACGCCCAGTCCGGGTCCCTCCGGCGGTGCGATGCGCCCGGCCTTACGGATCGGCCCCGCGGGGTCGAGGCGCGGGGCCCCATAGCCCGAGAGGTCGCAGACATTCAACACGCTCTCCGCTGCGGTGGCCGCCGCCAGATGCAGGGCCGCCGCCGTTGTGACATCGGACCCCCAGGTATCCTCGATACACATCTGTGCGCCGAGATGGAAGCAGAGATCGCGGGCCCGCCGCGCCGCGCTCAGGCCACCGAACTTGGAGAGCTTGACCGCCACCGCATCCATGCAGCCGAGGCGCTGGGCCTGCAGGAGGCTCTCGACGTCGAAGGCGGCTTCATCGATCTTCATCGGCAGGCCGGTTGCCGCGCGCACCGCCGCGCAGTCCGCCAGGGTTTCGCAAGGCTGCTCGAGCATGACATCCAGATCCGCGACGGCGCGGCCGACGCGGGTCGCCTCCAGGCGGCTGGCCCCGCAGTTCCAGTCGCCGTAGACCAGCGGGCCGACCCCGACTGCCTCACGCACCAGGCGCAGGCGGGCGACATCGGCCTGCCAATCGTCGTCGGCGCCGAGTTTCACCTGAATCTGTCCAATGCCGGTCGCCTGCGCCTCGCGGGCGATCCGCGCCATCTCTTCCGGCGCGATGCAGGTGATCGAGTGATAGAGCGGCAGATCCGCCGCCTGCCTGCCGCCGAGCAGGGCGTAGAGCGGCAGGCCCGCCGCCTTGCCGGTGAGGTCCCAGAGGGCGATATCGATCATCGACTTGGCATAGGGATGCCCTTTGAGCCATCGCGCCATCGCGCGTTCGAGTGCTTCCGGGCCTCGGGGGTCCGCGCCCAACAGGATGGGCGCCAACTCCTCCAGCGCGGGCGCAACCCCGCGGGCGTAGGCCGGCAGGTAATGGGGGATCGGGCAGACCTCGCCCCAGCCCTGCAAGCCCGCGTCGGTTTCGACCCGCAGAACCATGGTCTCGACGGTTTCGCAGGCCTTGCCCTCGGCCATGAGGTAAGGAACGTGGCTGGTGAGGGCCACGGACCAGAGCGTGAGCCGCGTGATCCTCACCTCAGCCCCCGTAAACGGCGACCGGCTCGCCGAGGCTTTCGAAGTCCGGCACGACGCCAAGGCCGGGGCCATCCGGCGCAAAGAGCTTGCCGTCCCGGGTCTCCGGTCCCGGGCGCCCGGTTGAGCGCGTGTTGTAGCGATGAAGATCGGTGGTGCTCACCAGCATCTCCGACGGCGTCGAGGCCGCGAAGTGCGCCACCACCGCCGAGCAAATCTCGCCGCCCCAGGTGTCTTCCGCAAGGACCGGAACACGGTTGTCGACAAGGTAGTCGCGCAGGCGCCGCGTCTTGGAGAGCCCACCCTGCTTGGAGACCTTGAGACAGACGATCTCCGCGCCCTTGTCCGCGACCAGTTTCTGCGCCACCCGAATGTCGGTCACGCATTCGTCCAGCTTCATGGGCAGGTCGATGCGGGCTCGAAGCTGCTGGCATTCGTCATAGGTCTGACAGGGCTGCTCGAGGATGTAGTCGAGGTGCCGCGTGGCGCGGACCACCTGCAGCGCCTCATCGACGCGCCATCCTTGATTGGCATCGACGAAGGCTCTCTCGCCGGGTTGCAGCGCAGGCACGGTTTCACGAATGCGTTCGATGTCACCGGCCCAGTCCGCGCCGACCTTGACCTGAAACTGGCGATAACCGGCGGCCCGGTGCCGCAGGATCTCATCGCGCATGGCCTCCGGCGCTTTCTGGGGCGCGACGCGGTACATCGGCGCGCCCTCCGTCAGCCTGCCCCCCAGCAGCATCCAGACCGGCTGACCCGTCGCCTTGCCCAGGATGTCCCAGCAGGCAGCGTCGAAGGGTGATTTGGCATAGCCATGCCCCCGCAACGTGGCATCCATGATGCCTTCGATCTTGGCCAGTTGGCGCGGATCTTCCCCCAGCAGCGCCGGGGCCAGCAGCCGGGCGGCAGCCTCGGTTCCCTCGGAATGCGCCTCCATGTAGCTCTCGCCGCAGGGACAGAATTCGCCACAGCCCGAGAGGCCCGCATCGGTGTCGATGACGACGACGGTCGTGCGTCCCTCGGTGAGAACGTTCCCGGCCCCCCAGCGGTATTCCCCACCGACATAGGGCAGGCGCATCCGGTAGACCGCGATCCTGGTGATCTTCACGGAACGACCACGATATTGCCGATGTGCTGCTTGTCGATGAAGGCCCGCTGCGCCTCTCTCAGCTCGGCCAGCGGATAGCGCGCCGCGAGGATCGGTTTCACCTCGCCCCGCTCGATGTAGCGGACCAGATCGGCAAAGACGCCGGGCGGCACGATGGTGGCGCCGGTGAAGGTGAGGTCGCGCAGATAGAAGGTGCGCAGGTCCAGGGTGACCATGGGCCCGGCGATGGCCCCGGCGCAGGTGTAGCGCCCGCCGCGGTCCAGCGCGTCAAGAAGCGCCGGCCAGTAGGCCCCGCCCACCACATCGGCGACCACGCTGACCCGGTCGCGGCCGATGGCCTGGCGCAGGGCTCCCCTCAGGTTCTCCGGCGCGCGGGGCAGGATCGCGTCGGAACCGATCTCCCTGAGTTGTTCGTGCTTGGACTCGCTGGCCATGGCCACCGTCGTCGCGCCGCGGCGCTTGCAGAGCTGGACGAGGGCCGAGCCGACGCCGCCGGAAGCGCCGGAAATGAGCACGCTGTCGCCCTTGGCGACCGCGGCCCGGTTCAGCATGTTCTCCGCCGTCATCGAGGAGGTCGCGAAGGTGGCAAGTTCGGCATCGCCGAGCGCGCTCTCGATGGGATGGACCTGGCGCTGGTCGACCTTGGTGAACTCGGCAAAGCCGCCGTCGCACTCCGAGCCGTAGTAGCCGCACTTGTCCTGGTTGAGCGGGTCGTCCCAGTCGCGCAGCCAGGGATCGATGAGGACGCGCCGGCCCATCAGCGCCGGGTCCGCCCCCTCGCCCAGCGCGACGACTTCGCCGGCCACATCCGCGCCCTGAATCTTCGGGAAGGTGATGGGCGACCCGCCCCAGGCGGCATCGTCGGACTCGGCGCTCTCCAGGGCGCCGCCCGTGGTCCTTTCGGTGACGCCTTTGGAGTACCAGCCGGTGCGGGTGTTGACGTCGGTGTTGTTCAGCCCGCAGGCCAGCACCTTGATCAGGACCTCGCCCGGGCCCGGACGCGGCACCGGCCAGTTTTCATGGACTTCGAGCTTGTCCAGATCGCCGTGGCCGGTGAGCACCACGGCGCGCATGACCTCGGGGATTTGGGCTGGCGCCGTCATGCCGCATCGCTGCTCGCCACCGCGTCACTGCGCGGCAGCAGAGCCTCCGGATCATAGGCCGGGGCGTCCAGCACCCTGGCCGCCCTCGGCGTGCCCAGGATCACCACCTCCAAGGCAGTGCCCGGTTCGGCGGCCTCCGGTTTCACATAGGCAAAGGCGAGGACCGTGCCGACGCTGTGGCCGTAGGCGACGGAACTGGTGGTGCCGACCACGGCACCATCCTTCAGCACCGCTTCGCCGCCGTGGCCGTCGCAGTCGCCGTCGGCCTCGATCTCCAGGTAGGCGCAGACCCAGGGGCGCGCGCCGTCCTGGCTTGCCAGGGTCGCTTCACGCCCGAGAAAATCGCCCTTGTCCAACTTGACGAAACGCATCACATCGGCCTCCGGCAAGGTGACTTCATTGGTCAGTTCCCCCGCGCCTTTGAAGGCCTTTTCCATGCGCAAGGCGTTCATGGCGAAGGAGCCGTAGTCGGCGATGCCATGGACTTCGCCGCCGGCCCAGAGGGCGTCGTAGACGGCGGGCAGCGAGTCGCGGGGGCCGTGGATCTCCCAGCCCAGTTCCCCGGCATAGGACAGGCGCATCGCCCACACGGGGTGTCCGCCGATTTCGATCTCCTGCGCCGTCAGCCAACGGAACCCGGCATTGTCGAGGGGCGCCGCCGTCGCCGCGGCCAGCACTTCGCGGGAGCGCGGCCCCTGCAGGGCGAGGGCCGCCCAGCTCTCCGAGCGGTTGACGACCTCGACCGTCTCGTCCTTGAGGGTCTGCTGCAGGTGGTCCAGCAGGCGCTGTTCGAAAAAGGCGGCGCAGACCAGATAGAAGCGGTCTTCGTCAAGGCGCACGACGGTGAGTTCGATCTCGATGCGGCCACGGCGGTTCAACAGATGGGTCAGGGCGATGCCGCCGACCTTGCGCGGCAGCCGGTTGGCGACCAGCCGGTCGAGGAAGGCTTCCGCGTCGGGCCCGGCAACCTCCACCTTGGTGAAGGCGGAGATGTCCATCACGCCGACCCGCCGGCGCACCGCCTCGCATTCCCGCGCGACCATGTCGTGGACCGCGGTCCGCCGGAAGGAATAGAGATCCTCCTGGGCAAGGCCGTCGCGGGCGAACCAGCGCGGGCGCTCGTGGCCGTAGACCTCCTCGAAGACCGCGCCCTTGGCCTTCAGCCGGTCGTAGAGCGGGCTCGGTTTGACCGGCCGCCCGGCGAGGCGGTTGAAGTGGGGAAAGGGGATCTCGTGGCGCAGGCAGTAGTCTTCCTTCGCCTTGGTCACCTGCCAGTCCTTGCCGGCATAGGCCCCGAAGCGCCGCGGGTCAAACTCCCGCATCGAAATGTCGGCGGCGCCGTGAACCATCCAGCGCGCCAGTTCCCGAGTCAGTCCGGGGCCCCAACCGATGCCGATCTGGGTGCCGCAGCAGCACCAGTAGTTGCGCACGCCCGGCGCCGGGCCGATCAGCGGATTGCCGTCGGGCGGGTGGGAGATCGCACCGTGTACGTCGCGCTTGATTCCCAGTTCGGCCAGCACCGGCATGCGCTCCATCGCGGCCTCCAGCCAGGGCATGACCCGGTCGTAGTCCGCCTCGAAGAGCTCGTTCTCCGCCTCCCAGGGGCAGTGGTCGATCCACACCGCGTTGGGGTTCGCCTTCTCGTAGATCCCGATGAGGCCGGACTTCTGCTCCATGCGGATGTAGCCTGAGACCTGACGGTCGTCGCGCACCACCGGCAGTTCCTGATCCAGATCCAGAAACTCCGGCACCCTGTCGGTGACGAAGTAGTGGTGGGTCATGGAGGTCATGGGCAGTTGCAGCCCGCTCCACTCGCCCATCTGGCGGGCATAGGTGCCGCCGGCGTTCACCACATGCTCGCAGCGGATGTCGCCGCGCTCGGTGGAGACCAGCCACTCGCCGTTCGGCTGCTGCGCGATGTCGGTGGCGCGGCAACGCCGGACGATGCGCACGCCCAGTTGCCGGGCGCCGATGGCCAGCGCCTGGGTGACGCCCGAGGGGTCGACGTGGCCGTCCTCCGGCGTATGCAGCGCACCCAGGACACCATCGAGGTTGTAGAACGGATGCAGCGCGCGCACGCGCTCCGGCCCCACCAGTTCCATGGGAAAACCCAGCGCCCGGCCGACGCTCAGGGTATGGCGCAGCCAGTCCATCTCGTCGTCGCTGTAGGCCAGGCGCAGCGAGCCGCAGCCGTGCCAGGTGACCGACTGGCCGGTCTCCCGCTCCAGCGCGCCGGCATAGAGGTCGATGTTGTAGCCGACGCACGTGCCCAGGGCGAAACTGGAGGTGGAGTGGGTGATCTGCCCCGCCGCGTGCCAGGTGGAGCCGGAGGTCAGCTCCGCCTTTTCCAGCAGCACCACGTCGCGCCAGCCCTCATGGGCCAGATGGTAGGCAAGGCCGCAGCCCATGATCCCGCCGCCGACGATGACCACCCGCGCCGAGCCCGGCAGCTCGGCTCCGCTTTCGGATGACACCATGTCCCTCCTCCGGTCTTCCAGGGGCTAGCCAGGGGCTAGAATGAGATGGACAGGGTAATTGTACAATTGTACGATAGTCAATCATGAATGATATGACCGTACCAAATATCCAATTGGATGCCCCGGATGCCGTGCTGCAGGCGCTGGCGACGGAGCTGCAGAACCTGACGCCGGAGCTGCGCAAGGCGGCCTCCTATGTCTTGGAGAACCCCAACGACATCGGCGTCAGCTCGATCCGCGAGATTGCCGGTGCCGCCGGGGTGAAGCCCAACACCCTGGTGCGCATGGCCCGCTCCGTCGGCTTCGAGGGCTATGACGACTTCCGCGCCCCCTTCCGCGAGGACATCCGCAAGGGCCGGGCGGCCTTCCCGGATCGGGCGCGCTGGCTGCAGTCCCTGGCCAAGGGCGGCAAGCTCGGCGGGCTCTTCGCCGACATGGCCGCCAGCGCCATCGCCAATATCGAGCAGAGCTTCGCCGATATGGACTCGCGGCGCATGAAGGCGGCCGCCGATGCCATCGTCGCCGCCCGCCACACCTATGTGCTGGGGGTCGGGGTCAACCACAGCCTGGCCTGCAACTTCGCCTATCTGGCCGGCATGGCGGTGGACACCATCGAGGCCATTCCCCGCGCCGGCAGCCTGGCCGCCGACGACCTTGCCCGCGCCGGGCCGGACGACGTTCTGCTCGCCATGACCTTCAAGCCCTACCGCACCGAGGTGCTGGAGGCCGTGGAGGTCGCCCGCGGCCAGGGCGTCCGCATTGTCGGCATCTCCGACAGCCCCGCCTCGCCCATCGTTGTCGGCAGCGCCCACGGCTTCGTGGTGCAGACCGACACGCCGCAGTTCTTTCCCTCGACCGTGGCCGCACTGGCCCTGATCGAAACCCTGATGGCCTTCGTCATCGCCGATGCGAAACCCGATGTCATTGCCAACATCGAGCGCTTCCACGGGCGCCGGCAGCGCCTGGGCATTTACCGCGACGACTGGGGAGAACGGTCATGAACCTGCAGAGCGGCCCGCCCCGCGCGCTGGAGGCCCGCTACTACACCGATCCGGAGATCTTCCGGACGGAGCAGCGGGATCTCCTCGCCACGACCTGGCAGTTCGCCGGCCATGCCTCCCAGGTCGAGAAGCCGGGCGACTACTTCGTCTTCGAGATCGCCGGCCAGAGCCTCTTCTGCGTGCGCGGCAGGGACAACGAGGTGCGCGCCTTCTACAACGTCTGCCAGCATCGCGCCCACGAACTGGTCCAGGGCAGCGGCAACGCGCGGCTACTGGTCTGCCCCTACCACGCCTGGACCTACGAGCTGAGCGGTGCCCTGCGCGCCGGCCCCAACACCGCCGCCGTGCCCGGCTTCGACCGCAACGAGATTTGCCTGACCGCCGTACCGGTGGAGGACTTCCTCGGATTCCTCTTCGTCAACCTCGACCCCGAGGCGCAGCCGATGGACAGTTGGTTTCCGGGCGTGCGCGCGGAGCTTTCGGCCTACGTGCCGCAGATCGAACGCCTGAAGCCGCTGGAGTGGGTCGAGATCCAGGAGCGCTGCAACTGGAAGGTCTCGGTCGAGAACTACTCGGAGTGCTACCACTGCCAGCTCAACCACCCGACCTTCTCCGGCGGGGTGGTGAAGCCGGAGACCTATGACATCCGGCCCCAGGGCCACTGCCTGCGCCACACCACCCAGTGCCAGAACCTGGAGCGCATGACCTATGCCATCGATCTCGAGGCCAACGAACACGCCGGCGATTATTCCTCCTGGTTCCTCTGGCCGCTGTTCTCCTTCCAGGTCTATCCCGGCAACGTGCTGAACACCTATCACTGGCGCCCCGGCGCCGTGGACGCGGTCACGGTCTGGCGCGGCTGGTATACGGTGGACGGCGTCGATTCCGACGACATCCGCCGCCTCGCGGTGCAGGACCGCGCCACCACCGTGGAAGAGGACATTCATCTGGTCGAGTCCGTGCAGCGCGGGCTGGGCAGCCGCGGCTACAACCCCGGGCCGCTGGTGATCGATCCCCGCGGCGGCGTCAAATCCGAACACTCCCTGGCAACGCTTCAGGGTTGGATGCGGGCGGCCATCGATGGCGCCTGACGTACAGCCCTACTGGCGCAACTACATCGACGGCGCCTTCGCCGACGGCGGCGCCGGGCGGCTCGCCATTGAGGACCCGGCCACCGGCGAGACCCTGGCCGAACAGGCGCTGGCCGATGCCGGCGACGTCGACCGCGCCGTGCAGGCGGCCAGGCGCTGCCACGAGAGCGGCGCCCTCACCGACCTGCGGCCGGTCGAGCGCGGCCGCATGGTGCGCCGGATCGGCGAGCTCCTGCTGAAACGCATCGACGAGATCGCCCCGGTCCACACCCTGGAAAGCGGCAAGCCTCTGTGGGAGTCCCGCATCGAGATCGAGGGCGCGGCCCGCTACTTCGAGTACTACGGCAACCAGGCGGAGACCCTGGAGGGCCGCTCGATCCCGCTGGGTGCCAATTACCTCGACTTCACGGTCTACGAGCCCTACGGCGTCTCCGCCCAGATCATTCCCTGGAACTATCCCCTGGAGATGACGGCGCGTTCGCTCTCGGCAGGGCTCGCCACCGGCAACACCTGCGTGGTGAAGACGCCGGAGCTGGACCCGCTGACCAACGGCTTCATCGCCGAGGCCGTGGAGGCCGCCGGCTTCCCGCCGGGGGCGGTGAACATCCTCTGCGGGCTGGGCGCGGAGGCCGGGGCCGCCCTCTCCGCCCATCCGGGCGTCGATCAGATCGTCTTCACCGGCTCGGTGGCCACGGGCCGCGCCATCGCCCGCGCCGCCGCCGAGACCGTCGTCCCCTGCGTGCTGGAGTTGGGGGGCAAGTCGGCCGCCATCGTCTATCCCGACGCCGACCTCGCCAACCTCGTCGAGAACGTGCGCTGGGGCATCTATTTCAACGCCGGCCAGGTCTGCTCGGCCATGTCCCGCGTGCTGGTGCACCAGTCGATCCACGACGCGGTGGTCGACGGCATCGTCGACATGGCCCGCGGGCTTTCCGTTGGCCCCGGCATCGAGCGCCCGGAGCCCGGCGCCAACATGGGCGCCATGGTCTCGGAGAAACAGCGCGACCGGGCGGCGGAGATGTGCGGCGAAGCCCAGCGCCAGGGCGCCAAGTTCGCCACCGGCGGCCACAAACTGAACCGCCCCGGCCACTTCCTCGAACCGACGGTCTTCACCGCCGTCACCCCGGAAATGACCATCGCCCGGGAGGAGGTCTTCGGCCCGGTGCTCTCGGTGATGCCCTTCTCGACGGACGAGGAGGCCATCGCCCTGGCCAATAGTACCGACTACGGCTTGGTGGGCGGCGTCTTCACCCGCGACCTCGACCGCGCCACCGACGCCGCCCGGCGCCTCAAGGCCGGACAGGTTTTCGTCAACGAGTGGTACGCCGGCGGCGTGGAAACGCCCTTCGGCGGTTACGGCAAGTCGGGCTATGGTCGCGAGAAGGGCCGCGAGGCCCTGTGGAACTATCTGCAGACCAAGAACGTGGCGATCCGCCTGAACTGACGGGACATGAGGTGAGAGGAAGGGTGATGGACGGCGATCTTTTTGAGAAGGGACTGAAACAGCGCAAGGCAACCCTCGGCGATGACTACGTCGAGAAGACCCTGGGCGGGGCGGACGACTTCAACCGGCCCTTCCAGGAGGCGATGACCGCCTGGTGCTGGGGCTTCGGTTGGGGCGATGCGGCGATCGAGCCCAAGACCCGCTCCATGATGAACCTCGCCATGATCGGTGCCCTGGGAAAGATGCACGAGTGGGAGATTCACTGCCGCGGCGCCCGCAACAACGGCGTCTCCTGGGAGGAAATCCGCGCCATCGTCCATGTCGTGGGCATCTACTGCGGCGTGCCCCAGGCCATGGAGTGCTTCCGTGTCGCCCGCAAGGTCAAGGACGCGGAAGCCGAGACTTAAGTCAGAAAAAAGTTATATCATATCAATAGAGTCAGGACCCTTCCTCAGACTTCACATGGAGTGCGAGCCAAAGCGTCGGGCGCAGCGGATCGGTCCAGGCCACCCGGTGGCGGCAGTGGGCCGGCAGCAGCAGGGCGTCGCCCGGGCCCAGGTCCGTCTCGCCCTCGCCTTCGATGGTCAGGCGCGCCGCCCCGGCCAGCAGCAGCACCCATTCGTCCCAGTCCTGGTCGTACCACTCGCCCTCCGGCGTGGTCTGGCCGCGGGAGACGATGCGCTCCAGCTTCACCCCCGGGCGTTCCAGCAGGATTTCGAAAACCTCCTCCGCGGCGGCGGGCGGCAGACTTCTCAACAGGTTCCTCGGCTCGGTCATGGCGGCGCCCGATCTCTCTTGCGGGGACGGTCAGGATACCGCCAAGGGCTGAGATGCGGGGCCTTGGATTTGACGCACTGCAGACATAGTTTCTCATAGACAACCTTTGGTAGCCTGCTGTCTCTTCGCCACTGGGGGAATCCATGCACCTGCGACCCGCCGCCTTTCCAGCGTTCCCGCTTCGCGCCGCGCAAGGCCTGGCCGCCGCCGTGCTGCTGCTGTGGAGCGGTGCTGCAGCGGCCGACGAGTCCAAGGCGGTGCGCGCCAGCTACGAGGTCTACTTCGGCGGCTTTCACGTTCTGAATGCCGAGGCCTATCTGGAGAACGGCGAAGAGCGCTATCGCATCACTGCCGAGGCGGAGACCCAGGGCTTCCTCAGCTGGTTCCTCACCTGGCGCGGGACCACCGAGAGCAAAGGGCGGGTCAGCGCCGAGACCGTCATCCCGGAGCGGCACGACAACTGGGGTACGGCGGATGAGGGCGAGCGCCTGGTCAGCCTGCGCTATGACGCGGCCGGCAACATCGTCGAGACCGTCGCGGAGCCGGAGCAGGACTGGGCGGAGCGTCATCCCCTGCCCCCGGACGCCGGCAAGGGCACCCTCGACCCGCTCAGCGTCATCGCCGGGCTGGGCCAGCTCCTGCGCAACGGCGGGGCCTGCGAGGGCAGCTTCGCCGTCTTCGACGGGCGCAAGCGCTATGACCTCACCGTCGCCGATGCCGGCGTGACCAAGCTGGAGCCCAACAATTACTCCATCTTCGACGGGGAAGCCCGCGGCTGCCGCCTGGACTACGAGATGCTCGGCGGCCACCGCATCGAGCGCAACAAGTACGCCGCCACCGCCTACGACCGCATCGTCTGGGTCGCCCGCCCTGCCGAAGACGCCCCGCTGATTCCGGTGCGCCTCAGCATCGAGACCGCCTACGGCACCGTCATGGGCCACCTCACCGGCTACAGCGTCGACGGGGAAACCGCGGCGCCTTTGACCGACTGAGTCCCACGGCCTCCGCCAAACACATCCCGGTAGTCACCGCCGCCCATCGCCCGTAAGATCGCTCAAGGTGCCCAGCGCACCTCTGGGGGAAAGGGGACTGTCATGGCGGCGCAGCAGGAACAGCGGCCGCCCTTCACGGCGGCAGAACGCCTGGAGGGCGGTGACCGCATCCCGCCCTTTCGCTTTGCCGATCAGGACGGCCGCCCGGTGGGCCCTCTGGACGACCGCCTGGCGGGCCGGCCGCTGGTCCTGGCCTTCGAATGCGAGGGCACGGGGCCGACTTACGAGGACGAACTGGCCGCCCTGGCCGACGCGCTCGCGGAGAGCGCAGCCGTTGTCCTCGCCATCACCCGCCGCAGCCCGGAGGAAAACCGCGCCCTGAGGGACGGCCGGTCCCTGCCCTTCTCCGTCCTGTCCGACGCCAAGGCGGAACTCTACGGGGCCTGCGGCCTCGATCCGCTCACCATCGGTCGGCCCGCCGTCACCTTCGTGCTGGATGCCAACCTGCGCATGGTGGAGCTTTTCGACGGCGGCGGCGCCACCCGTAGCGCCGAGATCCTGGCGGCCCTTGAGGCTGCCGCAGACGACCCGCTGAGCGCGCCGCCGGCCGGCCACCCGCCGGTCATCGTGCTGCCGCGCACCCTGAGCGCCAAAGACTGCGCCGACCTGATCGACTACTGGCATCGCCCGGCCCCGGTCTGGGAGGCCGAGGGGCTGACCACCCAGGGCTTCGGCCAGGAGGCGGGCGATTTCATGGTGCGCAACAAGGACTACGGCAAGGTCTCGCAGCTCGTGGTGCGCGATCCCGAGTTGCAGAAGTACCTCGACGCCAAGCTGAACCGCCGGGTGATCCCGGAGCTGCGCAAGGCCTTCCAGACCAAGATCTCACGGCGCGAGGATTACCGCATCGCAGGCTACGACTCGGCGGAGAGCGGCAGCCTCGGCCCGCACCGCGACAACCCCACCAAGGAAACCCGCCACCGCCGCTTCACCATCTCCGTCACCCTGAACGGCGGCGCCTTCGAAGGCGGCGAACTGCGCTTCAGCGAATACAGCCAGCAGGGCTATCTCGTCCCCACCGGCACCGCCGTCATCTGGTCCTGCTCCCTCCTCCACGAGGTGCTGCCGGTGACCGCGGGCCGGCGGTTCATCCTGGGGACGCACCTGTTTGGGACGTGAGGGCCAGTCCGTTCCCACCGATACCGAGCCCGATCCCCCTCACCCTCCCGCTGACGCGGGCCCCTCCCTCTCCCACGCCGGGGAGAGGGATATCTCACCCGCACATTTGGTTCCCTCTCCCCGCCGTGGGAGAGGGTTGCGCAGGCTTGGTGAGCGCAGCGAGCCTAGCCGAAGCTGGGTGAGGGGGAGCGCCGCACGAGGGTGACGATGGGCGCTACCCTACCGCAATGGCCTCGCGTTTGAAGGGCGCGACGTCGGGGTCAACCATCTCCCCGAACTCCCGGGCGTAGCGGTGGCCGGCGAAGACGGCGGCGGCGATGGTGCCTGGCGCGCGGGCGTCGCCGAGGGTCTGGAGGGTCTCTAGGCCGGCGTCGGGCCAGTCGGCTTCGCGCCGCCGCAGGTCGAGAGTCAGCGACTCGTTGGGCAGGCGGGCGGTGACCAGGACCAGGGTGGCGCAGGCGAGGGTCTCCGGCGCTTCGGTGAAAGCGCAGGCGAGGTCGACGCGGGTGGCTGTGCGTCCCGTCAGCACGCTGTTCAGCCTGATGGTCACGCAGCACTCGGCGAGGCGGCGGTGGATGCGGGGCTGGTCGAGGGCGTACTGGGTCCAGGCGGAGACCAGGGGCGCCGGGGTCACGTAGGTAACCGCGCGCCCGGCCTTGGCCAGGACTTCCGCCATGAGGCCGCCCATGAGATAGCCCTCGTCGTCGTAGACCACCACCGGCCCGTCGGGCAGCGCCGCGGCGTCGAAGCCGTCGGCCACTACGTCGTCGGGGGTCAGGAGGGCGCCCGCTCCCAGTCCCGGCACCGGCGCATGGCGGGACCGGCCGATGCCGTCGCGGCGCCAGGTGGCGCCGGTGGCCAGCGCCACATGGGCGATGCCGTAGCTGAGGATCTCCCCGGCGGTCAACGCGCTGGCGAGGTACATCTCGACATTGGGCAGCTTGTGCAACTGGCCCAGGCGCCAGTCCCGCACCCGGGCCCAGGAGGCAAGGCCCGGCAGGCGGCATTCCCGGGCGACGCGCCCGCCCCAGTCTTCCCCAGCCTCGGCCAGCACCACCTCCAGCCCGCGCTGGCCGCAGGCCCGGGCCGCCTCCAGGCCGGCCGGGCCGCCGCCGACGATCAGCACCCGCTCGCGCTGCTCGACGGCGGGGATGACCTCGGGGTGCCAGCCGCGGCGCCACTCCTCCCCCATGGTCGGGTTCTGGGTGCAGCGGATCGGCGCGGCGAAGTTGTCGCCGGTGACGCAGATGTTGCAGCCGATGCACTCGCGGATGTCGTCGATGCGCCCTTCCTCGATCTTCTTCGGCAAAAAGGGATCGGCGATGGAAGGCCGCGCCGCGCCGATGAGATCGAGGTGGCCCTGCTTCACCACCCGCACCATGGCGTCCGGCGAGGTGTAGCGCCCCACGCCCACCACCGGCTTCGAGGTGAGCGATTTCACGAAGCGGGTATAGGGCTCCTGAAAGCCCTCCTCGGAGAAGCGGGCGGTCTGGCTGTCGTTGGCCCAGCCCGAGAGGCTGACGTCCCAGAGGTCCGGCAGCTCGGCCAGCAAGGCGACGACATCGTGGGCCTCCCCCTCCGCGCTGATGCCCTCCTCCCCCAGCAGTTCGTCGACGGCAAACCGGAAGGCCACGGCGCAGCGGTCGCCCACTGCCTCCTTGGTGTCGATGAGGATTTCTTTGATGAGGCGCGCGCGGTTTTCCAGGCTGCCGCCGTACTCGTCGCAGCGGTCGTTGTGGCGCCGCGACAGGAAGTGCTGCAGCAGGGCCATGTCGTGGCCGGCATAGACATAGACGATGTCGAAGCCGGCCTCCTTGGCGCGCAGGGCGGCGTTGCGGTGCCAGCGCCGCAGGTTCGCGATGTCGGTCTTGTCCATGGCGCGGGCCTGCACCGGGTCGCCGGAATCGACGATGCGGTGGGAGGGGCCCAGCGGCACCTCCCGGCTGTAGTGGTTTGGGCTGTGGTGGCCGTTGTGCACCAGCTCGATCCCCGCCAGGCTGCCCCGGGCGTGCACCGCCTCGGTCAACGCTTTTAGGTGCGGCAGGTCCTGGGCGTCCCAGATGCGGTTTTCCACGTAAGGCGTGATCTCGGCGGAGTGGTGGATCTCCGCCTCCTCGGTGCAGACCACCGCCCAGCCGCCCTCCGCCTTCATGCCGCGCAGGGCGGCGTTGGACATCGGGAAGCGGTAGCCCATGCCGGCGCAGTGGGGCACCTGGTAGAAGCGGTTGCGCGCGGTCACCGGCCCGATGGGCACCGGCTCGAAGAGGACGTCGTAGCGGGGATCGCGCATCGAAGCTCTCTGGTTGCTGGTTGTCGCGGCGCCGGCCCGACGCAAATCGAACGCGCTCTACCGCGTATGACCCTTGCCGTAGTAGGCCTCGATGCGCGCCTGCACAATCTCGAAGACCACCGACATCACCCAGTAGATCACGGCGGCGGCGATGAGGAACTCGAAGACCTGGAAGTCGCGCTTGCCGAGCACCTGGGCGGTCTTGGTCAGCTCCCAGACGCCGACCACGGAGACCAGCGAGGAGTCCTTCAGCATGGCGATGAACTGGTTGCCGGTGGGCGGCACGATGAGGCGCATGGCCTGGGGGAAGACGATCTTGCGGAAGATCAGGTTGGACGGCAGGGCAAGCGCCTTGGCCGCCTCGCGCTGGCCCGCGGGCACGCCCTCGATGCCGGCGCGGAAGATCTCCGCCATATAGGCGCCGTAGCAGAGCGAAAGCGCGGTGATGCCGGCGGGCACCGCCTCCATGACGAAACCGAGCTGCGCGAAGCCGGTGTAGATCAGCACCACCTGCAGTAACAGCGGCGTGCCGCGGAAGAAGGAGATGTAGAAAGTCGCCACGGCATAGAAAGCGCCGTTGCGCGACAGCTTGCCCAAGGCGCCCGCCAGCGCCAGCACGCAGGCGATGGCAATGGCGATCAGCGATACGTAGAGCGTGGTGAAGGCACCGGTGGTGATCAGGAAGTAGAGGTTGGAAACCCCGGAGCGCCCTACCGCGAAGATCACCCCGAAGTCGCGGTCGAAGGAGAGCACGAAGCCGTAGAACAGCAGCAGCAACTCGCCCCAGACCAGCAGCACCTGGTAGCGGAAGGGCAGCAGGCGCAGGAACTCCAGATTGGCGACCAGGGCACCGGCCAGCATCAGGCCCACCAGCAGGTGGCGGCCGAAGCCGGTCTCGGCCTCCGGGTCCACGGCGCCCAGCAAGGGCGAGAAGAGGTCTCCGGCTGCCGTGCCGCCCAGGCCCAGGGCGGTCAGCAGCGCCGCGGCGACGAGGAAGAGGGTCGCCCGTGAGAACCAGGGGCTCTCACGGGCGAGGTCGAACATCGAAGCCCCCGCTTACTGAACCGAGGTCAGGTCGACCCCGTACCACTTCTCCGACAGCTTCTTCAGGGTGCCATCGGCCTTCATCGCGTCGACGATCGCGGTGATCTTGGCGTCGAACTCCGGATCGCCCTTGTCGGTGGCTACGGACAGCGGCTCGTAGAAGGCCGGCTTGCCGATCACCTTCAAGGGATAGCCGCCCCTGCTGATGGCTTCCTCAATGGTCGGCAGGGCCGAGAAAACCGCGTCGAGACGGGTGCCGTCGCCCAGGCGCAGGTCGTCGAAGGCATGGGTGTCGGTCTCGTAGGTTTTGATCTCCCCGGCCTCGACCTTGTACTCGAAGGGCGGCGCCCCTTCCGCATCGATCGTGAGCTGCTGGTTCAGGTAATCATCGTAGGTGCAGCCGCCGCAGGCGCCGATGGTCTTGCCGTTGAGGTCGGCCAGCGAGTCGATCTCGGAGTCTTTGTGCACGGCAAAGGCGGCCGGCGTGTAGTAGTAGACCGCCGGGAAGTTCAGCACCTCGGCGCGCTTCTTGGTCGGGGTCATGGAGCCGACGGACATGTCCCAGCGCCCGCCCCAGCTGCCTCCGGTGATGATGTCCCAGGAGGGCGTGACGATCTTCAGCTCGACGCCCATACGCTTGGCGATCTCCTTGCCGACGTCGACGTCGAAGCCGTCCATCTCGTTGGCGTCGTTGAGGAAGGACTGCGGCGGATACTCCGCGTCGGAGGACATGGTGAGGGTCTTGGTGGACATCACCCGGTCAAGGGTGTCACCGGCAAACGCCGGGCCGGCCATGGCCAACGCCAAGGTGGCGGCCATTCCCAAGGTAACGATGGATCTCATTCTTTGTTTCTCCCTGTGGTTAAGATTGTTATTGGCGCGGCGCGGTCCTGCTCCTTGCGTTCAGGGTGCGCAGCGCGGATTCGAAGTCTTCGTGATTGTGATAGCAGCCGCAGAACACACGCTTGCCGGAATAGCCCATGCGGCCGTGCAGCAGGCGCCAGTTGTCGAAAATCAGCGCCATGCCGGGCCGCAGCGGCACGGTCTGCCAGTTCTCCTGGTTCACGATGCGGGCGTGGAAATCGGCATAGGCGCGGTAGAAGGCCTTCATGCGTTCCGGCTCGAGGTGGAAGGGCGCGCGGTCGTAGTTGTTGAAGGTCACCTGCGCCAACCGGCCCTGGCCGTCCAGGCGGATGGCCGGGCGCTCAGCGCGCAGGTGCTGGCCCTCCTCGATGTAGCGCCCCGGCACCGAGACTTCGCAGAGCACCCGGAACAGCTCCGGCTCTTCGCTGCGCATCTGCTCGGCCAAGGCGAAGCCGTCCACCAGGATCGACTCGCCGCCCGTGCCGTCGAACTCCTGGCAGAGGAAGCACTGCAGGCCCGGCGCGTCGTGGCTATAGGTAGCGTCGGTGTGGGGCTCCAGGTATTGGGTCGAATAGGCAGTGTCGTCGTGCTCGGTCAGCTCCGCCGAAAGCGACCAGATGCCGCCGAAGATGGTCTCGCGGATGTAGCCGAAGCGGCCGAAGAGATCGCGCGCCGAGGCCTCGTCGGTGGGCACCCCGGCGATGACCACGAAGCCGTCGCGCTGCAGCCGCTCGAAGCATGTGCGCAGGCCGTCCCCCTCCCCGGCGATGGTGCCATAGGCCACCGGCTCAACCACCTGCAGCGGCGATCCGGCGGACCAGAGCCGTGGCGGAATCCTGGCCTGGGTGTCCCAGTCATCGGCGGCAAGGCCGGCCATGGCGGCCAGGAATTCGGCGCTGTAGCAACTGCGCAGGCCGCTTTCGGGCCAGGTCACGGCCAGCGTCCGCCCCTCTTCAAGGATCGCGCTATCGGCACCGCGGATCGCCTCGTCCAGGGCGAAGGTATCGACGCGGCGCTGCAGCGTGGCCGGGTCCAGGCTTGCGGGGCTCTGGTCGTGATCGCGCAGCCAGAACCAGGAAAACCGGCTTTCCGCGCCGTCCCGCCAGCGCAGAACCAAGCCCTCGTCGTTGCCCTCAACCGCCGCGATCACCGTCATCGTCTTCGCTCTTCATCCCGTGCGTTGCCGAACCCAGGTGACCAGTCTAGCGCGCCGGGGAAAAGCGGAAAACCTGGAGTTTCGTCCAGCGATCTCAAAGCCTTATGGCAAAAGGCTCCCTGGCGCGCCTGCCGCGCGGGCGGCCCTCCTATCGCCAGCGCGGGGTAAAGGCGGGCGGCGGAGGAAAGCGGGAGCGCGCGTCGTGGTCGCTCAGTTCCATATGGCTGCGGGTGTATTCGTCGCCGGCCGCGCGCGGCGGCTGATAGTCCCAGCCGGTGTGCTGGCCACGGGTCAGGGCGCCATTGATGAAGCGGCGCCGGGCCTGATCCTCCAAGACCGCCCGCGCCACCGCCTCGGTATCCCAGTGGGCGCCCGCCTGCCGGCGGAAGTCCGCCAGGACCTCGGCCTGCCCCGGATCGCCGGCCAGATTGGTCAACTCGTCCGGATCCGCCTCCAAATCGAAGAGCTGTTCCGGGTCCCCCGGGCAGCAGGTGTATTTGAAGCGTCCCTGGCGGATCATCAGCAGCGGCGCGGCCGCGCCCTCCGCCAGATACTCGCTGACCGCCCGGCCCTGATCCGCCTCGCCGCGGCAGGCCGGCAGCAGGGACACACCGTCCAGCGGATCGACAGGCTCGGGCATCTCGCCGGCACCGCTTTCCGCCGCCAGCGCCATCAGGCTCGGCAGCACGTCGACCTGGGAGGCCGGCGCCGCCACCCGCCGCGCCGCGAAGAGCTGCGGTGCGGAGACGATAAGCGGGATGCGCACCGACCACTCATAGAGGCTCATCTTGTACCAGAGGCCGCGCTCGCCCAGCATGTCGCCGTGGTCGGAGAGAAACACCACCACCGTGTCGTCGCGCAGGCCGAGATCGGTCAAGGTCTGCATCAGCCGTCCCAGCCAGTGATCGACGTAGGAGACGTTGGCGTAGTAGGCGCGGCGCGCGCGGCGCACGTCTTCCTCGGTCACCTCGGCGGCGTCGACGGCGATGGCCCGTTCGAGGCGCAGGCTGTGCGGATCGTTGGCCTCCGCGGCCGGACGCGCCACCCGCGGCAGGTCGATCTCCTCGCCCTCGTAGAGATCCCAGAACTGCCGCCGCGCCGCATAGGGGTCGTGGGGGTGGATGAAGCTGGTCACCAGGCAGAAGGGCCGGCCGTCGCCGTTGCGGGCGGCATCGTAGAGCCAGCGCAGCGCCTGGGCGCCGACCTCGTCGTCGTAGGCGAGCTGATTGGTGATCTCGGCCACCCCCGCCTGCTTGACGCTGGACATGTTGTGATACCAGAGGTCGATGCGCTGCTCCGGCATGCGCCAGTCCGGCACCCAGCCGAAGTCGGCGGGATAGATGTCGGTGGTGACCCGCTGCTCGAAGCCGTGCAACTGGTCGGGACCGACGAAGTGCATCTTGCCGGAGAGGCAGGTGCGGTAGCCCATGGCCCTCAGGTAGTGGGCGAAGGTCGGCAGGGTGCTGGGCAGGTAGGCCGCGTTGTCGTAGCCGCCGAAGCGAGAGACATAGCGCCCGGTCATGAAGGCATAGCGCCCCGGCGTGCAGAGCGGCGAGTTGCAATAGGCGCTGTCGAAGACCACACCCTCCGCCGCCAGGGCGTCGATGTGGGGCGAGCGCACCAGCGGGTGGCCGTAGCAGCCGAGCGCGAAGGGCGTGAGCTGGTCGGCCATGACGATGAGAAAGTTGGATGCGGCCATCGGCCAGTCTCCCTAGATCTTGCTGCGGACCCTACGTTTACAGAAGGTCCCTATCCTGCCAATGGACAGCAGAATGGAAGTCGCCGGCCGGAGGGTCTGTCGCAGCCGCGACATTGATCGCCGCGGCGAAAGGCAATAGACAGGCTGTCGGCCGTCAACCGCCCAACGAAGGACCCTCCCATGCGCCAAGACCGATCCGCGCCGCGCGGCAGCCTGCACAGCCTGGTTCTGGAATCGGAGCGGCTGCGGGGCAACCTCCTCGGCGATCCCCATGAGCGCGAGGTTGCGGTCTACCTTCCCCATGGCCACGACGGCAAGGGCCTGCCCCTGCTCGTCGACCTGGTGGGCTTCACCGCCGGCGGGCCGGCCCACGTCAACTGGAAGAACTTCGGCGAGAACCTGCCGGAGCGCCTCGACCGGTTGATCGGCAGCGGGGCCATGCCGCCGGTGGTGGTTGCCTTCCCCGACTGCTTTACCCGGCTGGGCGGCAACCAGTACATCAACTCGGCCGCCATGGGCCCCTGGGAAGAGGTGCTGATCGAGGAGATCGTGCCCCTGGTCGAAGGGCGGTTCGGCTGTGGTGGGGACGGCCGGCGCGGCGTCTTCGGCAAGTCGTCGGGCGGCTACGGGTCTATCGTCCATGCCCTGCGGCGCTCCGACTTCTGGGCGGCAGCCGCCTGCCATTCCGGCGACATGGGCTTCGAGCTCTGTTATCTGGGCGAGTTTCCGAGCCTGCTGCGCGCCCTCGCCAAGAAGGGCTCCATCCAGCAGTTCATCACCGACTTCGAGGCCGGCCCGAAGTGGAAGGGCGACGACATCCACCAGCTCATGACACTCGCCATGTGCGCCACCTACGACCCCGACCCGGAGGCCTTCTGCGGCATCCGTCTGCCGGTGGACCCGGAGACCTGCGAGGTGATCGAGGCGCGCTGGCAGAACTGGCGGCGCTGGGACCCGATCAACCTGGCGGACGACCACGCGGCGAACCTGAAGACGCTCAAGGCGCTGTGGATCGACTGCGGCGACGTCGATCAATACGACCTGGTCTACGGAGCCAGACGCCTGCACCGCAAGCTGACGGCCGCCGGGGTCGAGCACGTCTACGAGGAGTTTCCCGACAACCACTCCTCGGTCGATTTCCGCATGGACCGCAGCCTGCCCTACCTGGCCAAGGCGCTGAGCTGAGCCTGTCCCGGCGTCGCTGGCGCCAGTCCTGCAGGAAACATTCAAAGACCTGGACTTAGGCCACTAAACAAAAAGGCCACCGAGACGGTGGCCTAAGTTTAGGGAGGAAACGCCCAATGGGCGTGCGGACTGGCGCTCAGCGCCATCCGTCCATCAAATATGGTCATTTCATCAGCAATCTACAAATGAAAATTTGATTATGCCGTTTGTTTGATCATCTGTTCCAAATTTAGGCAGACCACTGGGTTTCTTTTGCAACAGTTCGATTTGCCGCTTCCGATCAAGGCGAGCCGACCCGGTCCCCGAAGCGTCAGGACCGGTGGATCGGGTCAACGGCCCGTGGGGTCGGCCTCGACCGCCGGCGGCGCGTCACCCTCGGCCGACAGGGCATTGAACTCGCGGGTCAATGCCAGGGCGGCGTTGAGGTCGTGCTTCTGCAGCAGCATCCAGACCACGTCCATGTTTGCCCGCACGCGCTTTTCGCCGGCCAGATAGGCGCGGCCGTACCAGCGATAGGCCTCGGCGTAGTTGCGCTCGACCGATACGCCCTGGACATAGAGATAGCCGAGGATCTCCATGGCCTGGGGATCGCGTCGTCCGGTGGCTCGTCGCTCGATGACCGCGATGTCCTCCGCCGACAGGTTGTCGGGATCGGCCTGGTCGAGAAACGCCAGCCAAGCGGCGTCTTCGGCGGTCAGCGGCGGCCCCTGCTGCTCAGGCAGCTCGGCTTTGGAGGGCAGCTCCGATCCCTCGGCACACCAGCTCGGCGGGCGCCGTGCGTGGGTGCAGACATAGATCCGCATCATCGTGGTCGCGCCGGCCCATAGATCGTGCTCCCAGGGCGAAGCGCCGCTCGGACCGGCCGGCGCCACTGCAGCCGCGTCTTCAGCCGGCGCTTCGTCGTGTGCGGGCGCGGCAGAGGTCCCCGCGGGACCGGCTGTGGCGCGGCCCGGCAAGAAGCCGGTCGCGGCGATCAACAGAGTGACGGAGAGGAAAACGGTGAGCGCTTGCATCCGCGCCGGCATGTGCCGGCGGCCGCGACGCTTGCCGGACCTGCGAGACCCTGCCTCAGCAGGCGTTGGCAGCGGCCGGCCGGTGCGCTTCCAGCGCGCCGGGCAGAACCGAGAGCACATCATCGATAAGCTGCCCCTGCGCCAGAGGCTGCCAGGCCGCATCCAGGGCGTAGTACCAGCCCTGGGCCTTGCCGAAGGCACAGATCAAGCATTGATGGTCGTAGTCGAGAAGGGCAATTACAAGTTCGCCCGCCTCGGTCTCCACCGGCACACAGGCACCGGCCAGACCGCGATCGACCATCTCACAACCCCGGTTCAGCAGGACGTGGATGTCCGCCCGAGTAAACTCCGCATGACCAATGGGCGTAACCGACATGGAATTCTCCATCGTTCGGACGATGCCCTCAGCTTCCCCTGGAAACGTAACCATGTCGTAAATGTCGCCGGTTCTTATTTTTCTCGGCTAAGATACTGATCTACAATGGTTAACGAGAGATTACCGAAGCGCTCTGGCGGCCCGTTTCGGTCCCCTTGCTCCCCACAAAAACAGGTGCGTGACGAAGCGCCGGCCCCGGTCTCTTTGCCCGGCAGTTTCGGCGAGCTTGCGGACTTCGGCTGTGGGAATGCCCACAGATTCGAAAACCAGGTTCTGGTCTGATGATACCCAGTCGCCGAAGACCAAAGACCCAACGGAGCAATCACATGCCCAAGACCGAGAACCGCAATGCGGTCAGGTGGCGGCCCGGATTGACGTCCGGATCCCTGCTTTCGAACGCCTTCCTGTTCGGCGTCACTCGCGGCCTCAGCGGACAGCCCGGGCGGGACCCGGGCAGCCAGGGAAAAGGCCTCTACGACCCCCGGGACACCTTCGAGGAGAGCTACCCGAAGTTCGAGTTCGCCGGCCTGGTCAAGATGGTCCTGAGATTGGCCGGCTGGCTATCGCGGCGCAGCCAAGAGACGGCCGAACGCCCGGCGGACACGACGGAGGCCCCGGCGCCGGCCATCAAAGGTCCCACGCTGGTCAAGCCGCGCAACCCGGGCCGTCCCGCCTGGCGCGACCGCAAGACGGCGCCACCGGCCTCTTCGGCGCGCTGAGAGCCCGCTTCGCCCAACACGGCAGAGTCAGAGGGCACCGTAGAGGCTGGCCGGTGCCGCACAGAGAACAGCCTGGCGCTGTGCACTCGTGAGCCCGGACAAGGCGGACCGGGCCAGAGCCGCAGTATCGATCTGCCGAAACGGCCTGGGGCTGAGCCGCTCAGCATCGCTGGTGGGGTGCAGAGGGGTGTGCGGCCAGTCCGAGCCCCAGAGGCAGCGCTCCGGCCAGCGCTCAACCAGCGCGGCGACGTAGGCGGCGACCCTGGCCGGCTGCAGCCCCGCCACCCGGTAGGGGGCCGAGAGCTTGAGCCAGACAGTCCCGCTGTCGAGCCAGCGGCCGAGCAGCGGGGGTATCGATCCGTCTCTACCAGGGGCCAGGCCGCCGAAGTGATCCAAGGCCACGGGCAGGGTGACGCCGGCCATCAGCCGCTCGAGCGCCTCGAACGATGCGCTGATCGCGTGCACATCCAGATGCCAGCCCGGGCCGGCATAGCGGTGAACCGTCTCCGTCAGCCCCTCGGTCTTGCAGTCGGCAAGGTGCAGGCGAATGCCGCGGACGCCAAGCTGCGTCAACCGTTCCAACTCCGCGGTGCTGGGGACCTTAGCCGGCAGCTGCATGACGCCGACAGCCCGTCCAGCCAGCCGTTCGAGTGCCCAGAGCAGGCAGGCATTGTCGCTGCCGTAGACCGAGGCTTGCTGCAGCACGGCGAAGCGCGCGGCGAGACCGTCCAGGAACGCGGAGGCCGCTTCCGGGCCGGCAACTGGCGGCGTGTAGCGCCGCTCTTCGGCGAAGGGAAAACGTCCGGGGTCTCCGAAGACGTGGATATGACAGTCCCAGCCGACGCCGCCGAGGGGGCCCAGACCAGGGGCCTCTGCCTGGCTTTGACGATCCTGGTCCGGCCCGGTCATGGCAAGTCAGCCGCCGATCTCGTCGACGAGTGCGAGAGCGAAGGCTTCCGTTCCCAGGGGGCCGCCCAGATCGCCGGTGCGGGTCTGCGGGTTCGCCAGGACCTTGTCGACGATGGCGTCCAGCACCATCGCCGCCTCCTTGAAGGCGTCCAGGCTATGCTTGTCCCCGAGCCAGCGCAGCAGCATCCCTGCCGAGAGAACGAGGGAGGTCGGATTGGCCTGATCCCGTCCCGCGATATCGGGGGCGGAGCCGTGCTGGGCCTGGGCAACGCAGAATTCGTCGTTGGCGTTGATGGAGCCGGCAAGGCCCAGGCCGCCGGCCAATTCGGCCGCAAGGTCCGACAGAATATCGGCATAGAAGTTGGTGGCGACGACCACGTCGAAGCGCGAAGCATCACGCACCAGAAGCGCGGCCATGGCATCGACGATCACCTCCTCGAGCTCCACCGAGGGATAGCCTGCAGCAACCTCCCGGACCACCTCGAGGAACAGGCCGTCGGTCATGATGAAGTTGTTGGCCTTGTGCACGGCGGTCACCCGCCGGTGGCGCAGTAACGCCAGATCGAAGGCGGCAGAGGCGATCCGCTCACAGGCGCCGCGCGTGATCTTGCGCACCGAAAGGGCCATGTCGGGATCGGGCATGAACTCCCCGATGCCGCGGGCCATGTTGCGGTCGGGATACATGCCCTCGGTGGCTTCGCGGACGATGACCAGATCCATCTCGCTGCCGCGATGCGGCACGCCCGGCCGGGTCCGCGCCGGCCGGATGTTGGCGAAGAGATCCAGCTTGACGCGGAAGGCGGCCGAGACGTTGACGCCGCCCTGATCGCGCGGCGGATAGTCGAGGTGGGAGATCGGCCCGAGGATCACGCCGTCGACGGCGCGGGCCTGCTCCAGCACGTCCTCCGGCAAGGTCGTTCCGCAGGCCTCGTAGGCGGCCCAGCCAATCTCCCGCTCCTCGAACGCGAGGCCCAGGGCAAAGCGCCGGTCGAGGGCTTTCAGAACCGTACGGGTGGCCGCGGCAATCTCAGGACCGATGCCGTCCCCCGGCAGGACGAGGATCTTCATAGGATGTGGCCCATCACAGTCAGCAGTGCTCCTTGAACTCGGACAGCATGACGACGCTGCCGCTTTCGATGGATCGATAGGCCGCCAGGGTCGCGGCCAGGGTTTTCAGGTTGTCCTCCAGAGAGGTCTCAAAGGGCTCGCCCTTGCGCAGGGCGGTTACGAAGTGCTCGATAGCCGCGGCGTAGGAGCAGGCATAGGCATCCTCGCCGTCGACCAGGACCGCCCGTTCTTCGTGGCCGGCCGGCGTATCGCAGATCACCCGCAAGGCGCCATCGGTGTCGACGAAGGCGGCGCCTCGTTCGCCTTCCACCACCACTTCCTCACTGGCCACCGGCGGTCTCTCCCGCCCCCGGGAGGCGTAGCTGCGCTCCAAGACGGCCTCGGCATCTTCGAAGGTGAGATGAAGGATCGCCATGTCCTCGCCCTGCACCAGCGGCGAAACGCGCCGCGCACGCGCATAGACCGAGCACGGTTCGCCCAGCAGCCAGCGCGCCACGTCGACCTGATGGATCATGGATTCGAGAATCAGGAAGCGTTGGAGCCGGGCGAAAAAGGGCTGGCGGGCCAGGCTCCAGGGCGCCTCCGGATGGGCCGCGGTGGTCACCGTGCCGGCCATGCGCTGGGCCGAGCGCAGGTAAAAGGGCGCGCCGATGTCGCCGCGCCGGATCAGTGATCCCAAGGCCCGATACCAGGGCCGAAAGCGGAAGTTCTCGTGGACCATGGCGCGCACGGCAGCGGCCTCGGCAACGGCGGCAATCTCCTCTGCCGTCGTCATGTCCCGGGCCAGCGGCTTCTGGCAGATGAAGTGAATGCCGCGTTCGCAGGCCAGGCGCGCCTGGGCGAGATGCACGTCCGCCGGCGTACAGATGTCCAGGATATCGGGACGCTCCCTGTCCAAGGCTTCGGCGAGGTCCTGATAGACCCGCGCAATCCCATGGGCCGCCGCGCGCTGCGCACAAGCCTCCCGGTTGCGGCCGGCAATTGCGGCCACGGTGACGCCAGGCAGCCGCGCCCATCCGGCCAGGTGGAAGGGCGTGACGAAACCGGCACCGCTCACCACCACGCGCAGCGGCCGGTCGCCGATGGGCTGTGCTGGTGTGGCACCGGTCATCGCAACACCGACGGCAGGAACAGCACCAGCTCCGGCACCACGATCAGCAGCAGGATCACGGCGACGGTGAGCACAAGATAGGGCACGGCAAGTCGCGCCAGGGTCGCAAAGTCGAGTTCGGTTACCTGGATCAGCGCATAGAGCACCATCCCCACCGGCGGTGTCAGCAGGCCCAGGGTCAGAGTAAGGGTCATCACCACGCCGAAGTGGATGGGATCGATGCCGAAACGCTCGACGATGGGCATCAGGATCGGCGTCAGGATCAGGATCGCCGGCGTCTGCGCCATGAAGCAGCCGACGACCAGCCAGAACCCCATGAGCAGCAACAGCAGCAGGGTCGGGCTGGTGGTGAGCGAGGCCAGGTACTCCGCCAGCGCGATGGGCACCTGACCGCGAATCATCAGCACACCGAAGGCCGAGGTGAAGGCGATGATCAGCATGATGACGGCGCTGTCGATCAGGGTGCCGCGGATCTCCCGCAACAGGACCGAAAGACCGAACTCGCGATAGAAGAGCAGACCGAGAAGCGCGGCATAGAGGGCGGCGACGGCCGCGGCCTCGGTGGGCGTGAAGACCCCGAAGTAGATGCCGCCCATGATGATGCCGGGCGTGAGGATCGGCAGGATCGCCTTGCGGAAGGCGGGCCAGAGTTCGGACAGTCGTGCGAAGCGTCCGGCCGTCATGCCCGCGCGGCGCGCCTGGACGCTCACGTAGGCCATGTAGGCGGCGGCCATCAGCAACCCTGGTGTGACCGCCGCGAAGAACATCGCGGCGACCGAGACCTCGGCCTGCACCGAATAGGCCACCAGGGCGATGCTCGGCGGCAGGATCGGACCGATCAGCGAGGAGGCGGCGGTGATGCCCGCGCTGAAGCGCCGGTCGTAGCCCTGGGACAGCATGGCCCGCATCTCGATGCGCCCGAGACCCACGGCATCGGCGGTGGCCGAGCCCGACATGCCGGCAAAGAGCACGCTGGCGAGCACATTGGCGTGGCCGAGGCCGCCGCGCAGCGGCCGCACCACAAGGCTGACGAAATCGAACAGCCGCTCGGTAATACCGCCGGTGTTCATCAGCCGGCCGGCGAGCAGGAAGAAGGGAATCGCCAGCAGCAGAAAGTTGTTCATCTTGTCGAGGGCCAGGCGGGCGATCATGGTCGCCGCCCGTGGGTCGCCAATGTCGCCGAAGAAATAAGCGGCGCCGGAGAATGCCGTAACGCCGGCGGCAAAGCCGACGGGCATCCCCAGCACGATGAGCAGGATCAGTAGCCCGACGAAGGCAAGATAGACGATCATGCCCCGCCGCCATCCGGCCCGCGGTTCGAAAGCTTGCGCCATAGCCCGAGCGAGATGTAGAGGGCCATCAGCGCGATGCCCAGAAGCTCCCAGAGATAGAGCCAGCCGACGGAGAACCAGGGAATGGTGATCAAGGTCGCGGTCCAGTTCAGCTCGGCCAGGGCGATGGCGCCGCGCGCCCAGAGCACAAGGAACGCCAGAATGGCGAGATCGAAGAGACACTCGATCACCCGCCGCAGCGCAGGGGCGTACTTCACGAGCAGAAAGTCGACGACGATGTGTTCGCGGTCCCGCGCGGCAAAGGCCATGCCGGTGAACATCGCCGCGACGAACAGGGTCCGCGCCAGTTCCTCGGTCCAGGGAACCGGGATCTCCAGCAGATAGCGAAAGGCGACCTGGCCGAGGGCGGCCAACAGCATGACGACGAACAGCGTCAGCGTCACCGCTTCCAGCCCCTTCTCGACAAGCCGCCAGGCTTGGCGCAGGCGAAGCGATCCGGCTGCGCGCGCAGAATGGCTATCGGACATCGCAGACCCCGTCCCGGCTGAAGCGGCCGATCACCCTAGCGCAGCGATCGGCCGCGGCATTGTTTTATTGTACCTTGCGAATGTCTTCCAACAGACCGGGCCGGCAGTTTTCGGCGGCATAGGCCTCGACGACCGGGGCGGCGATCTGCTGGAACGCGGTCACGTCCGGCTTGATCACCGAAAGGCCGCCGTCCTGCATGGTCTTCAGCAGAGCGGCGGTGTCGTCGCGCACTTTCTGGTTCAACCAGCCCATGGCCTCGCCCAGGGTCTCGTCGAAGACCTTGCGGTGCTCGCCGGAGAGGCCCTCGACGAAGCCCTTGTTGGCCGAGACGATGTAGTAGCTGATGACGTGGCTGGTCAGGTTCACATGGTCCTGGACCTCGTAGAACTTGTTGCCCCAGATCGTCGGGATCGGGTTCTCCTGGGCATCGAACACGCCCTGGCGCAGCGCCCCGTAAAGCTCGGAGATCGACAGCGGCGCCGGCAGCGCGCCGAGCGCCTCGAAAACCTGGGAGCGCAGCGGGTTGGTCACCCGCACCTTCACGCCCGCCAGATCGGCCGGCGAGTTGATGGCCTTGTTGGCGGTGAGCTGGCGGGCGCCGCGCAGGCCGACACCCACCATGGTGATGCCGTACTGGTCCTCCAGCGCCTTGTTGACCTCGTCGCCGAGGGGGCCCGTCCAGACGCGGTAGCCGTGGTCCTCGTCGCGGTAGACGAACTCGGCCTCCATACACTGGTACTGCTTCAGCAGCTTGTGGACGATCACCGGGCCGGCAACGTGAAGCTGGATCTCGTTGGTCGCGAGCTGCTGCAAGAGCTCCTGGTCGCCGCCGAGGGCGCCGCCGGAGATGAAGGTCATATCGAGCTCGCCGCCGGAACGCTCCTTCATCGCCTGTTGCCAGCGCACGATGGCCTGCGAGCTGAAATCCTTCGGGCCGTTGGTGGTCGCGAAGGTGAACTTCACTGTGTCCGCCTGGGCGGCGGTGGCGCTGAGCGAAAGCAGCAGCGCCGCGGACGCGAAAAGTCGCGCGATCATTGAATCCTCCCTGATTGCCGTTCGGCTCTTTAATGTATACACATAAGCTGCCAAGTTATCCGTAGATGCGCAAGAACTTTGTCAGGATTCTTGAGATCGGTGGCGACCTTGTCTGAGAAATTACCTAATGGCCTGTAAATTTGCCAGTATCTGACTTGAAGGCGCCGAACTCGCTGTATACATTATTACGATCAATTGATTGATCCATCTCTGGGAACGAGTCATATGGCTGTACAGCCCGTTGCGGCAGACCGCCGATCCATGGTCGAGGACGCCTATGAACGGCTACGCGCGAAGATTCTGACCAACGAACTCGCGCCCGGTTATTCCGCCTTTGAGGAGGAGTTGGCGCTGGAACTGGGCATGAGCCGCACACCGGTGCGCGAGGCGCTGATCCGCCTGGAGAAGGAGGGGCTGGTCGAGGTCGTCCCACGGCGCGGCATGCGGGTGCGCCAGGTCACCGCCCGGGACGTGCGCGAGATCAACGAGGTGCTTGCCTGCCTGGAGGTGCAAGCGGCCGAGCGCCTGGCCAGCCGCCGGGTCAGCCCTGACGAAATGGCGCAGTTGGAGAACGCCATCGCCGAGATGGACAAGGCCCTGGAGGCCGAGGACATGACGGGCTGGTCGGCGGCGGACTATCGCTTTCACCGGCTGATCATCGAGCTCTGCGGCAACGGCCATCTGGCCGAGACGGCCAAGCTGTTTCTCGACAAGGCGCACCGCTGGCGGCTGCTGACCCTGCCCTACCGCGCCAAGCCGGTCTATTCCAACGTCAACCACGCCGCCGTCGTCGAAGCGATCCGCCGCGGCGATGCGCAGACCGCCGGCGAGATCCACGGCGCCCACAAGCGCCGCTGGTTGCGGGAGATGAATGAGATCATCGAGCGGATGGACCTGCCGGAGAGCAATGGGGACCGGCCGGCGTGAGCGAAGCGCGCCCGCCGCGAATCGTGCTCGTCCATGCCGTCACGGTGGCGGTCGATCCGATCCGCGAGGCCTTCGACCGGCTTTGGCCGGAGGCCGAGCGGATTAATTTGCTCGACGACTCGCTGAGCCCGGACCGGGCCAAAGACACGGATCTGACGAACAGCCTCAGCACGCGCATCGGCGCCCTGGGCGACTACGCCGTTCTGGTCGGCGCCGATGCCCTGCTCTACACCTGCTCGGCCTTCGGGCCGGCCATCGAGGCGGTGGCCCGGCGGCTTGCCATTCCGGTGCTGAAGCCGAACGAAGCGATGTTCGCCGCCGCCCTTCGCGCCGGCCGGTCTCTGGGCATGCTGGCGACCTTCGCGCCCAGTGTTGCTTCCATGGAGGCGGAGTTCGAAGAGGAGCAGCGGCGCCTCGGCGTCGACGCCAGCCTACGCACCCTGCTGGTCGAAGAGGCGATGGCCGCGCTGAAGGCGGGTGACACGGAAGCCCACAACCGCCTCCTCGCCGCGCAGGCCGAGGCCCTCGGCGGTTGCGATGCCGTCATGCTGGCCCACTTCTCGACGTCCCGTGCGCGCGAAGCTGTGGCCGCCGTGGTGCCCTGCCCGGTGTTGACCAGCCCGGACGCCGCCGTGCTGGCGCTGCGCCAACAGCTCCGCCTCAGTCTCTGAAATTCTCGTACTGCAGGGGCTGATCGACACCCATGTCTTTCACCAGGGCGATGGCGTCCTGCAGGTCGTCGCGCTTCTTGCCGGAGACCCGCAGGCTGTCGCCCTGGATCGACACCTGGACCTTCAGCTTGCTGCCCTTCAGCTCCTTGACGATCTTCTTGCCGAGGTCCTGGGCGATGCCCTGCTTCAGGGTCACCACCTGGCGGATCTGGTTGCCCGAGGCCTTCTCCGGCGTGCCCAGGTCGCAGACCTTGGGATCGACCTTGCGCCGGGTGAGATAGGTGCTCAGCAGGTCGTGCATTTGGCGCAGCTTCAAGTCATCGTCCGCCAGGATGGTCAGTACGCCCTCCTTGCGCTCGACCGAACAATTCGAGCCCTTGAAGTCATAGCGCTGCTCGATCTCGCGACGCATGCCCGCCAGTGCGTTGTCGACCTCGGTGAGATCGGTTTCGGAAACGATATCGAACGACGGCATGCCGGTGTCCTCCATTACCCGCCCGCCGATCCGCCTGGAACGGGGGCATTCAGCCAAGCTTTCAAATCTGCCGGCGAATCCACCCGATTCGCCGCCTTCTGAGATCATCGCCCGCCCGGAAGACCGAGTGAAGTGTCTTCGCGGACCGCGTTTTGCAAGGCCGCCACAGGGCATCCCGGATGAGCGGCCGGCGCGTTCACCCAACTTCTGAGTTCATCGCGGTCTCGAGCGAGCGCGAAGAGAATCTGCCCACCACCTTTCGCACTGCAGCAAATGACGGTGTTCCGTGTCTTGGACCCTCTTTATAGAAGCAATCCTTAACGGGACCATATTCGCCACCTTGCGGTGCCAATCATTGGCTCGAATTCTTTGGTTGACCCAAATTAACTACACACTATGGGCAAGACATTACACGCCGAATTAGAAGCAACTAGTACGCGATTTCGGCTACCCGCGCCCCATTCTCGAGATATCCACAGCAATTAGTACATTGTTAATAACTTCTGCAATAGGATGAAGGGGTCTTGATAGGATTTGGCTGGAGTTCCCATGAGCTCAAGAGTTGGCCCAGAGCATCTGCGTGATTTCGAGCGTCGGCGTTCCCTGCGCTTCGTTCTGCCGCGCGAAGAGCGGGTCACGATGACGGCCGCGGGCAAGCATTATCAAGGCATGCTTGAGGACGTCTCGATCGGCGGCGCCAAGCTGTCCTTCGTCGGCGAGATGCCGCCGCCCGTCGACCTGCGGGTCGCCCACGACGCGGCTGGCGAGATCCTCGGCACCTGCATGTGGCACGACGGTCAGAGCATGGGCATCGCCTTTTCGCTGACCGATCCGGCGCTGCGGCTGATCTCCCACTGCCTGCGCCAGGGCGTGCCCAGCACCAACGTCACCGCCGCCTGACCCGGGCCTCACACCCGTTACTGCCGCGCGTCTCAAGCGCCCAGTCGAACTTGCGCGGGATCAGCTGCCCTCGCGCTTCACGATGTCGGTGATCTCTATGGCGATGCGGTCCTCGACGACCACCACCTCGCCCTTGGCGACGAGCTGATCGTTGATGCGCATCTCGATCTCGTCGCCTAGGCCGGTCTCCAGCTCCACCACAGCGCCACGGCCCATGCGCAGGAGCTGACTGACCGGCATCGAGGCGGTGCCGAGGATCGCATAGGCTTCAAGCGAGACTTCGTGGATTGCCGGCGTCTTTTCCCCGGCGGTCGCCGGAACGGCGGCGGCCGGGGCTGCGTCCGCGGCGTCCTCTTCGCCCTCCGCAGCCATGGCTTCCCACTCGGCCATCATGGCTTCCTGGTCTACATCCGAGGCCTCGGCCTCACCGGCTGTGGCGGCCTCTTCTTCCTGCTGCTGGTCGTCGTCGGACATCGCTTGACCCAAGCCGTTCGATCTCCGCACCCCGCTTTGACCCGGGCTCTCTGCTCTGGGGTGCGCTTGGACCCTATCTTTCCCCCAGCCGTGGTTAACGATTGGTAAGGGCGGCGCCGATTGCCCCGCGTCACCTGCATGCCCAAGCATGCATTCCCTCCCCCACCGGCCTGTGGCAGGCTTGCAGCCATGCGACTCCTTCCCCCCGCTCTCGGGCCGACGTCTGTTTGCGCGCTGGCTTTGTGGAGCCTTTGTCTCTTCGCGACACCTGAAGGTCTTGCCCAAACTGGCTCTCAGACCCAGGGTCGCGGCCCAGCGGTGATCGACTCAGCCACCCTCGAGTTCGCCGGCAAGCGCGTTCGCCTCCTCGGGCTGCACGGCCTCGCGCAAGAGGACTCCTGCAGCGCCGGCACATTGACCTGGCCGTGCGGCCGGGAAGCGCGCTGGGCCGCACAGAACCGGGTGGGACGGCACTGGGTGGTCTGCGTCGAACAGGCCCGCGCCGCCGAGGCGGCGATCCTCGCGGTCTGCTACCTGGGCGGGGTCGGTGGGCCGGAGCTCAATGCCTGGCTGGTGGAACAGGGCTGGGCCCGGGCGGTGCCCGCCGAGGGCGTGGACTACCGTCCCCTGGAAGACGCGGCCCGCAGCGCCGGGCGCGGCCTCTGGCGGGGACTCTAGAGAAACTTTACGTCACGCCGAACTGGCGAGAACAAACATAGTATCCGAAGCCCAAAAACAATGAATTCCATGGGAATTAACTATTAATCCTAATGATTAAGACAAATTTGAAATGAAAATTCGTTTAAGTCCTTGAGATATATAGTTAATTATTGAATTCTATATTGAATTTCTCCCAGAAATAGCCTATATTCCAAGAACTGCATTGCCAGTACTGGGTTCTATACGGCGTCTGCGACCTTGCCGTGGGACCTACCTTAAAGCCACGAATTGTCCTCTCGGCCCCGGGCGTTTCCGGGGCCGTTTTTTTCGCGTCGCTTTTCCTCAAAGCAGTTCGGCGTAGCCGAGGGCCTCGGCTTCGGTCTCCATATCGACGATCCGGTCGTAGGCAGCGACCGGCATGACCACCACATCGGCCAGCAACAGCGCGGAGCGCAGGTCGCGGAGTGACGGGTCGTCAAAGACGCGGCGCAGGCCGCTGCGCAGCCGTTCCAGATCGGCGGCGGGAATGTCGAGGCGGGTGATGTAGGGCAGCGCCGGGGCCGAAGGGCTGGCCATCAGGCGGCGCAGGCCGGCAACGGCTTCTGGCTGAGCCTTGGCCAGCAGATGATAGGTCACGGTGTCCACGGCGCAGACATCGGCGGTGTCGCCCGCAACCGCCGCCATGGAGTGGACATGGCCGCCGCTGCGCGCGACCGAGGCGAAGAAGCCCTGCCCCCCGGCCAGCGGCGCGATGACCGCGCGCAGGGCGTTGTAGCCGCTTTGCGATCCCAGCTCGTTCACCACGGCCCGGGTCCCGCGCAGATCCTCAGGGCCGCGGATGGCGGAGTCCGCCCGCACCAGGATCTCGCTGTGATAGTGCCCACCCTGGCAGCCGGGACAGTCGTAGACGGGGGTGGCCAGCAGGGTCACCTGCCCCTTCAGGGCACGGGTCAGGGGATAGCCGCAGGTCTGACTGAACAGAAGGTCCGGTGCCTGCCAGAGCGCCGCAAGATCGCCGCCGCGCGTCAGCCGGTCAGGCACGCCCTGCAGGCCCTCGGCCCGCAAGGCCTTTGCCAGACCGGCCCACCAGCCGTCGGTCTGTTCTTTGAGGGCCGGCAGGTCGTACATCGGCAGGGAAGCCTGCATCCTCAGTCTCCGCGCGCCGGGCCGCCACCCCGCGCTTCCCGAGCTTCCCGCGGCCAGGGGTCCTCCTGGCCCTGCGGCAGGCGCGGCAAGCTGTCGCCGATCTCATAGAAGTCGGCCTTGTCGTCGGTATAGATGTGGCACAGCGTGGTCAGGCCGCTCGGCTGGTCAAGGCTGCCCGCAGAGACCGAGACGAAGTCGTTGTCCGCCTTGTCCCAGAACAGCGCCGAGCCGCAGCGGCTGCAGAAGCCACGCCGCACGCCCGGCGAGGAGACGTACCAGGTGATCGCCTCCTCCCCCTCGATTAGGAGGTCCCCGCGCTGCGCTGCTGAGAAAGCGGCGAAGTTGCTGTAGCTGCGCCGGCACTGGCCGCAGTGGCAGGCGACCGCCGGGCGCATCGGTCCTGCCACCCGGTAGCGCACGGCACCGCAGAGGCAGGCTCCGGTTCGTGTCGGCGCCGCACTCACTGCGCCCGAGCCCGCTTCAAGTCGTGCTTCTCGCGCACTTCGATTTCCTCCAAAAGGCCCGTCAGCAGCTTGCTCACGTCCGGCGGCTGCACCACCGCACCGCGGATCAGGTCGTCGAAATGCTGGGTCAGGGCGCGGATGTGTTCGGTGGAATTGAACACGAAATACATGTTGCCGATGTAGGCCGCCGCGCGGGTCGGCCCGAAGATGGTGATCGGCGCCGAGTAGTGCTTCAGACCGTCGAACAGAAACCAGCGGAAGGTCGGGTAGAGCTCATCCAACAGCGCAATCATCCAGGAGAGCTGCAGCTTGCGGTCGGCCAGCGGCAGGGTCGACCAGATCCCCTCCCCGCGCGCGAAGGCCTCCACCGACTGAATGGACGCGCAGGCTTCCAGGTCGGTCTCCGGCCGCCGGCTGTAGGCCAGGCGCGCCTCGGCCTGTTCCATGCGAAAGGCCGGCACCGCGCTGCCCTGCTGGCGGTACTCGAAGCGGATCACCTCCTCCCCCTTCAGGAGGTCCGGCAGGGTCGAAGGAACATAGCGGATCTTGTAGCCCACCGCTTCGGCACGCCAGCGCGCCAGCCGCTCGTCGGCGTAGGACGACGCCCCGGTGGCGATTTCCGGCGCCTCGCTCAGGATGTTGGTGCCGATCTTCTCCTCCTGCACCAGACCCAGCAGCCAGTCGCTGGAGACCTGTTCGTGTTCGGCGATGGTGGCGATGGTCTCGGCGCGCGGCAGGCGGTCGTTGGTTTCGGAAAGGAGCTGGGACAGCGTGGAGCGGTCGATCCCCGCTTTTCGCGCGAAGGCCGAGCGGCTGAGCCCCGAGCGATCGATGACCTCGGTTAAACGTTCGCGAAAGATTTCGACGGTAAGACGACGATCCATGGTTGAATCTGATGAACAAACATCACTTTGTTGATATTACGAACATATTAGTGCTAATCCGCTGCAAATGTAAACACTGCAGATAACAATCTGCGGAATGTGCGCAGTCCCTCGTTGTTCGCCGCGGCCTCCCTCTGACACAATCCTGACACAGAGCGATTTCGGGAGTTGTCGTACAGGTGTTCGAGGAGGGAAATCTGCCCGGCTCAGAGGCCGGGCCAAGCGGCGAACTCGGGTCCGGTCAGAGCCTGAGCCCGACCGTCAGTGAGGTCGGTGTGCGGCCCGCCGGCAGCCAACGCCTGCCCGCCCGCATCGAGATCCCGACCCTTCTGTTGGCCGCCGTCCTCTATGGCGCGTTCGGCGTCCTCACCTGGTTCCACGAGGTCCTGCCCTGGTGGGTCCTGCTGCCGCTGGGCGGCTATCTGGTGGCCTGGCACGGCTCGCTGCAGCACGAGGTGGTGCACGGCCATCCGACCCCCTGGGCCTGGGTCAACGAGGCCCTGGTCCTGCCGAGCCTCTGGCTGTGGATCCCCTTTCGGATCTATCGCGACAGCCATCTGGCGCATCACAACGATGCGATCCTCACCGATCCCCTGGAAGATCCGGAATCCTTCTATCTGACGCCGGAGGCGTGGCGGACGGCCGGGCCGCTCACTCGCGCCTTCCTCTGGGCGCACAACTCCCTGGCCGGGCGCCTGCTGCTCGGGCCCCTGCACTGCCTCTGGCAGCTCTGCGCCGCAGAGGGCAGGCGCCTGCTGCGCGGCGACCTCTCCCACGCCAGGGCCTGGCTGCTACATTTTGCGGGCGTCGCGCTGGTGCTGGGCTGGGTGCTGGCGGTCTGCGGCCTGCCGTTCTGGCAATACTTGCTGTTCTTCGTCTACCCGGGCATCGCGCTGACGCTGCTGCGCTCCTTCCTGGAACACCGGGCCATGCCCGACCCTGCCGAGCGCTCGGTGATCGTCGAGGCCGGACCGCTGTTTGCGCTGCTGTTTCTCAACAACAACCTGCACGTCGTCCACCACGCCAAGCCGGGCCTCGCCTGGTATCGCATCCCGGCGCTCTACCGCAGCGACCGCGCGCGCTTCCTTGCCGCCAACGGGGGCTATCTCTACAGAGGCTACAGCGAGGTTTTCCGGCGTTACTGCTTCCGCGCCAAGGAACACCCGCTGCATCCCGGCGAAAGACGGACCGACCGGCCGGATGTCGGGATGGTTCTTGAGGGCGCGGACTAAGGCCACGGCACCTTAGTCGCCTCCAGAGAAGAGCAGCGGCGGCAAATCTGTTGGCATGTCGCCGGCCTTGGACTAAGTGAAGGGCGGTCGGCCGTTGCGCTGCCTGCCTTGGTTCGCAGCAGGGAGTCTTCCGCCTCCGGCCAGAGCCGTACCGCCCACCATGAGACCCCGGGGTATCGTCCAAAAAAATGCTCACCCAGAAGCCTGGCCTGCTGGACCAGATCCGCGACCGCTTTGCCCATGTCGAGAGCTGTCCGCTTACCGGCCCGCGCATCTTCTTCGAGAACGCTGGCGGCGCCCTGACCCTGAAGACCGTCGTCGAGACCTCCGCCACCTTTGCCGCTATCCCGGACAACCAGGGGCGCGACAATCCCGCATCCAAGGAACTGGTCCGAGTGATCGACGAGGCCAAGGCCGCCATGCGCGTCTTCCTCAACGCCCCCGACGGCCATGTCTTTGTCGGCGAAAGCGGCACCGAAATCCTGTTCCGGCTGATCCGCACCGCCGCCGGCGGGGCCGCCGAGGGCGGCACCCTGCTGGGCAGCACCCTCGAGCACCCTGCCTCGCGCAGCGCCATGGCGCACTGGGCGGAAAGGAGCGGGCGGTCTCATGTGCTGGTGCCCCACGACGACGCCAGCGGCACGGTCGGGGTCGACGCCTATCGCCGCCATCTCACGCCCGATCTGCGGGTCGCCACCATCCTCCACACCTCGCCGGTGACCGGCATGGCCGTCGCAGTGGCAGAGATCGCCGAAGCCATTCGAGAAGCCGCGCCGGACTGCCTGATTATCGTGGACGGCATCCAGCACGCCAGCCACGGGCATATCGACATCGCCAGCTACGGCATCGACGGCTACGCGATCTCGCCCTACAAAGTCTTCTCCCGCCACGGCTACGGGATCGGCTGGGCGTCTGAGCGGCTCACGGCGCTACCCAAGGAACAGCTCCTGGGGGGTCCGGCCGCCAACTGGGAACTGGGCACCCGCGACACCGGAAGCTATGCGACTTTCAGCGACGTCGTCGACTACTTCGCCTGGCTTGGCAGGCACTTCACCGGGAGCAGCGACCGGCGGCAGCAGATCGAAGCGGCCGCGGCGGCCATCCATGCCCACGAAAAAGACCTCACCGATGCCATGCTCTTCGGCAGCGGCAATCTGAAGGGCCTGACCGAGTTGCCGGGGGTCACGATCATCGGCGGAGCCGAGAATCCGGCGCGCGAAGGCCTCGTCGCCCTCATGGTCGACGGCCTCGACTCCGGCGATCTGGTTTCGGCGTTGCGCGAAGAGGGCATCCGGGTGCACATCCGCAAGAACGACCACTACTCCGGCAACATTCTCGATCCGCTCGGTCAGCCATCCTGCATACGGGTCTCGCTCTGCCACTACAACAGCCAGCAGGAAGTCGCCCAGTTCCTGGCGGCCATGGCCGATATCCTGGGCGAGCACAAAGCGGCCTGAAGCCGCCACGGGACGCAGGGGTGCCAAGGGCCGATAGCCAGGAGAGCTACTCGGCCCGCTGCAGCACCGCCGTCTTCAGCAGGCGCCGCTCGCGGTAGAAAGTGTAGATCCCGGTGCCGACCACGATGACGCTGCCGACCCAGGTCCAGAAGTCGGGAATCTCCCCGAACAGCACCAGACCCAGCACCATCGCCCAGATCAGCACGGTGTAGCGGAAGGGCGAGGTGAAGCTCACCTCGCCCACCCGCATGGCCATCACGGCGAAAAGATAGCCGAAGAAGATGAACAGCGCGGCACCGGCCAGCAGGGCCAGCGCGCCGCCGCTGACAGGCTGCCAGGTTTCGGTGAAGCTCAGGACACCGCCCACCAGGGTGATCGCCAGCGACGAGACCAGAGCGACGAAGGCGGAGGGAACGCCCGCCCCCAGGCGACGGGTCGAAAGGTCGCGCAGCACGATGAAGCCCACGGCGGCCACGGCCCAGAGCGCATAGGCGTTGAAGCCCTCGCCGCCGGGCCGCACGATGATCAGCATCCCGGCAAAGCCAAGGCTGATCGCGCTGTAGCGGCGCCAGCCCACGGCTTCGCCGAGGAAGAGGGCAGCGGCGAGGGTCACCGCCAGAGGCAGGGCCTGCAGGATGGCGGTGGCGTTGGCGATGGGCATGTTGAAGAGCGCGGTCAGGAAACAAAGCGTGCCGCCGATCTCGCCGACCGCACGCAGCGCAATCACCCGGGTGTCCTGGCCTGTCGGCCGATAGAACAGCGCCCTGCGCTGCCAGGCGAGAACACCCATCAGCGCGCTGGCGAAGACCCCGCGCAGCACAAGGATCTGGAACAGGCCCATCTCGGCCGACACCAGTTTGATCAGTCCATCGTTCAGCGCGAAGCCCGCCATGCTGACGGACATGAAGAGGGCGCCGCGGAGGTTGTCGGAGAAAGCGCTCATGGCGCAGCGACCATAACCGACGCGCGCTGAGATGAGCTATGCTGCTTCTGCACCCCCCTCCGCCGTTCGCCGGGCGACGAAGGCGTCCAGTTCTTCCTTGACCGCCGGATCCAGCGGCGGCGGGCTGTAGTCCGCCAGCACGGCCTTGAACAGGCGGTTGGCGCGCTGGGTGGCGGTTTCGCTGCCCGCCTCCTCCCAGGTCTCGAAGTTGCGCCAGTCGGAGAGGATGGGGCTGTAGAAGGCGGTCTCGTAGCGCTCCAGAGTGTGGGCGGCACCGAAGAAGTGGCCGCCGGGGCCGACCTCACGGATCGCTTCCAGCCCGATGGCGTCCTCACTGACGTCCAAGGGGCGCAGGAACTCCGCCATCATCTGCAGCATCTCCGCATCCAGCACGAACTTCTCGAAGGAGGCGCAGAGCCCGCCCTCCAGCCATCCGGTCCCATGCATGACGAAGTTGGCGTGGCCCATCACCGCACCCCAGATCGACATCTGGGACTCATAGGCCGCCTGGGCGTCGACGCAGTTGGCGGCATTGGCGTTGGAGGAGCGGTAGGGGATGCCCAGATGGCGGGCGAGCTGCCCGCCCGCCAGGGCGGCGCGACTGTATTCCGGCGTGCCGAAGGCCGGCGCCCCGGACTTCATGTCGACGTTGGAGGTGAAACCGCCGTAGATCACCGGCGCGCCGGGATTGACCAGTTGGGTGAAGGCAAGCCCCGCCATGGCCTCGGCATGCTGCTGGGCCAAGGCGCCGGCCACCGTGGCCGGGCTCATGGCGCCGGAGAGAGTAAAGGGCGTGATGACCACGGCCTGGTTGCGCCGCGCCAGTTCGATCAGCCCCTCGATCATCGGCCCGTCGAGACGCAATGGCGAGGAGGTGTTGATGATGGAAAAGAGGCAGGTCTTGGCCGCCAGCTCGGACTCCGTCAGCCCATGGCCGATGCGCACCAGTTCCAGCGCATCGAGGATGCGGGTGCGGCCGAGGGAGTAGGCGTGAAACACCTTGTCGGTGAGTGTCAGGCAGTCGCGCAGGCAGTCCAGATGCCGGGTCGCCGGCGGCAGGTCGACGGGCTCCACCGGATAGCCGGCGATGAACTGGACGATGTTGAAGGCCTGGGAGAGCCGCAGCAGGTTTTGATAGTCCTGCTGGTTACCGGGCCGCCGGCCACCGTCGAGGTCCGAGGCGTTGGGTGCCGAGGCGATGCTGCCGAAGGCGATGTGGCGCCCGCCGATCTCCAGATTGTGGGCCGGGTTGCGGGCATGCAGGGTGAAGCGCGCCGGCGCCTTCGCCAGAGCCTCCTGAATCAGGCCCCGGTCGAAGCGCACCCGCTCGCTGCCCGGCTCCACCGTGGCGCCGGCCTTGGCGAGGATATCGAGGGCCTCAGGATGGAGGAAGTCCATGCCGACTTCCTCCAGGATGCGGAAGGCCGCCTCGCTGATGCGCTCGACATGATGGTCCCGCAGCACCCGGATCGGTTCGTAGGGGTTTTCCAGCAGCCGCCAGTCGAGCTGTTTCAGAGCGCCGCCCGGCCTGCGCTCGCCCTGCCCGCGCCGCCCCCCGCGGCGTGAGGTCTCCCGTGCCATACCCACTCCCCGGCCGCTTCTTGCGGCCATGTGTTGAGGCGCATATCGGCGCCCGGTTTTCGGGGTCAGGCGCCCGAGATGGCGCCGCAGTCCTGGGCCCCCGCAGGCCCTCGTAGCTCCGCCAAATTGTATATACAAGCTGGGAAAGTCTCGTGTATAGACGACAGGCGCTTGTCGCTCCGGCCCAAAACGCGCGGGGCAGAGGCGGTTTCAGTCCGCCCGGCGGCAGGCCGGAAAGGGTCGGAGTCACTCCGCCCGGCGCAGACGGGAAGCGGCGCGCGTCCTTCCTAGCGGGCCAGACGGTCAAGGTGGGCGCCGGGGGGAAGGGCTGCGTCGAACAGACCTGACAAGGACACCCCACCATGACCGTACTTCCGGAATCGAAAAGCTATGTCATCGCCGGGGCCGGCATTCACGGCCTCTCCACCGCCTGGCATCTGGCCATGGAGCTGGAGGCCCGCGGCAAGGGCTCCGGCAAGGACATCGTCGTCCTCGACAAAACCGCGCCCGGCGCTGGGGCCAGCGGCATCGCCTGCGGCTGCGTGCGCAACTTCTACATGACCGAGGCGCTGCACCCCATCCTGCGCCACTCCGTCGACGTCTGGATGGAGGACCCGGTGCGCTTCGGCTTTCAGCAGGTCGGCTACATCTCCGTCGGCGAGGAGAACCAGGTCGCCGACTACGAGCGCATGACCAAGAGCCAGAACGCCGCCGGCTATCACTCCGACATCTATGTCGGCAAGGAGGCCAAGGACTTCCTGAGAGGTTACTGGCCGGACTTCAACACCGAGAACGTCGGCGTCGCCATTCACGAGAAACCTTCGGGCTACGCTGGCACCCGTCAGGCCATCGCCGGACTCGCCGAGAAGTGCGCCCAGCACGGCGTGCAGATCCTCTCCGGCGTCGAGGTGACCGGCTACGACCTCACCAACGGGCGCATCTCCAAGCTGCACACCAATCTGGGCGACATCGCCTGCGACGTCGCGGTGCTCTGCTACGGCGCCTGGATCGGCAAGCACTGGGAGATGCTGGGCAAGGCCGACACCATCGAGGCGAAGTATCCCGACGGCGGCACCAACACGCTGGACATGTGGACCTACTGGCGCCTGCTGGAGGGCGAGGTCTACATCGACCAGCCCTACCGCGACAGCCGCGACCTCGACCCGCCGGTGCTCCACGTCGAGTTGATGAACACGCCGGTGGTGAACGAGGAGACCGGCGCGGAGATCTCCGACCACCTCTACGTCTACTGGAAGAACGGCGCCGAGCGCATGGAGCGTGCCGGGGTGCAGGGCGGCACCATCCCCATCAAGATCGGTCCCAAGGCGGTGCTCGATCCCTACGGCTGGGACAACGCCGAGTACCAGGCCGACGAGTGGTTCGCCGACTACCTGACCGCCGCCATGGGCTATCTCATGCCGCGCTTCAAGGGCCATCGGAAGAACTTCAAGGACCGGCCCAACGGCGGCATCGGCGCCTTCACGCCGGACAACGTGCCGATTTTCGACTGGATCCTGCCCAACGCCTACATGATCGCCGACTCCAACCACGGCTTCAAAATGACCGGCGTCGGCAAGCTGGTGGCCAGGATCCTGGCGGGCGACAACCGGGTGGCGGAGCTGGAGCCCTTCGCCTTCTCGCGCTTCGCCGAAGGCCGCACCTTCGGCGCCTCCAACAGCCACTGTCCCTGGGTCTAGCCTGCGGAGACTTTGGCACAGCCTATCGGGGCCGGGCCTTGAGGTGCCGGCCCCGCCCTCTTTCGAACCCCAAGTCCCGTGACCGACAGCCCCTCACCCATCGCCCTCACCGGACAGGATCTCGACGCCGGGACCCTGGCCGAGATCGCGCGCGGCGGCCGCGGCGTTGCCATTGCGCCAGAGGCCAAGGCACGTCTGGCAGCAGGCCGCAGCGTGGTGGAAGCGGCCATCGACAGCGGCGCGGCGGTCTACGGCATCACCCGAGGTCTCGGACCGCAGGTGACCCACAGCCTGGATCGCGGCGAGCTGGCGGACTTCTCCCTGCGCACCCTGCGGGGACGGGCCCACGGCATCGGCCCCGCCCTACCACGCGACCAGGTGCGCGCGGTCATGGCGGTGCGGCTGAACGGCCTGCTCAACGGCGGGGCCGGGATTACCCCGGCCATTGCCGAGTTGCTGGCCGAGTTCCTGAACCGAAAGCTGCATCCGGTCCTGCCGTCCATCGGCTCCGTCGGGGCCAGCGACCTGCTGATCCTCGCCCACCTGGGTCTCGCGCTGGTCGGTGAGGGAGAGATCGAGTCCGGCGGGGTTGCCCGCCCGGCCGCCGAGGCCCTGGCCGAAGCGGGACTGACCCCGGCGACCCTCGGCCCCAAGGACGGTATCGCGCTCTGCAGCGCCTCGTCCTTCTCCGCCGGCCTCGCCGGCCTGCTGCTCCATGATACCGCCGCGCTCTGGCGCCTCGCACAACTGGCGGCGGCGCTGAGCCTGGAGGCCTATCGCGGCAACCTCTCGCCCCACGACCCGGCGGTGACGGCAGCGCGTCCCGCCCCCGGACAGACCGCCGCCTCGGCCCATCTGCTGGAAACCCTGACGGGCAGTGCGCTGATGGACCAGAGCCAGGCCCGCCGCCTGCAGGACCCGATCTCGCTGCGCGCCGTCGGCCCTGTCCACGGCAGCCTGCTGGCGGCCCTGCAATTCCTCGCACCCGCCGTCCTCGCCGAGATCAACGGCGCCGGCGACAACCCGCTGGTGGTGGCGGAACGGGAGACCCTGATCGCCAACGCCAACTTCCACACGCCCGCTCTGGCCTTGGCGCTCGAGACCCTGGGTCAGGCCTTTGCGCAAACCGGGGCGCTCTCGGTGTCGCGCGCCGCCAAGCACCTGACACCGCGCCTCAGCGACCTGCCGGACAGCCTGTCGCCGCGCGGGCCCGGCAACACCGGCTACGCGCCCTTTCTGAAGACCGGCGAAGCCCTGCTGCAGGAGCTGCGCCATCTCGCCCAGCCCGCCATCCCCGACCTGCGCTGGGCCGCCGACGGCGTGGAGGACGACATCACCGCCGCTCCGCTGGCCGCCAAGAAAGCGACCGACGCGCTGGGGCGGCTGCGCCTGCTGCTCGGCGTCGAACTGATGGTCGCCGCCCAGGCCCTTGAACTGCGCGCGCCCGAAGGCGTTGCGTCTGTCGTCGCCGACGCCCTGCAGAGCATCCGCACCGCCGTGCCCCGGCTCGACGAAGACCGTTCCCTCGCCGGCGATCTGGAGAGGCTCGACCGGGACCTCCTGCAGACCGGCCTGCTGTTGTCGCAAGCGCGAGTCCCGCCCCTTCCAGACTGAAGGTGTTCGCATCAGGAGTTCATCCCGGCCGAGGTGCTTCCCTTCCTCGCAAGGCTGGGATATACCCCGGCGGCGCAGCGCGCGCAGGCGGCGGACATTTCACATTTGTGACAGGTGGGGGCAGGACCATGACGACGTCTGTTTGCCTGAAGGGCGGTCAGGTGCTGACGCCCCAGGGCGATCTCGAAATTGCCGATGTTCACATCGCCGAAGGCCGGATCGTCGAGTCGCCGGCGGCCGACAGCCTGACCATCGATTGCCGCGGGTACTGCGTGCTGCCCGGCATGGTCGACGTCCATGGCGACGCCTTTGAGCTGGAGCTGCATCCGCGCCCGGGCGTCGATATCGCCTTTCCCATCGCCATGGGCTCGGTGGACCGGCAATTGCTGGCCAACGGCATTACCACCGCCTTTCACGGCTTGACGTTGTCCTGGGAGCCGGGCGCGCGCAGCCTCGACGCCGGGCGCCGCTTTATGGATGGGCTGCAGGCTCTGCGCCCTCGCTTGACGGCCGATCACCGGGTTCAACTGCGCTGGGAGACCTTTGCCCACGACGCCATCGAGGATCTCGGCCGCTGGCTCGGCCAGCAGCCGACGCCGGCCATCGCCTTCAACGATCACACCACCGCGACCATGGAAAAGGTCCAAGCCGGCAACCACAAGAAGCTCGGCCAGTGGGCCCAGCGCGCCGGCCTCTCGGTGGAGCAATACCTGGCCGAGGTCGACGCCGTCGGGCGCCGCGCGCCGGAGGTCCCGGCCAAGATACGGGAGGTCGCGGGTCTCGCCCGCCGGCAGAACGCCATCATGCTGTCCCATGACGAGCGAAGCTGTGACGAGCGCGCGACCCACCGAGATCTCGGGATGCAGGTCTGCGAGTTTCCGCTGGCCCGTGTGGTGGCCGAAGACGCGGTCGCCCGCGGCGAACACGTCATCTTGGGCGGCCCGAACGTCATTCGGGGCGGCAGCCACACCGGCGCCATGTCAGCCGAGGAGGCCATCGGCGACGGCCTCTGCACCGTGCTGGCCTCCGACTACTACTACCCCAGCCTGTTGCACGCCGCCGAGGGTCTCGTCGATCGCGGCGTGCTGTCCCTGAGCGCGGCCTGGGACCTCGTCTCCAGCAACCCGGCGGCGGCGATGGGGCTGCAGGATCGCGGAAGGATCGAGGTCGGTTGCCGCGCCGATGTCGTCGTGATCGACTGCTCCGGTCCCTGGCGCCTCGTCCACACCCTCGCTGGCGGCGAAGTCGTCCTCAGGCTCTGATCCCGCTTCTTCTTCGGCGGTCAATCTGGACAGCGGTGGCAGCGGGCCTCATGGATCGACATCGAACCGGGGGCGTCTCGCATCAGTGCATGCAGCGCGTTCGCAGATGGATGGTCATGGGATCGACCTCGAACGCGTCGAAGAGAGTGGTGCCGAAGATCTCCAGCCAGCGGGCCTGCGCCTGATAGGCCGGTCGCTCGCGCGCTTCGGCGCAGGCATAGTCAAGCCCGCCCACATTCTGGAGATGGTGGACCAACTCATGCACCAGCATCGACACGTCGCTCGGTGAATCGGCCGCCCAGCGCTCGGGCAGGAAGATGGTGCGGCTGTGGTCGTCGTAGATCGCGTAAAGCGCTTGAGAGGCCTCCGGCGGCGTCGACAGCCGAGGTTCGGCCATGACGCTGCCTTCCGCTGCCGTTTCCACCCGGCTCAGGCGGATATCCACCATTTCCGCCGGGGAAACGAACGCCACGCGCGGCAGCTCATCGGTCGCAGGAAGACCGAAGGTGATGGCGAGCCAGGTGACGATCAGGGTCAGCAGTTCCTGCATGGCTTTCGACCTGCGAGATTGAGGCGGCCTATGCCGGCAGACTGTCTGAGGGGTCTCTTCGCAGATATCCGCTTTCGGCAGCGTTATCCGAAACCGGCAGAAAAGTGATAGACTGTCCGCGAGGCGGGCGGGTTTCACAGTCCGCAGGCGATGGCGCCGAGGCGGGACCGCAAGGAGATCCAGCGTCCCGGTTGAGGGCGAGACACCATGAAGCGTTCGGACCATGCAGGCTCGGAGGGATCGGCAAGCCCCGGACCTGTGCCCGATGACCTCAGACGGGCCATCGCAGTCATGCGCGCAACGCTCTGTGCTCCGCCCTCCATGGCGGATCTCAGCCGAGACTGTGGTGTGGCGGAACGCACGCTGAACGGACACTTCCGGATGTTCCTTGGCATGTCGCCGCTCCGCTATCTCCGGCAGCTCCGTCTCGCGGCTGTGCGAGACGCACTGCTTTCGGGCAACAGGGACGCCACAGTCACCGAGTGCGCGCGGCGATACGGCTTCAACCACGCCGGACGATTCGCCGAACAATATCGACAGCAATTCGGCGAGCCGCCTTCCGCGACCCTGCGCCGCGCGCAAGCCGCCGCACACCTGCATTGCCCGCAAATCGAGAAGGGCGAGCGGCGGGGGCCTCCTCCGGCGATCTGGTCCCGCGAAAAACCAACCATCGCCGTCCTGCTCGGGGCAGCGCAGACCAACGAGCCCTCCCTGCGCTGGTTTGCCGAAGCGCTCGCCGAGGCGGTCGCTGCGGATCTGTCCTCGATCCGATCCCTCGCCGTCCTGCTGCCGAGGGCGGCGCTCGCCGGAACAGGTGACCCGCAGCGCCTGGCCCGGGAGAGCGGTGCCCGCTATGTCCTGGCGGGACGGATTGTGAAGGACGGGACGCGGTTGCGGTTCATCCTCCGCGTCGCCGAGGCCGCCAGCGGGCATCACGTCTGGGGTGACAGCTTCGACGGCGATACCGAGCGGCCCCTCGCCCTGCTGGATCGGATCCTGCGCGGCCTTCGCCGCGGCATCGTTCCGAGCATCCGCGGCGCCGAGATCGATCGTGCATCCCGGCGCGCGCCCCGGGACCTCGACGCCTACGGTCTGGCGATGCGCGCCCTCCCGCTGCTCTATTCCTCGACCCAGGAGGGGGCCCGGCGGGCGCTGGAGAGCCTGGACCGCGCCGTCGAGATCGATCCCGACTACGGTCTGGCGGCCGCGCTCGCGGCCTGGGGGCACGGCCAGCTGGTCATGTACAATGCCAGCTCGGTTCCGGCCGAAGAGCGCGACCGGTCGAGCCGGCTGGCCCGACGGGCTGCCGTCCTCGATGATGACGATCCGCTGGCGCTGACCGCCCGCTGCGCCGTCCACATGATGCTCGGCGAGCTCGATGTCGCCAGAACGCTGGTGTCACGCGCGCTGGCCCGCGATCCGACATGCGGATGGGCCTGGGGCCGCAGCGCACGGCGGAAGTGCGCGATGGCCGTGTCGGCCTCGCCCTGATAGGCGTGCAGCCAGCCGCTC
>NZ_JANQOI010000181.1 GCF_028289705.1 Pelagibius sp.
ATCGCATTGGGTGGTCGGGAGGGGGTGCGGGCCGGCGCCGTCAAGACATGAAAGACTTTACTTCATCTCCATCACATACTTGGCGAAGCCGCCCTCCGCGTCGCCCAGCAGGGTGAAGCCCATGCGCTCGGCCGCGTCCTGCGCGCCGGGGCTGGAGGTAAAGGTGACCGTCACGTCGCCGTCGACGGGCACGAAGGACCAGTTGTTGTCCGCCGCGGGATTGATGGCCTTCTGGTCGAAGATGTAGTTGGCCAGCACCGTGCGGTTCTCGTCCGGCGCCTCGATGATGATGGAGGAGCCGTCGAGCCCCGGGAAGTTGCCGCCGCCGCCGGCGCGGTAGTTGTTGGTGGCGACGATGAACTCCATCTCCCGGGTCACCGGCTTGCCCTCGTAGGTCAGATCGACGATGCGGTGATCGTGAGAGACCAGCTCGCCGTCCTTGTTGTAGCGCGCCGGCTTGGTGACATCGATCTTGTAGCTGACCCCGTCGATGACATCGAAGTTATATGAGGGGAAGCTGGTGTCGATCAGCGCCTGCTCGCCGCCGGCGGCCGGGTCGATCCGGTTGAACTGCCCGGCGGACATCTCCAGCCATTCCCGCACCTGTGCGCCGTTCAGCTTCACCACCCGCAGGGTATTGGGATAGATGTAGAGGTCGGCAACGTTCTTCAGCGCAATGTCGCCGGGGTCGAGCACGGTGTAGTAGTCCGCGCCCTGGCGCCCGCCGGCCTTGAAGGGCGCGCCGGCGGAGAGGATGGGGATGCCCTCGTACTCGGTGCCGCGGACGATCTTTTCGACGTACCAGCGCTGGGCATTGGTGACGATCTGGATGGAGGGGTCGTCGGCCACCAGGGCGAAGTAGGAGTTGATGGCCGCCGTGGTCTCGCCGACGCCTTCGTTCATGTAGTCGATGGTCGCCTCGTGCTCCTCGCGCACCGCATCGACGATCTTCGGATCGGCCTCCACCAGGGGGATGCGCTTGCGGCCGTCGCGCTTGTAGATGGGGCGCAGGAAGCCCTTTCCGTCAACCACGGTCCAGCGGCCGTCCTCGACTTCGAGTTCGAGGTCGACGAGACCGAGGTGGGAGCCCCAGAAGCCCGGCATCACCGAGGGCACGCCGTTCACCGTGCCTCTGGCCAGATCGGCATTGGGAAAACCCTCGAACTTGGCCGAGGGGAACTCCGAATGGCCGTGACCGAAGAGGATGGCGTCGATCCCCTCAACCTCCGTCAGGTAGTAGACGGCATTCTCCTCCATGCCCTGGCGCGGCCGGGGGGAGATGGAGGAGTGGGGCAGGGCGACGATGACATCCGCGCCCTCGGCCTGCATCTGCGGGATGTACTTCTCGGCGCTGTCGATGATGTCTTCGACCCGCAGCTTGCCCTCCAGGTTGGTCTTGTCCCAGAGCATGATCTGCGGCGGGGTGAAGCCGATGACGCCGACCTGGATGGCATGCGTCGAGCCGTCCTCGGCTTCCAGCTCGCGCTCCAGGATCAGGTAGGGCGGGAACAGCGGCTTGTCGTTGGAGTCGTCCTGGTCGCCGTCCAGGACATAGACGTTGGCCAGGGTGTAGGGGAAGTTGGCGCCCTCCACGGTGCGCATCAGGAAGTCGAGGCCGTAGTTGAACTCGTGGTTGCCGATGTTGCCGGCGTCGTAGCCCAGCAGGTTCATGGCCTTGTAGGCCGGATGGGTCTCGCCGGCCTTGAGGCCGCGGCGCAGGGCCATGAAGTCGCCCAGGGGATTGCCCTGGATGAGATCGCCGTTGTCGAAAAAGAGCGAGTTCTTCACCTCCGCGCGGGCCGCCTTTACGAGGTTGGCCACCTTGGCCAGGCCCACCGTGTCCGACTGACTGTCGCGGTAGTAGTCGTAGTCGACGATGTGCATGTGGATGTCGGCGGTTTCCATCAGCCGCAGCGTCACCTTGCTGCCCGCCTCGGCGGAGGGGGAGGCCAGGGCGCCGGCGATGAGCAGGAGAGGGGTGAGGGCAAGGGGCATCGATCTCATGGCTCATACTCCCTTGTGGCGGGTCTTCGCTGGGGTGCCTTGCCGGCCCCCGCCAAGCCGGCTCGGATCTCACCTGTCGATCTTAGACGATGCGTGGGCCCTGTCCATGGGGCCGCCCCAGTCGGAAGGGGGTGGCGCCTCCATTCTGAATCGACGCATGATGGCGCGCCAAGGTCATACCGCGGCAATTAGGGACCGCTTCTTGGGCCCGCGCCACTTCCGGAAGGTCTATATGCCCGCTTACGCTGCCAAGGGATTGATCGGCGTTCTGACGCCCCAGGCCAACACCACGGTGGAGCCGGAGTTCGCCATCCTGGCGCCGCCCGGCGTCGGTCTCCTGACCGCGCGGCTGGTCAGCGACAAGGCCACCATGGACGACCGTCTGGTCGACTATCTGGCTTCCCTCGAAAGCACGCTGACCCGCTTTGCCAACGCGCCCCTCGGCGCCGCGGCCTTCGCCTGCACCGGCGCCTCCTACCTCATCGACCCGGAAGAAGAGGCTGCGAGGCTGGCGGCGCTGGAGGAGGAGAGGGGCTATCCGGTCATCACCGCCGCGGACGCCATTGCCGAAGCGCTCCGGCAACTGGACGCGGACCGCGTTGCCCTGCTCTCCCCCTATGGCGACGCTCTCCACGGCAAGGCCCTGGACTATTGGCGCGGGCGGGGTCTTGCCCCGGCTCAGGTCGAGCGGCCCAGCGCGGCGGAGGGCGCTTTTCATCCGATCTACGCCCTGGGGGCGGAGGCAGCGGAAAACCGCTTGCGCGCCTTGCCAGCGGAGGGACTGGATGCCGTGGTCATCCTGGGCACCGGCCTGCCCACCCTGCCGACGATCCTGCAGCAGGGCGCGCGGCCGCTGCCGATCCTCTCCCCGAACCTCTGCCTGATGTGGCGCGCTTGTCTCGCCCTGGCCGGCGAAGCGCCGACGCCGGCCTCCCTGCAGCCCTGGCTCAGCGGCGAAGCCTGGGGCGGGCGCCTCGAGGCCCGGCTGGCCCGGTAATGTCCTTCTTGTATTGACGGTTGCCGGCGGAGTTATTGGGCGAGGTAGCCGCCGTCCACCACCAGGTCCGCCCCGGTCATGAAGGTGGCGTCGGGCGACGCCAGGAACACGGCGGCGCCGGCGATCTCCCCGGCGCGGCCGATGCGGCCCATGGGATGCTTGGGCGCCAGGGCGCGCTCGGCCTCGGCCTCGGAACCATAGGCATGGGTGAGGCGCGGCGTCAGCACCGCGCCGGGGGAGAGACTGTTGACCCGGATGCCGTCGGCGGCGTGGTCGAGGGCGAGCGCCCGGGTGAACTGCAGCAGGCCGCCCTTGGTGGTGCAGTAGGCGGCGCTGTTGGGAATGGCGACGCTGCCGAGCTGCGAGGCGACGTTGATGATCACGCCGCGGCGCGCCGCGATCATCGACGGCAGCACCGCGCGGGTGACCAGGAAGGTGCCGGTCAGGTTGATGCGCAGGGCCTGTTCCCATTCGTTCAAGGGCAGCTCGGTGATGGGCGTGCGGCGGGCCGCGGCGGCGGCGTTGTTCACGAGGATCCCGATGGGCCCGAGGCGCGAGGATACCTGGGCGACGGCGTTGGCGACCGAGGTTTCGTCGGCGACATCCGCTTCCAGCCCGAGGGCACCGGCGCCGATCTCCGCCGCCGCCTTGCCCACGGCCTCGCCGTCGGCATCGAGCAGCGCGACCTTCGCGCCTTCCTCGGCGTAGCGCCCGGCAATGGCCTGTCCGATGCCCCGCGCCGCGCCGGTAATCACTGCCACGCTATCCGCCAGCAGACCCATAATCTCCCTCCCTGATGTTTCTGCGGCAACTTAGAGGCTGCTCCGCCGGCTCACAACCGCATCGGCCGCGGCCGGACCTACGGTTGCTGGCAATCCCTGCGCGTTGTCAGCAAAATGCGGTCCGCAGAGATCGCCAGGAGCCCTTACGATGAACAGTCCTTCCCCCAGTTCCCCGCCGCAGACCGTCGCCGAGGTCGAGACCGCCCTCGACGCGCTACGCGCCAAGCGCGGCTACCTGCTGCCCCACCACGGGCTTCTGGCGGTATCGGCGCCGGCCCTGCTCGAGGCCTATGACGCGACCTACACGGCGATGACGCTGACCCGGCGGGTGATGAGCGACTACGAAAAGGAAATCGTCTGGCTCATCATCCTGGTGTCCACCGGCGAGGCCATCGCCACCCATCACATCGACCGCCTCTACAAGAGCGGCGGCTGCAGTGCCGACGTGGAGGCCGCGCTCGCCCTGGCGGCCTGGAGCGAAGGGGCCGAACACCATGCGTTCGTGGCCGAGCACTGGGGGCCGCACCTGAAGGACTTCGATGCCGTAGCCGCCTACCGCAACGGCCTGGAGACCCTGCTGACGCGCTTTGCCGTGGAACCCTGGATCGCCGAGATCGGGCTCGCCGCCGCGCATCAGTGCGCCCGGCGCTGGGCCTGGGTGCGCGAGCACATCAAGGGCGCCTACAAGGCCGGGGCCGACGAGGGCGCGCTCGCCGAGGGGCTGAGCCTCGCCATGTTCCCGGGCGGCGTTCCGAACTTCGTCGATGCCTGCGACGAATGGCGCAAGCTGATCGCGGCGGGGGAGGTGGAGGCCAGCGCGCCCTATCTGGCCTGGGCGCGCATGACCGGCCAGGGCGGCTTCGACGAAGCCGCGGGCCTGACCTGATGGCGGCATCGGCAAGGGCCGAGACCTTCACCCACATTGTCGTCGGTGCCGGGAGCGCCGGCTGCATCATTGCCGCGCGCCTCTCGGAGGACCCGCACCGGCGGGTCCTGCTGATCGAGGCTGGCGGGCGCGGGCGCGGCGACCCCATGCTGCAGGTGCCCATCATGACCGGGATGCTGCTGCGGGGGAATCGCCACGTCTGGCGGTTCAAGACCGGCGCGGAGCCGGGCCTGAAGGGGCGCAGCGTCGATCTGCCGCGCGGCAAGGTGCTGGGCGGCTCCTCGGCCATCAACGGCATGGTCTACGTCCGCGGCCTGCCCCTCGACTATGACCTCTGGGCCCAGCAGGGCATGGCCGGCTGGGGCTGGGAGGAGGTGGCGCCCTTCTTCCGGAAGTCGGAAGACTTCAACGGCCCCGGGCCCGCCGAGGGCCACGGCACCGAGGGGCCGTTCTCGGTCTCCCGCCGGGTGCGGCCGGTCAGCCCGCTTGCGGACTGTTTCGTGGCGGCGGGCCTGGCCGCGGGGCACCCCCGCGCGGAGGACTTCAACGGCCCGGAGCCGGAGGGCTTCGGCTACTACCACTTCAGCATCCGCAACGGCCGGCGGGAGACCACCGCCACCGCCTTTCTGAAGGAAGCGCAGGCACGCCCCAACCTGGTGATCCGCACCGGCTGGGAGGCGGCGCGGCTGGTGCTGGCCAAGGACCGGGTGACGGGCCTGGAGTTGCATAGGGGCAGCCGGCGCGCGACCGTCGCCTGCGACGGCGAGATGATTCTTGCCTGCGGGGCCATCGGGTCGCCCGCGCTGCTGCTGCGCTCCGGGATCGGGCCGGCCGACGAATTGCGTGGGCTCGGCATCGCGCCGGCGCTCGACAGCCCGGAGGTGGGCCGGAACCTGCAGGACCATGTGTTGATCCGGGTGAGCCATCACACCAGCGATGCCGTCTCCCTGCATCGGCTGACCCGCGTCGACCGCGCTGCCCTCGGCTTCCTGCGCGCCTGGCTCACCGGCAGCGGGCCGATGAGCGTCTTTCCGCTGGAGGCCGGCGCCTACCTGCGCACGCCGGGCGCCGATCTCCCGACGATCCAGAGCCACTTCCTGCCGGCCGTCGGCAGCGGCACGGTGCGCTTCAATCCCTTCGCGCCCCCGCAGAACGAGGGGCCCGGCTTCATGGCCAACGCCTCGGTCATGCGGCCCTATAGTCGCGGGCGGCTGGCGCTCACCGGCGCGGCGTTGGACGCCCCCCTCGACATCCGCGTCAACTATCTCAGCGACGAGCGGGACGTGACCCTGCTGGTGGACGCCGTGGAGATGCTGCGGGAGGTCTTCGCCCAGGCACCCTTCGACCCCTATCGCGGGGCGGAGATCATGCCGGGTGCGAAGCTGCGCTCCCGCACGGAGCTGGCGGACTGGGTCCGCGAGACGGCCAGCACCGTCCACCATCTCTGCGGCACCTGCCGCATGGGGGCCGACGATAAATCGGTGGTCGATTCTGAGCTTCGGGTGCGCGGTCTGGAGGGGCTGCGCGTGGCCGACGCCTCGATCTTCCCCGCCATCCCCTCCACCAACACCGCCGCCCCCAGCATGATGGTGGGCGAGAAAGCGGCCGCGCTGATCGCTGGTTCGGGCTGCTGAACCACGGCGCCGGTAGACTACGGAAGACCTCGGCTGGGTGATTGACCTCGTGCTTCGAGACGCTTCGCTCCTCAGCATGAGGTCAATCAGTCCAATAGCTGGCCTCACCCTGAGGAGGCCCGCAGGGCCGTCTCGAAGGGTGTTGCGAGCTCGCTCGATCCCTTGCTCAGCAACCTATTGAGATGAACCGGCAAGAAGAGACCGCCGCCCCGGGTGGGACGGCGGCCTCTTCAAGTTCCGATGCGGTGCGCGGACCGCCGGCTTTAGAGCGCCTGGATCTTGTCGTAGGCGCCGGCGCCGAAGATATCGTCGGCCAGCGCCTTGATCGCCGGCTCCAGGGTCTTCTGCGCGGCACTGGCGTCCAACAGCGGTGTGGTGTCCTCGCCGTTGAACTCCCGCCACTGCCTGAAGTTGGCGATCTCGGCCTCCTCGGTGGCCCGGAAGAAATCCTGGGGTTCCAGCTCGTTGAAGGTGCCGGTCAGGATATCCTGCTGTTCCTGGCTCAGGCCGTTCCAGGTGCCGAGGTTGATCATCTGCTTGTCGAGGCCGATGCCCCAGTCGTTCTGATAGCAGTACTTCACCACCTCGTAGAACTTCTGGCTGATCATCAGGTTGCCGAGGGTCGCCATGCCGTCGACCACGCCCTGCTGCAGCGCGCCGTAGAGCTCGTTGAAGGGGATCACCGTCGGCTTGGCGCCGACCTGCTCCAGGCCGGCGATCACGCCCTCGATCTCCGGTGCGCGGATCTTCAGACCCTTCAGGTCATCGAAGGTCTCCAGCTTCTGGTTGGTGAACAGCTTCCAGGGGCCGGCGCGGGCGACGCTGAGGTAGCGCAGCGAGGGATAGCGCTTCTGCACCGCGGCGTTCAGTTCGTCGAACAGAAGGTCGTTGGCGATCTTCTGGGCGTGGTTCGAATCGCGTGCGAAGTAGGGCGCGTAGAAGACGTCGAACTCGCGCAGGCCCGTGTAGGCGCCGTTGTAGAGCTGCACGGTGCCAAGGGCGGTGCCGTCGAGCACGTCCTTGCCGCCGCCGATGGTGCCGGCCTTGATGTCGAACTTCAACTCGCCACCGGTGCGCTCAGTGACTAGGTCGAGCCACTTCTTGGCGAAGCGGTTGGAGGCGCTGTCGATGTTGCCGGCGTTGCCGTAGATCAGCGTCCTGGCCGCCAGCGCCGGCGCGCCGACACCGGCCAGGGCGGTCACCAGTCCGAGGCCGCCAAGCCCTTTGTTGAACGTCCGTCTGGTCAAAGTCATGGTTGGTCCTCCCTGGTTGGATTGATCGTGACGTCTCTACTGCCGGAAGACAAGGTCCGGCAGGAACAGCGTGAGCGTCGGAAAAAAGGTGATGACCAGCAGCACCCCGACGAGAATGAAGAAGTAGGGCACCGCCTCCTTGAAGATCTCGATCACCCCGACTCCGCCGATCGAGGAGATGATGAAGAGGTTGAGGCCGATGGGCGGCGTGATCATGCCGATCATCAGGTTCAGCACCATGACCACGCCGAAGTGCACCTCGTCGACGCCCAGCCCGGTCAGCAGGGGAAAGAGCACCGGTGCCAGGATCAGCATGATCGGCAGGATTTCCATGATCATGCCGAGGATCAGCAGCATGGCGTTGATCATCAGCAGCAGCAGCCAGAGCTCGTCGGTGACCCACAGCAGCGCGTTGGTCAGGTGGACCCCCAGGTTCTCCTTCACCGCCAGCCAGGCGAAGATCTTGGAGGTGGCCACCGTCAGCATGATCACCGAGGTGGCCACCGCGGCGTGGGAGGCGCAGTTGATGATCTGGACGATGGAGAGGTTGCGGTAGACGAAGATCCCCAGGAACAGCACGTAGAAGGCGGCGACCGCCGCCGACTCGGTCGGCGTTGCGACGCCGAAGATGATGGCGCCGACGATGATGATGGGGGCGATGAGGGCGCTGGTGCCCTCGAAGAGCGCAATGCGGCGCTCCCGGCCGCTGGCCTTCTGCTCCAGCGGATAGGCGCGCCCCTTGCAGATCCACCAGGTCACCGCGAACATCGCGATGAACATCAGGATGCCGGGTACCACGCCGCCGAGAAAGAGCTGGCCAACGGAGATGTTGACGATCGCCCCCAGCAGGACAAAGGAGATCGACGGCGGCACGATGGGCCCGACGGTGGCCGCCGAGGCGATCACCGCGCTGGAGAAAGCGGGCTTGAAGCCGCGCTTTTTCATCTCAGGCAGCAGCACCGTGCCGGTCGCCGCGGCGTCGGCCAGCGCCGAGCCGGAGCAGCCGGACATGATGAAGTTGGCGGTCACGCCGACGTTCGCCAGGCCGCCGTTGCGGTGGCCGACCAGGGAGGCGGCGAAGTTCACGATGCGCCGGGTCACGCCGGTCACGTTCATCAGTTCGCCGGCGAAGATGAACAGCGGGATCGCCAGCAGCACGAAGGAGTTGACCCCCGAGGTCATCTGCTGGGCGAAGAGCACCATGGGCGTCGCGCCGTCGGTGAACTGGGAGAGGGTCAGATAGGCAAAGCCGGCAAGGCCGATGGCCCAGGCGATCTCCATCCCCAGCAGGGAGAAGACGAAGAGCACCACGATCATGGAGATCAGCAGCATGTCAGCGCCCCGACATCTCAGCGCCCCGGCGCCACCGCGGCCTGATAGTTGGCGAAGGACTTCAGCGCGAGGCGGATCTGGTAGAAGATCATCAGCACGCTGCCGACGGAGACCGGCGCGTAGAGCCAGACGAAGCTCCAGCCGGTGGAAAGCATCGAGCCGCCGGCCTGAAGCTGGATGATCGGCGCGTTGTACCAGACCAGGGCGACCAGCATGATCAGCACCAGGATATGCATGAAGGTCTCCAGCACCAGGCGCGGGAGGGGCGCGAACATATCGATGAAGTGGGTCACCCGGATGTTCTGGCCGCGCTTGGTCGCGACGGCGATGCCGATGAAGGTCATCCAGAGAAAGAAAGCGCGCGGGGCTTCGTCGGCCCACAGCGGCGGCTCGTTGAAGACATAGCGCGTCGTCACGGAATAGAAGACTGCGCAGGCAATGGTGATCAGCAGCGCCCCGGAGAGGTAGTAGAGGACCGTCTCAAAAAGCGAGTCCAGCTTGGCCAGGATGGTCGCTACGTTCTCCATCGTGTTCGTCTCCCCCTTCGGCCCGTTATGCGGACCTTGCGCCCCTCCACAAGCAAGTTGACCTAATGTTATAATGATATACTATTAACAGTGCAATTCGAAATTCGAAAGGTGGTCTCTGGTGCCGAGCAAGGCGGTCAATTCAGCGGGCGCGCAAAGCGGTCTGCTCGATCGCGGCCCGGGCATGCCGCTCTATCAGCAGATGTTCATGATCCTCAGGAACCGTATCGAGTCGGGGGAGATTCCGGCTGGTGCCATCCTGCCGGGTGAACTGGAGCTCTCCGCGGAGTTCGACGTTTCGCGCATCACCTGCCGGCGCGCCCTGAACGATCTGGCCGACGCCGGCCTGGTCGCGCGCCAGCGCGGCGTCGGCACCCGGGTTCTCGAGCGCGGGCCGGCGGGCTCGCCCATCGTCCACGTGCCCATCGACGGCTGGCGCGAGAACGTCTCGGTGATGAGCGAGACGACCCAGGCGGTGGTTCTGGACTTCGAGTATGTCGCGGCCTCCCCGGAAGTCTCCGAGGCCCTCGAGGTCGACAGGGACACCGTGGTGCAACGGGCGGTGCGGGTGCGCTGGCTGAGCGCGGAGCCCATGTCCTATCTGCTCACCTTCGTGCCCGAAGACATCGGCCGCCGTTACGCCCGCGAGGACCTGGGCGACATGCCGCTGATCCGGCTAATGGAGAATGCCGGCGTGACGGTGGAGTCGGTCTGGCAGTCCATCTCGGCGACCCTCGCCGATCCGGAGATCGCCTTTGCGCTGCAGGTCTCCCGGGGGAGCCCCCTGATCGAGGTGCGCCGGATCGCGCGCGACAGTCACGGGCGTCCGGTCGAGTACATCCGCATCTACTACCGCCCCGACCGCTATCGTCTGGAGATGGTGATGGAGCGGGCCGAGGGTCAGGACGGCATGACCTGGTCGCAGCCATCGCCGAGCGGGCGCGCTGACGAGGGGCCGAAATGACGGTCGCCTCGCTGGCCCAGAAGATCATCGCCCGCGCCGTCGGGTGCGACCATGTCGCGGTCGGCGCGGTGGTGACCGCGAGGGTCGACCTGGCCATGATCCACGATTCCGGCGGCCCGCGCCGGGTCGCGCCGCTGCTGGCGGAACTGGGGGCGACGCTGTTCGATCCGGCGCGCGTCGTGCTGGTTTCCGACCACTTCGTGCCGGGGGACACCGAGGAGGGCGCCCGCATTCTCGCCCTGACCCGGGACTGGGCGCGGGAGACCGGGGTTACCTTTCACGACGGCCAGGGCATCTGCCATGTCGTCTTGCCGGAGCGGGGCCACCTGAGGCCCGGCATGTTCGTGGTCGGCGGCGACAGCCATTCCCCCACCGGCGGTGCCTTCGGCGCCTACATGTTCGGCATCGGCGCCACCGAGATGGCCGGCGTGCTGGCCACCGGCGAGATCTGGATCAAGGTGCCGGAGACCATCCTGATCGAATGGAACGGCAGGCTCGGGCCCGGTGTCATGGCCAAGGACATCATGCTCGCCCTCTGCGGCCGCCTGGGCATGGACGGCGGCCGCTACCAGGCGATCGAGTACGCCGGCTCCGCCATTGCCGCGCTGTCGATGCAGGAACGCATGACCCTGGCCAACATGGCGGCGGAGTTGGGCGGACAAACCGGGCTGATCGCCCCCGATGCCGTCACCGCCGACTTCGTGCGGCGCGCCGGCGGCGACCCCGGGGACTGGGCCGGGCTTGTCACCGACCCCGACGCCGAGGGTATCGAGCACCACCGTTTCGATGCGTCCGCGCTGGCCCCGCAGGTGGCGGCCCCTCATTCCCCGGCCAACGCCATGCCGGTGGGCGAAGCCGAGCGCACGCCCATCACCGTCGCCTATCTCGGCGCCTGCACCGGCGCCAAGTACGTCGACCTGGAGGCCGCCGCGCAGGTCTTGCGCGGCCGCAAGGTCTCGTCCGGTGTGGAACTCCTGGTCGCCCCCGCCTCGCGGCGCGACCAGGACCGCGCCGCCGCCGAGGGCATCATGAGCGTCTTCGAGGAGGCCGGCGCCCGGGTGCTCCCCAACGCCTGCGGGATCTGCGCCGGCTATGGCACCCACCGGCTGGGCGCCGAGGTCACCTGTCTCTCCTCGACGGCGCGGAACTTCCGCGGGCGCATGGGTGATCCCTCCTCCAAGGTCTGGCTCGGTTCGCCCTTCAGCGTGGCCGCCGCGGCGGTCGCCGGCCATATCGCCGACCCGCGCGACTTTCTCGCGGAGCCCGCGGTGTCGGGCCTGGGAGGATCGGTATGAGCGGGCGCATTTTCCTGCTGGGCGATAATATCGACACCGACCAGCTTGCCCCGGGCCGCTACATGGGCGGCGGCATTGCCGAGATCGCAGCCCATTGCCTGGAGGCCGTCCGTCCGGACTTCGCCGCCAAAGTCCGGCCCGGCGACATTCTGGTCGCCGGCCGCAACTTCGGCGCCGGGTCGTCGCGCGAACAGGCCGCCGAAGCCCTGCGCCATCTTGGCCTCGCCGGCGTCGTCGCCTTGTCCTTCGCCGGGATCTTCTACCGCAACGCCCTGAACCTGGGGCTGCCGGCATTGGTGGCGCCTGACCTCGGCGGCATCGAGGACGGCGACGAGGCCCTGCTGGACCCCATGGCCGGGCGTCTCACGCTGGCGGCCAAGCAGGCGGAGGTCGCTCTGGAACCGCTGCCTGAGAACCTGCGGCCGCTGCTCATCGACGGCGGTCTCATTCCCCATCTGAAAAAGCGCCTCTCCGCCGGCGCGGCGAAGGCGGGGCGCCCATGACCCTGAAGCAACTCCTCGCCGCGCCGGATATTCTATTGGCCCCCGGTGTCTATGACGGCCTGACCGCCCTGATCGCCGAGCGGCTGGGGGCCAGGGCGCTCTATCTCTCGGGCGCGTCCATCGCCTACAGCCGCTTCGGGCGCCCGGACATCGGCCTGGTCTCCATGGCCGAAGTGGCGGATACCGTGGGCGTTCTGCGCGACCGCGTGGCGCTGCCCATCATCGTCGATGCCGACAACGGCTTCGGCAACGCCCTCAATGTTCAACGCACCATGGCGGTCTTCGAGCGCATGGGGGCGAACGCCCTGCAACTGGAAGACCAGACCCTGCCGAAGCGCTGCGGCCACCTGGACGGCAAGGCCCTCGTCACCAGTGCCGAGATGGTCGGCAAGATCCACGCCGCCTGCGATGCGCGGCGCGCGCCGGACACCCTGGTGATCGCGCGCACCGACGCCATCTCGGTGGAGGGGTTCGAGGCGGCGCTGGAACGGGCGGAGGCCTATGTCGAGGCCGGCGCGGACGTGCTGTTCGTCGAAGCGCCCCAGTCCGTCGATCAGATGCACGCCATCGTCGCGCGCTTCGCCGGCAGGCTGCCGCTGATGGCCAACATGGTCGAAGGCGGGCAAACGCCCATGATGGATGCTGCGCGCCTGGGCGAATTAGGGTTCCGGCTGGTAATCTTCCCGGGCGGCATCGTACGGGCGCTGGCGGCCACCGCCGAGGACTACTACGGCAACCTGCTGGCGACGGGCTCCAACGCCGGCTTCCGCGAGCGCATGCACGATTTCAGGGGCCTGAACGACCTGCTCGGCACCGCCGACCTGCTGGCCAGCGGCAAGAAGTACGAGGGAACCGGGCGTGGAGATTGATGCCGTCACGCTGGCCATCCTGAAAGGCCGCTTCGAACAGATCGCTGATGAAATGGACGCGACCCTTTTCCGCGCCGCCTTCAACCCCATCATTGCCGAGGCCCACGACGCCAGTCACGGGCTCTACGACGCCGAGACCGGGATGACCCTGGTCCAGGGCAAGTCCGGCCTGCCGATCTTCGTCGGCGCCATGGCCTTCGCCGTGAAGTCGGTGATCGACAAGGCGGGCCCTGACGGTCATGCCCCGGGCGATCTCTGGATCTTCAATGACCCCTATGACGGGGGTACCCATCTCTCCGACTTCCGTCTGGTGAAGCCGCTGTTCCATGACGGCAGGCTGTTCTGCTTCCTGGCCTCGGTGGGCCACTGGCACGATGTCGGAGGCAACGTGCCCGGTAACTACAATCCGGCGGCCACCGAGGTGTTTCAGGAAGGCATGCTGATCCCGCCGGTGAAGCTCTACGACAAGGGCGAGCTGCGCCAGGATATCATCGACATCCTCTCCGCCAACTCCCGCCTGCCGCTGTCGCTCTATGGCGACCTGAACGGTCAGATCAATGCGCTCGATCTGGGCGAGCGGCGCATGACCGCCCTGCTGGAGGAGTACGGCGAGGCCACCGCCGGCGCCTGCCTCAGGCAGTTGAAGGAACGGGCGGCGACCATGATGCGCGCCCAGATCGCCGCGCTGCCCGACGGCACCGTCTCCGCCGAAGACTGGCTCGACAACGACGGCATCGTCGATGAGCCGCTGAAGATCGCCCTCGACCTGACGGTGGAGAAGGACCGCATGGTCATGGATTTCAGCCGCTCCTCGCCGGCTTGCCAGGGTCCGGTGAACATCTCCCGGGCGACGGCCGTCGCCGCCTGCTATACCGCGCTGAAGCACATCTTCGGCGAGGTGCCGGCCAATGCCGGGGTGCTTGAGCCGGTGGAGTTCCGCATCGCCGAGGACTCGCTGCTTTCCGTGAAGGCGCCGAAACCGGTGGGCGGCTACACCGAAACCATCCTGCGCATGATCGACGTGGTCTTCCAGGCGGTCGCCCAGTTGGCACCGGAGAAGACCGTGGCCTGCGCCTACGGCACCATCAACGCTCTCTCCATGGCGGGCCACCGCGCCAACGGCGCCCGCTGGGTGATGTTCTCCTTTTTCGGCGGCGGCCATGGCGGCCATCACCAGGACGATGGGCTCAACCACGGCAACGCGCCCATCTCCACCGCGACCATTCCGCCGTTGGAGATCCTGGAGGCGGCCTATCCCGTGCGCTTCACCCAATGGGCCCTGCGCCCGGACTCCGGCGGCCCCGGGCGGCACCGCGGCGGCCTGGGCGCGGTCTATGAGATCGAGCTGCTGGAAGAGTCCGCCGACGCCTTCCTGTTCGGCGAACGCGGCAAGTTTCCGCCCCAGGGCATCGCCGGCGGTGCCCCGGCCGCCGCCAACCGCTTCACCTATCAGCAGGCCGACGGCGCCCATGAACCGCCCATGGTCTCCAAGATGGTGGGCATCCATATCGCCCGCGGCCAGCGCGTCCGGCTGGAGACGCCGGGTGGCGGCGGCTACGGCGATCCGCAGAGCCGCGATCCCCAAATCGTCGCCCGCGACGTGGCCCGGGGGTTCGTCAGCCCCGAGGCGGCCAGACGGGACTATGGCGTGAGCCTCGATCCGGCCGGGGCCGTCGACCAGGCGGCGACCGCGCGGCTGCGCCACCCAAAGGACGAGAAGGAACCGGCATGAGCGCGTTTGTCGTTGGCGTCGATGTCGGCGGAACCTTCACCGACGTCTTCGTGCTGGACGAGGCAGAGGGCGCGATCCGCATCGCCAAGGTCCCCTCGACGTTCGGCGACCAGTCCCGGGGCTTCATCGAGGGGATAGGCGACGCGGTGGACGACTTCGCCCAGATCCGCACGGTGGTGCACGGCACCACGGTGGGCACCAATGCCCTGCTGGAGCGCAAGGGCGCGCGCACCGGAATCATTACGACAGAGGGCTTTCGCGACGTCCTGGAGATGCGCCGCCGCGACCGGCCGGCGACCTGGGGGCTGCGCGGCAGCTTCGAACCGGTGGTGGACCGCGGCGACCGGCTGGAGGTGGCCGAGCGCGTGCTCGCCGACGGCAGCGTGCTGGAGCCTGTGGATGCGGCGGCGGTGCAGGACCGCGCCAGGGCACTCTCGACGGCGGGCTGCGAGGCGGTCTGCGTCTTTTTCATCAACGGCTACGCCAACAGCGCCAACGAGACCCAGGCCGTCGAGGCGGTGCGCCGTGTCTGGCCCAATGCCTACGTCTCGGCGGCCACCGAGATCCTGCCGGAAATCCGGGAGTTCGAGCGCCTGTCGACGGCGACCCTGAACGCCTATCTGCAGCCCGCGGTTTCCTCCTATCTGGACCGGCTGCAGTCCGGGCTGAAGCAGCGGGATTTCGGCGGCGACGTGCTGATCGTTCAGTCCAACGGCGGCGTCATGGCGGTTGAGAGTGCCAAGCGCTATCCCGTGCGCACGGCCTTGTCGGGCCCGGCCGCCGGGGTGATCGCGGCCAAGGCCATCGCCGGGGCCGCGGGCTTTGAGAACCTGATCACCTGCGACATGGGCGGGACCTCCTTCGATGTTTCCCTGGTGGCCGGGGGCAAGGCGGCGATTGCCGCGCAGACCTCTATCGATTTCGGCATGGTGGTGCGCACGCCGATGATCGAGATCACCACCATCGGCGCCGGCGGTGGCTCCATCGCCTATCTCGATCAGAGCGGGCTGCTCCAGGTCGGTCCGGAAAGCGCCGGGTCCAATCCGGGGCCGGTCTGCTACGGGCTCGGCAACACCCGGCCGACGGTGACCGACGCCAACCTGCTGTTGGGCCGGATCAACCCCGAGCGCCCCATCGGCGGCAAGCTGGAAAAGCTCGACGTGGCGGCCGCCCGGGCCGCGATGGAGGCCGTCATTGCAGGACCCCTCGATCTCTCGGTCGAGGAGGCCGCCGAGGCGGTGATCCGCCTTGCCAATGCGAAGATGGCCGGCGCCATCCGCCTGGTCTCCATCGAGCGCGGCCACGACCCCGCGAAGTTCACCGCCATGCCCTTCGGCGGCGGCGGCGCCCTGCACACCGGCGCCCTGATCAAGGAAGTCGGGCTCGGCGCGGCCCTGGTGCCCCGCTTCCCCGGCGTCACCTCGGCCCTCGGCTGCGTCGTCGCCGACATGCGCCACGACCGGGTGCAGACGGTCAACCGCCTGTTGGCGCAGACCGATTTCGCGGCGCTTCAGAGCGAGATGACCGCGGTGGCCGAAGCGACGGAAGCGGTGGTGCGCGGCTCCGGCATCGCCTTCGAGCGCATCGAGCGCAGCTACGAGTTCGATATGCTCTACCTCGGCCAGACCCACAGCATTGCGGTGCCGCTGGAGATTCCGCCGGAAGGGCTCGATCAGGCAGCCGTCACAGCGGCTTTCGAGGCCGCCTACCGCGCGGCCTATGGGCGGCTGTTGGAGAATATCCCGATCCGCCTGATGAACTACCGGGTGACGGTGACCGGCCGCCGGCCGGCCTTCGACATGGGCGTCTTCGCGCCGGCCGGCGGGCGCCCGGCGGCGGACTGCGCCATCGGCAGCCGCGAGGTCTATGCCGAGGGGCGCTTCTGGACCGCAACGGTCTACGAGCGCCTGGAACTGGAGGCCGGCGCCCTGGTGCCGGGCCCGGCGCTGCTGGAGCAGGCCGATGCCACCATCTTCATCGATCCCGGCCTCTCCGGGCGGGTCGACGGCTTCGGTAACCTGATCATCTCGGACCGGGAGGGCCAGCAGTGACGGCCGATCTCGCCGATCCCGCACGCTCGGCGGTGCTGATCGTCGATCTGCAGAACGATTTCCTGCACCCCGAGGGGGCCTATGCCAGGGGCGGCCAGGCCAATGCCGATATCGCCGCCCTGCCGGCGCAGGTCCTGCCGCTGGTCGAGGCCATGCGCGCCGCCGGCGGCTGGGTCGTCTCCACCCAGTTCACCCTGGTGCCGGGCAAGGGCGGGGAGCCTTTCATCTCGCCCCACCTGAAGGCCCTGCGCCCCTTTCTCGGCAAGGGGGACTTCGCGCCGGGCGGCTGGGGCCACAGCCTGGTCGAGCCTCTGCAGCCGGCCGACCTCGTGGTCGAGAAGGTGGCCTACTCGGCCTTCTTCATGACGCGGATGGACTGGGTGCTGCGCAAGGCCGGCATAGAGCGGCTGTTCGTCTGCGGCATCGTCACCAACGGCGGCGTGGCCTCCACGGTCCGCGACGCCCATGTGCGGGACTTCCACACCACCGTCCTTTCCGACGGCTGCGCCGCCTTCTCGCGCGAAACCCACGAGCATGCCCTCAGCGACCTCTCCAGCCTCTGCCGGGTGGCGACCTGCGCCGAAGCACTGCAAGAGATTGCGGGGGATCCTACCGGGAAGCACTAGCGGCTTCGGTCCAAGTTGGGGCACCATGGCCCCGACGCTGATCGAACGGAAAGGCTTGGTTCCCCATGACCCCCGTAGAAACCCGCAAGGAGATGACCGAGGCGCTTTTGGCGCATACCAGGACGGTTCTCGCCGAGGGCCCGCTGGACCGGGCGCGGCTGGAGCGGGTGAAGACGGCGCTGTCGGAGCTCTCCGGCCAGACGTCATTGTGGGCCGAAGGCGATTTCCCGGACCCTGACGAGGACGCGAAGCAGAACCGCTTTCAGATCGCCCAGGACGCCGAGAGCGGCCTGACCCTCTATCTGAATGTGATGCGTCCGGGCAAGACGGTCCCGCCCCACAACCACACCACCTGGGCCTGCATCGCCGCGGTCGAGGGCGTGGAGACCAACAGGCTCTACGAGCGCCTGGACGACGGCGCGGTGCCCGGCAAGGCGCAACTCCGCGAGACCGCCGTCGTGGACCTGAGGCCCGGCACCGCCCTGGCGATGCTGCCCGACGACATCCACAGCGTGGAGATCGGCGGCGACACGGTGATCCGCCACCTTCATTTCTACGGCCGGCCCCTGGAAAGCCTGACCGGCCGGATCGCCTACGACCTCGACGCCGGGACCTGCCGGATCATGGACGTCGGGGTAAAGACCAAGGTTTGAGGACGCGGCACCCGGTGAAGGAGATATCGGCGCAGGCCCTCAAGCCGCTGCTGACCGACGGCGACGAGATCGCCTTTCTCGACGTCCGCGAACACGGCCAGTATGGCGAGGGCCATCCCTTCTTTGCCGTGCCGCTGCCCTACAGCCGCATCGAAGGCCTGGCGCCGCGCTTGCTGCCTTGCCGGGCGGTGCGCTGTGTGGTGATGGACGACGGCGACGGTGTCGGCGCGCGCGCGGCGGCGGTGCTGGCGGATCTCGGCTACGGCGACGTCGCGGTCCTGGCCGGGGGCGCGCCGGCCTGGGCGGCCGCCGGCTACACCCTCTTCAAGGGCGTGAACGTTCCCTCCAAGGCCTTCGGCGAGAGGGTCGAGCACGCCTTTGAAACGCCGTCGCTCTCCGCGGAAGAGCTCAACGCGATGCAACGGCGCGGCGAGGCCCTCCTGCTGCTGGACGGGCGGACCGGGCGGGAGTTCCGCAAGATGGCGCTGCCCCGGGCGCTGTCCTGCCCCAACGCGGAGCTCGGCTACCGCCTGCCGCTGCTGGGCGCCGATCCGGCGACCCCCATCGTCGTCAACTGTGCCGGGCGCACCCGCTCCATCATCGGTGCCCAGACCCTGGCTCTGCTCGACACGCCCAACCCGGTCTATGCCCTGCGCAACGGAACCCAGGGCTGGCGGCTGGCCGGCTTCGATCTGGTCCATGGCGCCGAGCCTTCGCCGCTGCCGCAGCCGGACCCGGAAACCTTGAGCGCCGGGCGCGCCCTGGCGGAGAAACTGCGGGCAGCCTATGCCCTGCCGAGCGTCGGTGAAGCACAGATCCGGGCCTGGCTCGCCGACGCTGGACAGACGACCTATCTCTTCGATGTGCGCAGCGCCGAAGAATTCGCCCAGGGCCATGTCGCCGGCGCCCGCTCCGCGCCCGGCGGCCAGCTCGTCCAGGCCACCGACGAGCAGCTTGCGGTGCGCAACGCCCGCATCGTGCTCGCTTGCGACAACGGCCTGCGCGCCGCCACCACCGCGATCTGGCTGAAGGGTATGGGGCACCGGGTCTGGCTCCTCGACAGTGATGCCGCCAGAACCGAAACCGGTGGGGGACAAACCGAACCCGCCGGGGTCGCCGACACCATCGGCTTGGCGGAGTTGAAAGCCCGTGCCGATGCGGGCGCGCAGATCCTGGATGCCTCGCGCGGGCTGGACTTCCGCGCCGGCCACATCGAGGGGGCGACCTGGGTCACCCGGGCCCGCCTCGACCGCTTGCAGATCGACGATCCCGCCGGCCTGGTGCTGACCGGGCGTGCCCCCGCGTTGATGGCGGGGGTGGCGGCGGACCTGACGCGCCTGACCGGCCATGCCCCGGGCGGCGTCCGTCGCGGCGACCCCCGGAGCTGGCGCGCGGCGGGGCTCAGCGTGGTCGAGACGCCGGATTTCCCCACCGAGGCCGACTGCATCGACTATCTCTTCTTCGTCCACGACCGCCACGACGGCAACCTGGACGCAGCGCGCCGCTATCTCGAATGGGAACTCGGCCTGCTGGACCAACTGGACGACCAGGAGCGCGGGGTTCTGAACCCCCTGCGGCCGACGGCAGACCCGCAGAGACGGTGCGGTCCTTGTTGAACACCACAGGGGAGAACGGCGATGGGGAAACGATGGGTCCGGGGATGCCTTATGGCGGCGGTCCTGATCTCGGCGCACTGCGGATTCGCGGGCGAGGCTCCCGCGCAAAACCGTGAGGCCGCAATGGCCGACGCGAAAGAGCTGATCGTCCTGGCGGCGCCCGGGTCCGCCGATCCCTACTACGCCGAGGTTGCCGGCGACATCTTCGACTTCCTCGTCGCCTATGCCGAACAGATCGAGGGCCGTGACGACGTCCTCGTCCTCACCGACGCGGCGGCCTATCCGGACTACGTCGCGGCGCTGGGCGAAGACCGCGTCGCCCTGGCGCCGGTCGCCGACATCTGGATGCGCGACTTCAGCCTATCGAATGCCGCCGGCCCGGTCCTGTTCCGCTACACGGCGGCCGGTCAGGGCGGCGGGCGGCAGGGCCAGGCGGCGGCGGACGCGGTCCAGGACGGCCTCGCCGCGGTCATGGAGGAGGCCGGCCTCGGCTTTGCCGAGAGCGATCTGTTGAACGACGGCGGGAACTTCGTCGACGACTATGCCGGGCGCGCGGTGGTCAGCCGCAAGTTCCTGCGCGACAACGGCCTCAGCGAGACCGAAGCCCGCGCGGCGCTGCGCCGCGAGACCGGGCTCGAGCATGTCGCCTTCATCGAGGCGGACGAACAGGGCGGGCTCGAACACGCCGACGGCGTGGTGGCCTTCATCGAGCCCAATGTTCTCGTCATCAACAGCTACCCGGAAGACCCGGCCTATGCCGCGGCGCTGCGCGCCGACGTCTTGGCGGGCCTGCCCAGCGTCACCCTTCACGAGATCGTCACCCCCTATGACGGCAGCACGATCTACGACGCGGCCTTCGGCTCGGCCTGCGGGCTCTACACCAACATGCTGGTGACACCGCAGCGCATCTACCTGCCGCAGTTCGGCATCCCGGAGGACGCCGAAGCCCTGGCCAGCCTGCGGCGCTGGACCGACAAGGAGGTGGTCCCCGTGAGCTCCCGCCAGGTCTGCCACATGGGCGGCGGCGTGCGCTGCATGTCCTGGCAGCTCCGCGGAGCAAACGCAGCGCGCCTGCTCGACTGGGCGCGCGCGGCGCGCTGAACCGGCGTCCGCGGCGGCGCCTCGGGTGAGCCGCCGAACGATTGTGGGAGCGCACTGAAACGTCTGGAATCCGGTTCCGGAAGCCGCCCTTCGACGGCCGGGACCAGACTCTTCTTGTCGACGAATGGCTGACAGCCGTCTGCCCGGTACCGATGCGCTGGAAATGGCGGAGGGAGAGGGATTCGAACCCTCGGTACGCTTGCGCGCACAACGGTTTTCGAGACCGCCCCGTTCAACCACTCCGGCATCCCTCCGCGGACGGCGCGCCCTTACTAGCCTTGTGCTGTGGCGCTTGCAAGCGCTGGCTGGGGTGTTTGCGTCCTCACCCGGCCCCCGGCCTGCTATAGTCAGCCGGAGCACCAACAGTCTGGGAGGCCGCAGCGCCCATGATCCAGTCGTGCGGCGCGCGCAGGCGTCGCCTTCCACCGAACCCGGCCCCTTGCCCGACACAAGGTCTCGCACGGCCCGGTGTCGCGCTTTACGGGGGCACACGCGGCTTGTCGATGATAGCAAAACGGCGTGGTTTCGGGTGATGGCGCGGGCGGTGATCATGGGCGTGGCCGGGTCCGGAAAATCCACGGTCGGGGTTGCGCTGGCTGCCCGGACCGGGGCCGTCTACATCGATGGCGACGACCTGCACCCGGCCGCGAACATCCGGAAGATGTCGGCCGGCACCCCCTTGACCGACGAGGACCGCGCGCCCTGGCTCGACCGGGTGGCTGAGACGCTGAGGGCCGCCCGGGGGCCGGTGCTGATCGGATGCTCGGCGCTCAAGCGCAGATACCGCGACCGCATCCGCGACCGCGTGGGCGGGCCGGTGATCTTCGTTCACCTGAGCGGATCGCCGGAGGTGATCGAGGCGCGCATGTCCGCCCGCGAGGGACATTTCATGCCGACCAGTATGGTCAACAGCCAGTTTGCGGCGCTTGAAGAACTGGGTGCGGACGAGGCGGGCTTTGCCGTGGACATCGACCAGACGCTTGAGGCGGTTGCCGACCAAGCCGCCGGGAAGCTGAAGGAACGAGCTGAGTGGGACAAGATCTCGCCGTGAGCGGCGCGGCGGGTGCCGTCAAAACATGAAACGCGCTCGGGCTTCGTGGCGCTGACCCTGTCCAGCACCGACACCCAGAAACTCGCCGAAGCCGTCAGTTCCCTGTCGCGGGATCTGCCCAGGGCCCGTGCTGGTCCGTGGTGCCGTCGTCCAGCCGCTCGAACCCGTGCCGTCCGAAGAAATCGCGCTGGCCCTGGATCATGTTCGCGGTGCCGCGCGCGGTGCGCAGGGCGTCGAAGTAGGCAATGCCGGCCGACAGCGCCGGCACCGCGACCCCATGCAGGGCCGCCGTGGCGACGACCTGGCGCAGCGCAGCCTGCGAATCGCGCAGCAAATCCGCGAAGAACGGCGCGAAGATGAGGTTGCGGTCCGGATCTTCGGACAGCGCCCTGGCCATGTCGTCCAGCATCGCCGAGCGTATGATGCAGCCCGCGCGCCAGATTTCCGCAATCCTCGGCAGCGGCAGGTTCCAGCCGTATTCCCGCGACGCTGCCGCGTTCATCTCGAAGCCCTGGGCATAGCAGAGGATCTTGCCGGCGATCAGCGCCTTTTCCAGCTGCTCCGCGGTCAGCTGCGCCGGCGCAATCGGCGTCGGCCCGGCGCCGAACAGGTCTTCCGCCGCCCGCCGCTGCTGGCGGCGCGAGGACAGGTTGCGCGCTGTGACGGCCGCATCGATCATCGGAACCGGCGCCGCCAGGTGCTGGGCCTCAATGGCGGTCCAGCGGCCCGTCCCCTTCTGTCCCGCCGCATCGACGATCACGTCCAGAAGCGGGCCGCCCGTCGCGGCGTCAAGGGTTCCCGCGACGCGGGCGGAGATCTCGATCAGATAGGATTGAAGCCGGCCGCCGTTCCAGCGGTCGAACAGATCGGCAATCGCCGCCGCGTCGTGCCCAAGGCCGTCGCGCAGAAGCCCGTAGACCTCTGCGATCATCTGCATGTCGGCATATTCGATGCCGTTGTGCACGGTCTTCACGAAGTGACCGGCACCGGCTTCCCCGAGCCAGGCGGCACAGGGAGAGCCGTCGTGTTTCGCCGAAATCGCTTCGAGGATGTGCCCGACGCGGTCCCAGTGGCGGCGCGGTCCGCCACCCATGATGGAGGGGCCGTAGCGCGCGCCGTCCTCGCCGCCGGAGACTCCGATGCCCAGGAACGGACGCTCGCCGGCGGCCTGGGCGCGGCGGTTCGTGTCGTGGAAATTGGCGTTGCCGGCATCGATGATGAGGTCGTCGTCGTCGAGAAGGGGGCGCAGGTCGGCGATCTGGTCGTCGACGGCCTGTCCCGCCGGCACCATCACGATGATGGCACGCGGTTTGGCGATAGCGGCGATGAAGGCATCCAGCGTCGCGGTCGGCGTGATGGCAGCGGCCAGATCGCTGGCGGCCGCGTGGAAGGCTTCGGTCTTGGACGCGGTTCGGTTGTAGACGGCGATGGGAAAGCCCTTTTCCGCAATGTTCATCGACAGCGCGGCGCCCATTGTTCCAAGGCCGATCAGGCCGATTTCACTGGTCGTCAAAGATCTGTGCCTCCCCGTTTGCCCGAGTCCCCCAACATTCCAAACTCTAGCGGATGCCGGTGCCGCGCTCTCTGCGACGATTGCCGCTATGCTACAGCCCGGCAGTATCGTCCGAAACATCGATGACGCCGGTGCCGGTCAATCCCGTGGCGGCGTCCGGACATGGGCCGCCATAGCCAGGCCGAAACACCCGGCGCCCGGTCTGGCGCCCGGACGCTGCGTCACTTCACCTTCGATCATCAGCCCTTTCACAGCGCCCTGCCGGCAGCGCACACACCGCTCAGCCGCACAAGGGGTCTCCAGGCCAATTTTTTGAGACAAGCAGCTTATCGCAGTTATATGTTAGCGCTAACCTTTCCGTGGCGCAGCGACCCGGAAGCAGTGAAGGGCTAGGGCCTGTTGACATTCATTTCGCTGTTGTGGTCCGAGCGGATTTGGCCCTCGGCTAGGAGCGACGAGGAAGGACATGCCTAAGCATATTCGACCCAAGCATATTCGGGGAGGAGCGACGCGGCCGCGGGCCAAATGTGCCGGATCCCTTCGGGACGGGGCAGATATTCGCCAGGGCCGCGTCGCGGACGCCTTGTGGGGGACCACCCCACGGCGCCGCCCGCTCCTAGCCCCCATTGGATTGACCGGGGCGCATATCTGCTCCCGCCACGACGGCGAAATGATTGTCAACAGGGCCTAGGCCGATGTGGGAGTGGCTGATATCCCCGATCGATGCCAGCCGTGCGCATGACATGGGCACACTTCTGTCGTGGCACGGCCGCTTCATGGTGCTCGCCTGGGGCGTATGCGCACCTCTGGGCATCGTTGTGGCCCGCTACCTTAAGGTCCTGCCTTGGCAGGACTGGCCGCGGCAACTGGACAACCAGGTCTGGTGGGTCCTGCATCGCGTGCTCCAGTACAGCGCCACGGCTTTGACGGTCATCGCCCTGATCTTGATTCTCCTGAAGGGGCGCGAGTACACCGCGGCGACGCATCGCCTGCTGGGCTATCTCGTCGTCGCCCTGACCTTTGCCCAGGTTTTGGGAGGGTGGCTGCGTGGCAGCAAGGGCGGGCCGACCGAGCCGTCCAGGGCCGGCGATCACTTCGACATGACGCCGCGGCGCCTTGTCTTCGAGTACGTTCACAAGATCTGCGGATACGCCGCATTGTTGGTGTCGGGCGCGGCGATCCTCACCGGCCTGTGGCTGGCCAATGGCCCTGTCTGGATGTGGCTTTTCCTCGGCATCTGGTGGTTCGCCCTTGCCGTGGCGGCAGCGGTTCTCCAGCGCCGGGGGTGGGCCATCGACACCTACCAGGCCATCTGGGGCCCGGACCCTACGCTGCCGGGCAACAGAACTCCACCGATCGGATTTGGCATACGCCGCCACTGAGTAGGGCTGCAACGGGGAGAGGCCATGGCCGGAGCGGGCTAGGCCCGTTTCTTGCTACCCGGTCCCTTGCGCCTGGTGCTGCGCATACGGCTGAGCACCGCTTCGACCGTGTCCAGGTCCATGTCCTCGCCGTCGAAGGGCCTGCCGTACCAGTCCATGATGTCTTCATGGTCCGGATGACCCGGGTCGGAGATCGCGTCGACGAGGTTCATGAAGCCGAACGGCCCGCCGCTGTCCTCCGGCGGTGCGCGCCGTGCCCCCGCGACCAGGACCGGATAGTCGACGCCGGGCTCCGCCCGTAGTGTCTCTTCGATCTCGATGTCGAGGCACCACTCGTCGCCGAAGTCGTAGGTATAGGTGAAGCGGTCGATGCCGCGCTTGAGGAGTTGGGCAAGGCGCGTGTTGCGGTCGCTATAGAGCCGAGGGCCGACGTGATCTTCGCCCGCGATCTCCGGCTGGCCATAGAGCCGGTCGCCGATCTTGAACTCGTGCAGGTGATAGTCCAGCCAGCACATGACGGCCTGGATCACGTCGTGCAGGCGGCGAAGCGGGAAGTCCGCCGGCACCCGGACCTGCCGCCAGATCGGCGGCTCGACGTCCCGCAGGGTCATTCGGATCTGGACGATGTCATCGGTTTCGTCTTGGCCCACGGCCGCCTCCAATTCCACTCCCTGTCCCACCGCCCGGCCCGAACCGCGAGGCGCAAGGTATCGAATTTGGCCGTGACAGAACAACCGGATATGGCGGGGCAGACGGGAGAGAGTTCGGACCGGCCTCCTACGCTACGGCTCCGGAAGACACTCCTGGCTCTACCGACTTCGCGCGGTTTACCGGCGCAAGTCAGACGAAGCTCGAAGAGCGTAGGGTGCGAAGCATGCGTCACAAGGTGTGAACTATTCCCTCGCCATAGTACTACGATGGTAAGCCCCACAATGGGCTGTGCTGCTCATTTCTGCGGAAGAATTTGCCGATCCGCGACGCATGCTCGGTGGTTGGTGAACTCCAAACAACTGCCCTAATCGCGACTTCGAACCCAATGTGACAGATGCTGTACAACGCATGAATGGTCGTTCAGGTCATTTTTGGCACTTGATCCGACAGGGCAGCAAATGTCACAGTTGATAGCTGAACGATCCTGGATACGTATGATGGTCGAAAGAATAACCTTTCAATCTTCAAATCTTCAGAATATTCAGGCGGGAGAGCTTCGTGCCAAGTTCAGCGCGGCGGGTGATCGCATCTTACGCTACTATGTCGACTTCAGGCACACTGAGCTCGATCTTCATAAAGAGCTAAGTGCTCCTGAGTTTTCGATCTTGCAAAACAAGGTCGATACGCTCATGGCTCAATGGGACAAGAAGTACGCGGCGTACGTTAAGAAACAGGACGCTGTTACAGGAAAAGAGCAGGCCGAGGAATTAACTGCCGACGCCGAGCTTCGCCGAGAACGTCTCAGAACGACGCTGCACCATACGCTGTCGGTGGATGATGCGGTGGATTGGAGTGTTCTTAAAGATCATTCGAAGTTTGATCGTAAGAGATATCCGAGACAACAAAAGAAAGAGCGCGTCGACTCCTCGGCGCCGCCTCCCGTCCATGTGGGGTTCTTTCAAGCACTGTTCGGGCAGCGCAGGAAAATAGAGCGTCGATACCAAGAGGCACTGGATAAACATAATGCCGAGGTCAATCGCGTTGAGAAAAAGAATGCGGATGTTCATGCCGAATGGATCAAAAACCGAGATGCATGGAACGCCGAGCAAGATGCCCAGGAGCAGGTGTTTCTCGATAAGCAGGTTGTCGAAAACGCGAAGGTCGATGCACTTGAGGCAGCATGGCGCGACGGTCAACCCGAGGCAGTTGAGGAGCATGCCTCAATCGTGCTTGAAGCATCCAAGCATGACGAAGTGGTGCCTAAGCAGTGGGAGGTTCAGTATGACCCTGAATCCAAGTTGCTTTTGGTAGAGTATCTTCTGCCCACGCCCGATGATCTGCCGACAACCAAGTCTGTCAGATTTGTTGCCTCGACGGGGGAGTTGAAAGAAACCAGCATCAGTGAGCGCGACAAGAAGACGCTATTCGATGATCTTTGCTATCAAATCTGTCTACGAACACTGCATGAATTGTTCGAAGCCGATAGCTTCGATAATCTTGAGAGTATAGCCTTCAACGGTTGGACGGAGTCGATTGACCGCGCCACAGGCCAGCAGGTCACGTCGACTATTCTTTCCGTCATGGTGCAGAAAGACGAGTTCTTAGCAATCAATCTTGAACAGGTTGAACCGAAAGCTTGCTTCAAATCGCTCAAGGGGGTGTCTGCCGCTTCGCTCGTGGGTCTTACGCCAATTGCGCCAATCATCGAGTTTCAGAAAACCGACAAGCGATTTGTTGATGCGCGAGCTGTTGAGATTGCAGCCAGTGGAACGACAAACCTCGCCGCAATGGATTGGGAAGAGTTCGAGCACTTGGTGCGGGAGCTATTCGAGAAGGAGTTTGCCTCTCGAGGCGGTGAAGTGCGCATCACACAGTCCAGCAATGACGGCGGAGTCGATGCGGTCGCTTTTGACCCTGATCCGATAAGTGGCGGCAAGATAGTTATTCAAGCCAAGCGTTACACGCGCACAGTTGGTGTTGCAGCGGTACGCGATCTCTACGGGACAACAATGAATGAAGGGGCGATTAAGGGCATCCTTGTGACCACGGCAGATTACGGCCCCGATGCTCACAAATTTGCCTCTGATAAACCACTCACCCTCATGACTGGATCACATCTTTTGCACCTTCTAGAAAAGCACGGCGTCAAGGCAAGGATCGATCTGCGCGAGGCCAGAACCGAAATGGGTCTGCGACCATAAGTATATTCGATGAGATATGATAAAACTTGAGTGGTTGACATCGATCGTCCTAAAGCCCGGAGCGTCCCGCTAAGCGGTCGTCCATGGCGTAACCAGTTACCGAGCGACGATTGTGCGAAATGGCGGAGGGAGAGGGTTTCGAACCCTCGGTGCACTGGCGCGCACAACGGTTTTTGAGTTCGCCCCGTTCAGCTACTCCGGCATCCGATCACGGACGGCGCGCGCCTGCTAACCGTGTGCCATGGCGCTTGCAAGCAACGGCTGGGCCATTCCCGGGCCTCTCCTGCCACGCAAATGCTTTCGTATGGGTTGAGCGGTTGCCCAGGTCGTTCCCCCGGTCATTCCCTCGCCGGCCCCCGGCCTGCTATAGTCCGCCGGAACGATATCGAAGGTGGAGGCCGGAGGGCCCATGACCCAGTCCCGCAGCGACAACCTGCCCCGCATTCCCCTGCGCAGGGTGGGGGGCATGGTGGGTCTGCTGGAGGCCGAGCGCGGGCGCCTCAACGCCCTGATCGCCGCCGCCGAGCGCAGCTATCCGCGCAGCGTCATCGCCCTGGGCGACCGCCTCTCCCGGCGCTGGCTGGAGAAGAGCGCCAACCCCTACTTGGCGGAGATCGAGACCGTCGACCAGGTGCTGGGGCGCCCCGGCGCCTTCTTCCTGAACCTCTCCTACGAGTGGGCCTGCACCTGCAGCGTGGGCCCGACGCCCGACGGCCGGGCCAGCCGCCTCACCCGGGTGCTGGACTGGCCGTTCGACGGCCTGGGCGCACAGATCATCGCCGCCCGCCAGTCGGGCCCGGCGGGGGAGTGGATCAACCTCACCTGGCCGGGCTTCACCGGATCGATCCAGGGCTTTGCGGCGGGGCGCTTCGCCGCCGCCTTCAACCAGGCGCCGATGCGCCGGCGCACCCCCTCGCGGATCGTCGACTGGGGGCTCGACCGCTTCGGCCTCTGGCGACGCCGCGCCCTGCCGCCGGGTCACCTGCTGCGCCAGGTCTTCGAGCGGGCCCGCGACTTCGCCGAGGCCAAGGCGCAGCTCATGCAAAGCCCGCTGGCCATGCCGGCGATCTTCTCCCTTTGCGGCACCGGACCCGAGGAGCAGGCGGTGATCGAACGCCTGGAGCACAAGGCGGCGGTCCACGAGGGCCCGCAGGTGGCGGCCAACCACTGGCTGGGGCCGATGCCCCGCGCCCGCTCCCGCGGCACCGATTCCGAAGGCCGCGCGCGGCTCATGGGGTCTGCGGCGCCGGAAGCCGGCCCCGACCTCGCCTGGCTGCGGCCGCCGGTCCTGAACGAGACCACCCGCCTGGCGCTCTATGCCGAACCGGCCAGCGGCCGCCTGGTCGCCCAGGGTTTCGAGGCCGATGGCCCGGCGACGGCGGTCACCGAGCTGCTGCAGGGGGAGCGGCCTCAGTGAGGTGGGGGGCGATCCTCCTTGTCGTTGGCCTTAGCCTCGCCGGTGGCGCGCTGGCCTACAATGGCTGGCAGGCTTGGCAGCTGCGTCAGCCCGGCTTCCACGATCAGGACTGCTGGTTCCAAAACGGCATTTCGGGCCCGGCGCGTTGCGGCCTTTTTGTCGTGCGCGAGAACCGGGAGAACCCGGACAGCCGGACCATCCGGCTGCCCGTGGTGATCTTCGACGCCCAAAACCCGGCCAAGGGTAAGGAGCCCATTCTTTACCTGACCGGCGGTCCGGGCGCGCCGGCCGACCTCGGCGAGCAGTGGCGAATCGACGGATGGTGGGCAAAGCGGCGGGCCTTACCCGAGGACCGCGACCTGATCGTCATGGGACAGCGGGGCACAGGTCTGAAAGAGCCCGACTTCGGCTGTCCGGAGGCCGACAACAGTGAATCGGGCCTTGGGATGGCCGAGCGACTATCCTCGTCGCCGGAAGCGGTGGCGGCGATGCGTCAGGCCCTGCGCGATTGTGCGGCACGGCTGGTCGATGAGGGCGTCGACCTGACCGCCTACAACAGCCGGCAGAGCGCCGCCGACATTGCCGAACTGCGCTCGGCCCTCGGCATCGAGTCCTGGACGCTCTATGGCGTGTCCTACGGTTCGCGCCTTGCCCTCAGTACCTTGCGATATCATCCCGAAGGCATTCGCGCCGCCATTCTGGACTCGGTGCTGCCGCCGGAATCAGATTGGGTGTTGGATCATCCCGGGCACTTCAGAGAGGTGATGGAGCGCGTTTTTGCCGACTGCGCAGCGGATACGGACTGCACAACGCAAAACGGTGATCTTCGGCAGGGCTATGACCTTGCCGTCCAACGTCTGTCGGCAGAGCCGGCACTTTCGTTAACTCTCAGAGAGATCTTTGGCGAAAGCGAGCAAGTCTTCGATATCGGCCAGAAACAATACCATTACCGGCCGTCGCATTTCGCGGATCTGCAGGACGTTTCCATTACCTTCGACCGAATGCAGCTTGATGAGCTGATCAGCGAAGCCTTTGCGACCGCGGAGACCCGCGCCCTTATTCCAGCCATCATCCGCGAGACCGCCGCCGGCCGCCCGACGGTCTTGAGGGCCTTCTTCAGGGACCAGCTTCTGAGATCGTCCTTGGAAAGCGATATCTCCACTGCGCTCTACCTCTCTCACATCTGCCGAGACGAGCTTGCGTTCATCGCTAAGGACGAGATCGAACGGGCGGTGGAGAAGGCCGGCGATCTCGGCCATCTCATCGAGAGTCCGTGGATTGGCGACTACTGTGAGGTCTGGCCGTCTGGCCGGGCAGAGCCTGTCGAGAATACCCCGGTCGACAGCACCGTACCGGTCCTGCTGCTCGCCGGGAGATATGATCCGATAACCCCACCAAGTCTGGCACGCCGCGCCGCGGCCCATCTTGCCAACGGCTACCTCTACGAGCTGGACACCGGCCACGGCGTGCTCTCCGAGAGCCTCTGTGCTGAGCACCTCGTGAACCTCTTCCTCGAGGATCTGGCGGGGCCGCCGGAGAGTGCCTGCATGCCAAAAGGGCGGCTCAGATTGCTGTACCGCTGAATTGCGGACAGACGGCAAGAAAAGGCCCGGAAAATGCGGCCAGAATCGCGTTGACAGGCGAGGCGGCGGGGCTATAGTGCGCGGCCATTGACCGCGGTTCTTCGGGCCGCGGCGCTTTTGTTGACGCCCCCGGAAAACAGCCGAAAACCGTGCTCTGCGGGCGTTTCAGCCGAAAACAGGCGAGCCAGCGCAATGTTTGCAGTGATCAAGACCGGCGGCAAGCAGTACAAAGTCGCCAAGGACGACGTGATCGTCGTCGAGAAACTGAAGGGCCAGGCCGGCGAGGTCGTGGCCTTCGAGTCGGTGCTTATGGTCGGCGAGGGCGCCGAGACCAAGGCCGGCGCGCCCTTCGTCGAAGGGGCCAGCGTCGCCGCCGAGGTCGTCGAGCAGACCCGTGGCGATAAGGTGCTGATTTTCAAGAAAAAGCGGCGTAAGAACCACCGCCGGACCAACGGCCACCGTCAGGACCTGACTGTGGTGCGGATCACCGATATCCTGACCGACGGCAAGAAGCCCAAGGCCAAGGCCAAGAAGGCGGAGCCGAAGACCGAGGCACCTGTCGAGGAAGCCCCTGCGGAAGAGGCCAAGCAGGACGACGCCGAGGCCAAAGCTCCCGCCAAGAAGACCGCCGCCAAGAAGCCGGCGGCCAAGAAGACGGCCGCGAAGAAGGCGCCGGCCGCCAAGAAGGCTCCGGCGGCCAAGGCCAAGAAGGCACCGGCCAAGAAGGCCGCTTCTGAGAAGAAGGACGACTAAGCCATGGCACACAAAAAAGCTGGCGGCAGTTCCCGCAACGGCCGCGACTCAGCCGGCCGCCGCCTCGGCGTGAAGAAGTTCGGCGGTGAGATCGTTCTCGCCGGCAACATCCTGGTGCGCCAGCGCGGCACCAAGTTCCATCCCGGCCGCAACGTCGGCATCGGCAAGGACCACACGCTCTTCGCCAAGGTGGCGGGCGCCGTCTCCTTCCAGACAAAGTCCGGCGGCCGGACCTATGTCTCCGTCGACGCGGCCGAGCAGCCGTCGCCGGGCGCAGCCGAATAACGACCGGTGGGCGGCCACCGGGCGCCCATCTGAGACGATCGTTTGACGAAGAGGGAGATGGGCCGCCATCTCCCTTTTTTCATGGCCCCTTTCCCTCTCGGGGGCCGAGGATCGGGACCTGGGACCCATGACCTGGTGCATTGAACGCAGAGAGATCGAGACCGAGCGGCTGCGGCTGCGGCCCTTCACGGCGGCGGACGCCCCGGCGATCCAGGCCTACGTTTCCGATTGGGACATCGCGCGCATGACCACGCGCATTCCCCACCCCTATCCCGAGGGCGCGGCGGCGGACTGGATCGCCAGCCACGCCACCAGCGAGACCAAGGCCGGCGAGACGATCTTCTGCATTGCCCGCGACGGCCAGCCCATCGGCGCCACCAGCCTGCGCCGCCGTCTGCCGCCGGCGGAGGAAAGCGATGTCCTGGAGGTCGGATACTGGTTGGCGCGGCCCCACTGGGGCCAGGGGCTGGCGACGGAATCGACCCGCGCGCTCTTGGCCTATGCCTTCACCGAGCCCAGGGTCAGCGCCGTGACCTCGGGCCATTTCGCCGACAATCCCGCCTCCGGCCGGGTGCTTGCGAAATGCGGCTTCCGGCCGACGGCCAATGACGAGGAATGGAGCGAGGCGCGGCAAGGCCTTGTCGGCTGCCGCCGCTTCATCCTGGAGAGGGCGGCCTGGCAGGCGGCCCTGGATCTGGCGTCATGAAGTTCCTCGACGAAGCCAAGGTCTTCCTGAAGAGCGGCGACGGTGGCAACGGCTGCGTCTCCTTCCGGCGCGAGAAGTACGTCGAATTCGGCGGGCCCGACGGCGGCGACGGCGGGCGCGGCGGCGACGTGGTCTTCGAGGCCGTGGGCAGCCTCAACACCTTGATCGACTTCCGCTACCGCCAGCATTTCAAGGCCAAGCGCGGCGAGGACGGCAAGGGCCGCAACATGACCGGCGCCGCCGGCAAGGCGCTGGTAGTGAAAGTGCCCGCCGGCACCCAGGTGCTGGACGAGGACAAGGAGACGGTGCTGGCCGACCTGACGGAGGAGGGCCAGCGCGCGGTGTTCCTCACCGGCGGCGACGGCGGCTTCGGCAACACCCGATACAAGTCCTCCACCAACCGGGCGCCGCGCCGCGCCGACCCCGGTTGGCCGGGGGAGGAGCGCTGGGTCTGGCTGCGCCTGAAGCTCATCGCCGACGCCGGGCTGGTGGGCCTGCCCAACGCCGGCAAGTCCACCTTCCTCTCCGTGGTCTCGCGCGCCAAGCCGAAGATCGCCGACTATCCCTTTACCACCCTCCATCCCAACCTCGGGGTGGTGCGCCTCGGCGAGGCGGACTTCGTCATCGCCGACATTCCCGGGCTCATCGAGGGTGCGCATGAAGGCTCCGGCCTCGGCGACCGCTTCCTCGGCCATATCGAACGCTGCGGCGTGCTGCTGCACCTGATCGATGGCACCCAGGAGGACGTGGTGGAGGCCTACCGCACCGTGCGCCAGGAACTGACCGCCTACGGCGCTGGCCTCGCCGACAAGGTCGAGGTGGTCGGCCTCAACAAGACCGATGCCATCGATCCGGAGGAGCTGACGGCGAAGCGGGCGGCGCTGGAGGCCGCCTCCAGCGCGCCGGTACTCTGCCTCTCCGGCGTCAGCCGGGAGGGCGTCGATCAGGTCCTCGGCCAACTGCTGCAGCATATCGAAGCGGCCCGGGCCGCCCGCGCCGAGCAGCAGCCCGCCACCGCGGGCTATCAGCCATGAGCGCCGTGAAGCAGGGTTGTAGCGCCGCCAGCGGCCAGGACCTGCGCAGCGCCCGCCGTCTGGTGGTGAAGATCGGCTCGGCGCTGCTGGTCGACGAGGCCGCCGGGGCGATCCGCCGCGACTGGCTGGACGCGCTGACGGACGACGTCGCCGCCCTGATGGCGGCGGGCATGGAGGTGCTGCTGGTCTCCTCCGGGGCCATTGCCGTCGGCCGCCGTCACTTGGGGCTGAACCACGCCGCCCTGCGCCTGGAGGAAAAACAGGCGGCGGCGGCCACCGGCCAGATCCGCCTCGCCCATGCCTATCAGGAATCCCTGGCCCGCCACGACATCACCGTGGCGCAGATCCTGCTGACCCTGGACGACACCGAGGAGCGGCGGCGCCACCTCAACGCCCGCTCCACCCTCAACACGCTTTTGAAGATGCGCACCCTGCCGGTGATCAACGAGAACGACACCGTGGCCACCACCGAAATCCGGGTCGGCGACAACGACCGCCTGGCTGCGCGGGTGGCCGCCATGCTGGGCGCCGACACCCTGGTGCTGCTGTCGGACATCGACGGCCTCTACGAGGCCGACCCGCGGGTCGACCCGGCGGCAGCCTTCGTGCCGGAGGTGGCGGAGGTCACCCCAGCCATCGAGGCCATGGCCGGGGTCGCCCCCAGCCACTACTCCCACGGCGGCATGGTGACCAAGCTGACCGCCGCCAAGGTCGCCACCGGGGCCGGCTGCCGCATGGTGATCGCCGACGGGCGGCGCCTGCACCCCCTGGCTGCCGTCATGGAGGGCGCGCGCTGCACCTGGTTCCTGGCCTCGGTGGAGCCGCGCACCGCCCGCAAGCGCTGGATCGCGGGCAGCCTGAAGCCCAGCGGCAGGCTGGTCCTGGACGAGGGCGCCCAACGGGCCCTGCGCAGCGGCAAGTCCCTGCTGCCCGCCGGCGTGACTGCCGTCGAGGGAAACTTTCAGCGCGGCGACGCGGTCCTGGTCTGCGATGCCGCCGGGCATGAGGTGGCCCGCGGCCTGGTGGCCTATTCCGCCGCCGATGCCCGCCGCATCATCGGCCACAAGAGCCGTGAAATCGAAGCCATTCTCGGCTACCGTGGCCGCGAAGAGCTGATCCACCGTGACGACCTGGTGGTATCGTAAAGGCCTGAGATCTAGGGAGATTAGGACGATGTCAGCGGAAGTGGCCGCGACGGCCGGGGCGGTACCCGGCCAGGACCTGCAAGCCACCATGACGGCCCTTGGCCGCGCCGCGCGTGACGCCGCGGCTAATCTGGCGCTGGCCGACCCAGAGACCAAGAACCGCGCGCTTCAGGCCGCCGCACAGGCGATCCGTGAGCGGGCCGGGGCCATTCAGGAGGCCAACGCACTGGACATGGCGGGCGGCCGCGACAAGGGCCTGACCGCGGCGCTGCTGGACCGCCTGGAGCTGACGCCGGATCGCATCGAGGCCATGGCCAAGGGGATCGAGGACATCGCCACCTTCCCCGACCCGGTGGGCCGCACCCTGGCGGAGTGGGACCGCCCCAACGGCCTGAAGATCGCCCGGGTCTCTGTCCCCCTGGGGGTCATCGGCATCATCTACGAGAGCCGGCCCAACGTCACCGCCGATGCCGGCGCGCTCTGCCTCAAGTCGGGCAATGCCGCCATCCTGCGCGGCGGCTCCGAGAGCTTTCATTCCTCCGGCGCCATCCTCGACTGCCTGCAGGCCGGGCTGAGGGCGGCTGGGCTGCCCGAGGCGGCGATCCAGCGCATTCCCACCACCGACCGCGCCGCCGTCGGCATGCTGCTGACCATGAGCGACACGGTGGACGTGATCGTTCCCCGGGGCGGGCGCGGCCTCATCGAGCGGGTGCAGCGGGAAAGCCGGGTGCCGGTCTTCTCCCACCTCGACGGCATGGTGCACAGCTACGTCCACGCCGCCGCCGATCCGGCCATGGCCCGCGACCTGGTGGTCAACGCCAAGATGCGCCGGGTGGGCATCTGCGGTGCGACCGAAACCCTGCTGGTGGACCGCGGCTTCGGCGAGGCGGGGCTGGCGGACCTCCTGGCGGCGCTGCAGCAGGCGGGCTGTGCCGTGCGCGGCGACGAAGCCGTGCAGGCGGCAGGCTCTGACATCGTCCCCGCCACCGCCGAGGACTGGGACACCGAGTACCTGGCGCCGGTCATCGCGGTGAAGGTGGTGGAGGGACTCGACGAGGCCATCGGCCACATCAACACCCACGGCTCCCACCACACAGAGGCCATCATCACCGAGGATGCGGGCGCCGCGCAGCGCTTCATGACCGAAGTGGACGCCGGCATCGTCATGCACAACACCTCGACCCAGTTCGCCGACGGTGGGGAGTTCGGCATGGGCGCCGAGATCGGCATCTCCACCGGCAAGATGCACGCCCGCGGCCCGGTCGGCGCCGAACAGCTCACCAGCTACAAGTACCAGGTGCGCGGCAGCGGCCAGACCCGGCCCTGATGGGTCGCTGTTTGAGTGAGTCCTATGCCCCTCAGGGTTGCAGGATGCTCAAGGGCCGACCCTGCCGGGTTGTTCGTTGACATACAATCTGCGGGCTCTGTAGCTTGCACAATCAGCGGGAGCGGGATATAGCCGCTCCCAGTCGCATCACAGTGCGAAGGCATAAGCCGAAAAGGCAGCCGAGACGAGAACAGGGACCATGGCAGCAGGGAACAGCGGGGCTGATCTGAGCTAGGGGAAATCGACCGAAGATGGGACAGGGCCGCGCTTTGCGCGGACCGGCCGGGAAATCCTCCGGGAAACTTGGTTAAGACCGCCGGGTTCTCCCAGACGTTTCCCGCGCCCTCCGTCTCCTGGCGACGCGACCCCGCGGCACCGGGACCGGCCCTTTCAAGGCCGGGACGGCCGGGCCCGCGGTCTCCCCGCCTCGATCACATCGCTTCCGAATAATCAAACTGCTCTGGACCTTACGTCCGGTTGCTGACAGCATGACGTCAAATAGAGGTTGTAGTAACAGGGAGACAAAGAATGAAATCCAAAACAGCTTTGTTGGCCGCGGTCTTACTGGCCGGGACCAGCAGCTTTGCCACCGCGGAAACCCTGCGCTGGGCGCGGGCCGGCGACAGCCTGACCCTCGATCCCCATGCGCAGAACGAGGGACCCACCTCGGCGCTGGCGCACCAGATCATGGAGCCGCTGGTCATGCGCGACATGACCGGCCAGATCGTGCCGGCCCTGGCCACCGAGTGGGCGCCCAGTGAGGAGGATCAGAACGTCTGGTTCTTCAAGCTGCGCGAGGGCGTCACCTTCCACGACGGTGCGGCCTTCGACAGCGAGGACGTGGTCTTCTCCTTCAACCGCGCCATGAGCCCGGACAGCGACTACAAGGAACTGCTGGCTTCGGTGAAAGAGGTCCGCGCCAAGGGCAAGTACGGCTTTGAGATCGTCACCAACGGTCCCAACCCGATCATGCCGTCCAACCTCACCAACCTCTTCGTGATCGACAAGGACTGGGCCGAGGCGAACAACGCCGTGAAGGTGCAGGACTTCGAGGGCGGCGAGGACACCTACGCCGCGCGCAACGCCAACGGCACCGGCCCCTACAAGCTGGTCAGCCGCGAGCCCGATGCGAAGACCGTTCTCACCATCAACGAGAACTACTGGGGCAAGGACGAGTTCCCGATGGAGGTGACGGACATCATCTACACCCCCATCCAGAACGCCGCGACCCGGGTTGCCGCGCTGCTGTCGGGTGAGGTCGATTTCATCCAGGACGTGCCGGTGCAGGACCTGCAGCGCGTCGCCAGCACCGACGGCCTGAAGGTCATCACCGCACCGCAGAACCGGGTCATCTTCTTCGGCATGAACCAGGGCGATGCGGACCTGACGAAGGACAATGTCGAGGGCAAGAACCCCTTCGCCGACAAGCGGGTGCGCCAGGCCATGAACATGGCCATCAACCGCGACGCCATCAAGCAGGTGGTGATGCGCGGCCAGTCGATCCCGGCGGGTGTGGCCATGCCGCCCTTCGTCAACGGCTGGACCGAGACCCTCGACAAGGTGCCGGCCAACGACATCGCCAAGGCCAAGGCCATGATGGCCGAGGCGGGTTATGCCGACGGCTTCTCCATCCAGCTCGACTGTCCCAACGACCGCTACATCAACGATGAAGCGATCTGCCAGGCGGCGGTCGGCATGCTGGCCCAGATCGGCATCGACGTGCGGCTCGACGCCAAGCCGAAGGCGCAGCACTTCCCGCTGATCAACAATCTGGAAACCGACTTCTACATGCTCGGCTGGGGCGTTCCGACCTATGACTCCGAGTACATCTTCAACTTCCTGGCCCACACCAAGGGCGAGAAGTACGGTTCCTGGAACGGCACGCGCTATTCCAACCCGGACCTGGACTCCCAGATCGTGCGCCTGGCCTCCGAGACCAACCTGGAAGAGCGCAACCTGATGATCGCCAACATCTGGTCGACCGTGCAGGACGACGTGCTCTACCTGCCGATCCACCACCAGGTGCTGAATTGGGGTATGGCGAACAAGGTCGAGACCATCGTCGCACCGGACGATGCGGCCAAGTTCAAGTACTTCACGCTGAACTAGCGCTTGGGAGCGGGCGGGGAGCCTTCGGGCTTCCCGCCTGCCGCCCCGCCGGGTGAGTCTTTTGCCGCATTGGCCCCTGACGCAGTGAGCCGGTAGTCCGCCGCCATGCTCGCCTTTACCATTCGCCGCTTCTTCCAGGCCTTCGTCGTGCTGCTCGTCGTGGGTCTGGTGGCCTTCTCCATGTTCCGCTTCGTCGGCGATCCGGTCGAGAACATGCTGGGCCAGGAGCGCACCGATGCCGACATCGAACGCCTGCGCAGCCAGCTCGGTCTCGATCAGCCCTTTCCCGTGCAGTACTTCCGCTTCCTGGAGGGCGCCGTGCAGGGCGAGTTCGGCGTCAGTTATCGCCAGGGCCGCCCGGTCGCCGAGATCATTTCCCAACGCCTGCCGGCAACTCTGGAACTGGCCGCCGTCTCGGCCTTCATGGCCATTTTCTTCGGCCTGGTTCTGGGCGTTTTCACCGCGATACGAAGGGACGGTTGGGCCGCGCATTCCATCATGACCCTCTCGCTGATCGGGGTGTCGCTGCCGACATTCCTGATTGGCATCCTCTTGATCTACGTCTTCGCGGTGGAGCTGAACGTGCTGCCCAGCTTCGGGCGCGGCGATGTGGTGGAGCTCGGCTGGTGGCGCACCGGCTTCCTGACCGAATCCGGCCTCAAGGCTCTGATCCTGCCGTCCATCACCCTGGGCCTCTACCAGATGACCCTGATCATGCGCCTCGTCCGCTCCGAGATGCTGGAGGTGCTGCGCCAGGACTACATCCGTTTCGCCCGCGCCCGCGGCCTGAAAGAAAAATCCGTCCTCTTCCGCCACGCGCTGAAGAACACCCTGGTGCCGGTGATCACCGTGACCGGCCTGCAGCTCGGCTCCATCATCGCCTTTGCCATCATCACCGAGACGGTCTTCCAGTGGCCGGGCGTCGGCCTGCTGTTCATCAACGCCATCCAGTTCGTCGACATCCCGGTGATGGCGGCCTACCTGATGCTGATCTCGGTGATGTTCGTCGGCATCAACCTGATCGTCGACATGCTCTACTTCGTGATCGATCCGCGGCTGCGCGGCGACCGCGCCAAGGCGGAGGGCTGAACCGTGACCGCGATCGCCCAGGCCTGGCAGTCCGACTTCATGTGGTCTTTCCGCCGCTCTCCGGTGGCGGTGGTCTCGTTCATCGTTGTGATGATCCTGGTCTTCGGGGCGGTCTTCGCGCCGCTCATCGCGCCCTACAATCCCTTCGATCCTGCCACACTCAATCTCATGAACGGCTTTTCCAAGCCGATGCAGCCCAACGCCTTCACCGGCGAGACCTTCTGGCTGGGGACCGACGATCAGGGGCGCGACGTCTTCTCCACCATCCTCTACGGCATGCGCATCTCGCTGTTCGTCGGCTTCTGCGCCGTGCTCTTCGCCATGGTGCTGGGGGTGACCCTGGGGCTGATCGCCGGCTACTCCGGCGGGCTGGTGGGCACCATCATCATGCGCGTCGCCGACGTGCAGCTCACCTTCCCGGCGATCCTGGTGGCCATGCTGATCTTCGGCATCGCCAAGGGCTTCACGCCGGTCCATCTGCGCGACCAGATGGCGGTCTGGGTGCTGATCCTGGCCATCGGGCTGTCGGACTGGGTGCAGTTCGCCCGCGTCGTGCGCGGCGCGACGCTGGTGGAGAAGAAGAAGGAGTACGTACAGGCCGCCCACCTCAACGGGCGCAAGGCCGCCGGCATCATGCTGCGCCACATCCTGCCCAACGTGGTGGGCCCGGTCCTGGTGATCGCCACCATCAGCCTGGCGCTGGCCATCATCGCCGAGGCCACGCTCTCCTTTCTCGGCGTCGGCGCGCCGCCGACCCAACCCTCCCTGGGCACGCTGATCCGCATCGGCCAGGGCTTCCTCTTCTCCGGAGAGTGGTGGATCCTGTTCTTCCCGGCGGTCACGCTGCTGGCGCTGGCGCTCTCGGTCAATCTCCTCGGCGACTGGCTGCGCGACGTCTTGAACCCGAGGCTGCGCTGATGGCCCAGGCCCTGTCGAACCGCGAGGTCGTCCTCAGCGTGCGCGATCTCGTGGTGGAGATTCCGACGCGCCGCGCTCTGCTCCGCCCCGTCGATCAGGTGAGCTTCGACATCGGCGCGGGGGAGATCCTCGGCGTGGTGGGGGAGAGCGGGGCCGGCAAGTCGATGACCGGCAATGCCGTGATCGGCCTGCTGGACCGTCCCGCCCATATCGCCAGCGGCGAGATCTGGCTGAACGGCCAGCGCATCGACCACCTACGCCGGGAACAGATCCGCAAGATTCGCGGCAAGGAAATCGGCATGGTCTTTCAGGACCCGCTGACCTCCCTCAATCCGCTGCTGCCCATCGGCGAGCAGCTCCGCGAGACCATCCTCGAGCATCTCGCCGTGCCGCAGCGCGAGGCGGAAGCCCGCGCCGTCGCCGCGCTGGAGGAGGTCGGCATTCCCGCCGCCGCGGAACGGATCAACAGCTATCCCCACGAGTTCTCCGGCGGCATGCGCCAGCGCGTCGTGATCGCGTTGGCGCTCTGCGCCGAACCCTCCCTGGTGATCGCCGACGAGCCGACCACGGCGCTGGACGTCTCGGTGCAGGCGCAGATCATCTCGCTGTTGAAGCAGCTCTGTCACGAGCGGGGCACGGCGGTCATGCTGGTCACCCACGACATGGGGGTGATCGCCGAGGCGGCGGACCGGGTCGCGGTGATGTATGCCGGACGATTGGCCGAACTGGGTCCGGTGCGCGAGGTTCTGACCCGCCCGGCCCATCCCTATACCACCGGCCTTATGGCCTCCACGCCGCTGGCCTCCAAGGGGCGCAAGCGCCTCAACCAGATCCCCGGTGCCATGCCGCCGCTGGCCAGACTGCCGGAGGGCTGTGCCTTTCATCCGCGCTGTCCGCGCGCCGAAGACAAGTGCCTGCAGGACCCCGGCCCCAGCCTTGCCGGCTGCGGGGGACGGGCCGCCTGCTGGTTCGCGACGGAGGCCGTGGCATGAGCGCCCTCGTTTCGGTCAAGAACCTCACCCGCACCTTCGATGTCTCCCGGCCCTGGCTCAACCGTCTGCTCGAAGGGCGGCCGAAGGCCTTTCTCCATGCGGTCTCCGACGTCAGTTTCGAGATCGAGGAGCAGAGCGTCTACGCCTTGGTCGGGGAGAGCGGCTCGGGCAAGTCGACCATCGGCAAGATGGTCGTGCGGCTGCTGGCGCCGTCGGAGGGAGTGATCGAGATCGAAGGGACTGATCTCTTCCGCGAGCCGGACCAGGAGCGGGTCGAAAAAATCCGCACCGACATCCAGATGGTTTTCCAGGACCCCTATGCCAGCCTCAATCCGCGCTGGCGGGTGCGCGACATCATCAACGAACCGGTGACCGCCCGTGGCGGCGACGGGACCGGCCTGGCCGAAAGACTGCTGGAGCAGGTCGGCCTCTCGGCCGGCGATGCCAGCAAATATCCCCACGAGTTTTCCGGCGGCCAGCGCCAGCGCATCTGCGTCGCCCGGGCGCTGGCTTCCGAGCCCAAGCTCATCGTCTGCGACGAGCCGACCTCAGCCCTCGACGTCTCGGTGCAGGCCCAGGTGCTGAACCTGATGAGCGACCTCAAGGAGGAGTTCGGCCTGACCTACCTCTTTATCAGCCACGACCTCACCGTTGTCGAGCACATGGCCGACCGCATCGGCGTGCTCTACCTCGGCCGGCTGGTGGAGGAGGCACCGCGGGACTCCATCTTCAACGACCCGAAGCATCCCTACACCCAGATGCTCTTCGCCGCGGCCCCGAAGCTCGACGCCTTCGGCCGCGAGGTGGAGCCGCCCAAGGGCGAGATCCCCGATCCCATCAATCCGCCCTCGGGCTGCGCCTACCATCCGCGCTGTCCCTTCGCCATCGCCCGCTGCACCCTGGAGCGCCCGGAGATGCGGCAGGTCGGCGGCAGCCGGGTCGCCTGCCACGTGGCGAAATGAGGCGGGACCGGCAAGGTCTTGCAGCGGCCGGCCCGCTGGTCTCTCATTCGGGGATGAACCCGGTCACAGCATGAGCCCGCGTCTTGCGCCCGCGCGCCTGGCACCCGTGACGCCGGCCGCTCTGGGGACGGCGCTTGGCGGCCAGGTGCCGCCGGCCGGCGCGCGGATCGGCCTGCTCGGCGGCTCTTTCAACCCGGCCCATGACGGCCACCTGGAGATCAGCCAGGAGGCGTTGCGGCGCCTCGGCCTGGACCGGGTCTGGTGGCTGGTCTCGCCCCAGAACCCCCTCAAGTCCCGCGACGGCATGGCGCCGATGGCCGAGCGGCTGGCCGCGGCGCGGCGCGTTGCGGCGGACCGCCGCATCGTTGTGACCGGCCTGGAAGCGGTCCTCGGAACGGCCTACACGGCCGACACGCTGCAGGCTCTGGCGCGCCTTCTTCCGCGCGTCCGCTTCGTCTGGCTCATGGGCGCAGATAACTTGATTCAAGTTCATCATTGGCAGGACTGGCAGCAAATCTTTAACACGGTAGCCGTTGCGGTTTTTGACCGCCCCTCCTATGCTTTCAAGGCGTTGTCTGGAAGAGCAGCGCTTTCCTTTGCCCGGTACCGTCTCGATGAAGGTTCGGCGAGGCGCTTGGCGGAGGAGCGGGCGCCGGCTTGGGTCTTCATGCGTTGCCGTTTGAATCCCCAATCCGCGACCGATATCCGGGCAGCGTCGGACCGCCGGTCCCTTGGTGGTGAGCAGGATGCTGCCGCGACGGGATCTGCGGGGCGTGCCAACAGGAAGGAGACCTAAGGTCATACTGCAAGAGACCGGGGCCATCACGGCCGACAAGCAGGATGCCCTCGCCCAGAGCCGGCATCTGCTTAACTTGGTTCAGTTGTCCCTCGAGGACGACAAGGCTGACGACATCGTCGTCATCGAACTCGCCGACAAATCCAGCATCGCAGACTTCATGGTCATCGCCAGCGGCCGCTCCCAGCGGCAGGTGGGCGCGATGGCCGAGCATCTGCGCGAGAAGCTGAAGGCTGCCGGCCTGCACGGGGTTGCCGCCGAAGGGATGGAGCGCTGTGACTGGGTGCTGATCGATAGCGGCGATGTGATCGTCCATCTCTTCCGGCCGGAAGTCAGGACGTTCTACAATCTGGAGAAGATGTGGGGCGTCGATCTGGTGCCGGCGGAGGGGGACGCGGGGAAGACGGCCAGCTCCGCCTGACCGGCCTGCTCCCCAAAGGCTAGCCGGCCCGCAAGGAAGATCCGACCCGCGCACTCCGTTGTCAGGGAAGGGGCGGAGCGGCCGGGTGAATGTGGATGCGGACATGCGCATAACGCTGGCGGCCGTCGGCAAAGCCAAGGACGGCGTGACCAAGGATCTCTACGACCATTACTCGGCGCGGCTGCGCTGGCGCATCACCTTGAAGGAGGTGGAGGAGCGCCGGCCCCTGAAGCCGGATCAATTGAAGGACCATGAAGGGGAACTGCTGCTGGCCGCCCTGCCGCGCGACGCCAAGGTGATCGCCCTCGACGAGCGCGGCAAGGACCTGGACAGCCGCTCCTTCGCCCAGTTGCTGGGGCGCTGGCAGGACGAGGGGGTGCGCGATCTGGCCTTCATCATCGGCGGCGCCGAGGGCCTGTCGAAGGCCGCGCGCCAGGCCGCCGACGTGCTTCTCTGCTTGGGCCGCATGACCTGGCCGCATATGCTGGTGCGCGGCATGCTGGCCGAGCAGTTGTTCCGTGCCGAAAGCATCCTCGCCGGCCACCCCTACCACCGGGACTAGAGGGTGATGTTCCTGAACCGACCGCCCACGGTGCCTGGGCGAAATCTGACGAGCAAGGCTACAGACCATGACCGATAAGGCCGTTCCCCGCCCCGTCGTGCTGTGCATTCTGGACGGCTGGGGACATCGCGAAGACTGCGAGGACAACGCCGTCTGCCAGGGCCGGACGCCACACCTGGACCAGCTCTTCAAGAACGCCCCCAATGCCTTGATCGATGCCTCCGAGGGTGAGGTCGGCCTGCCCGAAGGGCAGATGGGCAACTCCGAGGTCGGCCACATGAACCTGGGCGCTGGCCGGGTTGTCCTGCAGGACCTGCCGCGCATCGACGAGGCGGTGGCCGAGGGTTCCTTTGCGCGCAATCCGGTGCTCCAGGGCGCCGTCGGCACCCTGCGTGCCTCCGGTGGGACCGCCCATATCATGGGGCTGATGTCGCCGGGTGGCGTGCACTCCCATCAGGATCATATCGCGGCCCTGGCCAACACCTTGGCCGACGAGGGGATTCCCGTGGCCGTCCATGCTTTCCTCGACGGCCGCGACACGCCGCCACGCTCGGCCCTGGATTTCCTGGCCGACTTCCAGGCCAAGGCGCCGCGCGCCGCCATCGCCACCGTCAGCGGCCGCTACTACGCCATGGACCGCGACAAACGCTGGGAACGGGTGGAAAAGGCCCACAAGGCCCTGACCCAGGGGGACGGCGAGACCGCCGAGAGTGCAGCGGCGGCGGTCGAGCAGAGCTATGCCCGGGACGCCAACGACGAGTTCGTCCTGCCCACGGTGGTCGGCGGCTACGGCGGCATGGCCGATGGCGACGGCCTCTTCATGGCCAACTTCCGCGCCGACCGCGCCCGGGAAATCCTCCAGGCCCTGCTGGACCCGGCTTTCGACGGCTTCGACAGCGGCGCGCCCGCGGCCTTTGCGACCGCCATCGGCATGGTCGAATACTCGACCGCGCTCAATCCCTTCCTGGCGACCCTCTTTCCACCGCAGGATCTCAGCGAAACCCTGGGCGAAATCGTCGCCGGGAGCGGCCGGCGCCAACTGCGCATTGCCGAGACCGAGAAGTACGCCCATGTGACCTTCTTCTTCAACGGCGGCCGCGAAGACGTCTTCGAGGGCGAGGAACGCATCCTCGTCCCCTCGCCGAAGGTCGCCACCTACGACCTGCAGCCGGAGATGTCGGCGCCGGAGGTGACCGACAAGCTGGTCGCGGCGATCGACTCCGGGGGCTTCGATCTGATCGTTTGCAACTACGCCAACGGCGACATGGTCGGCCATACCGGCAATCTCGGGGCTGCCATCAAGGCCGTGGAGACCGTCGACTGGGCCGTCGGGCGCCTCAGCGAGGCGGTGGAGAAGGCCGGCGGCTGCATCATCCTCACCGCCGACCACGGCAATGCCGAGCTGATGCTCGACAAAAAGACCGGCCAGGCCCACACCGCCCACACCATGAACAAGGTGCCCGTCCTGCTGATCAATCCGCCGGACCGGGTGACCGGCCTCAGCGACGGCCGCCTAGCGGACATCGCCCCCACGGTGCTGGATCTGATGGCTCTGCCGCGCCCGGTGGCCATGACCGGGAGCAGCCTGCTGAAGTCCAAGTCCTCGCTGGGCGAGGCGGCCGCGGAGTAGCCTTGCCTCTCTTTCCATCGCTGGCCGTTCGCGGCCGCCGCCGGCTGCCGGGCGCCGCGCTTGCCGCTGTCCTGCTGCTGGCTGCGGCTGCCGCGTGTCCCGCCCAGGCCCAGGATCAAGAGAGAGAAGAGGACCTGCAGGCGCTGGAGCGCGCCCTGGAGGCGGATCAGGCCAAGGCCGAGGCGCTGAAAAGCGCCGCTGCCGCTCTGGCGGGGGAGATCGCGGCGCTGCGCGAGACCTCCATCGCCGCGGCGGCGCGGGCCCAGGACCTGGAAGACGAGATCCTTGAAACCGAGCGCGATCTGGCCGCGCTGAACCGGCAGGAAGCCGAGAAGACGGCCCGCCTGAGCGAGCGGCGTGACCAGCTTGCCCGCACCCTGGGGGCGCTGCAGCGCCTCGCCCTGCAGCCGCCGGAGGCGGCGCTGGCGCGCAGTGGGCAGCCCATCGACAGCGCCCGTGCGGCCATGGTCCTGCGGGTCGCGGTCCCGGCACTGGAAAGCCAGGCGGAGACCCTGCGCGGGGAACTGGGCGATCTGGCCCTGCTGCGCGCCCGCAGCGCCCTCAGGCGCGATGACCTGGCCGCCGTGCAGGCGGCCTTGGCGGGCGAGCGCGACCGCCTCACCGACCTCCTGGCGCGCAAGGCGGCGCTGCAGCAGAGCACCGAGAGCGAGCGCCAGGCGACACAAGAGCGCATCGAACGCCTGGCCGGGGAGGCGAAGGATCTGCGCGAGCTGATGGAGCGGCTCGAGGCCGAGGCCGCCGAGGAACGGCGCCGCGCCGAGGAGAAACGCCTGGCCCAAGAAAAGCGCCGCGCCGAAGAGAAGCGCTTGGCCGAGGAGCGCCAGGCCCAGCAGCGGCGCGAGGCAGAGGCCCAGGCAGCGGCAGAGCGGCAGCGCCTGGCGGAAGCCGCCGAACAGGCGGCCGAGGCGGCCCGCGCTGCCGAGGAGGCCCGGCAGGTGGCGCGCCTGGCACCGCCCGAGGGCCTGCGGCCCTTCCCCGAATCCGGGGCCAATCTCAACATGCCGATGCGCGGCGAAGTTGTGCGGCTCTACGGCCAGGAGGGCTCAGCGCCGGGGGAAACCGCCAAGGGAATCACCATCCGGGGGCGTCCCGGCGCCCAGATTGTCGCCCCATTCGATGGCAGAATCGCCTATGCCGGGCAATTTCGCAGTTATGGGCAAATCTTGATCATCGACCATGGCGGGCGATATCATACGATACTTGCCGGTCTCGATCGGATCGATGCCGTGGTCGGACAATGGGTTCTGGCAGGCGAGCCGGTCGCGCGGATGAGCGACCTGGCGGGCCGCAATCCGGAGCTTTACTTGGAACTTCGCCGCACAGGACAGGCCATCAACCCCCTGCCGTGGCTGGCGACCAACGAGGACAAGGTGCGAGGTTAATGCGCAAACTCCAGATTCTGGCCGTCGTGGCCGCCCTTATTGTTGTCCTTCCGCAGGTGTCTGGCGCCCAGGAAGACCGCTCCGAAACCTATCGCCAGCTCAAGCTGTTCAGCGATGTCTTCGAACGGGTGCGGGCCGACTATGTGGAGGAGGTCACCGACGAGCAGCTCATCGAGTTTGCCATTCAGGGCATGCTGTCGACCCTCGATCCTCATTCCAGCTTCCTGAACGCGGATTCCTTCAGCGACATGCGCGTGCAGACGAAGGGTGAGTTCGGCGGCCTGGGCATCGAGGTCACTATGGAAAACGGCTTCGTCAAGGTGGTCTCGCCCATCGACGACACCCCGGCCCATCGCGCCGGCGTGAAGCCCGGCGACTTCATCACCCATCTGGACGGCGAACCGATCCTCGGCCTTACCCTGAACGAAGCCGTCGACAAGATGCGAGGGCCGGTCAACACCGACCTGAAGCTGACCATCCGCCGCGAGGGCTCGGAGCCCTTCGACCTGACCATCACCCGCGACATCATCAAGATCCGCTCGGTGCGCAACCGCATCGAGGACAATGTCGGCTACATCCGCATCACCACCTTCAACCAGCAGACCACGCCCGGCCTGAAGAAGGCCGTTGAGGACATCAAGGCGGAGCTCGGCAGCGATCTGAAGGGCTTCGTGATCGATCTGCGCAACAATCCCGGCGGCTTGCTCGACCAGGCCATCGACGTCTCCGACGCCTTCATCAACCAGGGTGAAATCGTCTCCACCCGCGGCCGTCTGCTGGACGATTCCCAGCGCTTCAACGCCAAGGACGGCGACATGGCCGATGGGTTGCCCCTCGTGGTGCTGATCAACGGCGGCTCCGCCTCTGCTTCGGAAATCGTCGCCGGCGCGCTGCAGGACCACCGCCGCGCCATCATCATGGGCACCCGCTCCTTCGGAAAGGGCTCGGTCCAGACCATCATCCCGCTCGGCGTCAACGGGGCCATGCGGCTCACCACGGCGCGCTACTTCACCCCCTCGGGCCGCTCCATCCAGGCCCTGGGGATCGAGCCCGACATCGTCGTCGAGGCGGCCACCATCGAGACCCAGGAGGCCACGGGCCCGCGCCGCCGGGAGGCCGACCTGCGCGGCGCGCTGGGGAACCCCAACGAGGCCAACGGCATCGAAGGGGAGGCCCCGGTCGAGGGCGAGGCGGAAAGCCACGCTCTCTCCGAAGCCGCTGAGCAGGACTATCAGCTCGCCCGCGCCATCGATCTGCTGCGCGGTCTGGCCCTCTACAACCAGCGTGTCGTAAATTAAGCGACAGGAAATGAACGCTGAACCGGCGCCGGGGGGCGCCGGAAAGCGGGCCGCCACTGGAGCCCGGTATCGGAACATGACGGTTCGTCTCTGGACCGCCCGCTGGCCTAGAGCGGATCATGTTTAGACGGAAACACCTACGTGTTTGCGTCTAAACATGTGAATCCGCTCTACACTCGAGAACTAGAGCAGATTCACCAGGCTCGATGGATCGCTCCCGCGATTCCATCGAACCAGGATCTGCTCTAGGCGCCGTGCGTGCCCTTGGTACGCGCGGGCCGTGTCGTAGGGGGACCTTTGCGAAAGCTCTTGTCTGCGCCGATCCTGCTGCTTGCGGCCTGGCTGATCGTTCTGACCGCGGTGGCGATGCTCGTCGCCTATGGCCTGACACTGCCGCCGCCGAGCGCTGAGCCCGCCAACGTCGTGGTCTCCCTGCCCCAGCCTCTGCAGGCGGTGGCGCGCCAGGAACCGGCGAAGGCCGCGGAACCCGCCGACGGTGCGGCAGAGGCAGAGGCTGAGGCAGAGGCTGAGGCAGAGGCGGGGGCCGAGCAGACCGACCCGGCGGCGGCGCCCTCTGCGACCACTGAGGAGCCGGCGGAAGGGGCGGACACTGCGGAGGCAGCCGCGGACCCAGCGCCCTCAGCCGGAGCGGAAGAGGCGCAGGTGGCCGGCGGCGAGGGCGAGACCATTCCCTTGCCCAGGCCGAAACCGAGACCGAACCCGGCAGACAGCGCAGCGGCGGAGGCGCCGCCGGAGGAGAAGCCGGAAACAGCCCCAGAATCACCCCCGGAAACATCCACGGAAGCGCCGCCAGAAACGCCGCCGGACCCGCAACCGGACCCGGCAGAACAACAGCAGGCCGAAGCGCCCCCCGCAGCACCGGAAAGCGCACCGGAGAGCGTGCCGGAGGCCACCGCGGTGGATGAACAGGTGGTCAGCCTTCCGGTCATCCCGCCGGCCCCCGACCAACTGCCCTATTGGGAACGGTTCCGCCAACCCTTCAACGATGCCGACAGCCGGCCGCGGATTGCCGTGGTGCTGAGCGGCCTTGGCCTCTCGGACTCCGCCACACAGGCCGCGATCGACAGCCTGCCGGCAGCCATCACGCTTTCCTTCAGCCCCTACGCACGGGATCTGGAACGCTGGATCGCCCTGGCCCGCGCCCGCGGCCACGAGGTGATGCTGGACCTGCCCATGGAGCCGGCCAGCTTCCCCAACGACGATCCCGGGCCCCAGGGCCTGCTCACCAGCCTCAGCGAGGAGGAGAACCTGGACCGCCTCGACTGGGTGCTCAGCCGCGGCAGCGCCTATGTCGGGGTGGCCGGCAGCATGGGATCGCGCTTCACCGCGGAGCGCCGGCACATGGCGGTCGTGCTGAGGGAGCTGAAGGCCCGCGGCCTGATTTTCCTCGACAACCGCACCACCGAGAAGTCGGTGGCGCCGGCCCTGGCCTCAGAGCTCGACCTGCCGAGTGCCATCAACAACCGCTCCATCGACGAACGTCAGGCGAGCCGGATCGCCATCGATGCGCGCCTCGCCCAGATCGAGCGCATCGCCCTGACCGAGGGCTTTGCGGTGGCCATGGGCCAGCCCTATCCGGTGACCCTGGAGCGCCTGGCCGAGTGGTCGACCGAACTCGCCGCCAGGGGCTTCGTCATCGCCCCGATCACCGCCCTGGTCAACACCCAGACGCCGCGCTGATGCTGACCCCCGAGGAGATCGCCAAGCTGCCCTACCGGCCCTGCGTCGGCATTGTCCTTCTGAACGCCGACAAGCGCGTCTTCGTGGCGCGGCGGATCGATGCCCAAAAGGACAACCCGCATGCCTGGCAGATGCCGCAGGGCGGAATCGACAAGGGTGAGAAGCCGAAGGCGGCCGCCCTGCGCGAACTGCAGGAGGAGATCGGCACCGACAAGGTGGAGGTGATCGCCAAGAGCCGCGACTGGCTGCGCTACGATTTTCCGCCGGAACTGGTCGAGAAGGTCCGCGGCGGGCGCTACCGCGGCCAGGAGCAGCGGTGGTTCGCCATGCGCTTTCTGGGGTGCGACCAGGACATCGACCTGGAGACCGACCATCCCGAGTTCAGCGCGTGGCGCTGGGAGCGGCTGGAACGCCTTCCGGCGCTCACCATTCCCTTCAAGCGCGACATCTATGCCGCCCTGGTGCGGGAGTTCCGCCACCTTGTCGACTGAACGGGGAGAGAATCAGGCCGCGGCCATCCGCCGGCTGCGCCAGCGCAGAAAGTTGAAGTAGAACTGCGAGACCAGCGCGGCCAGGCGGCTCTGCGGGTTCAGTCCGGCGGCCTTGAAGATCATGGCGACCGCGCGCCGGACGTGCTCAAGCCGGTAGCAGGCATAGGCCCGCTTCAGGTAGCCGTGGCCGTGCAGTTTGCGGCTGTAGGGCCGGCGGCGTTCGTTGGCCGCATAGAAAGCATAGGCGAGCTCGTCGTCCTCGGTCTCGCCGATGCGCCCCAGGGCGACGGCGATGCGGCGCCAGCGGCCGATCCCCTCGCGCTCCAGGTAGCGCTTCAGATAGCCGTAGAAGAGCTTGTAGTGGCGCAGCTCGTCGGCGGCGATGCGCTGACAGATCGCCTTCAGGACCGGCTCTTCCGTGATCGTTGCCATGGAGGCGTAGTGGGAGGAGGTGCCGACTTCGACGATGCAGCGGGCGACCAGCTCGCCGGAACGCGATCCCCTGACCGACTGTGCCGCCTCGACGGGGATCTGGTATCCGTCGCGGAAGCGCTTGAAGCTGGCCTCGAAGTCGAAGCTCGGGTCCGCCAGTTCGGCCCAGCGGCCCAGCGCCTCACCATGCTGCACTTCTTCCAGGGCCCAGGCCTTGGCCGCCGTCTGAAAGGTCTCGTCGTCCGGAAAGACGTTGCAGAGGTAGTCCGCGTAGTCGCGGCCGTTGTACTCCACCAGGCTGGCCGCCTTGATGATCTTGAGCAGCTCGGGGTCCACCTTCGAGGGATCGAAGGCCTGCCAGGGAATATCGTCGAGAGTCCAATGACCGTTCGCCATCGAGAGCGTCTAATCCCCAGAAACCTTTGCAAATCGACTCTGTGACAGATTGGTTAACGTGACAGAGTTGTCGCAGACTATCATAAGGTTGCAGACAATCAATGGGCTCTATCGCGGCGAAGTGACGCTCGCCCGTAAGGTAAAAAACTCAACTATGTCAGGGTATTAGCTGGCCGCTTTCAGCATGGCCTCGGCGACGGCGATGTGCCGTTCGGCCTGCGCCTTTTCCGAATCCGTCTTCGCGTCCAGGAGGTCGTCCTGGGCGTTGCTGAGGCGCTGTTCGGTGGCCGCGCGGTCGATCTCCGCCACCGCGACGGCCTCCTCGGCCAGCACCGTGCAGCGCGCCGGGGTCACCTCGGCGAAGCCGCCGGCCACGAAGATCGACTCGGTGACCGCGCCGCCGTCGTGGACCTGGATGACGCCCGGCCGAAGGGTGGAGATCATCGGCGCGTGGCGGACGAGGACACCGAAGTCGCCCTCGTCGCCCGGCACCACCACCATCTCGACCTCCTCGGAGAGCAGCAGCCGCTCCGGAGAGACCAGTTCGAATGCGACCTTGCCTTCGGCCATGCGTTTGTCGTCCGTTCCTGGTTCGCCTTAGGCGGCTTCCGCCGCCAGCTTGCGCGCCTTCTCCACGGCCTGCTCGATGGCGCCCACCATGTAGAACGCGGCCTCCGGCAGGTGGTCGTAGTCGCCGTCGCAGATGCCCTTGAAGCCGCGCACCGTATCCTCGATGGAAACCTGCACGCCGGGGCTGCCGGTGAAGACCTCGGCCACGTCGAAGGGCTGCGACATGAAGCGCTGGATCTTGCGTGCCCGGGCCACGGTCAGCTTGTCGTCTTCGGAGAGCTCGTCCATGCCCAGGATGGCGATGATGTCCTGCAGGGCCTTGTAGCTCTGCAGGATGCGCTGCACCTCGCGGGCCACATTGTAGTGCTCTTCGCCCACCACCTGCGGATCGAGGATCCGGCTGGTGGAGTCCAGCGGGTCGACGGCGGGATAGATGCCGAGCTCGGCGATCTGGCGCGACAGCACGGTGGTCGCATCCAAGTGCGAGAAGGAGGTGGCCGGCGCCGGGTCGGTCAGGTCGTCGGCGGGCACGTAGATGGCCTGCACCGAGGTGATCGAGCCCTTCTTGGTGGTGGTAATGCGCTCCTGCAGGGTGCCCATGTCGGTGGCCAGGGTCGGCTGGTAGCCCACCGCCGAGGGGATACGGCCGAGCAGGGCCGAAACCTCGGAGCCCGCCTGGGTGAAGCGGAAGATGTTGTCCACGAAGAACAGCACGTCCTGGCCTTCCTCGTCGCGGAAGTACTCCGCCTGGGACAGGCCGGTCAGGGCGACGCGGGCGCGCGCGCCCGGCGGCTCGTTCATCTGGCCGAAGACCAGGGCCACCTTGGAATCGCCCTCCAGGTCGATGACCTTGGACTCGATCATCTCGTGATAGAGGTCGTTGCCCTCGCGGGTCCGCTCGCCGACGCCGGCGAAGACCGAATAGCCGCCGTGGGTCTTGGCGACGTTGTTGATCAGTTCCTGGATCAGCACCGTCTTGCCGACCCCGGCGCCGCCGAAGAGGCCGATCTTGCCGCCCCTGGCATAGGGGGCCAGCAGGTCGACGACCTTGATGCCGGTGACCAGCATCTCGGCTTCGGTGGACTGCTCGGCGAACTCCGGCGCCTCGCGGTGGATCGGCGCGCTGCGGGCCGCGTTGACCGGGCCGCGCTCGTCGATGGGCTCGCCCACCACATTGATGATGCGGCCCAGCATCTCCGGGCCCACCGGCACCGAAATCGGCCCGCCGGTATCCTTGACCTCCTGGCCGCGCACCAGGCCTTCGGAAGCGTCCATGGCGATAGAGCGCACCATGTTCTCACCCAGGTGCTGCGCCACTTCGAGCACCAGGCGCTTGCCGTCGTTGGTGGTTTCCAGCGCGTTGAGGATCGGCGGCAGGTCGCCGGTGAACTGCACGTCCACCACAGGCCCCATCACCTGGGTCACTTTGCCAACGATGTTGTCTGCCATGCTTCTTGCTCCTTGGTGCCCGCCGCGCCCTGCCGGAGGCGGCCTGCGCTCCGCCGCTACATCGCTTCCTTGGCGGAGATGATTTCGATCAGTTCACCGGTAATGGCCGCCTGGCGCGTGCGGTTGTAGATCAGCGTCAGGTTATTGATCATGTCGCCGGCGTTGCGCGTCGCGTTGTCCATGGCGGTCATCCGCGCGCCGTGCTCGCTGGCCGCGTTCTCCAGCAATGCCTTGAAGATCTGGACCGAGAGGTTGGTCGGCAGCAGTGCCGTCAGGATCTCTTCCTCGCCCGGCTCGTATTCATAGACCGCCCCGTTCAGGGCCTCGGGCTCCTCCTCGCCGTTCTCGCTCTCCGGCGGCGCGAAGGGGATCAACTGCTGCGGGGTGACGATCTGCGAAATGGCCGAGCGGAACTCGGCATAGAACATGGTGCAGACGTCGAACTCGCCGGCTTCGAACATCGCCACCACGCGGGTGCCGATGTCGGCGGCCTTGTCGAAGGACAGGCTCGGCCGCGCGATATCCTCGATGGTGTCGATGATCCGCTCGCCGAACTCGCGGCGCAACTGGTCGCGGCCCTTGCGCCCGATGCAGAAGAACTTGACCGTCTTGCCCTGTTCCAGCAGTTCGCGGGCCAGGTTTCGCGCCTCGCGCACGATGGAGGAGTTGAAGCCGCCGCAGAGCCCGCGGTCGGCGGTGGCCACGAGAATCAGATGGGTCTGGTCGCTGCCGGACCCGGCCAGCAGCTTCGGCGCCCCGGCCTGTCCGGCCGCCGCGGCGGCCAGCGATCCCAGCATGCGGTCCATGCGCTGAGCATAGGGGCGCGAGGCCTCAGCCTGTTCCTGGGCACGGCGCAGCTTGGCCGCCGCCACCATCTTCATGGCAGAGGTGATCTTGCGCGTCGATTTGACGCTGTCGATCCGCACCTTGAGGTCTTTGAGATTCGGCATAAGCCGTTCTCCGCTCCGCCTTGTCTAGTGGATCAGGACCGTCCGCGATCAGGCCGCAAAGGACTTCGAGAAGGAGTCGAGGAAGCCCTTCAGCTTCTCTTCCGTCGCGTCCGAGATCACCTGTTCGCTGCGGATGGCACCCAGAATGTCGCCGCCTTCGGCCCGCAGCTTGGCGAGAAGCTGGGCCTCGAAAGCGGTGACCTGGTTGACCGGCACGCCGTCCACATAGCCGCGCACCCCGGCGAAGATCACCGCGACCTGCTCCTCCATGGCCAGCGGCGAATACTGCGGCTGCTTCAGCAGTTCGGTCAGGCGCGAACCGCGGGCCAGCAGGCGCTGGGTCGCGGCATCGAGGTCGGAGGCGAACTGGGAGAAGGCCTCCATCTCGCGGAACTGAGCAAGCTCCAGCTTGATGGTGCCGGCGACCTGTTTCATCGCCTTCACCTGGGCGGCCGAGCCGACACGGCTGACCGAGAGGCCGACGTTCAGGGCCGGGCGGATGCCCTTATAGAAGAGGCCGGTTTCCAGGAAGATCTGGCCGTCGGTGATGGAGATCACGTTGGTCGGAATGTAGGCCGAGACGTCGCCGGCCTGGGTCTCGATGACCGGCAGGGCCGTCAGGCTGCCCTTGCCGGCGTCGTCGCCCATCTTGGCGGCGCGCTCCAGCAGGCGGGAGTGCAGGTAGAAGACGTCGCCGGGATAGGCTTCGCGGCCCGGCGGGCGGCGCAGCAGCAGCGACATCTGCCGATAGGCGACCGCCTGCTTGGACAGATCGTCATAGATGATCACGGCGTGGGCACCGTTGTCGCGGAAGAACTCGCCCATCGTGCAGCCGGTGTAGGGCGCCAGGAACTGCAGCGGCGCCGGCTCGGAAGCGGTGGCGGAGACGACGATGGAGTATTCCAGCGCGCCGTGATCCTCCAGCGTCTTCACGAACTTGGCGACCGAGGAGCGCTTCTGCCCGACGGCGACGTAGATGCAGTAGAGCTTCTTGGACTCGTCGTCGCCTTGGTTGATCGGCTTCTGATTGATGATGGTATCCAGCGCGATGGCGGTCTTGCCGGTCTGCCGGTCGCCGATGATCAGCTCCCGCTGGCCGCGGCCGACAGGGATCAGCGCGTCAATGGCCTTGAGGCCGGTCTGCATGGGCTCGTGCACCGACTTGCGCGGGATGATGCCCGGCGCCTTCACGTCGACGCGGCGGCGCTCGCCGCCTTCGATGGGGCCCTTGCCGTCGATCGGATTGCCCAGGGCGTCAACCACACGGCCCAGCAGGCCGCGGCCCACCGGCACGTCGACGATCTCGCCGGTCCGCTTGACGGTGTCGCCTTTCTTAATGCCGCGGTCCTCGCCGAAGATCACGACGCCGACGTTGTCGACTT
>NZ_JANQOI010000001.1 GCF_028289705.1 Pelagibius sp.
GGCAGATCGAGGCCATGGTGGCGGTCCTGCGGCTGCTGCAGCACGGCGACGGCGGCCTCGCCCTTTTCAACGGCAGCAACGAGGGCGAAGACCTGCAGATCGACATGGTCCTGCAGCGCGCCGGCGGCAAGAACCTGCGCCTGTTGAGCGCGCCGGACAGCGGCTTCCAGCGCCTGCAGGCGGGCCGCAGCCTGGTGCTGGTCGACACCGGCCGCCCGGCGGCGCCGGGCTACGACGATGCGGCCCACGCCGGAACCCTGAGCTTCGAACTCTCCGTTGGCCGCGAACGCCTGATCGTCAACTGCGGCGCCCAGGCCGGCCGCGGCCCTTGGCAGGCCGCGCAACGCACCACCGCCGCCCACTCGACCCTGACGCTGGCCGACACCAACTCCGCCGCACTGCTGGGCGGCGGCGGTCTTCTCCGGCGGCCCGGCCCGGTGCTCTGCCAACGCGACGAGGACGAGGGCGCGATCTGGCTGGACAGCAGCCACGACGGCTACCTGCCGCTCTTCGGGCTCATCCATCGGCGCCGCCTCTACCTCGCCAGCTCCGGCGAAGACCTGCGCGGCGAGGACTGCCTCGAGGGTCAGCCGAGGTCGCGCAGGCCGCTGCTCTTCGTCATCCGCTTCCACCTCCACCCGGGCGTTCAGGCCATGGCCGCGCAGGACGGACGCTCGGTCGTCCTGCGCCTGCCCAAGGGCGGCGGCTGGCGCCTGCGCGCCGCCGGCGCCGCCGTGGGCCTGGAGCCCAGCGTCTATCTGGGGCGGCCCGGCCAGGTGCGCCGCAGCCAGCAGATCGTGCTCTCGGGAACCACGCAGGCGCCGGCGCAAGACGGCAACGCCGCGGTGGTGAAGTGGGCCCTGCAACGCCTGGGCCCCGGCGGCTGAGATGTCCGCGCCGATCCTTCTTGCGGTCCTGGCGGCGGTCGCTCTGCTGAGCTGGGCGGCCACCGGCGGCGTGCTGCGCCTGCTGAAGGCCTGGAACGTCTTCGATCAGCCGAACCATCGCAGCAGCCACCAGCAGGCGACCCCACGCGGCGGCGGCCTGGCGGTGGTTTCGGTCATTGCCCTGGTGTGGATCGGCGGCGCCCTCGCCTACGGTCTGCAGCCCGCCGGATTCTGGCCGCTGCTCTGCGGCCTGGCGCTGCTGGTCGCCGTCTCCTGGCTCGACGACCTGCGCTCGCAGCCGGCCCGCCTGCGCTTCGGCGTCCAGGTCGCCGCCGTTGCCTTCGCCCTCTGGGGCGCCGGAAGCCAGGCCCTGGTCTTCCAGGGGCTGCTGCCGCCGCTCGCCGACCATCTGATCGTCGCCCTGGCGTGGCTCTGGTTCATCAATCTCTTCAACTTCATGGACGGGATCGACGGCATTTCAGCCGTGGAGAGCATTTCCGTGGCCGGCGGCCTGGCGCTCTGCGCCGCCGTCGCCGGTTTCGGCCCCGGCTATGTCTTTCTCGCCGCCAGCCTGGCCGCGGCCGCCCTGGGCTTCCTGGTCTGGAACTGGGCGCCGGCGCGCATCTTCCTCGGCGACGTCGGTTCGGTGCCCCTGGGGTTCCTGGTCGGCTGGCTGCTGATCCTGCTGGCCGCAGAGGGCCAGTGGGCCGCCGCCCTGATCCTGCCGCTCTACTATCTGGCCGATGCGAGCTGGACCCTGTCGCGCCGTATCCTCCGGCGGGAGGCGCTCTGGAAGGGCCACCGCAACCACTTCTATCAGAAGGCGGTGCGGCGGGGCCTCAGCCACGCAGCGGTTTCCACCCGTATTCTGCTGTGCAATCTCGTGTTGGTGGCCCTGGCACTGATCGCGGTCCTCGGCCAGCCTTGGCCGGCGCTGGCCGCGGCCTGTCTTGCGGTCGCCGTGCTTCTGATTATGCTGATCGGCAAGGGCCTGCCGGCACGCGACGGCGAGGCGCCGGGCGAGCATGGGCCCCGATGAGCCGTGGTGGGCGATGCGGCCTTGAAAGGGAAATCGAAGGAACATCGATGAAGCTGGGCTCCGCCAGATTCCCGCGGCAACTGGTTGCCTTCCTGCATGACCTGGTCATGGCGGCCACGGCCTTCCTGCTCGCGCTCTTCCTGCGTCTCGGCGAGGAAGCCTGGACCACGCTGGAGGACAGCCTCTGGCAGCCGATGCTGCTGTTCACCGCGATCTGCGGCCTGGTGTTCTTGACCACTGGGCTCTACCGCGGCGTCTGGCGTTATGCCTCGATGAACGATCTGGTGGCGATCATCAAGGCGGTCTCGCTGGCGCTGGCCGTCTTCCTGCCGGTGACCTTCCTGATCACCCGGCTGGACGACCTGCCGCGGTCCTGGCTGGTGATCAGTTGGCTGGTGCTCATCTTCCTGCTCGGCGCGCCGCGCATGCTCTACCGCGTATTCAAGGACCAGGGCTTCAGTCACCTCTTGGAGCGCGACCGCCACCGCCGGGTGCCGGCGCTGCTGATCGGCGCCGGCGACGCGGCGGAGACCTTCATCCGCGAGATGGCGCGCGACCGCAACGGGCCCTTCGAGGTGCTGGCCGTGGTCGACGAAAAGGGCACGCGCATCGGCCGCAACATCCACGGCGTCAAGGTGGTCGGCGCGCTGGAAGACCTGCCCGAGGTGGTGGCCCGGCTGACGCGACGCGACCGTAAGCCCCAGCGCATCATCCTGACCAAGCCGCTGGCCCGGGAGGAGGTGGACTTCCTGCTGGAGTTTGCCGAGGAGAAAGGCGCCTCCGTGGCCCGGCTGCCGCGCCTGACCGACTTCAGCGGCGGCATCGAAGAGCGCTTGCAGATCCGGCCGATCGCCATCGCCGACCTGCTGGGCCGCACCCAGACCAAGCTCGACCGTCCGGCGATGCAGAAGCTGATCGAGGGCCGGCGGGTGCTGGTGACCGGCGCCGGCGGATCCATCGGTGCGGAATTGGTGCGCCAGATCGCCACCTTCGGGCCTGCCCAACTCACCCTCTTCGACAGTTCCGAATTCAATCTCTACAGCATCGATCTGGAACTCTCCGAACAGCATCCCGATCTGCCGCGTCTCGCCCTGATCGGCGATGTGCGCGACCGCGAGCGGGTCGACCGGCTGATCGAGGAGGCCGGTCCGCAGCTGGTGTTCCACGCCGCTGCCCTGAAGCACGTGCCGCTGATCGAGCACAACCCCCTGGAGGGCATTCACACCAACGTGCTCGGCACCCGCAACGTGGCCGACGCCTGCCGCCGCGCCGGGGTGGCGACCATGGTGCTGATCTCCACCGACAAGGCGATCAATCCGCCCAACGTCATGGGCGCCACCAAACGGCTGGCGGAGAGCTACTGCCAGGCCCTGGACCTGCTGCGGCAGAACGGCGGCGGCGGCACGCGCTTCGTGACCGTGCGCTTCGGCAACGTGCTGGGGTCCACCGGGTCGGTGGTACCCCTGTTCCAAAGGCAGTTGGCCAGAGGCGGCCCGCTGACCGTGACCCACCCGGAGATGACGCGCTACTTCATGACCGTGCGCGAGGCGGTGGAGCTGGTCCTCCAGGCCTCCGCCCTTGGCAGCGACAGCCCGGCGGTGGAGGCCGGCCGCATCTACGTGCTGGACATGGGCGAGCCGGTGAAGATCGTCGACCTGGCGCGGCAGATGATCCGCCTCTCCGGGCTCAGCCCCGACAAGGACGTGGAGATCGTCTTCACCGGGCTGCGGCCGGGCGAGAAGATGCACGAGGAGCTGTTCCATCACAAAGAGGCCCTGATCCCCACCGCCCATCCGGGCCTGCGCCAGGCGGCGCCGCGCACCGCCGATGCCGAGCTGCTGGGCCGCAGCCTCGACGACCTGGCCCGGCTTCTGGCGGAGGGCAAGCAGAGCGAGCTCCTGGCGCTGCTACACCGTCTGGTGCCCGAGTACGGAGGGGAGGCCCCCGGCCGCCACCCGGCCGCCGTCGCGGCATCGTGACGGCAGACCCACCCCAGCGCCTTTCGTAACGCACCTCTTGGAGTTTCCTGCCTATGCCCGTCGACACAGCGATCCCTGTCAAGCGCGCGCTGATCTCGGTTTCCGACAAGACGGGCCTGGCCGACTTCGGCCGCTTTCTCGCCGCCCGGGGCGTTGAGATCCTCTCAACCGGCGGCTCCGCCAAGGCCCTGACCGAGGCCGGCGTGGCGGTGGTCGAGGTCGCCGCCCATACCGGCTTTCCGGAGATCATGGGCGGACGGGTCAAGACGCTGCACCCGAAGATCCACGGCGGCATCCTGGCGCGCCGCGATGCCGCGGACCACCGCGCCGCCATGGAGGAACACGGCATCGCCGGGATCGATATGGTGGTCTCCAACCTCTATCCCTTCGAGGCGACCCTGGCCTCCGGCGCCAACTACGACACCTGCGTCGAGAACATCGACATCGGCGGGCCGGCCATGGTGCGCGCCGCCGCCAAGAACCACGACTTCGTCGCCATCGTCACCGACCCGGCGGACTATGCGGCGGTGCAGGCCGAGATGGCGGCCCAGGAGGGTGCCCTCGGCGCGGCCCTGCGCCGGCGCCTTGCCATGGCCGCCTTCGCCCACACCGCCGCCTATGACGCGATGATCGCCCAGTGGCTGGCCGGCACCCAGGGCGAGACCTTTCCCCAGCACCTGACCGCCGCCGGCCGGCTGAAGCAGACCCTGCGCTATGGCGAGAACCCGCACCAGCAGGCCGCGGTCTACCTGCAGGGCCCGGCGCGGCCCGGCGTCGCCACCGCCGAGCAGCTTCAGGGCAAGGAGCTGAGCTACAACAACCTGAACGACACCCATGCCGCCTTCGAGCTGGTCAGCGAGTTCGAGGCGCCGACGGTGGCGATCATCAAGCATGCCAACCCCTGCGGCGTGGCGAGCCGGGAGACTCTCTCTGCGGCCTATGCCGAGGCCCTGGCCTGCGATCCGGTGAGCGCCTTCGGCGGCATCATCGCCGTCAACCGCAGCCTGGACGCCGCCACCGCCGAGGAGATCGCCAAGCTCTTCGCCGAGGTGGTCATCGCCCCGGCGGTCGACGACGCGGCCCGGGCGGTGCTGGCCCAGAAGAAGAACCTGCGCCTTCTGGTCACCGGCGCCATGGCCGACCCCGCCGCCCCGGGCCTGGTGATGACCCCCCTGGCCGGCGGCTTCCTCGCACAGAGCCGGGACCATGGACGCACCGCCGCCGAAGACCTGAAGGTGGTGACCCGCCGCCAGCCGAGCGAGCGGGAACTGGCCGACATGATCTTCGCCTTCCGGGTCGCCAAGCACGTGAAGTCCAACGCCATCGTCTACGTCCGCGACGGCACCACCGTGGGCGTCGGCGCCGGCCAGATGAGCCGCGTCGATTCCTCCCGCATCGCCGCCTGGAAGGCGCGCGAAGCCGCCGGGGAAGGCGTGACCCCGAAAACCGTCGGCGCGGTCGTCGCCTCGGACGCCTTCTTTCCCTTCGCCGACGGTCTGCTGGCCGCGGTGGAGGCCGGCGCCACGGCGGTCATCCAGCCGGGCGGGTCGATGCGCGACGATGAGGTCATCGCCGCCGCCGACGAGGCGGATCTGGCCATGGTCTTCACCGGGATGCGCCACTTTCGCCACTGAGGCCGGCCGCCGACGGCCGCGCGCCCGTGCCGCGGGACCGGTCTCGCACCGCTGGCGCCCTGCCATCCAGATCCCCGGACACCTGTAGGCCTTCAAAGAAATGCGCGTAATTCGCGATCTGGATCATCCCTAGATTGTAGCCAATTTTTCATACATTGGTATTAGCGTTGACGCGATGCGAGATCTTGTGACGCGATCAAACCGCCGCGGTTGATTGCCGGAAAAGACGTAAAGAAGGCGATACCCGGCCATGATGCTGAAGCTCAATTGGGACAACATCACCATCATGGTGATCGACGACAATTCCTTCATGCGCAACCTGATCGTCACCACGCTTCGCGCCCTGGGCATCAACAACATCAGCACCCAGGCCGGGGCCAAGGAAGCGATTACGGCCCTGAAGGAAAGCCGTAGGAATCCGGTCGAGGCCGGCATCGGAACCGTCGATATCGTCCTCTCCGACTTCGTCATGCCGGATCTGGACGGCACGCTGTTTCTACGCTGGGTGCGCACCAACAAGCTGGCGCCGGACCGCTTCGTCCCTTTCGTCATGCTCTCCGGCGCCGCCGACCAGGCCATTGTGGAAGCGGCCAGGGATGCCGGGGTGACCGAGTTCCTGGCCAAGCCGTTTTCGGCGAAGGCCATGGCCGACCGCATCCTGGAGGTGATCAAGAATCCCCGGCAGTTCGTGCTTGCGCCCGGCTATTTCGGCCCGGACCGGCGCCGCCAGGACCGCCCGGCCAACTGGCAGACCCTCTATGACGACACCTCGCGGCCGGACAGGGACCGCCGGATCACCAAGGCCTCTGAAATCCAGGTGGTTCACACCCGTTCCAACATCCGCAGCCTCCGCGACGACGTGCGGGCCATCTACTTCAGGCCCATCAACAAGCTGCGCGAGAAGCTGGGACCGAATGCGATGCGCGGCCAGCTCGACTTCGACCCTCTTGTCATCCAGGCCGCCGAGCAGCGAATCCAGGAACTGGTGGGCGACTACTCCACCTGGGTCGGCAACTATCTGGACTCCATCACCGAGTCCTATGAAGCACTCAAACACGGCGGGGGCCGGCATCAGGACCACGTGCTCAACATCAACCAGATCGCCCACGAACTGCGCGGCCAGGGCGGCATCTTCGACTATCCGCTGATCACCGCTTTCGGCAAGACGCTCTATGAAGCGACCCTGGCAAGCGACGCCCAGGTGACCGAGAACCGCCTGAAGCTCATCAAGGCCCACATCGATGCCATTCGCGTGGTTTTCACCAAGAAAATCAAAGGCCAAGGCGGCGACGTCGGACGGGCGATGATGAAGGACATCCAGCGCGCGGTGCAGAAGTACAGCGAGCCCCTAAGCGCCCCAAGCCACGGTTAGGGCTAACCCGCAAGATTCTAGATCGTCCCGATGCCGCGCTGCGACAATGCCTTGCGGAAGTCGTCGCGGTCTTTGACCACCTGCAATTCGGTGAGCAGGGTCAGCAGCGCGGCTTCGTCCAGGCGGTCGCTGCACAGCAGACCATAGACGATGGTGTCGATGTCACCGGGCTCGGCCTCGAAGGAGTTGTAGTCGACCAGCAGGTAGCCGATGCGCACGATGAAGCAGTCCTCGTGGCGCAGCTCGGAAAGCGCCTTGGCATAGAAGCCGCTGCTGCGCAGCTCGGGATGGCGGAACACCCGGGGTGTGCCGACCTTGAGCTTGCGCCGCTCCACCAGCGGCAGGCTGCGCGCGTAGCGCAGGAAGTCCTGCCGGTCCTTCACCTCGCGGGCCGGATTGTCGGCGAACTGGCCGAAGAACACCCGGGAGGTGACGACAAAGCCGCTCAGGCCGTGAAAGGTATAGAGGTTCTCGAAAAGCTGGTGCCCTCCGACCCGCTCACGCAGCTCGCTGATCTCGAAGGGCGAGTTGAGGGGCAGGTTCAGATCCGCGTCGCCGATGTCGATCTGGTTCCAGTCGTCCGGCATGGCGATTGTGCGCCCGCTGCCGTCGCCGGCCCCCGGCGCCGCGCAGGCCGCCAGCAGCAGCAGGAGCGCCGCGGCCAGGACCTTCGGCCAGCCGCGGCCCGGCTCTGAGATCCGCTGCCCCTTCGGATCCGCATTGTCTTCGAAAGCTGTCATAGTGAAACGCTAGCAGACCCGGTGGCCGCGCCACAAAAGGAAACGGCCGGCTCTTGTCGAGCCGGCCGCTAGGAAACCGAAACCAATGGAACGTTAGCCGCGCCTAAAGCAAGCGCCTAACCCCGGTTCATGCGGTTTTCGATGAGGTCGTCCACCACACCGGGATCGGCCAGGGTCGAGGTGTCGCCCAGGCTGCCGTAGTCGTTCTCGGCGATCTTGCGCAGGATGCGGCGCATGATCTTGCCGGAGCGGGTCTTCGGCAGGCCCGGCGCCCACTGGATCAGATCCGGGCTGGCGATGGGCCCGATCTCCTTGCGCACCCACTGCACCAGTTCCTTGCGCAGGTCGTCCGTCGGTTCCTCGCCGGCGTTCAAGGTCACGTAGGCATAGATGCCCTGGCCCTTGATGTCGTGGGGATAGCCCACCACGGCGGACTCGGCGACCTTGTCGTGGGCCACCAGGGCCGACTCCACCTCGGCGGTGCCCATGCGGTGGCCGGAGACGTTGATCACGTCGTCGACCCGCCCGGTGATCCAGTAGTAGCCGTCGGCATCGCGCCGGCAGCCGTCGCCGGTGAAGTACTTGCCGGGATAGGTGGAG
>NZ_JANQOI010000005.1 GCF_028289705.1 Pelagibius sp.
GACGCGGTCGATGATGAACCTCGCCATGATCGGCGCGCTGGGCAAGATGCATGAGTGGGAGATCCACTGCCGCGGCGCGCTGAACAACGGCGTGTCCAAAGCGGAAATCCGGTCGATCATCCATGTGGTGGCCATCTATTGCGGCGTTCCGCAGGCGCTGGAGTGCTTCCGCGTGGCCCGCAAGGTGCTGGAGGAGGCGGGCGCGCTCTGATCGCCCCGAAGGACAGGCGGACATGCGGCGATGACGGATCACCATTTGAACTATGTCGGCGGCGTATGGACCGACGGTCTGCAGCCGCCGGTCGAGGTCGAAGACCCCGCAACGGGGCAGGTCTTCGCCACGATCGCGCGGGCCGGACCGGCGGATGTCGACCGGGCCGTGGCCGGCGCACGGGCATGCCACCTCTCCGGTGCCTTGACGGCCATGCGGCCGGTCGAACGCGGGCGCATGGTCCGCCGGATCGGCGACAGGCTGGCGGCGCGCCTGGACGAGGTCGCGGCCGTGCTGTCGCGGGAGACCGGCAAGCCGAAGGTGGAAGCCCGGATCGAGGTCGAAGGGGCTGTCCGCTATTTCGAATACTACGGCAACCAGGCGGAGACGCTGGAAGGCCGGTCGATCCCGCTCGGCGACGGCTATTACGACTTCACGGTGATGGAGCCGTATGGCGTCTCGGCGCAGATCATCCCCTGGAACTATCCGGTGGAGATGACGGCACGGTCGCTTTCGGCGGCACTGACCGCGGGCAACGCCTGCGTCGTCAAGACACCGGAACTGACGCCGCTCAGCAGCCTCTTCATCGCCGAGGCGGTGGAGGCGGCCGGCCTGCCCGCCGGAGCCGTCAGCGTGCTATGCGGCTACGGTCACGAAGCGGGCGCGGCCCTCTCGTCCCATCCCGATGTCGATCAGATCGTTTTCACCGGCTCTGTGGAGACCGGCACCGCCATCATGACGGCCGCGGCCAAGACCGTGATCCCAACGGTGATGGAGCTTGGCGGGAAGTCGGCCGCGATCGCCTATCCCGACGCGGATCTGGCAGCGCTGGACGAGTCGCTGCGGTGGGGCATCTATTTCAATGCCGGGCAGGTTTGTTCGGCCATGTCGCGGCTGATCGTGCACCGGTCGATCCATGACGAGGTGGTGGACCGCGCGCGTGCCCTGGCCCAGTCGCTCCGGGTCGGCGCACCGGACGAAGACGCCGATATGGGGCCCATGATCTCCGAAAAGCAGCGGGAGCGGGCTGAGGGCCTGTGCCGCCAGGCGCAGCAGGAGGGCGCGTCGCTGGTAACCGGCGGGCATCGGCTGAACCGCCCCGGCTGGTTCCTGGAACCGACGATCTTCGCGAATGTCGCGCCGGAGATGACGATCGCGCAGACGGAGGTGTTCGGCCCCGTGCTCTCGGTGTTCTCGTTCGAGGACGAGGCCGAGGCGATCCGCATCGCGAACGCCACGGATTATGGCCTAGTCGCCGGCGTGTTCACGCGCGACCTCGACCGCGCCATGACGGCGGCCCGGCACCTAAAGGCCGGGCAGATCTTCGTCAACGAGTGGTATGCAGGCGGCGTCGAAACGCCGTTCGGCGGCTACGGCAAGTCCGGCTTCGGCCGCGAGAAGGGCCGCGAGGCGCTCTGGAACTATCTGCAGACCAAGAACATCGCGATCCGCACCGGCACGTAGGTGACGTGGGTCGGGTAGGGCCGCAGTCACCAGAGCGGCGATGTCCGTTGACCACGCTCGCCTTGCGCGCCGGATGCTTGACAAGCGGTGATGGGTGCGTAGGCTCCGTGATCTCGATGCCAGAGTAGTCGGCAGAAAGGCAACGTTGGGTGCCTGACCGGTCCCAAGCCAAAGGCGGGCAGGGGGCTGAACGTCCGTAAATGAGGGTTTGGCGGAGTAGCTCAGTCGGTTAGAGCAGCGGAATCATAATCCGCGTGTCGGGGGTTCGAGTCCCTCCTCCGCTACCAACTAAATCAAGCACTTAGCCCACGAAAGTGGGCTATTTTCATGTTGCACGGGGCGTTACACAGCATTCCGCGGTAAGTGCCTGCATTAACACGATCTCCTTCGCGTTCCGTCATTCGTTAACACGCCTTCCCGCAGATTCCATGCAACACGGATGCAACACGAAGCGGGTGTTTTGTTCTGGTTTCGTGCGCGTTTGGGATTGGCTTGCGGCATCGTAGTTCTGGGGCCGAAGCGACGTTCCGTCAACTGGTCGAAGATCAGCTTGGGGGAGCGATAGATATCGACTTCGAAATAGAGTGTCCCGGCTTGTTGGTTGAGTGGCAGCAGCCGCTCCTGCACTATAGGCTTTCCAGCCTCTAATTGCTGAGCAGGGTATTCGCTCGCCCTCTGGAGAGTAGCATGTCCGATTTATCCGAAGAAGCACGACAGTTAATTGACGCACGAGTCAGAGAAATATTGCAGTCAGATGAAATAAAAAAGAGAGGAATTTTATTGGAAGAAGTAAAAGAGCATAAGAATTTTCTGCATCAATTCTCGCGTACGGTGGCGTTTGTATTCTTCATTCTGCTGGGAATAACTGGCACTATCGTGTATTTCTTTCTCGGATCCAAGATTGATAATACTATGCTAGACTTGAGTATCGATTCGGCATTCCGCGAAAGAGTTGAGGCCCTAGCAGATCTCCAGCAGACTCGATTTGAGCGGATTGTTGGCGAGAGAACTGCTGACGTCGTCGCCAGACTGCAAGAAGATATCTTCCAGGGCGCGAGCGAGAGGTTGGATGCAGAATTCCAAGCCAGATTGGACGAGGAAGTGCTTCAGGCCGTAAGCGCCGCAATCGCTGAGCGTGATCCTGAGGACCTCCGGCAGACCTTAGCGACAATCATGAGTTCGATACCTTCGCCGGAAGAGGTCAAGGACGCGATCCTTGCCGACGAAGAGGCTGTGGAGCTGCTGCGTGGTGAGCGAGGAGAGCCCGGCCCACCAGGGCCACAAGGGCCGCAAGGGCCAATTGGTCCTCAAGGTCCGATTGGTTTCGGTTCTCCGGGCAACGGGGGAGATGGCGGGGGCTCGGGAGGCTCTATTGCGGCACCCGGGCCCGTCTCTGGGAACTGGGGCGGAGGCGGCTCAGAAGGCGGTGGTGGCTTTGGAAGCGGTGGCGGAGACGGTGGGGGAGGCTTTGGCGGCGGAGGCGGAGGTGACGTGCCAAGTTCCGGAGACTCAGGGGGAGGCTTTGGCGGCGGCAGCAGCGGTGGAGGAGGCGGCACCAGCGGAGGCCAATGGCCGGGGAGCGGTAATGACCGGTAATCGTCTGCACGACGCCGCGCAAAGGGACCGGGCCCGAAGGCCCGGCCCATGGTTCATGCCGCAGTCCGGTCCGATTTGTCGGCCGTCCACAGGCGCTCGAAGCACTCCCGAACTTTCACTGTCTCGTGGAAGATCTCCCAGGCCAGCCAGCAGATGCCGGCGGTCCGCAGCTGGGTGTATTCGCGATCGGCGTCCTCTGACCCCACGTGCATGTCGCCGATCCAGTCGGCCAGCACGCTTGCTGCACCCTCGAGCGGTATCAGGTGGTTCTCCAGGTCGGACAGAGCCGTGCGGTTGATGCGGTCGGTCATTGGCCGCACTCCCCTTCCCGCATCGTGAAGGCGGCATAGGCGGTGCGGAGAGCGGCGAAGGGGTCGGAAACGGTAGGTCCGCCCCCATCGTTTCGAACGCCCGCTACAGGTGCGCACAGCGCCGCGGCTGCGGCTCTGCGCCGGGTCAGGTGGATCGTGGTCATGGTGGTGATGCTCGCTGGTTTGGCCTGCTACAGCCGTTGCCAGGGGACAGCCCTGGCGCCGGGAGGGTAGCAGCCTGCCAGCGAGACAGGCCGGACGTCTTCCCCGTGAGGGTCTTGTATGGCGCCCGCCTCCCGACATAGGATGTCGGTTGACAGACGGCCGCCAAGCCGTCGCCTTAGAGCCGTTCACACGGCTCC
>NZ_JANQOI010000007.1 GCF_028289705.1 Pelagibius sp.
CGCCAATCAGTCCCAGGGTTTCGCCACGCCGGATCTCAAAACTGACGCCGTTGGCCGCCTGCACCAGGGTTCCGGGATTGCCGGTCATGCGCCCCCAGAGGCCGCGACGCGAGTCGTAGTGCTTGACCAGATCCTTGGTCTGAACCAGCGGAGTCATGACCGCTCTCCCCCGCCGTAGGCCACCTTCGGGGTCGGGTCCAGGGCCGTCTCCAGCGCCGGGCTGATGCAACGCACCTGCCGAGCCTGCGCGACGGAGCGCATGGAGATCGGCGCCGCGCAAGCCGGTAGGGCTTGGGAGCAGCGATCAAGAAAGCGACACTGCGGCGGCAGGTCGATCAGCTCCGGCACCGTGCCATCGATCGGCCGGATGCGTTCGCTGAGGTTCGACAGGCGTGGAATGGAGCCCAGCAGTCCCTGGGTATAGGGGTGCAGCGGGTTATCGATGACGTCACGCGTCGGGCCGCTTTCGACCACCTGGCCCGCGTACATCACCACCACGCGGTCACAGTATTCCGCCACCACGCCCAGGTCGTGGGTGATCAACACCACGCTCATGCCGAGCCGCTCGCGGATGTCCGCGATCAGCTCCAGCACCTGCGCCTGGATGGTGACGTCCAGGGCGGTCGTCGGCTCGTCCGCGATCAGCAGCTTCGGCCTGCAGGCCAGAGCGATGGCGATCATGATGCGCTGGCGCATCCCGCCCGAGAACTGGTGCGGGTAGTCGTCGAGCCGCCTCTCTGCCGAAGGGATACCCACCAGGTTCATCATTTCCAGGGCCTTGGCGCGGGCCTGGCGGGATCTGGCACGGCGCGAGCCGGTGAGGCTGTCGTCGTGAGCCAGCAGCACTTCGATGATCTGGTCGGCGACGCTGTACGCGGGATTGAGGGCGGTCAGCGCGTCCTGCATGGTCATCGCGATGTCCTTACCGCGCAGGCGCCGGTAGTCGGCGGGCGCAAGGCCGACGAGTTCGCGGCCCCGGAATCGGATCGAGCCGGCGTCGATGCGGCCGGGCGCCTTGATCAGCCCCATGACGCTGGCGAAGGTGACGCTCTTGCCGGAGCCGCTTTCGCCGACCACGCCGAGGCACTCGCCGGCGGCGACCTCCAGGCTCACCCCGTCGACAGCCGTCACCAGGCCGTCGCGGGTCTGGAAGCAGGTCTTGAGATCCCGGACCTCCAGGATCGTTTTGGGAGCTTCCGCCTCAGTCATGGAACTTCGGGTCGAAGGCGTCGCGCAGCCCTTGGCTGACAACGTTGATGGAAAGAACCAGCAACAGGATCGCCAGCCCGGGGAATGTGCTCACCCACCAGGCATCCAGCATGAAGGAACGGCCGTCGGCGACCATGGAGCCCCAGGAGGCGGTCGGCGGCTGCACGCCGAGGCCGAGGAAGGACAGGCTGGCCTCCAGAATGATGACGTGAGCCATACGCACCGTGGAGACAACGACCACGGGCGAGAGGATGTTGGGCAGGATCTCGCGCAGCATGATGTAGCGGCGCGAACCGCCCATGGCACGGGCGGCCTCGACGTACTCGATCTCGCGGGCGGCCAAGGTCTCCCCGCGCACCACGCGGCAGGGTATGACCCATTCCTTGTAGGCCAGAGCCAGGATGATGTTTCCCAGGCCCGGGCCGGTCATGGCGATCAGGGCGATCGCGAAGATCAGGTAAGGGAAGCCCAACAGGATGTCGACGAGGCGGGAGATTACAATGTCGGTCCAGCCGCGCAGGTAGCCCGCGGCGAGCCCGGCCAGAGTGCCGATCGTCGTGGCGACCAGGATAACCGCGGCGCCGATGAAGATGGAGACCCTTGCGCCGTAGATGATGCGGGAGAGGATGTCCCTGCCCAGGGCATCGCAGCCGAGCAGATAGGCCCACTCGCCGCCCGGCATCCAGGCAGGCGGCTGCAGGCGGCGGAAGAGGTCGGTCTCGTTGGGATCGTGGGGCGCGAAGAGCGGCGCGGCAAGGGCCATCAGAATGAAGGCGAGCACCACGCCCGCAGAGACCAGCGACAGTCTGCTCGTCGCGAAAAGCCGCATGTTGCGCGCGAAGAGGGACTCCGTGCGCAGCCCCGCAAGGTCCAGTTCTGTGCGGCTGACGGCATCGGTCATCTAGAGGCGTACCCTGGGATTGAGAACCGTGTAGAGGATGTCGGCGAAGAAGTTCAGCATGACGTAGGTAACGGCATAGATCAGCACCGCCGCCTGAATCAGCGGGTAGTTGCGCACGAAAATGCTCTCGACGACCAGGCGCCCCAGGCCCGGCCAGCCGAACACCGTCTCGACAACCATGTTGCCGCCGAGCAGCGAGCCGGTTTCGATGGCCGCCACGGTCACCGTTGGGATCAGCGCATTCTTGAGCGCGTGCTTCACCAGGATCTTGTAGCGGCTGAGACCCTTGGCTTCGGCAAAGGTGATGTAGTCCTGTTCCAGAACCTCCAGCATGGAAGCCCGGGTCACCCGCATCAGGATGGAAGCCATGGGGAGGCCGAGGGTGACCGCCGGCAAGACGATGTGCGCCAAGGCATCGCCGAAGGCATCGAAGCGGCCGTGCAGCAGCGTGTCGATCAGTAGCAGATAGGTGATCGGCGGGACTTCCGAAGAGAAGCCCGCACGCCCTGAGACCGGCAAGACGTTCAAATGCACGGCGAAGAGCATGAGCAGCAGAATGCCGAACCAGAAGCCGGGCAGCGACACGCCGAAGAGCGAAGAGACGGTCGCCAGGCGGTCGAGCAGGCTGTTCTTCTTCACCGCGGCGATGACGCCCAGCGGGATCGAGAGGGCCAGCGCGAAGACCAGCGCCGCCAGGCTGAGTTCGATGGTCGCGGGCAGACGCGAGGCGATGACCTCCATCACCGGCTGGCGGTGATAGAAGCTGAGCCCGAAGTTGCCGGTGGCGGCGTTGCCGATGAACTTGACGAAACGCTCGAGCGGCGGCAGGTCGAGGCCCATGTCCTTGCGCAGGGCCTGTTCCTGTTCTTCGGTAACGTGCTGGTCGCCCAGCATGATATCCACCGGGTCCCCGGGGGTCAGCGTCATCATGATGAACACGATGGCGCTGACCCCGAGCAGCACGGGAAGGAGTTGAACAAGCCGCTCGAACAGCTTTCCCAGCTTCATTGTGACCGCGTCCCCTCCCCAAGGACATCAGGGTTACACATCGGGCGAAGCGCCCTTAGCACTCCGGCCTTTACTTCAAACAAGCGTCGTGCAGGTTGATGCGGCTGTCGGCGCTGGGCTGCCAGCCGGCGACCTGGTTGGAGACACCGTAGAGATCCTTGGCCACCCAGAGGTAGACTTTCGGCAGGTCCTTGTTCACGATGGCCTCCGCCCGGGCGTAGAGGGATGCGCGTTTCGCGCGGTCGGTTTCGGTGTTGGCGGCATCCAGCAAGGCATCCACCTCCGTGTTGGAATACCCCGAGGAATTGCCACGCCCCGCAGTGCGGTGCGTCGGCACGAAGATGCCCACCGGGTCCAGCGAACCGTTACCCCAGGACGTCAGCCACATCTGGCCGTCGATGGGCTTGCCTTTGGTGCGATAGCGGGCCTTCAGTTGAGAGGCTTCGTTGACAGCCACCTTGGTGCGGATGCCGGCCTTGGTGAGCAGCGAGGCAATGGCCTCTGCTGTCTCCTTGTTGGCCCCGTCGACGTCGAGGGTGACGTCAATCCCGTCCGCATGGCCGGCTTCGGCCAACAGGGCTTTGGCCTTGGCAAGGTCGTAGCCGTAGGTGGGCAAAGCCTCGTTCTTGCCGAAGGCGTCAGGGCTCAGGATGCCGTCAATAAGCGTCGCATTGCCGTCGAGAATCTTGTCGACGATCAGCTTGCGGTCCAGAGCGTAGGCCACCGCACGGCGCACACGCAGGTCATCGAAGGGCGCAGTCTGGTTGTTGAGCGCGATGAAGGTCGAGCGCGTGCCATTGACCGCCATGACGCGGGTGTTGGGGTTGCTCTCCACCTGCTTGACGTTGTGCGTCGGCAGGCCGTTGATGATGTGGACGTCGCCGGCCAACAGCGCTGCGACGCGTGAGGCGTTCTCCGGAATGACCTTGAAGATCACGCGGTCCACGCAGGCCTTGCCCATCGGCGGGATGTCGGCTGCGCCGCCATAGTAACCGTCGTAGCGTTCCATGATCACGGAGTCGCCGCGGCGCCATTCGACCAGCTTGAAGGGCCCCGTACCCGAAACAGAGCCGGCCATGCCGGCGGTGCCGACTTTCTCGACGTGGGCCTTCGAGACGACCTCCTGGAACGGCAGCATGGCCGGCAGAATGGGCCACGGCTCCTCCAGGATCATGTGGAACGTCCGATCGTCGATGACTTTGACCTCCTTCAGCGGACCGAGCAGGCTCTTGCGCGGGCTGGTCTGCCCGTCCATGGCGCCCTCCCCGGTCAGGCGGTCGAAGGTGAATTTCACGTCCGCGGCCGTCATCGGACTGCCGTCGTGGAAGGCCACGCCCCGCCGTAACTTGAACTCGTAGGTCGTTGGGTCGAGGGCTGTCCACGACTCGGCCAGTTCGGGCACGACGTTCATCTGCGAATCACGAGTCAGCAGGCCGTCATGCATGTTGCGGATGATGGTTTGGGTTTCCCGATTGCGGTGGTTGGCCGGATCGAGGGTCAGCGCATCGGCCGTGAAGCCGATCCGCAGTTCCGCAGCCTCGGCCGCCGCCATCGGTAGGGCGATCATCGCGGCGGTGCATAAGGCAACCCATTTGAGTCTCATGTGACAGCCTCCTCAGGTTCTGTGTTGGTGCCTTGCGACCGGACGGATTCTTGGTCTTGTCTCCGCCCAGCACATTCACTGCCACCACGAATGCAACCACTATGCCACCAAACCGGAGCTTTCATAGCTGTCTGATTCTAATCATTTATTCCGGCCGGCATGAACCGCTGGAAACGCGAGGCGAACTGCCCCACTTGGATTGTGCGTCAGTTCAGCGCAGTGTCGCGTGAGATTCGCGCATCGAGGGGGGCTTATCGCTCAGCGGTCGAATCCTGCGCGTCGGCTCCGCATACCAAGCCTCGGAGATGCGTGCCCAAGCCTCGGTGTCAGCTGCCGCGTTCCGCGGCCGGTGTGGCAGCGCCACAGCAATCGCGAAATCTCGGCCCGAATCCTCCGGGCTCCGTCCAGCGCGCGCTCAACATGGGGGCGCGGCCGCGTTTGGCTTATGACGGCTTTGACGCACGAGAATGACGAGGCCACTGGCCATGATCAGCGCCATCCCGGCGACATCCCAGCCGTCCGGCACCTCGGCGAAGAACAGCCAGCCGAGCAGCCCGGCCCAGAACAGCCTGAGATAGTCCAGCCCACCCACAGCAACGGAGGAGGCCAGGCGGAAGGCCAGCGTCAGCAAAAGCTGCACCGCGAAAGCCAGCAGCGACAATCCGACCAGCAGCGGCCAGACCTCGGCGGCGCGCAGCCGCGCTACCGCCGCTTCGCCGTCGACGGCCGCCAGCAACGGGCCGCAGGCGACCGCGCCCATGGCGGCATAGAAAAACAGGACGGCGAAGTTGGAACTCGCCGCCGGCATGAGGCGCAGGACGATCAGCATGCAGGCCGCGAGAAAAGAGCCGACCAGGATCACCAGAGCGAAGACGTTGAAGGCGGCGGCGCTCGGCCGCAGAACGATCAGCGCCCCGGCGAAACCCACCGCGATCGCCAGCCAATCGAGCCTGTCCGGCCGCTCACCCAACAGCGGGATCGCCAGCAGGACAACGAACATCGGCGTGGTGAAGTTGATCGCCGTGACCGTGATCAGCGGCAGATGGGCGAGCGCCACGTAGAAACAGGCCATCGACGAGAGGCCGAAGGCGGCATGCCAGAGATGGGCCGGCTTATGGGCTCGCCGCAAGGCATCGACGTTGGCGGCAAGCGCCAAGGCCGGCAACAACAGCAGCAGGACCAGGACGGAGCGCACCGCCATGATCTCCATGGCGCCGATCTCGTAGGTGTCGAGGACCTTGACGCAGAGCCCCATCAGGGGAATCACGACGGTGGTGCCGAGCATGGCGGCGACGCCGATGAGCGGACGGGGCGCCATGCGGTCCGTGCCGGCGCCCCGGTCTGCCGCCATCAGCCGCACCCATCGGGCGGCAGCCCCGACACCTAGGCCTCTTCGGGCACGTCCTGGTCGACCCAGCCCTTGCCTTCCTGGAGTTCCTTGAAGGCCCGGCAGGAGGCTTCGAACGAGGGAACGCCGGCCGGCAGGGCGGCCATGAAGGCGGCCTCATAGACCTCCTGCCAGGTGGCGCCGTTCTTGATCGCGCGGGCCGCCGCCCACTCGATCCCCTCGCGGTCGCCCTTGACCGCGGTGGTCACGCCGACGAGGACCAGAAAGCGGGTCTTCAGGTCGAGGGCGCGGCCCTCCTCCTCGCCGAAGAGGGCGTAGGATGCGAGATTACCATAGCGCTTCAGCAGTTCCGGATTGAGTTCCGCCAGGATGTCGTGGAACGGCAGGGTATAGCCGCGCACCGCGCGGATCTTTTCGAGCTCTTCTTTGCCCTCGGGTGTCATGACGATCGTCGCCTCCTTACCTGATGAGAATGAAAAATCCGGTGATGGCTGCTCGCTAGAGAGCGCGGCCCGCGCGCTCGCCCTCCTTGATGGCGTCGTTGGCGCGGCGCGGCGCCAGCGCGTCGCCGATCAGGTGCAAGTCGAGCGCGGCGCCCTCCGCCTGTAGCTCGTGGAACAGCGCGTCGCGGGCGCGGGCGCCGACCATCAGAACCACATCGTCGGCCGGGATCTCCACCGCTGCGCCGGTGTAGAGATCGCGGCAGAGGGCGCGGCCCGGCTCCACGGCGGTCAGTTCCACATCGACCCTGAAGTCCATGCCGAGCCGGCGCAGCATGCCGTGGGTCTTGCCCCAGTCGCGGCTGGCGGCGAGGTCCGGCGAGGGCTGGCCGAGCTGGGTCGCGAAGGTCACGCGGTGGCCGCGCCGGATCAGAACCTCGGCCACGACGGCGGCTTGCCGCCCGCCCAGGGCATCGAAGACCAACACCGTCTCGCCCAGCGCCGGCAAATCGTTCAGCACATCCAGATAACCGTAGACCCTTGCGCCGTCGCAGCCCGGGACCGGCGGGCCGTTCCAGTTCTGCGGGCGCAAGGGGGTCCAGCCGTGGCGCAGCGCCTCGGCACCGGTGGCGATCACCGCCGCCTCGAAGCCCTCGGCGCGCAGCCGCTCGCTATCGGCCAAGGTCTGCAGACGGACCCGCACGCCGGTCTCGGCGAGACGGTCGCTCAGCCAGTCGACGATCCCCACCAGCTCGCGGCGGCTTTCCGCCTGTGCCCAGAGCGCCACCTGCCCGCCCAGCCGGTCCTTCGCCTCAAACAGGGTCACCTCGTGGCCGCGCCGGGCCGCCGTCAGCGCCGCGCGCATGCCCGCCGGGCCACCGCCGACGACAGCGACCTTCTTCGGTTCGGCCACAGGCTTCAGCGTATCGTCGGAGAACTGCCGCTCCGCCCCGGCGGCGGGGTTGTGGATGCAGGCGATGGGGGCCTGGGCGAAGATGGTCGTCATGCACCAGTTGGCGCCGACACAGGGGCGCACCTCCCGCGCCCGGCCCGAAGCCGCCTTGTTCGCCCAATCCGGATCGGCAATGAGCTGGCGCGCCATGCCGATGAAATCGCAGTCGCCGGCGGCCAGGAAGCCCTCGGCTTCCGCTGGCGAGACGATCCGGCCGGCGCCGACCACCGGCAAGTCCACCGCCTGTTTGATCTTGCGGGTCGCCGGCATCTGGTAGCCGTGCTCGCCCGGCGCGGTCGGATAGATCAGCATCCGGTCCACGTAGGTGCCCTGGGAAACGGAGATGTAATCGATCTTCCCGGTCGCCTCGAGCCGCCGGGCGATATCGGCCCAGGCATCGGGCGTCAGCCCGCCCTCATGCCCGTCATCGCCGTTGATCCGCACGCCGACCACCAGCTCCGGCCCGGCCTCGGCCCGCGTCGCCTCGAGGATCTCCTCCACCACCCGCAGGCGGTTCTCGATGGACCCGCCGAAGGCGTCGTCGCGGTGGTTGGTGGCCGGCGAGAGGAACTGGTTCAGGAGATAGCCGTGCGACATGCCGTGCACCTCGATGCCGTCCAGCCCGCCTTCCCGGGCATAGCGGGCAGACAGCCGATAGCCCTCGACGATCTTGTCGATATCGGCGGCGGTCATGACGTGAGGCATCTCCCGATAGACCGCACAAGGCACGGCGGAGGGGGCCCAGACCGGCAGGCCATTGGTCACCGAATTGGTCTGCCGCCCGCGGTGCCAGGGCTGGGCGAAGATCAGCGCGCCTTCGGCCTGCACCGGTCCCGCGATCTTCCGGTACTGCTCGACCATCCGCGGGTCGAAGGCAAAGGCCTTGCCCTTGTAGGGCTGGGTCGTCGGATGGGTGGCCATCGCCTCCATGGTGATGACGCCAACCCCGCCGCGCGCCCTGGCGACGTAGTAGGCGACATGCTCCTCGGTGAACAGATGATCCTTCACCAGCAGGGTCGCATGGGCCAGCATCCACACGCGGTTACGCGCCGTCCTGGGGCCCAGGCGCAAGGGACTCAGCAAGGTGGGAAAGGCCGGCGCGGCCGCGGCAGCAGACGAACTATCGGTCATGCTAGATCCAGTGTTGAGAAGAAAAAGGGGGAGCGGTCATCGCGGGATCTGATTGCCGCCCTCGGGAATTCTGAGACAGGCCGCGCGATGCCCGTCGTCGCCGACCGGCACCATCTGCGGCACCTCTTGCCCGCAACGCGGCTGCACCACCGGGCAGCGGGCGGCAAAGGGGCAGCCCTCGGGCAGGTCGATGGGGCTGGGGATCTCACCCTCCAGGACGTGACGGGTCAGCCGCGCGCGCGGGTCGGGCGGCAGATGCGCCGAGATCAGGGCCTGGGTGTAGGGATGGGCGGGCCGCTCGAAGACCTCCTGCGCCGCGGCGTATTCGACGATGGAGCCCAGATAGAGCACCACGATGCGGTCGGAGATCAGGCGGACCGTGCCCAGGTCGTGGCTGATGAACAGCATCGCTACCTGGGTTTCGTCGCGCAGCTCGGCGAGCAGTTCCAGGATCCCAGCGCGCACCGAGAGATCGAGGGAACTGGTGGGCTCATCGAGCACCACGAGCTTGGGGTTGGTCGCGATCGCCCGGGCGATGCAGACCCGCTGCAACTGGCCGCCCGAGAGGTCTGCGGTATAGCGGTCCAGGAAAGCCGTCGAGAGGTGCACGCGGTCGGCCAGTTCTTCGACCCGCCGGCGGCGCTCCGCGGAACTCAGGGGCGTATGCAGTTTCAGCGGTTCGCCGATCAGCGCCGATACCTTCATCCTGGGGTTCAGGGCACCCCAGGGGTCCTGGAACACGATGCTCATGTCCGCACGCAGGGGGCGGCACTCCCGCTCCGGCAGGGCCGAGATGTCGCGGCCGCGGAAGCGCACGGTCCCGGAGGTCGGCTTCAGAAGGCGCAGCACCATCCGGCCGACGGTCGACTTGCCGGACCCGCTCTCGCCGACCATGCCGAGCACCTCGCCGGGGCGGATCGAGAAACTGACGCCGTTGACCGCGTGGACGACCTGGCCGTTGTCCGCCGGGAAGTGCTTGACGAGGTTCTCGGCCGCCAGAACGGGCTCGACGGCGGGCTCCGGCGCGGCCGCTGCCGATACCTGAGGGGCCGCTTCGCGTTCGGTCATGGCGCTCACTGAAAGGCCGCCGGCAGGTTGCCCGCGAAATGGCACCGCGCGACCTGTCCGGCACCGATTTCGCGGTCCGGCGGGGCCGAGCCGCAGACCTCAGCGGCGTGGGGACAGCGGCCGCGGTAGTGGCAGCCCTCCGGCAGGGCATAGAGGTCCGGCGGCGGCCCGCCGACGATGGCGCCGCTGCCGAGGGCCAGCCGCTCCGGCGTCGCCGAGATCAGCGCCTGCGTATAGGGATGGGCCGGTCCGGCAAAGACACTGTCGACCGGCCCGCTCTCGACGATGGCGCCGGCGAACATGACCGCCATGCGGTCGCAGTAGTGGGCCACCACGCCCAGATCGTGAGTGATCACGATGGCCGCCATGTCCATGCGCCGCACCATGTCGCGCAGGAGGTCCAGGATCTGCGCCTGCACCGTCACGTCCAAGCCGGTGGTGGGTTCGTCGGCGATCAGGAGCTTAGGCTCGTTGATGAGGGCCATGGCAATGAGCACGCGCTGGGCCATGCCGCCGGACAGCTCGTGCGGCCAGGCCCGCATCCGTCGCTCCGGCGCCGGGATGCCGACCGCCGCCATCATGTCGATGGCCCGCTCACGCGCCTGGGCCACCGACACCTTGCGATGGGCGCGGTGCACGCGGATCAGTTGGTCGCCGATGCGGGTCAGGGGATCGAGCGAGGTGAGCGGGTTCTGAACGACCAGGGCGATCTCGTTTCCCCGCAAGGCGTTGAGCGCGCCCGGGTCCATGGAGAGGAGGTCGCGGCCGTCGAATTCGACCAGTCCGTCCACCACCTTGGCCGGCGGCCGCAGCAGGCCGATCATCGACTGCGCGGTCAGGGACTTGCCGGCCCCCGTCTCGCCCACCAGCCCCAGCACCTCACCGCGCCCGAGGCTGAAACCGACGCCATTGATGGCCTTGGCCACACGGACCTGGTTGTCGAGATCCCGGCTGATGAACCGGGTCTGAAGGTCGTCGACCTGCAGCAGCGCCATCGCGGGAGCCTCCCTATGCCTTGCGGCGCGGGTTCAGGAGGTCCTGCAGCCCGTCGCCCAGCATGTTGAGGCCCAGCACCATGAGGATCAGCGCGATCCCCGGGAACAGCGCCACCCACCACTGGCCGGTCACCATGAACTCCGCACCCTGGCGGATCATGGCGCCCCATTCGGGGGTCGGCGCCTGGATGCCGACGCCGAGGAAAGCCAGGGTCGCGCTGATCCGGACCGCCCAGGCGGCCCGCACCGCGGTCTGCGCCATGGCCCCTTGGATCGCGTTGGGCAGCAGGTGGACGAAAAGGATGCGGCGCGTCGGATTGCCGGCGGCGATGGCGCTCTCCACGAAGGTGCTGGAGCGCAGAGCCAGCACCTCCGAGCGCACCACCCGCGCGAAAATCGGCGAGTCGAGCACCCCGATCACCAGGACCACGTTGACCAGCGACTGCCCGGTCGCCGCAACCACGGCCAGCGCCAGGATGATCGACGGGAAGACGCGCAGCGCATCGAACACCCGCATGGTCACCTCGTCGACATAGCCGCCGACATAGCCGGTCCACAAGCCCAGCGGGACGCCGATCACGATCGACAGGATGACCGCCGGGATAGCGATGCCGAAGGCGTAGCGCGCGCCGTAGATGACCCGGCTGAAGACGTCCATGCCGTTGCCGTCGGTTCCCAGCCAGAACTCGGAATTGGGCGCGGTCAGGATCTCGCGCGGAAAGGCGGCGATGGGGTCGTAGGGCATCACCAGCGGCGCGAACACGGCCAGGCCGGCGAAGCCGGTCAGGATCGCCATGCCGATGGCCGCCGTGGGGCTGCGCCGGGCGATGCCGACGATCCGCGCCAGCGCGCGCGGCATCCCGGCAGCGTCCCTGGTGGGTCTGAGCGACGCCTCGGTCATGGCTGCTCGCTGGCGCGCGGCTCCAGGATCACGACCAGCAGGTCGATGATCAGGAACACCAGGACCGAGAACAGGGCCAGCGCCAGGACGTATCCCTGCACGGCCGCGAAGTCGCCGGCCACGATGGCGTTCAGCCCGTATTGGCCGAGGCCGCCCCAGGCGAAGACATACTCGATCAGCGAGACGGTGCCGACGAGGCCGGTCAGTTCGGTCCCGACAAAGGTCATCACCGGGACGGTCGAGTTGCGCAGCACGACGCGGCGCACGATCGCCTCGGGCAGACCCGAGGCGCGGGCATAGCGCACGGAATCGGAGCCGACGACCTCCAGGGCGATGGCGCGGGTGTGCTTGATGATCGGCGCCGCCGCGACGATAGCCACGCAGATCACCGGCAGCACCAGGTGAGAGGCTGCCGAGCGGGCCGCCTCCCAACTCCCCTGCAGCAGGCTGTCGATCAGATAGCTGCCGGTGATCGGCTCGGGCGGGATGACGATCAGCCCGATCCGCCCGATCCCCGGCGGCGCCCAGCCGAGCAGATAGAAAAACACGAACAGCATCACCAGACCCAGCCAATAGGTCGGGATGGAAAAGCCGAGCAGCGACAGGAAGCGGGAGACATGATCGAAGGCCCGGCCCGGCCGGAATGCCGCGTGAAGCCCGACCGGGATGGCGATCAGCGCGCCGATGCCTACGCCCCAGAACAGCAGTTCGAGGGTGATGGGAATGCGCTGCAGGATGTCGGAGAGGACCGGGCGGTTCGACAGCCAGCTCTCGCCCAGGTCCCCTTGCACGACGTTGGTCATGTAGTAGGAGAACTGCACGAAAAGCGGCTGATCGAGGCCCAGATCGCGGGTGATCATATCGATCTCCGCCTGGGTCGCGGTCGGGCCGGCAAGCAGCCCGACCGGATCCTGGCTGCCGATACGCACCAGCATGAAGGTGAAGAACAGGATCCCCACCAGCAGCGGCACGATCATCAGAAAGCGCCGACTGAGAAAGCGTCGAATTCTCACTGCGTGTTCCGCCCTCGGCCCGGAGTCAAGGCACGCCGCAGCCCGTCAGCGCCTGAACGGGGCTCACTTTGCAATCGACAGATCGGCCCAGCGCTCATGGGTGTCCGGATAGTCCATCCACCCGACGATGTTCGGGGCCATGGCCTCGAAGGCTGAAGCATACAGCGTCATGATCCAGGGCGCATCCGCCAGCCAGAGCTGCTGCGCCTCGCGCATCATTGCCAGCCTTTTCCCGCTGTCCAGGGTCTCGCGCGCCGCGTCGATCAGCCGGTCGACCTCGGGATTGTTGTAGCGCGAGCGGTTCGACACACCCTTGCTGTGGGCCAGCAGATACATGGTGTAGACGGGGTCGAGCACGATGGGCGGGTTCTGAAAGGCGAAGAAGGGCATGTCCTGCACCGCCGGCGCCCCGCGCGAACGCATGTCCGAGCTGGTGATCCGGGTCGGCTTGACCGTCACGCCGGCATCCCGAAGCTGATCGGCGATCTGGATGGCCATGGGCTGCTGCCACCAGTTCATATCCGAATAGAGCAGCTCGACCTCGAAACCCTCCGCATAGCCGGCCTCGGCCAGCAGCGCCTTGGCCTTGGCCGGATCGTGGTCATAGCCGAAGGTGCTGTCGTCATACCCTTCGATGACCGAGGGCACGACGGAGCGGGCGATGCTCCCGGTGCCCTGGAAGACGGCCTCCTGAAGGCTGTCCTGGTCGATGGCGTAGTTCAGCGCCCGGCGCACCCGGACATCGTCGAAGGGCTTGAAGGTGCCGTTCATGCGCACGCTGGCCAAGGCCACGCCGACGGCTTCCTCGACCTTGACCGAGTCGTCCTTGCGCAGGTCGACGACCTGCTGAACCGAAGGCCGTTCGATCCAATGGACCTGACCGGTCTTCAGCAGGGTCACCCGGCTGGCGCCGGAAGGAACCGCACGATAGATCACACGGTCGAAGTAAGGCTTCTCACCGAAGTAGTTCTCGTTGTGGACGAAGACCGCCTGCTCGCCCGGCCGCAACTGCGCCAGGTGATAGGCCCCGAAGCCGGCCGTGTGTTCCTGCAGCCAAGTCAGGCCCAAGGGATCGTCCGCCGTCGCGTGCTGCTTCACCGTCTCGCTGTCGTAGATCCCAGGCACGTAGAGCGTCAGCGCCTTCAGAAAGATCGAACTCGGCGCCGACAGCGTGAAGGCGACTTCATAGCGCGAGACCTCCTCAACCCCGGAGACGTTGGACACCCGGGCGATGAAGTTGCCGGTCCGCTTCTGGGCGAAGGACTTGTTCCACGACCAGACCACGTCGGCGGCAGTTAGCTCGTTGCCGTGGGGGCTCTTGATGCCCTGACGCAGCGTGAACACCCAGCGCTTGCCGTCCTCGGAAGTTTCCCAGCTTTCCGCCAGATGGCCTTCGATGACCGAACTGTCGAGGCTTTCGCGACCCTGCGCGTCGGTGGTCCGGCCGTAGCGGACCAGCGGTTCGTAGACCTGGGTCACCACGTTTTGCGTCTGCGGGCGCAGCGCATCGCCGTCGAAGCCTTCCGGCGTGCCCGGCGCCGCGAGCACCAGAGTCTCGGCCAGTGCCCCGGAAACCCCCAGGCCCAGGGCCAGGATACCGGCGCCCACAACAACGGCGGCGCCGCGCACCGCCCGCGTCCAGATGGTCATCATGCTTCTCTCGCTCCCGTTCTTCTTCGTTTTATGACTGGCAATGGCCGGCGGCCGCTACTGACGCCTCAGGTCAATCCAGCGTTCATGGTCGTCGGAATGCGGCACCCAGCCGACGATGTCCGGTGCCATGGCCTCGAAGACCGAGGGATAGATCGCGATCAGCCATGGCGAGTCCTGCAGCCAGAGCTGCTGCGCCTCCCGCATCATGCCGAGCCGGTCTTCGGCGTTCAGGGTCTTCCGTGCCTCGTCGATCAAGGCATCGACCTGCGGGTTGTTGTAACCGGCGCGGTTGGACACGCCCTTGCTGTGGGCCATGAGGTAGAAGGCGTAGACCGGGTCCAGCACGATGGGGCCATCCTCGAAGGCGAAGAACGGCATGTCCTGCACCGCCGGCGCCCCGCGCGAGCGCATGTCGGAGCCGGTGATCCGGGTCGGCTTTGCCGTCACGCCGGCGGCCCGCAACTGGTCGGCGACCTGAATGGCGATGGGCTCCAGCCACCACCAGAGATCGGAATAGAGCAGCTCGACCTCGAAACCCTCCGCATAGCCGGCCTCGGCCAGCAGTGCCTTGGCCTTGTCGGGGTCGTGGTCATAGACGAAGGCGCTGTCGTCATAGCCTTCGATGAACGGCGGCACCAACGACTTGGCGAAGGCCCCGGTTCCGAAGAACACCGCCTCGCGGATCGCGTCCTTGTCGACGGCATAGTTCATCGCCCGGCGCACCCGGACGTCGTCGAAGGGCGCGAACTTGGGGTTCATGCGGACACCGGCGATGGCGCGCCCCTGGGATTCGAGCACCTTGACCGAGGCGTCGTCGCGCAGGTCGACGACCTGCTGGACAGAGGGCCGGTCGATCCAGTGCACCTGGCCCGTCTTCAGCAGGGTCACACGGCTGGCACCAGAAGGAACCGCACGGTAGATCACCCGGTCGAAGTAGGGCTTCTCCCCGAAGTAGTTCTCGTTGTACACGAACACCGCCTGCTCGCCTGGCCGCAACTGCGCCAGGTGATAGGCCCCGAAGCCCGCGGTGTTCTCCTGCAGCCAGGTCAGACCCCAGGGGTCCTCCGCCGTCGCGTGCTGCTTCACCGTCTCGCTGTCGTAGATCCCGGGAACGTAAAGCGTCAGCGCCTTCAGAAAGATCGAACTCGGCGCCGACAGCGTGAAGGCGACCTCGTAGCGCGAGACCTCCTCAACCCCGGAGACGTTGGACACCCGGGCAATGAAGTTGCCGGTGCGCTTCTGGGCGAAGGACTTGTTCCACGACCAGGCAACATCGGCGGCGGTCAACTCGTTGCCGTGGGGGCTCTTGATGCCCTGGCGCAGGGTGAACACCCAGCGTTTGCCGTCCTCGGAGGTCTCCCAGCTTTCCGCCAGATGGCCCTCGACGACAGAGCTGTCGAGGCGTTCGCGCCCTTGCGCGTCGGTGGTGCGGCCATAGCGGACCAGCGGTTCGTAGACCTGGGTCACCACGTTCTGCGTCTGCGGGCGCAGCGCATCGCCGTCGAAGCCCTCCGGCGTGCCCGGCGCCGCGAGCACTAGCGTCTCGGCAAGCACAGGCGCCCCGGACATCCCTAAACCGAGCGCCAGGATACCCGCACCCGCAACAACGGCGGCGCGCCGCACCGCCCACCTCATCGAACTCTCGCGCATGTCGTCTCCTCCCAGTTCCGCGCGCCCCGCAGCAGCGGCGCTTCGGCGCGAATTCATGGCTCGTGCCCCTACGGGCACCCCTTCGGTCTCAGGCCGATGCGGCAACAGCCGATCCGTCGCCGGTGACGACCGGTACGCGGTAGTCCGGAGCCAGCGCATCGAACATCTCGACGACCCTATAGGCGTGGTCGATGCGGCGGCCCGCGCTCGGATCGTCGAGCTGGAACCGCCAGTCCCGGCCGAAACCGAGGCGCTTGTCGACACTGACGATGGTGCCGCAGAACACCATCACATCCCGTTCCGGCAGACCGGGCGCCCGTTCGGCCAAAATCGCCAGGACATCGTCCGGATGCAGGAAGGCGGCCACCGAAACCTCCTGATAGAGCCGGTCGTCGACCCAACTGCGCAGGACGCAGTCGTCCCAATGATCGCGGATCTCCTCCAGGGGCCACAGCACCGGCGCCAGGACGTTCGGACAGACCTGCTTCGACCAGGGGATCGAAACACGCTCCAGGGCGCGGTCGGTATGGTCGCTGCCGACACCGACCAGAACGCGGCCGTCGCCGTCCCGCGCGACCACGATCTCCACCTCGCCCGAGGTCTCTTCGGTATGCACCTCGACCGACGTCCCGGTGGTCAGCGCATGGCTGCCGATCGGATAGATGCGCGGCGCCGGAACCGACGTCGCGATGCGGATACCGTGCTTGGCGACCTCGTCCCGGTGGGCGACGGCAGTCTGCGGATCGCGGGTGGCGGAGCCGAGATTGACCATGCGCTCCACGGTGAGCGTGACCGCGCCGTCGCCGCCGTTCAGGCATTGCACCGTGAGGGGCACCGCAATCATCGCTCGCTCCCCGTTTGCGGGCGCTCGGCCAGATCGAGGGCGACCGGGTCGACCCCCGGCCCGCGGTGGCGCGCCCAGAGCCAGATGCGCTTTAGCACCCGGCGGGCGCCGCCGTCGGGCGCATCGGCATAGGCGAGCCGGCCGTGCAGGGTCGTGAGATTGTTGGTGAACAGAAGGTCGCCGGCCTTCAGGCGATAGCGCCAGGCTAGGTCTTCACGCTCCAAGAGATGGTCGACAAGATCGAGCGCCTCGCGCATCGCGCCTTCGAGCGTCAGCCCGGCCAGTTCCATGCCCGGATCGATCATCACCCGGGCATAGTGAACGTTGAGATCGCCCCCCTCGCCCAGATCGAACACCGGCTTGACGACGGTCTCGGGGCCGGCCGGCCAGGCGTGCAACTGCGGGGGGCGAAAGTGATAGGGGCGATAGAGCCAGGGCAGCAGATCGGGCCGCGCCTCGGCGATTTCCCTATGCAGAGTCTCCGCTGAAATGATCGTGCTGTCGCCGCCCTGGGCCGCGTTTTGCACGCACAGCAGGGCGATATAATCCGGCGGCCGCGGCTCCAGACAGCCGTTGTCGGAGTGCATCCGGGAAAGCTTGGCCGATGCGCCGATCCGTGTGGGATCGGTGTTCGCAGCCCCCCTGTCGGTCACGGTGAAGAGCCGCCGGTCGACGTTCAGACCCTGCCGGATGGGCCGCCCCACATAGTTCGCCAGTCCCCAGGCCGTAATCCCGGCCGCCTCCTCATCGGCAATGTCCAGCGGCACGCCACGCAAGACGACGACGCCGGCCCCCGCGTCCAGGCGGCGGCGGATCTCCGCGGCCATTGGCGCAAAGGCCGGCACGCGGAAGTCCTCCTGCTCGAAGGTCTCGAGGGTCAGCCCGTTCGCACGGATGAAGCCCAGCGCGGCCGCAATCTCTTCGGCGGCCCGCGCCGGCAGATCGCAAAACACCTCGGCCGCGCGCGCGTCGAGGCCGGCCCGGTCCCATTGCCGGGGGGCATGCGCCACATGGCTCGGAACGGCCGGAGGCCGGCAAGTCGCATCCAAGGATGTCAACGCCCCGACGCCTGATGGACCCGCCATCTCGCCACTGTCTCCCTCGCCTTGACCGGCTCAATAGTTATGTTGTTATACTATTAGTTCATTTCAGCTTGCACCCGGGTGGATGTCAAGCCGAAAACCCCGGGAAACCCGTTTGGAGGCCACAGGACGTGACGCGGATCGACAGCGATCTCAGCAGCGGCGCGGCCGCCTATCCGGCCGCCTTTCGACCCCTGCGGGTCGGCGCCACCCAGCTCCGCAACCGGATCTTCATGCCTGCCCACACGACCAACTACGGCGAGGACAACCTGCCGTCGGAGCGGCACCTCGCCTATCATCGGGCCCGCGCGGCCGGCGGTGCGGCGCTGAACATTTTTGAGGGCATCCGCGTTCACCGCAGCTCGCTGGGCCGCCAACAAGGCGTCAATGGCTACGATCCGGCCTGTATCGACCGCTTCGCACGCATTGCCGAAGCCGTGCGGGACGAAGGGGGCCGGCTGTTCGGCCAGATCATTCATCTGGGCCGCCATATCGACGGCAACTACACCAGAACGCCCGCCTGGGGCGCTTCGCCGATTCCCTGGGCGGCGACCGCGCCGCCGCCCCACCCCATGACCGAGGGCGAGATCCAGGAAGTGATCGAGGCCCATGCCCTGACCGCCGGGCATCTCGTCACGGCGGGGCTGGACGGGATCGAATTACAGCTCGCCCACGGCCACCTGCTTCAACAGTTCCTGTCGCCGGCCACCAATCATCGCGACGACTCCTGGGGCGGCACAGCGGAAAACCGTCTGCGCCTCGCCCGCGAGACGCTGGTGGCCGTGCGCGCGGCCGTCGGCCCGGAGGTCACCCTGGGCCTGCGCATCAGCGCCGAGGAGTGGCTGCCCGGCGGGCTGACACTGGACGACATGACCGGCATCACCCGCCGGCTCTGCGAGGCAGCCAGGGTCGACTTCGTCCATGTCTCCCACTCGGCCTATCACGGCAGTTGGACGGTCTCGACACAGATGGCCGACATGGCCTTCGATCCTGCCCTCTTCCGCCCTTTCGCCCCGGCGATCAAGGCTGCACTGGCCGACCTGCCCGATCCACCGGCGATCTTCGCGGTGTGCAAGTTCCGCAGCCTGGCCGAGGCCGAAACGGTGTTGAGCGCGGGCGAGGCCGATATGGTCGGCATGGCGCGCGCCCACATCGCGGACCCGCAGATCGTGGCCAAATCGGCGGCCGGCCGAGAAGACGAAATCCGCCCCTGTATCGGCTGCAACCAGGGCTGTGCGAACATGCTGGCGCAGAATCTGGCCATCACCTGCCTGTCCAATCCGCGCGCCGGCCGCGAGGGCACGATCGCGGATGTGGAAGCCGACTCTGTCACCCGGCCGCGCCAGGTGCTCGTCGTCGGCGGCGGGCCGGCCGGTATGGAGGCGGCGGCGGCGGCCGCGGCCCGCGGCCATCAGGTGCAACTCTGGGAGGCCGGAGAGCGCCTGGGCGGCGCGCTGGCCTGGCTGGAAGCGATGCCGCTGCGCCATGACTTCCTGAAGCTGCTCGACTATCAGACCGCCGCCCTCGAACGGACAGGGGTCGCGGTGACGCTGGGCCGGACGGCCACCGCCGAGGCCATCGCCGCGGCTCAGCCGGACGCCGTTGTTCTGGCCACCGGCGCGGAGCCCACGCCCCTCGACCTGCCGGCCGGCGGCAGCGCGCTGACCCTGGAGGATGCGATCGCCGATCCGGATACGCTGGGCGCGCGCGTGGCCCTGGTGGATGTCCTCGGCGGCTGGTCGGTGGCGGCGACGGCGGAATGGCTCGCCGACCGCGGCCACAATGTGACCCTGATCGCCCCGACGGGCACGCCCGCCTGGACGGTGAGCATCTATTCCAGCTTCGCGCTGCGCCGGCGCCTGAGCGAGAAGAAGGTCGCCATCCTGCCCCTGCAGACGGTCACGGGATTCAGCGGCGGCCTCACCCGGCTCGTCGATCTCTCCACCGGCGCCGAGCGCGAAACCGGCGACTTCGACAGCGTGATCGCGCCGACCCATGCCCGGCCGCGCAACGCCCTCCACGACGAGCTGTCGGCCCTGTCGGCCGGGGGCAACCGCGTCATCGCCATCCACGCCGCCGGCGATTGCCAGGCCGCGCGCACGGCGCTGGAAGCGGTCTACGAGGGTTACGAGGCAGGTCGGCTGGCGTAGCGACGTGCCCGCTTAATCCATGCGCAGGCCGCCGTTGACCGCGAGGACGTGGCCGGTCACGAAACCCGCCTCCGGCGACAGCAGATAGGCAACAGCGGCGGCGATCTCCTCGGGCCGGGCCATGCGCTGCAGCGGTGTCGAGGCCGACATGGCGGCCTTCCGCTCGGGCGGATGGGCCTCCAGCATCGGCGTCTCCACGGCGCCGGGCGCAACGCAGTTCGCAGTGATACCGCGCGGCGCGAGTTGCTGGGCGATGGACTTGGTCATCGCCTCGACCCCACCCTTGGCGGCGGCGTAGGCGGTGCCGGTGAGAACGCCGCCGGTGCGGCCGGCCAGCGAGCCCAGCGTCACGACCCGGGCGCCATCGGCGAGCAATGGAAAGCCGTGGTGGCAGACCAGGAAGAACCCCGTCAGGTTGACGGCGATGATCCGGTCCCAGCGCTGCGGTGTCAGCTCTCCCAGCTTTGCGGTGTCCACGAGGCCGGCAGCCAGAACCAAAGCCGACAGTTGGCCGTGCAACTGCGCCTTGGCCGCCGCGAAGGCCGCCGCGACCGTATCGGCCTCGGCCAGGTCGACCGCGATGGGGATTGCGTCAAGGTCCTGCGCAAGCGTGTCGAGAGCGGGCCCGGCCAGGTCCATCAGCACCAGCGGCCGCGGTCCCTCCGCCGCGAGACGCCGGGCGACGGCCGCGCCGATACCGCCGGCGGCACCCACCAGACAGGCGCCGCCCGGCGGCCAGCTATCGGACTCCCTGGCATTCATCTGCGCTGCCTCCGAACAGGGGCTTCCTGTTCAACCCTTCGATTGTCTGCATTATAGGACAACCGAGCGGGCAACCAAGCCCGTTCGCCTGCGCCCCTGCAGCTCAGCCCGTGGGTTCCCACACCGGGGCGTCGCCCCCGGTGTTGCGCGACATGGTCATGCGGTACTCGTAAACGTCGGGGCGGTAGAGCGCATTGATGAACTCGACGGGGCGGTCGTCCTGGTCGAAGACAATGCGGCTGATGGCCAGGAGGGGCAGGCCGACCTGGGTCTTCAGAAGATCGGCGATGGTCGAGTCGGCGGCTCGGGCCGTGACCGTCTGTTCAGCGGAGGAAACCTTGATGCCGCCCTCTTCCAAAAGAGCGAGCAGCGGGCGCTCGGCCAGGTCTTTCTTGGCATAGCCCCGGCCAATGTCTTCCGGTACCCAGGTGGTCAGGTGGGACATGGGCCGGCTCTTGATCGAGCGGACGCGGATCGCCTTCTGGACGGTCGCACCGAACGGCAGGGCCAGCGCCTCGGCAACGTCGTCGGGCGCCTGAACGTAGCCGAAGTCGATCACGCGCACCGTGGTCGAGAGGCCCATGGCGAGCAGGTTTTCCAGCAGTCCGCGCATGTTGGACCGCAGGGGTTGCTGTCCCCCCGCCCGCCGGGTCGGAAAGGTTCCGCGGCCGCGATGGCGTTCGATCATACCCTCGCGCTCGAGCGTTGCCAGGGCCCGGCGCACGGTGATACGCGAGACCTTGAACATCCTCGCCAACTCGTGCTCGCTGGGCATCGGCTCGTCGGCGCCGAAGGCCCCTTCGACGAGTTGTTGCCGCAGCACGATGTACATTTGATGGTAGAGCGGCAGAGGGGAGGCCGTTTCAGGCAGACGGCTCCAGCGTCGCTCCGTCTTGCTTGTTGGCATCTGCGCTCCTGAAGCCGCCGCCCCCGTGGCGGAGCCGGTCCGACCCCGAACAGCAGCACAACCCATTGTTGGCCCGCCCGAAGTCACTGCACGCGTGCCGGACACCGGTCCCGCTTTATAGGTAAGTCGGTCCAGGCATGCAAGGAAACCGGCGAAGCGTGCAACACGCCCCGTCCGGTTCTTGCGCGCCCGCCACCATGGCAGAATTGGGCGGCCGGACCGGCGCCCCTAGACGTTGGAGCGCCGCCGGCTGGAAGCATGACCCGCGTCAGCGGCGCGGGTCAGCCTTCGCAATGCCCTGTCTCGAATCACATATCCAACTGGCCGATCCGCGCGATCTCCCGATACAGCTCCTCGCCCCAGGTCTCCTTGCCGAGGCTGTCTCGAACCGGCTGCGTCGCGGTGCGAAACTCCTCGCGGTCCGGATAGGTGATCTCGATGCCGGCCTGCTGCAGCTTCGTCACCAGGGCCTCTTGCTGCTCGGCAAGCAGCTCGTCGACCTTGCTTTCCGAGGCGCGCTGGGCCGCGACGATCCAGCCCTGCTCCTCCTCCGACAGGCCCTGCCAGAAAGCCTCGCTGATTTTCACCCAGGCCGGCTTCTTGATGTAGTCGACCATCGCGATGCTCTCCTGAACCTCGAAGAACTTCATGGCCCAGATCGTTTCGATCGGGTTTTCCTGGCCGTCGACGATGCCGGTCTGCAATCCCGTATAGACTTCCTTGAAGGCCATGGGCGTCGGCTTGGCGCCGAAAGCGATGAACGACTGCACATAGTAATCGCGCGCCGGCACCCGCACCTTCAGGCCCTTTAGATCCGCCATGGAGTTGATGGTTTTGTTGGCGCTGATCTGCCGCGGGCTGCGGGGCAGAATGCCGATCAGGCGAACCCGGTTCTGGTCGATCAGGCGGGCGTTCCATTCGCGGCCGACATCGCTGTCGAGTACCGCCAGGTAGTTCGCCATATCCTTCATCAGGAATGGCAGGGCGAGATTCTCGATCTCCTTCAGCCCCGGATCGCCGCTGGCTTCGATCTGGGTCGTGTTCAACGCCAGTTGAGCCAGCATCTCCTTCGGCGTGCCGAGCTGGTTGCCCGGATAGACGGTCACCGTGAACTTGCCGCCGGACTCGGCTTCCAGGACCTTCTTGAACTCCAGCGCGGCCGTGTGCTGGGCCTCGCCCTCCTTGGCCCAGAGGCTGTAGCGAACCTCCTCGGCGCCCGCGCTGCCGGCCCCCATCAGGACCAGAGCGATGGCGGAGACCATCAATGATTTCAGTTTTTTCATAACGGCTTTCCTCTCTGTTCTATCCGTTCAAAGGGGTGCTGCAGGATTCGGCAGCTAGGGCCCCGAGGCCGGCCCGAAGACCATGTCGGGAATCCACAGGCTGAGTTCGGGAAAGAGCATGATCACCGCCATCGCCATGAATAGCGGGACGTAGAACGGCATCATGGCCCGAACCATGGCCGAAAACGGGATCTTGGCGATGTCCTGGGCGATGTAGAGCAGGACGCCGACCGGCGGCGTGCCGCCGCCGACAATGAGCGTGAACACCATCAGGACGCCGAAATGCACCGGATCGATGCCGAACTGGATCACGACCGGCACGAGAATCGGCGCCAGGACGATTTCCGCGCTGGAGGCGACCAGAAACAGCCCGACCGCCAAGAGGAGAATGACAATCAAGATCAGGATGAGGATCGGATTGTCGGTGAGGGTCGCCAGCGAGGTGGCGATCAACTGCGGCACCTGCTCGCGGACCATGATCCAGCTGAAGGTCGCCGCCACGGTTATGAAGGCGAGGATGCGCGCGCTGGCCAAGGACACGTGCACGAAGACGGACCAGAAATCGCCCAGCGATATGTTGCGGTAGACCAGCGTGCCGAGCAGGAAGGCGTAGAGAACCGCAGCCCCGGCGGCCTCGGTGGGCGTGAAGGCGCCGGAAACGATGCCGAACACGATGATCACCGGCATGAGCGTGGCCGCCCCGCCGCGATAGCCGGCGCGCAGAACCTGGCGGCGCGTCGCCCGGGGATAGCGCGGCAACCCCTGGCGGCGGGCATAGAAATAGGTATAGCCCATCAAGATAAGGCCGATGGTGACCCCCGGTACGATGCCCGCCAGGAGCAGCCGGCCAATGGACACGTCGGCGACGGCGCCGTAGATCACCATGCCGATGCTGGGCGGAATGATCGGCCCGATCATCGCCGAGGACACGGTGACCGCGGCACTGAAAGGGGCGGGATAACCCTCCTTCTTCATCGAGGGAATCAAAACCGAGCCAAGCGCCGCCGTATCGGCGGTCGCGGAACCGGACATGCCGGCGAAGATCATGCTCGCGAGGATGTTGACCTGGGCGAGCCCGCCATGGATGTGGCCCACGAAGGCGCGCGACATGGCGATGATCCGCTCGGTCAACTTGCAGGCATTGAGCAGTTCGCCGGCGAGGAAGAACAGGGGAATTGCCAGGATGACGAAGGAATCGACCGCCGAGGTCATTCTCTGGGCCATCACCGAAAGGCTGATATCGGCCGCCAAGAGATAGAGGGCCGAGGCGATACCCATGGCGAAGATCAGCGGAAGGCCGATCACCATGAGGAGGATGAGCACAAGAAAGATCGTAACGACAACCATATCCGACGGCCCGCCTATTCGAGATCGTCGAGTGCGTTTGCCGGCGGGTCGGACTTGCCGCGGCCGCGGGCCCGCATCGACCACCAGCGCGCCGCGAGAAACGCGATCATCAAGGCGCCGCCCACAGTCACCGGTGCCCGGTACCAGCTCACCGGAATGTCGAGGGCGCCGATGCTGTAGAGGTTGCTGATCTGCACCAGCGGAATCGAGGTCCAGACGAGGACCCCCAGAAAGGCGACGATCATCGCGCCGCTGACGACGTGAAGCGCGGTGCCAAATCGGCCGGGCAGGCGGTCGGCAAGCGCGCCGACCCTCAGGTGCGTGCCGTCCCAGCAGCAAACCGCTGCGCCGAGAAAGGTCATCCAGACAATGCAAAGCCGCGCCACCTCCTCGCTCCACACGAGCGGGCTGTCCAGCAGAAAGCGGAACATCACCTGCAGGATGGTGAGAACGGTGATGGCGACCAGCAGCAGGCCGACCAGAAGCCGGAGCCATGCCGCGGGATCCCGCCGCCGGCTCCGGCGAGGATCGCTCCCGGTCTGTTCAGTCATGCCTGTCGCCCCGGCGTTCACCGAACCGGATCACGGTAGCAGTCTGTTGAGGGCACCAGCCGGATTGCGCGGATGCATTATCGAAGGTTGTCATATCGCCTCTGTGCCGGGGGCCGGCTCATTGTCTGTCACGGGGTCTGTCACGGGTCCGGGCATCGCCGAAAGCGCGACGCATTCAGCCGGATCACAGTGAAATGTAACATCCATACCGGTGCGAATGTCCCAGTCGACATTACCGACGATCTCGGAAACCACTGTCGTGCCGCCCGGCAGGGTCAGGTGGATCTCCTGGCGGGAGCCGAGATAGACGATATGAGAGACCACGGCGTTCAGCAGGCTGGCGCCGTTCTCGACCCGGCGGTCCGTCGGAACGACACCGCAGCGCTCCGGCCGCGCGGCGACGCAGACGCGGTGCCCGACGGCAAAGTTCCCCTTGGCCCGGGCGCCGATCGTGCGGTCGTCGCCGAGCTTCACGGTGCAGAGTCCATCGGCGCCGGCAGCGGCGACGACCGTGCCGTCCAGCAGGTTCATCGATCCGATGAATTCGGCTACGAAGCGGTTGGCCGGCTCCTCGTAGATCTCCCGCGGCGTGCCGATCTGCTCGATACGGCCGGCATCCAGAACCGCGATGCGGTCCGACATGGCGAGCGCTTCGGTCTGATCGTGGGTCACGAAGATCGTCGGAACGGAAAGCTGCCTCTGCAGCCGCACGATCTCCAGCCGCATCTCTTCGCGCAGCTTGAGATCCAGGTTCGAGAGCGGTTCGTCCAGCAGCAGGAATTTCGGATCGAAGACCAGGGCGCGGGCAAGCGCCACGCGCTGGCGCTGGCCGCCGCTGAGCGCCAGCGGCATCCGCCCGCCCAGCCCTTCGAGCTGCACCAGCTCCAGCATCTCACCGACCCTGCGCTCGATCTCCGCTGCCGGGACCTTTCTTACGCGCAGGCCATAGCCAACGTTCTCCGCCACCGTCATATGAGGGAAAAGCGCGTAGTCTTGGAAGACGACCCCGATGTCGCGCTTGAACGGAGGAAGGCCGACCAGGGGAGCACCGTTGAGGAGCATCCGGCCCCCGTCCGGCTCCAAAAAGCCGGCGATCACGCTCAAGGTCGTGGTCTTGCCGCAGCCGGAGGGACCGAGCAGCGTCACGAACTCGCCGGGCGCCACCGTCAGGTCGAGCGCGCGTATCGCCCAGGTGGAGCCGTAGCGTTTCGAGATGCCTTCGAGTTCGAGCGCGGCGCTATGCATGCTGCCGTTCCGCATAGACGAAATCTCCCAAGCGCGTCGTGCGCTGAACGATCGCGACGCCGATCAGCGGAATGATCAGCGAGATCGCCGACAGCGCCGCCAACGTCGGCGCGAAGCCAAACTCCAGGAAACCGAGGATCTTCACGGTGATCGGCGAGGTCGCCGGACCTGCCAGAAACAGCGAAAGATTGACGTCGGTAAAGGAATGAATGAAGGAAAACAGCGCACCGGCGACCAGGCCGTTGCGGATCAGCGGCAGGATCGTATCGATCAGGATGCGCCAGCGCGTCGCCCCAAGGCTGGCGGCCGCCGCTTCCAGGTTGGGCGGCAGGCCGTTGAGGCTGACGGAGATGGTGCGCACCGAGAAGGGAACGCAGATCACGATGTGGCCGATCAAAAGCGCGCCGAATCCCATGGACGCGAAGAGGCCGGTCCAGTGGAACACCTGCAGCAGCCCGATCCCCGTCGCCAGCGTCGGCAGCAGCAAGGGGCCCAGGACCAGGAGGACGAGCGCCTTCTTGCCGGGGAAGTCGTACCGCACCAGGCCGAACGCGAGAGGCAGCGCCAGGGCGGTGCTGAGCGCCGCGGCGGTGATCGACAGCTTGAGACTGAAGAAGATGGCGCTGCTCCATTCATCGGACAGCGCCTCCTGCCACCAGCGCAGCGACCAGCCCTCCGGCGGAAAGACGGAGCGCGTGCCGGCGTTGAAGGAGACGGCGACCGTCACCAGGATCGGGACCAGCATGAACAGATAGGTGAGCGTGACGGCGATCTTGAGCCATGTCCACGGACGGGGAGCCAAGTGCATCATAACCGCACCTTGCGGCCGCCGAAACGAAACGACAGAACCAGGATGACCAGGGTGGACCCGATCAGGACCGTCCCCAGGGCCGCGCCCAGCGACCAGTCCAGAACCTGCATGATGAAGGTATAGATCAAGGTGGCGATGGTCTGGGAGGCATAGCCCCCAAGGATCGCCGGGGTCGCATAGGCGCTGATCGAGATGGAGAAGGCCAGCAGGAAGGAGGCGATCAGCCCCGGCATGACAAGCGGCAGCAGGACGTGGACGAAGGTCTGGATGCGGTTCGCACCGAGACTCTTCGAAGCGGTCTCCAGGTTCGGGTTTATCGAGCTCAATGCGGCGATGTTGGTCAGTATCCCGTAGGGCAGCAAGGCATGGGTCAGGCCGAGAACGATGCCGCCGGTGCTTGGGATGAAAGCGATGCGATCCTGGATCATCTCAAGCCCCACCAGCACGTCGTTGACGAAGCCGAAACGGTCCAGGATGACGTACCAGCCGTAGGTGCGGACGACCACACTGGCCAAGAGCGGCGCCAGGGAAATGGCGATCAGCAGGCCTTTGAACCGGCTGGTCGTGCGTACCAGAAAATAGGAGATCGGCAGACTGATCAAAGCCACCAGCAAGCCGACGGAGGCGCCGACGACGAAGGTGCGCGCGATCGCCCTCAGGTAATGCGGCTTGCTGAGCACCAGGACAAAGTTCTCGGCCGTAAGCTGCGATGTCAGCACCTGGTGCTCTGACTTGAAGACGCTGGCAGACAGCAGCAGCGCGTTCGGAACGACGAAGAAGATTAGAAGAAACAGCGCCGGTACGGCGACCAGATACCAACTGACCGCTATCGCCGCACCGCTGCGCTGGGAATCGATCCGCCACATTCCGGAAGGACTCTCGGGGACTTTCTAGGACATGATCTCCTGCCACTTGAGGGTCCAGTCCTTGCGCTTCTCGCCGATCTTCGCCAGATCCGGCCAGATGGTCTTGGCGATCTTCTCCTTCGAGGCAATCTGGCGGCTGAGAAACTCTTCGGGGAAGTCGGTGATGTCGCTGCGGCCGGGACCGGCGTGATAGGCCAGCGAAAAGGCGCGCTGGACGTCCTTGGACAAGCGGAAATTGACGAACTCGAACGCGAGGTCCTTGTTGGACGCGCCGGACGGCACCGCCGCCACGTCCGGCAGGCCGAAGACACCCTCTTTGGGCACCACCATCTCGAACGGCAGTCCGCGGTCGATGTAGAGCGCGGCGCGGCCGCTCCAATAGGGCGAAATCCAGACCTGTCCGTTCTCGAAGTGCGGAACCGCCTCCGACGACCCGGTGACCACGACGCCGAGATAGGGCTTCTGCTTTTCCAGATAGTCCCATGCCGGCGCCATGTTGTCCGTGCCGCCGCCGTCGAGGCGCGCCGCGTAGAGCAGCGCGAAGATCGATAACAGATTGGCCGGGTTGAAGCCGATGACGTGGTTGCGGATGCCTTCGCCGTACCGTTTCCAGGGCTGCCAGTAGTCGGCCCAGGAGTCCGGCCTCTCGACCTTCTCCTTGTTGTAGATGAGCGAGGCATACTGCACCGTGTGCACGGCGCCGTAGCCGGCGCCCAGGCCCTTCGCTTCGTCCCAGACATGATCGAGGTTCGGCACCTCCTTGGCGGTCATCGGCGCCAGCAAACCTTCGCGGCCGCCGAGGATGACTTCCGGAGGCGTCAGGCTCGCGGCCACGTCGAACCCCGGCTTGCCGCCCGCCGCACGGAGCTTTGCCATGTCCTGCGAGGCGGTGCCCGTGGCGTCGTGTATGACCTTGACGCCGAACTTCTCCTCGAAGGGCGCGATGACCACCCTTTCGAAGATTTCCTTGTACTCGCCACCCTGGGAGTTGACGACCAAGGTGTCCGCGGCCCGCGCGATACTGGCCGGCCCGGCACCGGCCGCAACGCAGGCGGCAATCCCGCCTGAGTATTTCAATACTTTCCGGCGCGAGATACTTGTTCTGTGGGGCTGCTTTGTCTTGGTCACATCGGCCTCCCAATTGAATCTGGGTTGAACTGGCTTCGTATTTACTGCCCTTGAGTTCAGGGACTTCCTCCGCCAAAAATCAGGGTAGAGTGGCGCCCTTCGGTATGTCCAATAGCCAGTTGGGTCCAACCAATAACTCACGGTTATCCTGTGATCTGGGCACGCTGGCCGTCCCGGCGGCGGCCCTGGCGCCACCTCCGGGCAGGGTTCGGCCGGCGTGCGCTCGTGCAGCCGCAGCCTCCTCAACGTTTCATTGTTCGACCATACATGCCGAGTGGGCGCCTTCCCGCCCTCTTTCCAGGCGTCGTATTCGGGGTTCCCATTCGGAATTGGTCTCGGCAGATACAGCCATGGACCGAGACCAAGCGGCCCTGTCTACCGGCGATAAATAACTGAGAGTTATGACCGATGGCGAACTCGCAATTGGACCCCGCAAAGGCCTTCCCGATAGGCTTCGACGTTGTGAAATCAACGGAATTGGACAGCGACATGGCCGTGGACCGGGAAATACTTGAATTCGAAGACGAGATGCGCAAATGGCGTCACGCGCTCCACCGCCATCCCGAAACGGCCTTCCAGGAGGTCGAAACCAGCCGCTTCGTCGCGGCGCGCCTCGATGAAATGGGCATCCCCTACACCGCCGGCCTGGCGCATACCGGAATCGTCGCCCAACTCGGCAACGGGCAGGGCCCGAAGATCGCCCTGCGGGCGGATATGGACGCGCTGGACATCCAGGAGGCGACCGATCTGCGCTATGCCTCAGAAGTCGAAGGGAAGATGCACGCCTGCGGCCACGACGGCCACACCACCATGCTCCTCGGCGCGGCAGGGGTGCTGTCGCGCAAGCGGGACCTGCCGGGAACCGTCTATCTGATCTTCCAGCCGGCCGAGGAGTTCGAGGCCGGCGCCCGCAAGATGATCGAAGAGGGTCTTTTCGAGCGCTTTCCCGTCTCGGCGGTCTTTGGCCTGCACAACTGGCCGGGTCTGGCGGTTGGCCGGGCGGCGGTTTCCTCCGGCCCCGTCATGGCCGGCTCCGGGACCTTCGAGATCACCGTGGCCGGCAAGGGGACCCATGCCGGCATGCCGCAGACAGGCACCGACCAGATCCTCGCCGCCGCGCGCCTGATCGAGAACGCTCAGGGCATCGTCAGCCGCGAGATCAACCCCGGTGAAGCCGCGGCGGTCAGCTTCACCAAGATCCACGGCGGGACGGCCTTCAACGTCATCCCCGAAACCGTCCACCTCGCCGGCACCATCCGCGCCCTGTCGGACCCAACCCTCGCGGACATCCGGGAACGGCTGGAACACCATGCCGGCATCGTCGGCCGCCAGTTCGGCGTGGAGGTCACCCTCAGCTATACGCCGGGCTACCCGGCGACCTTCAACGATCCCCGTTACGCAGCCCTCGCGCGCTCGGCCGCCGGCGCGGTGCTGGAGGATCGCCATATCGACGAACAGTCACCGGCCTCCATGGGCTCGGAGGACTTCGCCTTCATGCTGGCGCAACGGCCGGGCGCCTACATCTGGCTGGGCGCCGGCACCGACCGCGCCGGCCTGCACAGCCCGCACTACGACTTCAACGACGACCTGCTGCCGATCGGCGTCGCCTATTGGGTCAAGCTCGCCGAGCTGGCCCTCCGGCAGGAACCGTGATCCGCGGACAGCCTGATTCTACGACGCCCCTAAAACCCGCCACTGCGGTCCGAACAGGAAACCGAACGCGCCGTGACGGACGGCTTTTTGCGGATGGGGTGTCACCCCCACCCCAGCCCTCCCCCGTCGAAGGGGGAGGGGGAAGTTATTGAAACGGCTCAGAAAATCTCCTCCCCCCTTGACGGGGGGAGGTTGGGAGGGGGGTGAGCCCCGCGCTCGACCACAGCCTGTTTTCCCGATGCTGACCTTAAACCGGACGGTCGTGGACGCCCGCTTGCTATGATGCCCACTTGTCGATGCGTTCGGTCAGCCTGAAGGTCTCGGTGATCGACTTTCCGGCTTCGACCTCCGCCAGGCGTTCCAGCTCGCCCTCGAGGTGCTCGTCCGCGAGATCGGCAATGCGCGCCGCATCGCTCAAGGGCACCACAACGACACCGTCCCTGTCGCCGACCACGATATCGCCGGGATTGACCGCGACGCCGCCGCAGCACAGCGGGACGTTGATGGCGCCGGGACCCTGAGAGCCGAAGATGCGAATGCAACTGCCTCTGGCGAAGGTCGGCGGCGCATCTTCGACCATGCCCTGGGCGTCGCGCACGGCGCCGTCGACGACGATAGCAACCGCACCCTTGCGCTTGAAGAAGTAGCCGAGCCGTTCGCCGATGACCGAGACGTCCTTGTAGCCGCCCGCACCAATGACGATGACATCGCCGGGCTGGGTAAGATCGATGGCTTTTTGCACATAAAGGGCATCGCCCGGGCGCGTCAGCACCGTAAGGGCCGCGCCGACGAAGCGCATGTTGTTCTCGAGCGGCTTTATCTCGTAGTCGACGGCGCCGTAGCCGCCCATCGAGTCGCAGATTTTCGCGGTGTCGTGACGCTCGAAGCGCTTAAGGAGTTCGGCCGTGGGGCGGGATATCTCCTGGACCACCTGGCCGTGCAGGGCGTGCTTTTCCATATCTTGAGCTTATATCCTCTTCGGTCACCTGCCGGCCTCTCGCCGGCCATCGTGAATTGGCAGCAAACGATGGCCATGGCCACCTATGCATCGACCCTAGGCGATGGTCCCGGAGATTGTCCAATGATCAGATCGGAGGTAGATATAACCTGAGGAAATATACGACCGCCCCCAAACGCGGAAAGGAACCCGGTGTGAATTTTCGGCAGATGGAAGTGTTTCACGCGATCATGATGACCGGTTCCGTCACCAGTGCAGCGAAGTCGTTGAACATCACCCAGCCGGCGGCGACGAAGATCCTGCGCCACTCCGAAGACCAGCTTAAGTTCCGCCTGTTTCATCGGATCAAGGGACGGCTGGTTCCGACCGACGACGCGCTTGCGATTCTGCCCGATGTCGAGCGCGTGTTTCAGGAGATGCGGGCCGTCCATCAGAGCCTGGACGACGTCCGCAACGCCCGCCGCGGCTCGTTGAGCATCGTCGCCATTCCCACCCTCGGACAGGTGGCGCTGCCACGGGCCATCGCACAGTTCGCCCGGGAACGCCCGGAGGTGCCGGTCAGTTTCGAGATCCGGGCGAAGCGCTATGTGATGCAAAGCGTTGCAACCCAGCGGGCCGAGGTCGGCTTCGCCTTTCTGACACCCACCCATTCCGGCGTGGAAACGAGACCTCTGGGCAGTGGGCGGCTGGTCTGTATCGTCCGGCGCGACCACCGGCTCGCGGACCGAACCAGCGTGACGGCGACGGACCTCGCCGGCGAGTCCTTCATAACCTTCTCAAAGGATCAGGGCTTGCGGCCGCTCGTCGAATCCGCCCTGGTCAACAGCCGCATTCAGTTCTCAGGACAGATCGAGACCGGATGGGTGTCGACGGCCTGGTCGCTGGTCGACAACGGCATCGGCATCTCGCTGGTCGACAGCTTCTCCCAGCTCGACCGGCTCTACCCCAACGTGGTGGCGATCCCCTTTCTGCCGGAGCTGCCGGTACAGGCCGATATCCTGATTCCGCGCGCCAAACCGCTGTCACGCATTGCCAGGCACTTCGTGGACCTGGCATCGAAAGTGCTGAGCGAGGAGCACGGCAAGGCGCCGGCGGAGTCCCCGCCGCCATGAACTCACCCGGGTGAGCCCCTGTGCAGCGCGCGGCGCGGTAGGGGCTAAATGGCGCGATTGGCGGCGGCCGGTGGCTCCACCTCCGCAAGCAGCCCCGGTTCGTCGAGGCCGAGGCGGTCGAGGATTTCGAGAAAATCCGCGAACAGCGTCTCGGGATCGGCCGCTTTGTCGACCAGGTGCTGTGCCTCTTGCTCCGCGCAGATGGCCGACAGCATGCGCTGGTGCCCGAGGCTGGACACCCCGAAGGGCGGCGTGTCGCCGGCGAATTCAAAGGCCATCGTTTCGATCTCCGCCATGGCCCAAGGACTCGCCTCGGCGAAGCGGATCGCTTTCAGCCACCAGCTATCCCAGGCGCGCTTCAAGGCACGGTAAAGATCGACGACGACATTCGGCCAAGCCTCGGCATAGCTGCGCCGGAAAGCGACGATGTGGAACCCGGGATAGACCCCGGTCCGCCGGTAATAGTCCCGCTCGACAGCGACGTAGTCGGTTACTAAGCGCCGGATCCTCGACGTCTCGGTGAAAAGCTCGGCGGGCGCGAAAGCCGTGGTGATGGCATCGACACGGCCATCCAGCAAGGCGGCCATCAGGGTGTCGCCGGGCGGCAGCGTCTGCGCGCTTTCCGGCGGCTTGAGGTCTTTGGCGCCCGCCGGCCGAGTGGGCGTGGCCGCGTCCAGGGTGCCGGTCACCCAGTCCACGTCGCCGACCCCGACGCCGGCATCGCGCATAGCCGCCCGCGCCCACATGGTGCCGGTATCGCTCCATGAGTTCGTCGCCACCCTGCGCCCGTGCAGCATGGCGAGATCGGTGAGATCGCTGTCCTCGCGCACGAAAAAGTTCCTGTGCCGGAAGCCACGCAGGATAAACACCGGGATGCCCACCAGATCGTTCTCGCCCCTGGCCTTTGCGAGGACGTAGCGATTGAAGGAGATCTCGGCGGCGTCGAGTTCGTCGGGAAAGGTGATCGCAAGCGGACCGCGCCAGTCGATGTCAAGCTCGGTGCCGGGGACATCGACCTCGCCGAGCAGCAAGGGGCAGACATGATCGTAGGGCCTCAGTCTCAGGGCCAGTCGGGGATGAGCCATGCAGCAGTCTTGCCTTCCGCATCGGCGCTTGTCCAATGCACAAGATGACGGAGCGCATAACCCGATGGAATGTACTCTAGGGCCTGTTGATATTCATTTCGCCGTTGTGGTCCGAGCGAATTTGGCCCGCGGTTAGGAGCGACGAGGAAGGACATGCCTAAGCATATTCGACGAGAAGCGACGCGGCCGCGGGCCAAATGCGCCGGATCCCTTCGGGACGGGGCAGATATTCGCCAGGGCCGCGTCGCGGACGCCTTGTGGGGGACCACCCCACGGCACCGCCCGCTCCTAACCCTGGC
>NZ_JANQOI010000014.1 GCF_028289705.1 Pelagibius sp.
TCTGGACACCCGCATGGCGCTCGGCCTCGGCATCTCGGCGGCACTCAACGCGCCCTTGGAGCCGACGCGCTTCGGCGTCTTCAGGATGTAGGGCCATGACCGCTCCCTTGTTTGTCGAAGAGATCGATGGGCACGGCGTTGCGCGCCTCACCCTGACGCGCGCCGAGCTGCACAACGCCTTCAACGATGTGCTGATTACCGAGTTGACCGCGGCATTGCAGGGTTTCAAAGACGATGACCGCGTGCGGGTTGTGGTGCTGGCGGCCCAGGGGCGCAGTTTTTCCGCCGGTGCCGATCTCAACTGGATGAAGGCCATGGCAGGCTTCTCCGAGCAGGAGAACCGCGAGGATGCCTTGCGCCTCGCGCGGCTGATGCAAACTCTGAACGACTTGCCGAAGCCCACCATTGCCCTGGTGCAGGGCTCCGCCTATGGCGGCGGCGTGGGGCTGGTCGCCTGCTGCGATGTCGTCATTGCCGTGGAAGAGGCGAAGTTCTGCCTATCGGAGGTCAAGCTGGGGCTGATCCCCGCGGTGATCAGCCCCTACGTCATTGCCGCCATCGGCGAAGCGGCGGCCCGCCGCTACTTCCTGACGGCCGAGCCCTTTTCCGCCTGGGAGGCCCAGAGACTGGGGCTGGTGCACGAAGTCGTCGAGCCTTCCTCACTGGAGCAGAGAGGACGGCAGATGGCGTCGGCGCTGCTGGCCGGCGGCCCCAAGGCCCAGGCCGCCGCCAAGGACCTGGTCTTTGCCGTGACGGCATCCGATGCCGATGGGGGGCTGATCGAAGAGACGGCCACGCGCATTGCCGCACTGCGCGCCTCGGCCGAGGGCAGGGAAGGGATCACCGCATTCTTGGAGAAGCGTAAGCCGAGCTGGCAAGAAGACTGAGGTAGAGCATGCGCAAGCCCGATCGCTATTGGCTGCCGGGAATGGCTTTCACCCTCGGCCTCTATCTGCTTGTCGCCATGGCTGTCGCCGAGGACTTCGGTGTCTTCTTTTTCGTCATGCTGGGAACCCTGGTCTTTTCGGTCACCCTGTTCTATTGGCTCTTTCCCGGCAGTCATCTGACCACCATCGCCCTTGCCAACTTCCTCTCGGTCTATGCCTGCTTGTTCCTCTTCTTCGTCGAGTCCAACTTCAGCGCGGCGGCCGAGTGGGCCGTGCGCCTCTCATTTGCGATGCCGATCCTCGCCTTCATGGCCGGTGTCTGGCTGCGCCGCGGCTCCATTCACCGGTTGGTGCGGCACGAGATGGAGCCGAGACTGCGCTATGCGCCGCGCCTGTTCCTCTGGCTGATCCCGGTCTTTGCCATCGGGCTTGCTTCCTTCCTGCTGCCGCATCTGGCGGTCGCCGGCGAATCCCTCAACTACATCCTGCTCGGCAGCATGGCTGCCATTGCCCTGCTGGTGCTGGGGGTGAGCCGGGACGTCACGGCCTTTCTGCTGGAGACCGGCCTGCTGTTCGAGGACTTCTTCTCCCAGGCCAAGGCGCTTCTGGCGCCGACCCTTGCGTTCTTTACCTACTATTCCTTTGTCGTCATCGTCTTTGCCAGTGTCTACCGAATCATCGAGCGGGTGATCCCCGGCCCGCACTTCGTCATTTCGGGAGAGATGCGGTCGATCACCTTTATGGAGAGCCTCTACTTCTCGATCATCACCTTGAGCACGGTCGGCTACGGCGATCTGGTGCCCGCGAGCCTCTTGATCCGGGCCATCGCATCGCTGCAGATCGTCATCGGCGTCTGGCTGATCATCTTCGGCTTCTCGGAAGTGCTGCGGTTCGCCCGCGAGCACCGTCTCCACGACGCCCGCAAGTAGGAGGCGCCAGTCCATGCACGAACCCGCGCATCTCAACGAGGTGCTGGTCTTTCTGATCGCCGCGGTCTGCGTGGTGCCGCTGTTCCGCTGGGCCCGCTCCAGCTCGGTGCTCGGCTATCTGGCGGCGGGCCTGCTGCTTGGGCCTTCGGCCCTTGGCTTGGTCAAGGACCCCGAGAGCGTTCTGTTCCTCGCCGAACTGGGGGTCATCTTTCTCCTCTTCACCATCGGCCTCGAACTCTCCATCGAGCGGCTGAAGCTGCTGCGCCGCTATGTCTTCGGCCTCGGTGCCGCGCAGGTCGGTCTCACCGGCTTGCTGATCGGTGCCGTGGCCTACGCTCTGGGCCAGCCCGTGCCGGCAGCGCTGGTCATCGGCAGCGGCCTGGCTCTGTCATCCACCGCCTTTGTCATCCAGATGCTGGTGGAGCGCGGCGAGATGGCCTCGCGCTTCGGCCGCGTCGCTTTCGCAATTCTGTTGTTTCAGGACTTGGCCATCGTGCCGCTGCTGGCGCTCCTGCCGCTGATCAGCGCGCCGGATGCCAGCCTGCTGGAGGCTCTCGGCCTGGCCGCTATCAAGGCGGTCGCCGTGGTCTTCGCCGCGCTGGTGATCGGTCGGCGCGTGCTGCGGCCGCTGTACAGGGTGATCGCCGCCAGCCGGCTGCAGGAGCTCTTCGTCGCCGTGACCCTTCTGGTGGTGCTGGGCTCCGGCTGGATCATGGCCCTGGGCGGCATCTCCATGGCCTTGGGGGCCTTCCTCGCCGGGCTGCTGCTGGCGGAGACGGAATACCGTCATCAGGTCGAGGCGGATATCAGGCCCTTCAAGGGGCTGCTGCTCGGTCTGTTTTTCATGTCGGTGGGGATGGCCATCGATCTCTCGCTGGTCATCGGCGAGTGGCAGATCGTTCTGCTGGGGCTGGTCGTGCTTCTGCTGACCAAGAGCGTGATCACGACGCTGCTCTGCCTGGCCTGGCGGCTGCCGCGCGACGTCTGTCTGCGGGTGGGCCCGGTGCTGTCCCAGGGTGGCGAGTTCGGCTTCGTGCTGTTCGGCGGTGCCCTGATCCTTGGCCTCCTGGAGCGGGAGGTCGGCCAGCTCCTGCTTGCTGTGATCGCGCTCTCCATGGCCGCGACCCCGGGCATGGGCTGGCTCGGCGCGCGTCTCTCCAGGCTGGCGACGCCGCGTCCGGGCATCGGCCTTGCCGGTTTGAAGGAGGAGACCGAGGACACCAGCGAACACGTCATCATCGCCGGCTTCGGCCGTGTCGGACAGACTGTGGCCCGCGTGCTCTCCACCTGCGGGGTGCCCTATATCGCGCTGGACCTGGATCATGCCCGGGTGACCCGCGGCCGGCGCGAGGGCCTGCCCCTCTACTACGGCGATGCGACCCGCGTCGACGTGCTGGAGGCGGTGGGGGTCGAGCGGGCCCGCGCCGCGGTGATCACCGTCGACCGTGCGGCCGAGGCCAGCCGCACCGTCGAGGCCCTGCACCGACGCATGCCCGAATTGCCCATTCTGGTGCGGTCTCACGACCTGCGCCATGCCCACAAGCTGGAGGAGGCCGGGGCCCAGGCGGTGGTCCCGGAAACCGTTGAGGCCAGCCTGCAGCTCGGGGGAATCCTCTTGTCTGCCGTCGGGGTGGGCGCCGATGATGTGACCCGGGTCATGAGCGATTTCCGCGAGGACAACTACGCGCTTCTGGAGGACCTGGACGGCTCGGCGGCGAAAGGCGGAGCGGCGGCTGCGGGCGGACCGGGACAAGACAAGAAAGAGTGAGGGGCGGGGCGGTGTTCGATAGCATCCTGATTGCCAACCGCGGGGAGATCGCCTGCCGGGTCATCCGTACGGCGCGGCGCTTGGGGCTGCGCTGCGTGGCGGTCTATTCCGAAGCCGATGCCGCGGCCGCCCACGTGGAAATGGCCGACCAGGCCTTTTGCATTGGTGGCGCCCCGGCGGTGGAGAGCTATCTGCGCGGCGAAGCAATCCTCGCCGCCGCCAAGGCCGCCGGCGCCCAGGCGATCCATCCGGGCTACGGATTCCTGTCGGAGAATGCCGAATTTGCCGAAGCCTGCGCAGCAGCCGGCATCACCTTCGTCGGCCCGCCCGCCGCGGCCATCCGCGCCATGGGCTCCAAGAGCGAGGCCAAGGCCCTGATGGCAGCGGCGGCCGTGCCTCTGATCCCCGGCTATCACGGCGACGCCCAGGACGCGGAGGCTTTGGCGGCGGAGGCCAAGGGCGTCGGGTTTCCGCTGCTGATCAAGGCGTCGGCCGGCGGCGGCGGCAAGGGCATGCGGGTCGTCAAGGAGCCCGGGGCGTTCCCCGCCGCGCTGGAGGCCGCCCGGCGCGAGTCGATGGCCGCCTTCGGCGACGACCGGGTGCTGCTGGAGCGCTATCTGGCGACACCGCGGCACATCGAGATCCAGGTCTTTCGCGACGACCACGGCGCGGCGGTGCATCTCTTCGAGCGCGACTGCTCCTCCCAGCGCCGGCACCAGAAGGTCATCGAGGAGGCGCCGGCCCCCGGGCTGCCGGCGGCCCTGCGCCGGTCCATGGGCGCGGCGGCGGTCAAGGCGGCGGCGGCCATCGACTACCGCGGTGCCGGCACCGTCGAGTTCCTGGTCGACGGCGAGGGCTTCTACTTCATGGAGATGAACACCCGCCTGCAGGTCGAACACCCGGTGACCGAGATGATCACCGGGCTGGACTTGGTGGACTGGCAGTTGCGGGTTGCCGCCGGCGAGCCCCTGCCGCTGACCCAGGAGGAGATCACCTGCCGCGGCCATGCCGTCGAGGCCCGGCTCTATGCCGAGGACCCGGCCGGCGGCTTCCTGCCGGCCACGGGCCGGCTGCTCCACCTCGCCCTTCCGGAGGAGGGGGAAGGCCTGCGGGTCGACAGTGGCGTGCGCCAGGGCGATGCCGTCACCGTTTTCTACGATCCGATGATCGCCAAGGTGGTCGCCTGGGGGGAGGAGCGGGCGACGGCGCTGCGGCGCCTCGACCGCGCCCTGGCGCAGACCGAGATTGCCGGGGTAGTCAGCAACGTGGCCTTCCTGAGGGCGATGCTCGCCCATGCCGGCTTCCGCGAGGGCGCCATCGATACGCTGTTCATCGAGCAGCACCTGGACGACCTGATTCCGCCGCGCGCGGGTCCATCGGACAAGGTGCTGGCGGCGGTGGCCCTGGCGGAGATGCGCTGGCGTAGCCGCCAGGCCAAGGCGGCCGCGGCAGCCTCCGGCGATCCCCATTCGCCCTGGCAGCTCACCAACGGCTGGCGCCTCAACTCCGAGACTCACAGCGACCTCACCTTCTTCGATGGCGAGGAGGCCTATCTCGTTTCGCTGCATTTCCGCCCCGAAGGCCTGCGGCTCGACCTGCCCTCCGGCCAGCACCCCGTGCAGTTCGCCGAGGTCGGCGAGGATCACTTCGCCATCCGCCTGAACGACGAGAGCTTTCGGGCCCGCGTGTTGCGCGATGGCTGGCAGCGCTGGGTGCTCGTCGACGGGGCTGTTCATGTGCTGACGCTGGAGGATCTTCTGCGGGGCCTGGCCGAGCACGGCGCCGGTGAGGGGCGCATCACCGCGCCCATGCCGGGCAAGGTGATGGCGGTGCTGGTGCAGCAGGGCGATGAGGTCAGCCAGGGCATGCCGCTTTTGCGCCTGGAGGCGATGAAGATGGAGCACACCCTGACCGCGCCTTACGACGGGCGGGTGGAGAGCCTGACCTGCGCGGCCGGCGAGCTGGTCGACGAGGGCAGCGAACTGGCGGTCCTGGCGGAGGCGTGAGGCGGGCGGCCATGGCGTTTCCCGAACGGGTCGAACTGGTTGAGGTGGGGCCGCGCGACGGCCTGCAGAACGAGGCGCTGACCCTTCCGGCGGCGGTCAAGGTCGCGCTGATCGAGCGCCTGGCGGAGGCCGGCTGTCCGGTTGTGGAAACCGGGGCCTTCGTCTCGCCGAAGTGGGTGCCGCAGATGGCCGATACCGCCGAGGTGCTGGCGGGACTGAAGCGCAAGGCCGGGGTCCGCTATCCGGTGCTGGTGCCCAACGAGAAGGGGCTGGAGCGGGCGCTGGCGGCCGGCGTTGAAGAGATCGCCGTCTTCGCCGCCGCCTCGGAGAGCTTCTCCCAGCGCAACATCAACTGTTCCATTGCCGAGAGCCTGGAGCGCTTCGCGCCGGTCGCCGAACGGGCCAAGGCCGCGGGGATGCGCCTGCGCGGCTATGTCTCCTGCGTGCTCGGCTGCCCCTACGAGGGGGCGGTGCCGCCGGCCAAGGTGGTCGAGGTTTCGCTGGCGCTGGAGCGGCTGGGCTGCGAGGAGATTTCCCTGGGCGACACCATCGGCGTGGGGACCCCGCAAAAGGCGCAGGACATGCTGACGGCTGTCGCCGGCGAGCTGCCGATGGCGCGCCTTGCGGTGCACTTCCACGACACCTACGGGCAGGCCCTGGCCAACATCCTGGCCTGCCTGGAACTCGGCGTGGGCACGGTCGACGCCGCAGTGGCGGGGCTCGGCGGCTGCCCCTACGCCAGGGGCGCCTCCGGCAACGTGGCCAGCGAGGATGTGGTCTACATGCTGGACGGCCTGGGCATCGACTGCGGCATCGACCTAGCCAAACTGGCGGAAGCCGGCCGGTTCATCTGCGAAGCGCTGGGCCGGCCCTCCGCATCGAAGGTGGCCCTTGCTCTCGCCGGCCGTACGCCGTAGGTCTGGCGGGGGAGGAAGAGGGTCTGGACAAGTTCGTACTGGGGTCGCCAGGGGTATCGATGACGCTTCATTTGATGAAACTCTGCGTCGGCGCCGATTCCGTGGAGCATTTGGACGCTTTTCAGCAGCGCCGTCTGCGCCAGGGCCAGCGCCTGTTCCACGACACCCGGATGATGCCCAAGCGCGCCGAGGAGATCACCGACGGCGGCTCGCTTTACTGGGTCATCAAGGGGCGCTTTCAGGTCCGCCAGGCCATCACCGACATCACCCGGGAGGTCGATGAGACCGGGCGGGGCTTTGCCCGCCTGCACCTGGACCAAACCCTTTGCCGGGTGATGCCGCGGGCCCAGCGCCCGTTTCAGGGCTGGCGCTATCTGGAGGCGGCGAAAGCGCCCCAGGATCTGGGGGCTGGCGCCCCCGGCGGCGAGGATCTGCCACCGGAAATGCAGGCCGAACTGCGGGCCTTGGGCATCCTCTGAAAAAATGTTCGAAAGGGGTGTTTTTCGTTCTGGACAGGCCCCGGAGCAGCCCCTATATAGAGCGCCGCTGACGCGGTGACCCAAGGGTTTCGCGGCGGCTTCCGGAGAGCGGGTTTTCCACAATCCATCGGCGTTGAAAGCCTCGCTCCTTATCAGTATAGTGTTCGCCCCTGAATTCTGCTTCTTCGAGAGTAGTGAAGCGGGCGATTGCTCGGCGGGTCGTTTTCGCGCGTCTCGGCTGAGCCTGCTGTTTGACATTGTTGTTTAAGAGGAAGGGATACGCGGGCGGCGGGTCTGTATTGGTCTGTCGTTTATGGTCTGGGGTTTTGGGTGTTTTGGCACTTGGGGCCTTTGATTGGACGCGTATTCTTTTAGACGGATCTTTCTTTGGTCCTGTGCGGGGTTTGGCTTTGGCTGGATTTCCGGCATGGACTGGAGGGAGATTTCGCGCGTTTGATGAGAGGATCCCGTTGATGAGCCTGGGGTCTGGGGCGGTTTTGCTGTGAGGCGGGGCTGTTCCGGGATTTCCGGGCGAGGTCAACCTAAGAGTTTGATCCTGGCTCAGAACGAACGCTGGCGGCAGGCCTAACACATGCAAGTCGAAGGAGAAGCTTCTCTTCGGAGGGGTGG
>NZ_JANQOI010000021.1 GCF_028289705.1 Pelagibius sp.
GCTGGAAGGGGACGTAACACCCCTGCTGCTCGGTGCTGAGGCGGAACGCCGGGAGATCGCGGAGATCGCCGACGCCGCGCCCGGATCACGCGATCTCTGCGGCCGCACCGACCTGCCGGCCCTGGCCGCCCTCGGCCGCGGCGCGCGCCTCGCCGTCGGCAACGACACCGGACCGATGCATCTGATCGCCGCTGCCGGCGCGCCCTCGCTGGTGCTCTATTCCCGGGACTCCGACCCGGCCAAGGTGGCCCCGCGCGGCCCCAGCGTCACCACCCTGCAGCGCCCGGCGCTGTCAGACCTCCCCCTGGAGGCGGTGATCGCCGCCCTGCCGCAGCCATAGCGCCACCGCCGCGGCTTCGGCCCGTTCAACGGTCAGACCGTCCATCAGGCAGCCGCAGGTCTTGGGGTCGAAGTCCGGCGCGCCGGTCAACGCTTCGAAACTCTCCTGCGTGCGGACATAGGCCGCCCGCGCCCCCCAGGGGCGGTAGCGGTCCTCGGGGCTGGGCCCGAAGAGCCCGAGGGTCGGCATGCCTGCCGCGGCGGCCAGATGCATGAGGCCGGAGTCGTTGCCGATGAAGAGATCGCAGCGCTGCAGGCAGGCGGCCACGTCCAGCAGGTCGCCGCAGCCGATCAGGTCGAGCCCCCGCTCCCCGGCCATGGTGAGCAGCGGTGCGGCCTGGGCGCGCTCGTGGGGCGCGGCGAAGACGGCGATCCGCGCGCCGGCGAGCGGGCCGCCGGGAGCGGTCAGCCGATCCGCCAGCGCGGCGAAGCGTTCGGCCGGCCATTGCTTGCCGAGCCAGTTGGCGGCTGGCGCCGCCGCTAGAACCGGCCCGCCTGGCGGCACCAGCGTTGCCGCGCGCTGGCGCGCCGCATCCGACAGCCAGACCGTCGGCGCCGGCGGCGGCGCGAGGTTCAAGAGGTCCCCCAGTTCCTCGACCCTATGGCGGCCCGGCCGGCGCTTGCCGACGACCAGACGGCGTCCCGCCCACAGCAGGTAGGCGGTGGCCGAACCGCGCAGGTCGACCGCCACGTCCCAGCGGGTCAGCGCCGCCTTGCCCCAGAGCCCCAGCCAATGGGCGCCGTAGGGCTGCTTGTCGACGGCGATCACCCGGTCCAGGCCCGGCACGGCGGCGAAGAGCGGTGCGGAGATCCGGCCCACGGCGACGGTGACCCGGGCCCCCGGGTTCTCCGCCAGCAGTTGGGCCAGCAGACCGGTCGACAGCACGGCGTCGCCGATGCGGGTTGCGGTGATGAACAGCAGGCGCATGGCGCTGGATCGTGTCGCCTTTCCGGGATCGCTTTCTCCGCGCCGCTTATAGAGGCGCCGGCCTGCCTTGGCAAAGCCCGTCCCTCTGGATCCATCACCTGCCCCCTTGAGTCTCAGCGCCGGCAATGCCACCTCTATGCGGTGAGATTTCGGGAAAGGGGTGCAAAGTCCATGAGCGCAGCCAAGGCGGTCGTCCTGGAGTACCGCGGCCTGCTGCGGGTCGGCGGGGCCGACCGCATCGAATTCCTCCAAGGCATCGTCTCCAACGACGTGACCCGGGCCTCGGCGGACCAAACGCTCTGGGCCGCCTTCCTGACGCCCCAGGGCAAGTTCCTGCATGAGTTCTTTCTGGCGGCGGAGGGCGACAGCCTGTTGCTGGACTGCGAAGCCGAGCGCAGCACCGACCTGGCGCGCCGGCTGAAGCTCTACAAGCTGCGCTCCCAGGTCACCGTCGAAAACGCCTCTGAGGCGCTGCTGGTGGCGGCGCTGATCGGCGAGGGTGCGCTGGCGCGCCTCGGCCTGCCGGAGGAAGCCGGTGCGACGGTTCCCTTCGGCGGCGGGCTCGCCTTCGTCGACCCGCGCCTGCCGCGGCTCGGCGCCCGCGCCTTCCTGCCGCGCGACACCGCCGCCGAGGCCCTGGCCGCCGCCGGCTTCGAGGCAGGCACCTTGGAGGACTACGACCTCCCGCGCATTGCCGCCGGCGCCCCGGACGGTAGCCGCGATCTGGAGATCGAGCGGTCGATCCTGCTGGAGAACGGCTTCGACGAGCTTCATGGTGTGGACTGGGACAAGGGCTGCTTCATGGGCCAGGAACTGACGGCGCGCACCAAGTACCGCGCCCTCATCAAGAAGCGCCTGCTGCCGGTGGAGATCGCCGGGCCCCTGCCCGAAAGCGGCACCGCCATCACCCGCGACGGCAAGGCCGCCGGGGTGCTGCACTCGGTGGTCGCGGCCGACGGCAAGGCCCTGGGCCTCGCCCTGCTGCGCCTCGACGCCCTGGGCGACCGCGACCAGACCCCGCTGATGGCCGGTGAGGCCGAGGTTACGGCGCACAAACCGGATTGGGCCGAGTTCTGAGACGAGACCGCGCGCCTCGCCGTCTCAGAGCGTCTTTCTCATGAACCAGCGGCGATGGCCGGTCGGCTGTTGTCCATTCGTATTAGCCAGCTCGCCGAAAAGCTCGTAGCCCAAGCGGGCGTAGAACGCCATCGCATCGGGGTTTGAGGTGTCGAGCCAGGCGCCGTGACAGCGGGCTTGCCGCGCCCGTTCTTCCGCCCGGTCCATCAGGGCACGGCCAAGGCCTTGTCCTCTCTGCGTCTCATCGACCCAAAGCGTCTTCACCAGCAGCCAGCCATAGGACGTAGTCCCGGTGAGGCCACCCACCAGCGCGCCCTGCGGATCGCGCGCCGCAAGGACAAAGCTGGCGTTCTCAGCCTGCGGCTGGGCCGCATGCAGTGCTTTCAGAAGCTCGGTCTCGACGGTTTCGGCGACACTCATGCCGTCTTCCGAGATCGTGAAGCTGTCATTCGATTTTGGCATGAACCGACAAGCCAGCGGGAATCATGCTGCGGCCTCTGCCCGCCTTGTTGTCCTAATCCGCGATGGCGGCGGAGAGGTCGGAGAGGCGTTCGTAGGGGGAATCGCCGCGGTCGAGGTTGAGGCGGCAGCCGATGATCTCGGCCCGCTTCACCCCCTCGCGGCCGAAGCGGGTGCGCAGGGCCTCGGCGAACCAGATCCGCGCATTCACGTGGCGGCGCTGTTCCAGGCGCCCGGCCTCGGCCAGCCAGGTGGCGTGGCGGTCGATGGCCGCCACCAGCGGTGCGATGCCCTCGCCGCGTTGGGCGGCCAGGGCCAGGATCGGCACCTTCCAGCCGCCGCCGCGGCGCTGGTGGGTGAGCGCGGCGCGCAAATCGGCCTGGGTGCGCTGCGCGGCCTCCATGTCGGCTTTGGTGACCACCGCCAGGTCGGGGATCTCCATGATCCCGGCCTTCATGAACTGCAGCGAATCGCCGGAGCCCGGCTGGACGCAGAAGACCACGGTATCGGCGACCCAGGCGACGTCGGTCTCCGACTGGCCGACGCCGACGGTTTCGATCAGCACCACGTCGTAGACCGCGCGCATCAGCAGCATGCCGGCGACCGTGAGCTCGGCCAGGCCGCCGAGCCGGTCCCGCGCCGCCATGGAGCGCACGAAAACACCGCTGTCCTCCGGATCGGTCATCAGCCGCAGGCGGTCGCCCAGAAGAGCCCCGCCGCTGCGCCGGGAGGAAGGATCGACGGCGATCACGCCGACGCTGCGCCCGGCCTGGCGCAGCTCCGGGATCAAGGCCCCCAGCAGGGTCGACTTGCCGACCCCCGGCGGGCCCGTCACCCCGATCACATGGCCCTTGGGCGCGCCATAGGCGGCATCCAGCAGGGCCACGGTGTCGGTTGCCTCCGGCGCCGATTCCAGCACCGCCAGAGCCTCTGCCATGGCGGCCTTGCCGCCGGCAACCAGCTCCTTCAGGGTCATGGTGTGCCCGATGGTCATGTGACTAGTTGGCCGCGTTGCGGCGACGCGGTCAAGGGCGAAGAAGCGCCTGCGTGCCGTGCCGCCGCCGGATGGGCCTTGGATCAAGCGTTAACCAAAGCTTGATCGTCCTCAGCCCGATCACCTGCCGGAGGCACAGGTGCGTTTTTTCAGGACACAGGCCTCAACCTTGTCTGCAGCGTCTTGAGAAGCATGTCCCCGGGATACGAGTCTGATTCCAAGCTTACCCGGTTGAGAAAGTCCTCGTACACCAGTCGCAACGGGACAGATTCAACCTGAGCCTCCCAGAGGTGCATGTCGACTGTGCTCGCCTTTTCCGACACGCGAGCATCGAGACGGCGCAGCACCTCGCTCGCGTAGGCTTCGAAGTCGTCCCAGCCGACGCGCTCGGTCAGAACCAGTGCGAGGTGGCCAGAAGCATCCTTATCGAGGGTCAGCTTCTCCATCGGCAGTTCAATCGCAACCGGATCGAGCGTCTCGAAGGTTGTCACCAAGCGCCAGACACGGCGGTGCAAAAAAAACCAACCAAAGAAAGGTCCATACCCGAAGAGCAGAAAGGCGCCAAAGATCTGCAACCCACCGCCGCGACGCCCCCTCTCTGCTTTCACCAGAGCGAAAGAGGCGGCAAACAAAAGATAGAGGAGACCACCAGCAGCAGCCAACCAAAGCGCCCAAAAGGGAACCAGGACCGCCAGATCACCAGCTTCAAACGCTCTCGCAGTGGCGGGGCCAACAATGGTTGGAAAGATGAGAAACGCCTGAACCGCAAAAAATGCGGCGACGGGCAGTTTGAACCTCTTCTGTGATCTCGATGCAAAGCGACCGGACGCGAGGAGAATGACGAAAAGCGGATAACTCAGCCAAACTGCGGTGAGTAGGATCGGATAGGTTCCTAGAAGGCTGGGCTCCGGTAGAAGGACGACCTCATCGATGTAAACCGTGAAGACAAGCGTCAAGAACAGTACGGCGAACACCAAGCCTGCGGGCAGCCGCGCTATGCGCCAAAGGATGCCGTTCTGTCTCGCTTCCAGAACCACGTTCAATCCCGCCTGTTCTCCTCCCAGCCATTGTACCACAGGTTGAGAATCTCGGAGGCGGTGGAAGCGTCTTCGTCGCCCGCCGTTAACCCTTGTTAAGCACTTTCCGCCAATACTGCCGGCTGCGAGACGACCTCACGGAGAGACAGAGCCCGATGAGCAAGCATCTGGTATCGGCCGACAATCCCAGCGGCCAGCGCAGCGAGGACCTGTTGGCGGAGATCCGCGCCGAAGTGCTGGTGCGCATGGCCAGCTATGGCGAGGACCCCCGGCCCGAGGCCAAGACGGTTCTGGAGAACAACCTGGAGATCGCCCAGCTCCTGACCGACGCCATCCATCTCGCCGAGACCAACACCAAGACCCTGGCGGAAGACCTCTAGGGGGCTGGTCCAATGCTGCGTCCCTCCACACCCCGCAAGCGCGTAAAGCCCCAGGCCCGTCGCTGCCAGGCGCGCGATCCCTTCGAGCCGGCCAGCCACCGCCGCATCGCCTTCCGCCCGGGACGGCGGACCGGCCGGCCCCATCCTCTCCGCGCCTACCGCCGCGGGTAGGACACCACACCCGCCTAGCCTCGGCTGACCCCATTCTTCCTCGTCCGGCGCGTCTTCGACAAACCGCGCCGACCCAACCCGCTGATAGATTCCGCGTGCCCGGTCGGCGACCCACCAGGCTTCTCCACCCGGCAAAGCCCATTCGGCTGACCGGTTCTCCACTTGGGCTATGACCGTGGGAATTAAGTGGCAATGGCGCGCAGTTCCATGGCGCGACACGCCTCAAAGTAGTATGCTCCGGACCTTAGCTAAGCAGTCGATGCAAGCATCTTTGTTGCACTGAGTTTTCGTGGCAGACGCACCTGATTGGGTGCAGGCACCCTCGGGTATCGAGTGCGGGTCTTTCACCGCAGTAAGCCGATTTCGCAGCCGGCGATTCGCCACCGGTGCCGAACTCCCGCACCCCTGGCGGTTCGCCCGACGAACCGGCTGTGCGCTTCGATTGCCTGATCCCGCCCTGCCAGATCGCGACCCAGACGACGGACGAGGAACGAGATGGCCAAGAAGCAATACATCATCACCTATTCAGACCTTGATACGGATGTCAAAGCCGCCAGCACGGTGATGGCGAGAGCCATCTCCACAAAGGCGAGCGCCGTGCGGGATGGCATTGCGGCCTTTGCCGCGGCGCAGCCCTTCGACGAGTACGAAAAAGACGTACTGGTCTTCGAAGGCATCGGTTGCGGCACCGCGACCCTCACCGACTCCCAGGTCAAGAAGCTGGAGGATGACCCTGGCGTCCTTGCCGTGGAGGAAGATGTCGAGGTCCACGCGCTATCTGCGGCGGAGCGCTACGAGGATCTGGACCAACATGAGCCCGAGGAGGCACAGCAGCAAAGCGATGGCGGCGCTGCGCCCGCCGCCGCGAGCAGCCCGCCTTTCGTCCTGCCCACGCCCTGGAACGTCAGCATGGTCAAGGCCGACCGGGTGTGGCGCAGAACCAGGGGACACGACGTCAAGGTCGCCATCATCGACACCGGCATCGACGACGACCACCCCGACCTGTCGGTCTACGACGGCGCCTCCTTCGTTTCCGGCGTCGGCTACTGGAACGACGATCACGGTCACGGCACCCACTGCGCGGGCATCGCCGGCGGGCGGCAGAGCCGCGGCTTCATCGGTGTTGCGCCGGCCTGCCACCTCTATGCGGTCAAGGTGCTCACCGGCCTTGGGTCCGGGATGCTGTCCTGGGTCATTGCCGGCATGGGATGGGCCCGGCAGAACGGCATGGACGTCGCCTCCATGAGCCTCGGCATCGACGTCGCTTCCGAGAATGCGCCTTGCTCCGTAGCCTTTCAGGCGGCCGCCCAAACACTGATCGACAGCGGCTGCATCATCGTCGCTGCCGCCGGCAATGCCGGGCGCGAGGTTAACCACTGGGTCGGACAGCCGGCGCGCTGCCCGGGCTTCATGGCCGTCGGCTCGGTCGACCATCGGCGGCAACTCTCGGACTTTTCCTCCTGGGGAAGCTCTCTGGGACCGCAGTCCAACGTCGAGATCGTCGCGCCGGGCTCCCGGATCAACTCGACCCGGGTCGGCGGCGGTCATCGGCTGATGTCCGGCACCAGCATGGCCTGCCCCCATGTCGCCGGAGCCGCGGCCTTGCTGAAGCAACTGCATCCGAGTTGGCCGCCGGTGCGCATCCGCAACCGGCTGAATGCCACGGCCACCGACCTGGGCGCGCCAGGCAACGATCCCAAATACGGCAACGGCCTGTTGGACTGCGAGGCCGCAGTCTTCGGGCCGCCGTAAGCCGGACCCGATTTGACGTAAGTCGCAAACGCGCTAGAGCAGATCCTGGTTCGATGGAATCGCGGGAGCGATCCATCGAACCAGGTGAATCTGCTCTATTTCTTGAGTGTAGAGCGGATTCACATGTTTAGACGCAAACACGAAGGTGTTTCCGTCTAAACATGATCCGCTCTAGGCGATCGAGACGTCGAAATCCGGCTCGATCGCCAGCACTCCCTTGCGTTCGCCCAGTGACAGGATGCTCTGGCCCGAGAGCGCGCCGGAATAGATTTGCTTGGCCTCAATCTCCTTGAGGCCAAGGCCGGCGGCCTCGGAGGCATCGAACTGTTCGTTCACCGTGACGACAACGGCAAGCACATCATCGGGTTTCTGCTTCGATTGCGCCAGAAGACTGGCCTCTATCTGAGTCATCTCGCTACCTCGTCGGGAAACCGGACAAAGCCGGAGAACTGCTGGTTGCCCAGCAGTCTAGCGCATCCGGCCCGGGGCGCGTGTGCAAAACACGCGCCCCCGGATGTTCGATGTTCAGGCGTTCTTCCGGTTCAGCGCGGCCTGGGCGGCGGCCAGGCGGGCGATGGGCACGCGGTAGGGCGAGCAGGAGACGTAGTCCAGCGGCACCGTCTGGCAGAAGGCGATGGAGGCGGGATCGCCGCCGTGCTCGCCGCAGATGCCGAGCTTGATGTCCGGGCGCGTCTGGCGCCCGCGATCCGCACCCATGCGCATCAGCTCGCCCACCCCTTCGGTGTCCAGGGAGATGAAGGGGTCCTGCTCGATCACGCCGCCCTGCTCGTAAGCGCCCAGGAAGCTGCCGGCGTCGTCGCGCGACAGCCCGAAGGCGGTCTGGGTCAGGTCGTTGGTGCCGAAGGAAAAGAACTCCGCCTCCTCGGCGATCTGCGCGGCGCGCAGGCAGGCACGCGGCAGCTCGATCATGGTGCCCACCAGGTACTGGATCTCGACGCCCTCGGCCTCTCGCACCTTGGCCGCCACTTCGTCGACCAGCCGGCGCATCGCCGTGAACTCCTGCTCGACGGAGACCAATGGGATCATCACCTCCGGGACCACGGTCTTGCCGGTCTCCTTCTCAACCGCCGCCACGGCTTCGAAGATGGCCCGGGCCTGCATCTCGTAGATCTCGGGGTAGGTGATGCCTAGGCGGCAGCCCCGATGGCCCAGCATGGGGTTGCTTTCCGCCAGCTTGAGGGCCCGGGCGCGCACCTGGTCCTCCGCCATGCCGGAGGCTTCGGCGACCTCGGCCACTGCCGCGTCCTCATGGGGCAGGAATTCGTGCAGCGGCGGGTCCAGCAGGCGGATGGTCACCGGGCGGCCGGCCATCTCCTTGAAGAGGGCAATGAAGTCGTCGCGCTGGAAGGGCAGCAGCTTGTCCAGGGCGCGGCGGCGCTGCTCGCTGGAGTCCGCCAGGATCATCTCCCGCATGGCGATGATACGCTGGGCATCGAAGAACATATGCTCGGTGCGGCAGAGACCGATGCCCTCGCAGCCGAACTTCACGGCAACTTCGGCCTCCTGCGGCGTGTCGCAGTTGACCCGCACCCCCAGGGTGCGGTGCTTGTCCGCCCACTCCATGATGGTGGCGAAGTCGCCGGAGAGTTCCGGCTGCACCGTCGCCACCGCGCCGGCCATGACCTCCCCGGTGGAGCCGTCGAGGGTGATGAGGTCGCCCTCCCGGAGCTCCAGGTCGCGCACCCGCATGACGCCGCTCTTGTGGTCGATGCGCAGCTCGCCGGCGCCGGCGACACAGGCCCGGCCCATGCCGCGGGCGACCACCGCAGCGTGGCTGGTCATGCCGCCGCGGGTGGTGAGGATGCCGGCGGCGGCATGCATGCCGTGGATATCCTCCGGCGAGGTCTCGGTGCGGCAGAGCACCACCGTTTCGCCCTCGGCGGCCTGCGCCTCGGCCTTGTCGGCGGTGAAGACGATCTTGCCGGAGGCCGCGCCCGGCGAGGCCGGCAGGCCTCGGGCGATGACATTGCGCTCGGCCTGGGGGTCGAGGGTCGGATGGAGAAGCTGGTCGAGGGCGTTGGGATCGATGCGCCGCAGGGCCTCGGTCTCGCCGATCAGACCCTCTGCCACCATGTCGGCGGCGATCTTGATGGCCGCCGGGGCGGTGCGCTTGCCGTTGCGGGTCTGCAGCATGTAGAGGGTGCCGCGCTGCACCGTGAACTCGATGTCCTGCATCTCCTTGTAGTGCTTTTCCAGGGTCAGGCGCACGTCGTTCAACTGGCCGAAGACCTCCGGCATCACCTCTTCCATGGCCGGCAGCTTGGAGCCGTTCATCTCCTTGCCGTGGACGGTCAGGTTCTGCGGCGTGCGGATGCCGGCCACCACGTCCTCGCCCTGGGCGTTCACCAGGTATTCGCCGTAGAAGGCGTTCTCGCCGGTGGAGGGGTTGCGGGTGAAAGCGACGCCGGTGGCGCAGTCCTCGCCCATGTTGCCGAACACCATGGCCTGCAGGTTGACGGCGGTCCCCCAGTCGGCGGGGATGTCGTGCAGGCGGCGGTAGGTGATGGCGCGCTGGTTCATCCAGGAGCCGAAGACCGCGCCCACCGAGGCCCAGGCCTGGTCCTTGGGGGTCTGCGGAAAAGGCTCGCCGGTCTGTTCCAGCACCTTGGCCTTGTAGTCGTCGATCACCTGGGCCCAGTCCTCGGCCGTCAGTTCGGTGTCCAGCATGTAGCCGCGGTCTTCCTTGGCCAGATCGAGGATTTCCTCGAAGTTATGATGGTCGACACCCAGCACCACGTCGCTGAACATCTGGATGAAGCGGCGGTAGCTGTCGTAGGCGAAGCGGCGGTCGCCGGCGTTCTTCGCCAGACCCTCCACCGTTTCGTCGTTCAGCCCCAGGTTCAGCACTGTGTCCATCATGCCGGGCATGGAGGCGCGGGCGCCGGAGCGCACGGAGATCAGCAGGGGATTCTCCGGGTCGCCGAACTTCGCGCCCACCAAATCCTCGATCTGCGCCAGGGCCGACGTCATCTGCGCTTCGAGATCGTCGGGATAGCTGCGATCGTTGTCGTAGAAATAGGTGCAGACCTCGGTGGTGATGGTGAAGCCCGGCGGCACCGGCAGGCCGATGGCGGACATCTCCGCCAGGTTGGCCCCCTTGCCGCCCAGAAGTGACTTCATGTCGGCCCGGCCCTCGGCGTTGCCGCCGCCGAAGCTGTAAACCCATTTGCTCATCGTCTGCTTTCCATCCTCATGAAAAGTTGCACCGGATCGCCCTCAACTCCTCCGCCGTCATGCTCGAACTCGACCCGAGATCCATGTCGACGCCTGGCGCGGGCGGCACGATTGACCCTCGGGTCAAGCCCGAGGGTGACAAGTGAGCAGTCGCAGCAGTACCCAAAACCTGTTCCCGAAAGACGTTTCAGCCCTCGATCTTCGAGAAGTCCGCTACATCTGCAAAGCTATGGTCGATCTGCTTCAAGAGCCGCAGGCGGTTTTCCCTGAGCTCAGCATCGTCCACGTTGACGGTCACTTCGTCGAAGAAGGCGTCGACCGGCTGGCGCAGGCGGGCCATGGCCGTCATCGCCTCGACGAACCTCTCCTCATCTATGCAAGCTTTGGTTTCCTTGACCATCGTGCCCAGTGCGAAGTAGAGCGCCTCCTCTTCTTGCTGCTGGAAGCGCGCTGGACTTGCCCCCCCGTCGAAAACCGCCTTGTCCTTCTTCTCCTCAATGCGAACGATGTTCGCGGCGCGTCGAAATGCGATCAGCAGACTACTGCCATCCTCGGTGTCGAGGAATTGATCTAACGCACTTACGCGGCCAAGAAGTCGCACTAGGTCCACTTCGCCGGAACCGCCGTTGAGATCGGCCTGTTCTCGTTTCGTGGCAGCGAACACCGACGCGATGAGATCGTGGCGCACACCTTGGTCGCGCAAAACGACCTTCAAGCGTTCGCCGAAGAAGTCGAGAAGGTCGTCGACCACCGATGTCGCAGCGAGACGCGGGTATTCCGCTTGCGCTGTCGCAAAGATCCGCGCCAAAGGCAGACGCAACTTGTTCTCGACGATCAGGCGGATGACACCCAGGGCAGCGCGGCGCAGTGCATAGGGGTCCTTAGAACCCGTCGGCTTCTCGTCGATGGCCCAGAAGCCGACCAGGGTGTCGATCTTGTCGGCGAGAGCAACGCAGACGCTGACCGGCGCCGAGGGGCAGGCATCGTTGGGGCCGAGGGGCGCGTAGTGTTCCGCCACGGCCTCTGCCACCGCCGGGGCCTCCCCGTCGTTGAGGGCGTAGTAGCGGCCCATGATGCCCTGCAGCTCCGGGAACTCCCCCACCATGCCGGTGACAAGATCGGCCTTGCACAGGCGCGCGGCGGAGCGCACCTGATCGCGGTCGGCGCTCGGCACATGCGCGCTGATGGCCACGGCCAGGCTCTGCAGGCGGGAGACCTTCTCCGCCACCGTGCCGAGCTTGGCGTGAAAGACGATCTCTTCCAGCGCCGGCACCCGCGCCGAGAGCGGCTGCTGGCGGTCCTGGTCCCAGAAGAAGCGCGCATCGGCGAGACGCGCGCGCAGCACCCGCTCGTTGCCGGCAACGATGGTCTTGGCGAGATCGCCGCCCGGCGGCGCGTCCATGTTGGAGACCAGCAGGAAGCGTTCGGCGAGGCCGCCGTCCGCATTCTCCGTGGAGAAGTACTTCTGGTGGCTGCGCATGGTTGTGGAGAGCACCTCCGCCGGCAGATCCATGAAGCCTTTGTCGATGCGGCCCATCAGCACCTGCGGCCATTCCACCAGGCCGGTCACCTCGTCCAGCAGGCCGGGATCGTCCTTGAGGCTCACGCCCTCGGCGCCGGCCAGCTCTTGGCATTGCTTGACGATGATCGACCGGCGCTCCGCCGGGTCCAGCATTACCTTGGTTATGCGTAGCTTGTTTCGATAGTCTTCAAAGCAATTGACTGTAAACGAAACCTTCAATGACTCAGGGGTGATGGTCTTCAGATCTACGGACTCTGTGAAAATCCTTACGTCTCCGCCATCGCGCCTCAGATGGGTTCTTTCGAGTTGATCGCCGATACCTCCACCATCAATCACTTGCTTTGCAAGAAAGCGATGCCCTTGTGTAAAGATACCGAAAACAATCTCCCGATCTGGACTCATTTCGAAGGTGCCCGTTAGTCCCTGCCCATCGAAGACCGCCAGGATGCCGTGCAGCGGGCGCACCCAGCGCCGGCTGTCGGAGCCCCAGCGCATGGACTTGGGCCAGGGCAGATCGCCGAAGGCCTTGCTCAGCACCTCCGGCAGCACCTCGGCGCTGGACCGGCCGGCGGCATGGCGGACGGCGAAATAGAAATTGCCCTTCGGTGTCTCCCGCACCTCAGCCTGATCGATGCTGTCCAGGCCGTTGGCCTTCATGAAACCGTTCAGCGCCTGTTCCGGCGCACCCACCTTGGGACCCTTCTTCTCTTCCGAGAGGTCCGGCTGCTGCTGCGGCAGGCCCTCGACCACCAGGGCCAGGCGCCGCGGCGTCGCATAGGCGGCGGCGCTTTCGAAGGCGAGGTTCGCCTCCTTCAGCCCCTGGATCACCAGGCGCTTCAGGTCCTCCGCGGCGCGGGCCTGCATGCGCGCCGGGATCTCTTCGGAGAACAGCTCGACCAGCAGTTCGGCCATCAGCCCGCCCCGCTGGTTTGCGTCGCCACCCAGGCCTCGCAGCAGGCCTTGGCAAGCTCACGCACGCGGCCGATGTAGGCCTGGCGCTCGGTGACCGAGATCACCCCGCGGGCGTCCAGCAGATTGAAGACGTGGCTCGCCTTCATGCACTGGTCATAGGCGGGCAGCGGCATGGGTCGCCCGGCCCGCTCGCCGTGTCCGAGAACCGCGCGGCACTCGGCTTCGGCGTCCTTGAAGTGCTGGAACAGGATGTCGGTGGTCGCCGCCTCGAAATTGAATTCCGAGAATTCCTGCTCGGCCTGCAGGAAGACGTCGCCGTAGGTCTTGCCGCCCTGATCCTTGGGCACGCCGTCCCAGTCCAGGTCGTAGACGTTCTCCACGCCCTGAACGTACATGATCAGGCGCTCCAGACCGTAGGTCAGCTCAGTAGAGACCGGATTGCAGTCGATGCCGCCGACCTGCTGGAAATAGGTGAACTGGCTGACCTCCATGCCGTCGCACCAGACCTCCCAGCCCAGGCCCCAGGCGCCCAGGGTCGGGCTCTCCCAGTCATCCTCGACGAAGCGTATGTCGTGGGCCAGGGGGTCGATGCCCAGCGCCCGCAGGGAGTCCAGATAGAGGTCCTGGCTGTTCTCCGGGGAAGGCTTCAGGATCACCTGGAACTGGTAATAGTGCTGCAGGCGGTTGGGGTTCTCGCCGTAGCGCCCGTCGGTGGGCCGGCGGGAGGGCTGCACGTAGGCCGCCTTCCACGTGCCGGGGCCGAGCGCCCGCAGGGTGGTCGCCGGATGAAAGGTCCCGGCCCCCACCTCCAGGTCATAAGGCTGCAGAATGACGCAGCCCTGGCGGGCCCAGAAATCCTGCAGACGCAGGATCAGACGTTGGAAACAGGTTTCCGGATCGGCGTGTGGCATGGTGGTCAGGACGGCTTCCGGGCGGTCCATGATGCTGCACCGCGGTAACAAGGCCGGCGAACCTTAGCGAGGCCCCCAAAGTGAATCAAGCAGCGGAACGGCCCCGGGCCAATCACAGCGCCTTGCGCATGAAGACCCTGACGTGGGCATCCTTGCCGTGGTCCGGCAGGCCGCGGCGGACCTCCTCGAAGCCGTGGCGGCGATACAAGCGCAGCAGGTCGTCCATCATCTCCGCGGTATGCAGGCAAAGCGCCTTGGTGCGGCGGGAGCGGGCAACCCGTTCCGTGCTGTCCAGCAGCCAACTGCCGATCCCGGCGCCCTGGCGCTCCGGATCGACGGCGACCTGATCGATGTACAGGTCGCCCTCCCGGTGGCTCGTGGCGACCGCACCGACGAGAGCCCCGGCCTGCCGCGCGACGAAGACGTCGCCGCGTTCGATGGCAGCCTCGAGCCAGTCGTAGGCATCATCGCTCTGGACCCGGCCGAGCCTGCCGACGTAGGCCGCAAAGGCCCGGCGAAACAGCCGCTCGATCTGGTCGCGCTCTTCCGGCGGTGCCGGCTCGAATGCCGCTGCGCTGTCATCCTGGTGCATCGTTCCAACTCACATGATCCGTCGCGGCTGGAGCCTAAGGCCAAGCGCTGCCTGCGCAAACCATCAACGGCTGCCCGCGGCCGAAGGCCGCAAAACCTTCATGCAAGTGAAACCAAAATATCTGGACAGTCCATATCCTGGATATTATTTATCCATAATTAGAGGTGCATCATGAAGCTGAGCGACGGGGTCGAGTGGGCCATACACTGCGCGCTGCTGCTGGCGGCGCTGCCGCCGGAGGGTACGCTCTCGGGCCGGGCCCTGGCCGCGTTCCACGGCGTGCCGGAGAGCTATCTGCTGAAGCACCTGAAGGTCCTGGCGGCTGAGGGCATTCTGCAGTCCGTCACCGGGCCGCGGGGCGGCTACCGGCTGGCCCGCAGGCCCGACGAGGTCTCGCTGCTGGATATCGTGGACGCGGTCGAAGGCCGGGAACCGGCGTTCCGCTGCACCGAAATCCGGCGCCGGGGGCCCTGCGCCGAGGGCAAGGGCGCCTACCCGCGGCCCTGCGGGATTAACACCGCCATGCTGCGCGCTGAAGCGGCCTACCGGCAGGCCCTTGCCCGCGAAACCCTCAATCAGATCGGCGAGTCCTTCCTGGCGGCCGCGGACAAGAAGCGCCTCGCCCGCATGCAGGACTGGATCGGCCAGAACATGAGGATGCCAAGATCATGACCGTCTTCGTCACCGGCGCCACCGGCGTCCTGGGCCGCCCGGTGGTGCGTCTGCTGCGCGCCGCCGGTCGGGAGGTCAGAGCGCTCTGCCGTTCGCCCGAGAACCACACCCTATTGGCCAAGCTCGGCGCCACGCCCGTGGAGGCGGAGCTCTTCGATGCCGGGTCCATGGCGCGGGCCATGCAGGACTGCGAGTCGCTGCTCCACCTGGCCACCAAGATCCCCGACGCGGCGCAGATGAAAGAACCCGGCGCCTGGGACGAGAACGACCGCATCCGCCGCGACGGCACGCATGCCCTGGTGGAGGCGGCCGCGCAGGTCGAGGGCCTGCGCAGCATCGTCTATCCCAGCGTGACCTTCGTCTACGCTGACCACGGCGACCAATGGATCGACGCCACGTCAGCCGCCGTGGACGCCGCCTCGAACCTGCAGTCGACCCTGGATGCCGAAGCTGATGTGGCGCGCTTTGCGGCAACTGCGCCAGAGCGGCGCGGCGTAGTGCTGCGCTTCGGCGCCTTCTACGGTCCCGCCTCCCCGCTCAGCCGGCAGACCCTGGACATGGCCCGCAAGGGCCTGGCCATGCCGGTCGCCGCGGCGGGCGCCTACAAGTCCTTCATCTGGATCGACGATGCCGCCGAGGCGGTGGTGGCCGCCCTGGACCGTGCGCCCTCGGGCCTCTTCGACGTGGTCGAGGACGAGCCGAGCACCCAGCGCGAACTCAGGGCCGCGCTGGCCGCGGCCACCGGCCGCCGCCGACTGTTCCCGCTGCCGCGCTGGCTGTTGAGAAGCGCCCTGCCCGCGGAGACCCGCGGCCTGCTGGCCCGCAGCCAAAGGGTCAGCAACACCCGTTTCCGCAAGGCAACGGGATGGCGGCCGTCCGTGCCCGACCAAAGGGCCGGCTGGCTGCGCATGAACGCCGCCTGCGCCACCGGGCCGGATCGGGACCTGCAGGCAGAAAATCGTCGCGCGTCGACGGACCCGCACCCAAACCATCCTTAGAGCCTGATTCGAAATGGACCATTTGATCTCAGTGGCCTACCAACGGTATCCATATCGTCACCCTCGGGCTTGTCCCCCATTGCCTCTTTGGGGGTCCATGCAAAGATCGAGATCCGGACCTCGATGGATTGTCGGAACAAGTCCGGCAATGACGGTCTGGGAGGCCGAAGGGCAGAAATCTTCTGACGGACAAGGCATCATTTTGGAGCAGACTCTGAAGGTGCGAACCAGAAAGCGGGAAGGGTCATGACGCCGGAGTTCCTTCTGACCTCGCTCATCATCGTGCTCGCACCGGGCACCGGTGTGATCTACACCCTGGCCGTGGCCCTGGGGCAAGGCTCGCGGGCCGGCATTTATGCCGCCGTGGGCTGCACCCTGGGTATCCTGCCCCACATCGCGGCGTCGATCCTGGGGCTGGCGGCCATCGTCCACACCAGCGCCCTCGCCTTTCAGGTTCTGAAATACCTGGGGGTCGCCTATCTGCTCTATCTGGCCTGGTGCGCCTGGCGCGAAGGCGGCGCGATGCCCGTGGAGGGCACAGCCCCGGCGGGCGGCATGTTCCGCATCCTGCGCCGGGCGATCGCGGTCAATCTTCTGAACCCGAAGCTCTCGATCTTCTTCGTCGCCTTCCTGCCGCAGTTTGTCGAGGCCGGCAGCGCCCACCCGACGGCACAGATGGTGGGTCTGGCCCTCGCCTTCATGGCCATGACCCTGGTGGTCTTCGCCGGCTACGGCTTGGCCGCCGCCTATGCGCGCAGCTATGTGGTGGGGCGCCCCGGGGTGATGACCGGGCTGCGCCGCGGCTTCGCACTCGCCCTGGCCGGGCTGGGAGTTCGCTTGGCTCTCACCGAACGCTGATCCCGGCACCGCTGAGGGCGGCGCTAAGTCAACGACCCGAAAGAAACCGGGAGATCAGTTCTGGCGTCCGCAGCTGCATTTCGTGCCGGCCTGGATATAGGCGCCGCAGGACGGACAGGGTACGAGATCGGCCACCGTATCGCCCGCTGAGGCGGGCGGCGGCTCCGACACCTTCTTGCCGCCCCGCGCCTCGGCCTCGCGCAGCTTCGCTTCGGTCTTGCGCTGCTGCTGCAGGCGCCCGAGGAACTTGAAGCCGTACCAGACCACGGCAATGGCCAGCCCCAGGACGATCAGCTTCTGAATGGAGGGCAGTCCGAACATGGCGGCATTAAGCGGCGCGGCGCCCCCAGGGTCAAGTCACGCGTCGCGAGCGGGTGGGACCCGCCAAAACCTGCAAGAGCCTAGAGACCGAAGCGCGACCACTGGGCCCGCTCCTCCACTGCGGCAATCAGTCCGGCGGCCCAGTCCTGCGGGCCCGGCAGGCCGCCTTGCCGGGGCGCATGCCCCTCGGCGCTGCCGCCGCGCCCGAGGCCGAGACGGCGCAGCAGGCGTTTCGGCCCCTGGATCCTGTGCAATCGGACCCGCTTGCCGAAGCGGTCGCGCATCACCTGGCGCAGGTCGCCCTCGGCATCGGCGAGGCCCAGGTCCACGGCTTTCAGGCCGTCCCAGAACTCGCCGCTGAACAGCAGCTCTTCCTCTGCGTTCAAGCGGTGGCCGCGGCGGTCGCGCACCATAGACTTGAAGACCTCGTGCAGCGCCCCCTGCATCTCCTTGAGCCGGCCCACCTCCTGCGGATCTTCCGGGCGGAAGGGGTCCAGCGTCGCCTTGCGCTCGCCGGCGGTATAGACGCGGCGCTCGACCCCGACCTTCTCCAGCAGTTCGACAAAGCCGAAGCCCGAGGTGATGACCCCGATGGATCCCACGATGGAGGTCGGCTGGACGAAGATCTCGTCGGCGGCGCAGGCCAGCCAGTAGCCGCCGGAGGCCGCCACGTCCTCGCAAAAGGCCAGGACCGGTACTTCCTTCTCGCGGGCCAGGTCGCGGATTCGCTTGGCGATCAGCGCCGACTGGGCCGGGGAGCCGCCGGGCGAGTTGATGACCAGGGCCACGGCGCTGAGCCGCGGTAAGGCGAAGGCCCGCTCGATGAGCGGTTCCATGCTCGCCAGGCTCATGCCGCTGCGCAGGGGCCCGAAACCGCCGATCACGCCGGCCAGGCGCAGGACCGCGACCTCCGGCCGGCGCGGGCGCAGCCAGCGGAAGGTCAGGATGCCGACGATGGTTCGAAACGCCATGGGGGAATCATAAGGCCTAACGGGCCAGTTTCCAAACAGCGGCAGAACGCGGGTGCACAGCGCCGCTCACAGAGCAAGCGTCCCTGGCGCGCGCAGGACCGCATCGGTGGCCTCGGTGTAGGCGCCGTCCGCGTCATGCAAAACCAGCCCCGGAAGCAAGCGCAGGCCCGCCCCGGTCCCCTTGCGGGCCTGGACGATGACCCGCTTCGCGGCCTGCCCGGCATGGGGCCAGAGAGGGAAGACCGACACCTGTCCCCAATCCGGGGAGAGATAGGCCAGGATCTCGTCCAGGCGCTCGCAGCGATGGATCAGGGTCAGACAAGCCCTCGGGCGCAGCAGCGTGAGGGCGCAATCCATCCAGACCGCAAGCCCCGCCTCGCCTTCAACCGTGGCGATGCGGCGTGCCTTGTCCTCAACGGGCCTGGTCGCCGAGGGATCGAGATAGGGCGGGTTCATCATGACCTGGTCGAAGCTGCCGGCGGCGAGCCCCGCCGGCGGTGCGGCGACGTCGCCGGAGACGATCGAGAGGCGGTCTTCGACGCCGTTCAGGCGGGCATTCTGCTGCGCCAGGGCGGCGAGATCGGCCTGCAACTCCAGGCCCATGACCCGCACCTCCGGCACCCGCTGCAGGAGGCAGAGGCTGGCCGAGGCCACGCCGCAGCCCAGGTCCGCCACCAGATCGCCCGATGCCGCCGGCGCCGCCGCCGCCAGCAGCACCGGATCGATCGCCGCGCGATAGCCGGCGGCCGGTTGGCGCAGCCGGATGCGTCCGTCCAGCAGGCTGTCTTCGGTCAGCGCCGTCTCAACGGTCACGGGGCGAGTTCCTCGCCCGCCTCCAGCATCACCTCTCTGGCCCGCAGATAGTCCTTGTCGTCAACCACCAGGCGCCGGGGCAGGATCCCGATCGAGCCCTCGAGCACGGAGGTATGCTGGTCGAGCACCAGGGTGTCGATCCCGGCATCGGCCAGCAGCGCCTCCAGCCAGGAGAGCTTAACCATGTCGTTGGTCCGCAGCAGTTCCTTCATGGCTCGGTCTTATAGCGCCTTTCGTCGCACTATGGGGCATCGGACTTGACCGCTCTGCGGTTCAACCTATGCTGCCTTGAGAGCCCAAAAACAAGCGCCGGGCAAAACAAGGGGCAGCCCGGCCGGGCCCCTCAAACGGGATGCCTGACATGGGACGGATGAGCGTGAGAGGATCGCTGTGGCGCTAGTCGCCGAAGTCGACAAGCAGGAGAGGGGCCCCCAGAAGACCGGCCTCGAAGCCCTGGCGAGATTGGTGGACGACGATTTGCAGGCCGTGAACCGGCTGATCGTCGCCCATATGGATTCGCCCGTCGCCCTGATCCCGCAGCTGGCCGGCCATATCGTCGCCGCCGGCGGCAAGCGCTTGCGGCCGATGCTGACTCTGGCCGCCGCCAGGCTCTGCGGCTACAGGGGCACGCGCCACCAGGGCCTGGCAGCCTCGGTGGAGTTCATTCACACCGCCACCCTGCTGCACGACGACGTTGTCGATACCAGTAACATGCGCCGCGGCCTGGCCACCGCCAACGCCGTCTGGGGCAACAAGCCCAGCGTGCTGGTGGGCGACTTCCTGTTCAGCCGCGCCTTTCAGCTTATGGTCGCCGACGGCAGTCTCGATGTGCTGCGCATTCTCTCCAATGCCGCTGCCGTCATCGCCGAGGGCGAGGTGCTGCAGTTGATGACCGCCAACGACACAAGCTCCGAGGAGTCCGCCTACATGCAGGTGGTCGAGGCCAAGACCGCCGCCCTCTTCGCCGCTGCCTGCCGCGTCGGAGCCGTGGTTGCCGAGCGGCCGGAAGCCGAGGAGCTGGCGGTGGAGCGCTACGGCCGGGATCTCGGCATTGCCTTTCAGCTTGTCGATGACGTGCTCGATTACTCGGCCCTGCAGGCGGAGCTGGGCAAGTCCGTGGGCGACGACTTCCGCGACGGCAAGATCACCCTGCCGGTGGTGCTGGCGCTGCGCCGCGCCGACGAGGGCGAAAAGGCATTCTGGCGCCGCTGTCTGGAAGACCAGGACCACCAGGACGGCGACCTCGACACCGCCATCGCCCTGCTGCAGCGTCACGGCACCCTCGCCGAGACCATGGCCCGGGCGCGCGACTATGCGGCCTCGGCCCGCGACGCCCTGGCCCCCTTCGCCGACGGGCCGGCCAAGGCCGCGCTCTGCGAGGTGGCGGAGTTCTGCGTGGAGCGCGCGTACTAGGCTCTTCCAGGGCTCGGCGGCACCGGCCCGCACCCCTCGGTCTTGCATGCGCCGAGGCCCACTTATCTCCGGACAATTGTGAAGGCTGCTGGCGCTGAAGGCCGCCGGCACCCCACGGGTCACCGAGTTTGAAACCCATGAAAGGATAACATATACTACTCAGTAGTAATACTAACTGTTTTGGAGCAATTATGGCTATCGTCAAAAAGAGCATCTCGGTCACCGATCGGCAGAACGACTGGATAAGGGCCCAGATCGAGGCGGGGCACTACGGCAACGAGAGCGAGGTGGTGCGCGCCCTGATCCGCGAGCGCCAGATGCGCGAAGAGGACACGCCCGCCGCAATCGAGGCCATCCGCGCCAAGCTTCTGGAGGCGGAGAACGAGGGCTTCACAAAGCAATCCGCCGAAGAGATCCTGGCCGAGATCAAAGCGGAATTGAGGAAAGAGGGTGAGGTATAGGCTCGCTCGTATGGCGAAAGCCGACCTTCGGCAGATTTACAGGTACGGCTTCCTGGAGTATGGCGAAAAGCAGGCGGACCGCTACTATTCGGACCTCTTCGCGCGGTTCGACCAGATCGCGGAAAGCCCCTTTCTGTAACCTGCCATCGACCACATCCGCGAGGGATACAGACGGGCTGTCTGCGGCGTGCATGCCATCTACTACCGCATCGAAGACGATTGCGTGGAAATCATGCGGATCCTGGGAAGGCAGGACACGTCCGGGGCTCTTTGGTAGGCACCAACCTAGATCTCCTCTTCCTCCATAAGCTGGCGCCACTCCCCGAGCCAGCTCAACTCGTCCAGAAAGGCCATGAGGCGGATGCAGAGCGCAACCGGGTGGGGGACGGCCGTCCGACCGGACGCCCAGCGCCGGACCGTCCGGTCGTTGACCCGCAGTTCCCGGGCCAATGCGGTCTGCCAGCGACGGGTGCCGTAGAGCCGGGTGCAGAGCCTTCCCAGTTCGTCGGCCGGCATCGGTCTCTCCGGCCGTTCGGGGCCGCCCGGCGCCGTCCCGATTTCGCTGGTTTCCGGGCCTTCCGGGCTGTCCACCATGGCACTCTCCCCCACTTTGTCCGTCGGCCTCGACTTTCTAGGACAAATCGTCCGAAAACACAAGGCCAGACTCGGGCATATTGCCCGTCTGCGAAAATCAAACTGGCTATATTGCCCTATTTATGGAGTGATATTTGGAGATTGTGGAACTAATAGGATATATTGCCCTACTCAGTGAGCCAAATAATTGCTATTGCAGAATGAATTGAAGAATTGTGCGATTGTATATTGACAGAAACGACTTCATATCGTATCCTCTGTGCATCGTTCATACAGAGACTGTATTCATTGAACTCCTGATCTGAATACTTCGCATCGCATCTTAGTCTCTCGAACGATTATGGCCTTTGTCGCACGTTCCAATCTCGGGGGTCGAAATTACTCGACCCCCATTTTTTTCGGCCCTTTCAGGGGCTCGGGAGAGGGAGGACGCAATGTCAGGGTTTCCGGAGTTACTGACCCGAGATCGCCCGCCGCAAAAGGTCCTAAACGGACGCCGGGTGAGCCGCCGGCAGCTTGAAAAGCTGCATTCGAACCACCTGCGCTATCGTCAGGGCGCCCGCGACGGACGCCGTGTCGTGCTCTTGCGCTGCGATCTGTCCGGGCTGGATCTCAAGGGCATCGATCTGAGCGGGGCCGACATCATTGAGTGCGATTTCTCGGAAACCGACCTTTCCGATGCCAAGCTCGAGAAGGCCACCCTCGCCGGTTGCCGCTTTCGCAACAGCCGCCTCGACGACGCCAATCTCAGCGGCGCGGACCTCTCGCAATCCGACTTCAACCGGGCCGACCTGCGCGGCGCCGATCTGGCGGACGCCAGCCTGACCGGCGCCCGGCTGGGCAGCGCGGAACTCGGGGAAAGCCCGCGCTCTGGCCTGCCCACCAAGATCGACACGCGCATCCTCGACCGGTTGATGGCCAAGCGCAAACGGCATTAGAGAGCGAGGTGCAGTGACGGGGCCGGCCCCCTCGCGTTTTCGAAGGCGGCGGGAAACCAGCATCGATATCTGGAGGCGTGCCGGACCAATCGGTCGATGACTTGCGATGATTGGTCGGGGAGAGAGGATTCGAACCTCCGGCCCCTACGTCCCGAACGTAGTGCTCTACCAGGCTGAGCTACTCCCCGGCGCGGCGCGTTATAGCGAT
>NZ_JANQOI010000041.1 GCF_028289705.1 Pelagibius sp.
CGCTCGCCCTCGATCTCGTGCAGCGCCCCCAGGGGCAGCCCGCCGCCGGGCAGCGCCCCATCCAGCGCCGCCAGCCCCAGGGGCAGCACCGGCCGGGGACTCGTCCCAGGGCCGGATGCAGGCCCCGATCCAAGGTCAGGCCCGCCATGCACCCCGGCCTCGATCCGCCGCACCTGCGCCCGCAAGGCCGCCAGCCCCGCCCGCCGGCCCTCCCGCCGCACCCGAGCCGTCTCCGGCAGCCCGGTTGGAATCCTGGGCGGAGCTCCGGCCACGGGCCCAGCCAGAGGCACGGCCGAGCCGGCGCCCCCAATGGGAGGCCCGCCAGAACCGGCGGTCCAGGGGCGCGGAAGCCCGCCGCCCCTCCGGTCCCCCGCGGACAAGAGAGAAGACATGGAAGACCCTTCAACCTAAAGGAATTGCTAGTGTTTGTTCACTTTTTGTTCTACATTCCTCTAGGCAAAGAGTCAAGGTTGGGGGGTGGCTGGGATGGCTGTAATTACCCCGTGCTTCGGGTGCAAACGAGCGCACAAATCAACAATCCAAAAAAGCTTGTTCAGATACAGCAACGAACATAAGCGCACTGCACTCGGCCTTCCGAAATGTGCCAAAACCAGAAAATGCCGCTGCAAGCGATCAAATCCGCTTTGAGCCCAATTTCGACGATGGCTGTGCTGCATCGGATCACCGAGGTGGGCGCGCAGCGGTCGCTGATCAAGAAGCTGTGGGACCGCAGCTTTGGGCCGACTTCGGCTAGTATCGCTGATCGCCCAAAGGCTACTATGTCAGCAAACCAAAGGCGGATAGGTCACTACATCAAGTTATGACTTCTCTAGAGCAAAAAATCTCGGACCCAGACTCGATGATGTTCTCTGCTCGCGCTCTGCAGGAACTTGTGAGATCGTTTAGAAACCGCGCTGATCCTTCCTCAAACGCCCTCCTCTTTCAGGGACAGTTCATCGCTGCCCCAGTACTCTTAACTTTCGCAATGGAACTGGCCCTCAAAGCTTGGTGGGCCAAGGAGAACAAGGATAGTGATGTACCGAAAACACACGATCTTCTGAAATTGTTCGACGGACTGAACAAAGATGCGCGGACCCGCCTTGAGAGTGCACATCCAGAGGTCCCACACCCTCTACGAGGCTTTCCGCCCATTCGTCCAGGATTGCGATCGATGCTGGGTTCCAACAATACCGCGTTCGTCGAATGGCGATACCTCCATGAGCGTTCCAGTGCCAGGTTTCCAGACGGGCAGTTCGACGAAGCGCTGTCGTCGGTGATTGGAGAGTTCGATTGACGGCAAGATAATCGCTACTGGTTCGAATGCTTGGTTCGGGTCAAAAGCTGATAGGCGCAAAGCGCGAATTACTGTCAGCTAACAAGAGAAATCGGACCTACTGCGCTGTTGTGTTCAGCTTTAGTAAAATAGGCCCCTCACCCCACGCCCCGTCCCTCCAGATAGCCGCCGAGGTGTTTGTCGCTTTCGATGATGTGGCTGATCAGCCAGCGCTTGAGGAAGGCGGTGATTTCCGGGCCGATGGCGCTGCCGGCGCGGTGCTCGTCGCGGAACTGGCGGATCTCCTCCAAGAGGGCCTCGTGCACCCGGGCGTGGTGCGCGGCCTCGGGATAGTGCTCGCGCGCCATGATCGCCTCCTCGCGGCGGAAGTGGGCCTCGGTGCGCACGATGAGTTCGTCGAGCTTCAGGGCGACCGCGCCGTGCCCGGCGCCCTCCGCCACCTCGGCATCGAGGGCGTTCAGAATCTCGATGAGCGCGCGGTGGTCGGAATCCAGGTCCTCGACGCCAATACTCAGGTTCGGGCTCCAGTGGACGGCGGACATCGGCTTGCCTTTCTCGTGGCCGGCGGCAGGGCGGAAGGGTCCAGCCTACAGGCGGCGCGGCCTAGGCGATTTGATGCGTGTCAAGGGGCCGTGGCGCGCCGACATTCCTCTTGCCTCTTCGGATCGTGGGCCCTCTGGATCGTGGGCCGGTGTTCCCCCCTCACCTTCCCGCTTCGCGGGCCCCTCCCTCTCCCGCGGGGGGAGAGGAGAACAATGTCGAAGCCGCCGCGATCAAACCCTCTCCCCGCCGTGGGAGAGGGTTGCGAAGCCTTGGCGAGCGTAGCGAGCCTAGGCGGAGCTGGGTGAGGGGGGATGGCGGCGGGCGCGGTATTCCCGTCACCTTCCGGATCGTAGGGCGGTGATCCCCCCCTCACCTTCCCGCTTCGCGGGCCCCTCCCTCTCCCGCCGGGGGAGAGGGAAAGCAAAAGAACCCTCTCCCCGCCGTGGGAGAGGGTTGCGAAGCCTTGGCGAGCGTAGCGAGCCTAGGCGGAGCTGGGTGAGGGGGAACCAACATCGCCCTCGCGCCGGGGCCGGCTTTTCCCCTATCCTCCCGGCCGAGCCGCAACGGCCGGACAGCAGGGGAGCCTTTCACACATGCAGCAGCGTCAACTCGGGCCCGGGGGGCCGGCGGTCTCGGCGGTGGGGATCGGGGCCATGTCCTTCGCCGGCTTCTACGGGCCGGCGACGGAAGAGGAGTCCCACGCCGTGCTGGCCGCCGCCCTCGATCTCGGCATCGACCACATCGACACGGCGAACGTCTACGGCATGGGCCTGTCGGAGCGCATCGTCGGCAGCTTCCTCGCCAGGCAGGGCAAGGCGCGGGAGGGGCGGTTCCGCCTCGCTACCAAGGCCGGCATCACCCGCGACGCCGAGGGCCGCCGCGGCTTCGATAACTCGGCAGAGCACCTGACGGCGGAGCTGGACGCGAGCCTCCAGCGCCTCGGCGTCGAGGCGGTGGACCTCTACTACGTCCACCGCCGCGACCAGTCGATACCTATCGAGGAGGTGGCAGGCACGCTGGCCGGCTTCGTCGCCGCCGGCAAGATCCACAGCTTCGGCTTCTCGGAGATCGCGCCTGCGTCGCTGCGGCGCGCGGCGCTGGAACATCCGGTGGCCGCGGTGCAGTCGGAATACTCGCTGCAGACCCGCTCGCCGGAGCTGGGGCTGGTGCAGTCCTGCGAGGCGTTGGGCGCCAGCCTGGTGGCCTTCTCCCCCGTCGGCCGCGGCCTTCTGACCGACAGCCCGCCGACGGCGGAGGCCATCGCCGCCTCCAGCTTCTTGAGCGTGAACCCGCGCTTTGCCGAGCCCGCCAACTACGCCGCCAACCTGAAGATCACCGAGGGCTACCGCAAGCTGGCGGCGGAGCTGGGCACAACGGCTGCGGCGCTTGCCATCGCCTGGCTGCTGTACCGCAGCCCCACCGTCATCGCCATCCCCGGCACCCGCTCGGTCGACCACCTGAAGGAGCTGGCCGCCGGCGCCGCCCTCAAACTCAGCGCAGCCGACCTCGACCGTATCGAGCATACGCTCCCTGCAGGCTGGACCCACGGTGACCGCTACGCAGAGGCCCAGTGGATCGGCCCGGAGCGCTACTGCTGAGGGCTTTGATCCTTTCGACCCAGCGGCACGAGAACGCCCCCCTCACCCTCCCGCTCACGCGGGCCCCTCCCTCTCCCGCGCTGGGGAGAGGGAAAGCTAAAGACCCTCTCCCCTGGTGGGAGAGGGTTGCGCAGGCTTGGGTGAGGCAATCAGCCGAACCCTAGCCGAAGCTGGGTGAGGGGGAGTTGACATCGCCGCGCTTTGACAGCCGCGGCGTTGCACGTCTCAGCAGCGCCCTGCGTCACCGCCGGCGTGCGCGGTGGTAGGTCAGGGCGCTGCGGATCAGCAGTCTCAGTTTTTCCCGCGGCAGGGCGGTGCCGTCGTCGAACAGGACCGCGCGGTTGCCGTCATAGACGAATTCGTCGGGAAAGAGGCTCCGGAAGTCGGCGATGATCGTGGTCTGACAGTGGGCGTAGAGGGCGAAGCCGCCCTGCTTGGGAATGCCGAGGCGGATCGTCGAGCCGGATTTCGTTTCCGGCGTCAGGTAGGCGGGCTGGCCCCACTTCAGGGTTTCCTCCACAGCGCCGACGCCGGGCGTCGCCGCGGCGGTCTCGAAGATCAGGCCGCGCAGCCGCAAGAGCCCGCGGCGCGCCGGCGTCGGGAAGGCGGCGAACCTGGCTTCGACGTCCCGGTCTCTGAACGGCGGTCTGGCGTCGGTCACGGTTTCGATCATGATCTCGGTCTGGGCCTTCTTTTACGCCAAGACCGTCAGAGCATCGACCCAGAAGCGCCTGCGTTCGAAGGCGCCGCTCGGCGGCATGAGGTTCCCCCTCACCCTCCCACTGCGTGGGCCCCTCCCTCTCCCGCCAGGGGAGAAGGGAAAAAGGTGATCGCCCCAGAGAAACTCTCTCCCACGCTGCGGAAAGGGGTCTTTTTGGTTCCCCCTCTCCCCTGGTGGGAGAGGGCCTGCCTACGCGAAGCCGAAGCGGCTTCGCTTCGGCGAAGGCAGGTCGGGGTGAGGGGGAACGCGCTAGTGGATCGCGGGGACGCCAACCCCTGCAGTCCCCTCGCCCGCCACATTCAGGCGGGCCAGCTTATCGGGGTTGCGCATGATGTAGATGGCGCGGGCACGGCCGGCGGGGTCGTAGGCGAAGGTGACGCTGGCCACCGTGCGGCCCGCCTCGGTGATCAGGAAGCCGCGCGTCCCGTTCAACTCCGCAGGATGCCAAGCAAAGCCGGCCCAGAAGCTGTGCAGGCCCTTGCCCAGGAAGGCAAGCACGGCAGCGCGCCCCTCGAGCACCTTTCGCAGCGCCTTCACCTTGCCGCCGCTGTCGGTGCTGAGGCGGATGTCGTCGGCCAGCAGCACCGCGAGCTCCGCCGTGGTGCCGCCGCAGACCGCTTCCTGGAAGGCGGCGAGCAGCCGGTCCTGCTGGGCGGCGGGGGTCTGGTGGCGCAGCTCGGCCTTCTCGATATGGGCCTTGGCGCGGGAGACCAGCTTGCGGCAGGCGGCCTCGCTCAACTCGAGAGTGCCGGCGATCTCCGCATAAGGCTGTTCAAAGACGTCATGCAGCAGATAGGCCGCACGCTCCTTGGGGGTCAGGCGCTCCAACATCAAGAGGAAGGCGGTGGTGAGGGACTGGGCGAGTTCCAGCTTGCCCTCGGCCTCGTTCTCCACCGACGCATGAACCGGTTCCGGCAGCCAGGCACCGACGTAGCTGGTCCGCGCGCGGTGGCCGGCGCGCAGCAGGTCGAGGCACCGCCGGGTGCAGGCCGTCGTCAGCCAGGCGGCGGGATTGTCGATCTCCACCCGCCCGGTCCCAGCCGAATTGACGCCAGCCCATTTCACGCCGGCCCATTTCACAAAGGTGTCCTGCACCGCGTCTTCGGCGTCGGCCAGCGAACCGAGAATGCGGTAGGCAAGGCCCAGCAGCCGGGGCCGCGCCTCTTCGAAGATCTGTATGTGATCGGGGTCCTGGATCGTGCCTTTGCTCATGACTCTATTGTGCAGCATTGCGGGCTCCGGATGGGGTTCGTTTGTTGGCGGCGCCAGCCCGCTCCCCGGCCCGGCCACCCACCGGGATAACCGAATTGGGTGGCCGGGAGGGGCGTGCGGGCTGGAACCGGTTCGACGGCAGTCGAAAGCCCTAATGCCGCGAAATGTTGATGCGGTTCCAGAGGTTGATCATGGCCACGGTGGCGGTGAGCGCACCGATCTCTTCCTCGGAAAAGTGGTTGCGCAGGCGCGCCCTCAGGGCGCGGCGGTCGGCCGCCGGGTCGAGGGTCGTCAGCGCCTCGGTCCAGGCAAGGGCCGCCTGCTCCGCCGGGCTGAAATGGTCCACCTGATCCCAAACGATGACACGGTCCAGACGCTCGCCGCTCTCCCCGTCCTCCCGCGCCTCGCGGCTGTGCATTTCCACGCAGAAGCCGCAGCGGTTGATCTGGGAGGCGCGGAGCTGCACGAGATGGTGGATCGTCCGGCTCAGGCCATAGCGGTCAATGGCCCCGTGGACCCGCAGAAAGGCCTTGAGCACTTCGGGCACGGCCGTCTCGTAATCCGGCGCCCTGGTCCGCTCCGCGGCCATGCTTTGGGTTTCGGTCAGGACTTTCTCCAGGGTGTTGGTCTCGTTCATGGCTGTTTCGTCTTTCTCAGTTATGGGTCCGTTACTCCCTAGACGAACGGCACAGCAGCTTTGTGACATCGCCGGCAAAAAAAGACGTGCGTTTGCGCTTCGGAGCACCCTCCGGTTGCGGCGGCACTCTCGTCGCGCTGCAACGATGGACGCTGGCCTGGACGTCAGGGCGAGGCAGAAGCCCCTGTCACGCCCCGGCCACAACCTCGAGCGATTTTCGTCATCAAACCGTAACCTCCAAAGGCGAAGCTGACCGGCAGGCGAGCACGCTCTTGGGAGGGTTTCCGCATGAACGACACGGAATTTCTGGACGTCATCGAAGCCGAACTGAGGCACCGCTTTCTGCCGCCTTTCGGCGGCAAGGAGTTCTTCAACAACGATCTTTTCGACTTCGTTTTGGACAAGGCGGGCGAGGACCTCAGCTATCTCGACAAGGAGGCGCGGCTGATTCGCGACCAGATCCGCAAGTACTACGACATGCCGGAGTACGACTCCAAGATGCGCATCGACAACCGCAAGCCGGCCATCAAATTCAAGTGGTACACGCCCACCGACTGCCGCAAGATCACCATCACCCGAGGCAAGATCCGCGCCCGCAGGATGACGTGCGACGAGTAGGGCCAGCGCTGGCGGGGCCTCAGGTTCCACCATTTCCCGCCCGCTCCCAGCGGTAGCGGACGTCCGGCGTCTTTTCCTCGTTGTGGGCGCCGTCGGTGAAGCGGATCGGGCGAAAGCCCCGCGCCTCATAGAACCGCCGCGCCTTGTGATTGGCCTGGAAACACCAGAGCTCCAGCGCCGCCACGCCGCAGCCCTTGGCGTGTTCCAGCAGCAGCGAGCCGGCGCCCCGGCCGATCCAATCGGGATGGGCGTGCAGCAGCCGGATTTCCTCGTCCTGGCGCGCCAGAAAGGCGACGACCGTTCCCTCGGCCTCGGCCAGGGTGACGGCGCAGTCCTTCAGGATCACGGTGGCGATGAACCGGCGGTCCTCTTCCGGCGTGTGCAGCACCGGCAGGAAGTCCAGCAGACGGAAGGACGGCGTGAAGACCCTGGCAATGGCCTCCGCATCCACCGCCGTCGCGGCTCTCAGCGTGAAGGGTGACAGCGCCGGCAAGCGGTCACGCGCTCTTGATCGCCGCGCGATAGCGCGCCTGGCTTTCGGCCGGCCAGATCTCTTGCGCCCGATAGTATCCGGGAAAGGCGGGCACGCCTTCGGGCAGCGTGACCCAGGGCTGTTTGGAGTCGGTGTAGATGTGGACGTCGGGGGCGACACGATCCGGCGCGTCGAGCGTTCCGACGCGCAGGAAGCTGATGGCCGCGCCGGCCCCGGCATAGTGGCTCCAAAGCGCGACGCGGCAAGTGGGACAGCGGGCGATCTGCTGGCCCCTGCCGCTTTCCGAAGGTGTCGGCACGAACTCCGGCGCGCCTTTCAGGACTTCCACCTCTGTGGCTTCGATCAGAGCGTTCAGCACGAAGGCCGAACCGGTCTCCCGCTGGCACCAGCGGCAGTGGCAGCAATGCACGAACAAGGGTTCGGCCGTCATGCGGTAGCGTACCGCCCCGCAGGCACAGCCGCCTTCCAGGAGATGCGCATTCCCTTCGGTCATCGAGGTTCCCTAGCAACTGCTCAGCCTTGGCAAGTATGACAGTTTGCGCCCGCCACATCACGCGGCGCGCGATCCCCCTCACCCCGACCCTCTCCCACGCTGGGGAGAGGGATCAAAAACAAACCCTCTCCCCTGGCGGGAGAGGGCTGCGCAGCCTTGGTGAGCGTAGCGAGGTTAGGCGAAGCTGGGTGAGGGGGACGGCGGCGGAGCGGGATGGCGCACGTCCTCCGGCTTGCATGGGGCGGTGATCCCCCCTCACCTTCCCGCTTCGCGGGCCCCTTCCTCTCCCGCCGGGGGAGAGGAGAAAAAAGTCGAAGCCGCCTCGATCAATCCCTCGCCCCTCGCGGGAGAGGGTTGCGCAGCCTTGGTGAGCGTAGCGAACCTAGCCGGAGCTGGGTGAGGGGGAGGCGGTGGCCGCCTCCCTCCTCCGTCGCATTTTGCCCGCTCCCGGGTCAGCCGTAGCGGTAGGGCCGGCCGGCTTTTTCCATGATGGCGTTGTAGTCCTTGAAGATCTGGACCACCTTGGCCTTAGTTTCGGATTCCGCGGCGATCTCGTCCCAGAACTTGACCGCGGCGGCCTCGACGGTCGCCCACTCCTCGTCGGGGATCGAGGTCAGCTCCATCTTGGTGCCCTGGGTGCGCAGATGCGCCTCGCCGCCCCAATACCACCACTGACGGTAATAGTGCGAGCTGTCCATGGTCAGCTTGAGCAGCTCCTTCAGGCGGTCGGGCAGCTCGTTGTAGCGGTCCATGTTGGCGAAGAAGGAGCCCGCCCAGGCGCCGGAGATGTTGTTGGTGAGGAAGTAGTTGGTCACGTCGGCCCAACCCACCGTGTAGTCCTCGGTGATGCCCGACCAGGCGATGCCGTCCAGCTCGCCGGTCTGCACGGCGACCTCGATGTCTTCCCAGGGCAGGGTCACGGGGACGACACCGAACTGGCTGAGGAAGCGGCCCGCCGTCGGGAAGGTGAAGACCCGCTTGCCCTTCATGTCCTCCAGGCTGCGAATCGGGTCCTTGGTGGCGAAGTGGCAGGGGTCCCAGGCGCCGGCCGAGAGCCACTTCACGCCGACCTTGGAATACTCCGCGTCCCAGATCTCGCCCAGGCCGTACTGGTTGAACAGCACCGGCACGTCGAGGGAATAGCGCGAGGCGAAGGGGAAGTAGCCGCCGAAGACCGTGACCTCGGTCGGCGAGGCCATGGAATCGTCGTCGGACTGCACGGCGTCGATGGTGCCCTTCTGCATCGCCCGGAACAGCTCACCGGTCGGCACGAGCTGGTCGGCGAAGAACAGCTCGATCTCCATCTCGTCGCCGGCGACCTTGTTGAAGGAGTCGATGGCCGGCTTGATGACGTGCTCGGCCAGCGCCGGCCCGGCATAGGTCTGCATGCGCCACCTGATCTTCGACTGCGCGTGAACGGCGGGCGCGGCCAGCGCGGAGGCACCGGCGGCAACGCCGGCGGCACCGGCGCCCTTCAAGAACTTGCGTCTGTTGGTCATGTCCAGGTCTCCCTTCTTATGGTTCGGACCAGCCACTGTCAGCCGAGCCCCCTGTCAAAAACGGTACCGTCACTCTGCACTCCGCCGGACGCTCGCCGGGCCCTCGGGACTCCCGCGCTGCGTCCGGCTCCCCGCTACTTGCCGTAGACGTAGTTCGGCAGCCACAGGGCAATATCCTCGAACGCCATCACCAGCCCCAAGGCGATGATCATCACCCCGACAAAGGGGACGATGGAACTGTAGATGTCCTTCAGGCTGATCTCCGGCGGCGCCATGGCGCGCATGAGAAAGAGGTTGTAGCCGAAGGGCGGCGTCATGTAGGCGATCTGCGTGGTGATCGTGTAGAGCACGCCGTACCAGATGAGATCGAAGCCCAGGGCGCCGACCAAAGGCACGTAGAGCGGCGCGACGATCACCAGCATCGCGGTGTCGTCCAGAAAGGTCCCCATCAGCAGGAAGGAAAGCTGCATCAGGATCAGGATCATCCAGGGATCGAGGCCGAGCTGCTCGGTGAAGAGGTTGTCGATCGCCCTGACCGCGCCCAGGCCGTCGAAGACCGCGCCGAAGCCCAGCGCCGCGAGGATGATCCACATGAACATGCAGGAGATCGCCAGGGTCTGGCGGACCGATACCTCGAAGACCTGCTTGGTCATCCGCCCTTTCAGGACCGCCGCGAAGAAGGCGGTCATGGCGCCGATGGCCGAGCTCTCGACCAGCGAGGTCCAGCCGTTGACGAAGGGCACCATCATGCTGGCGAAGATGATCACCGGCAGCAGGCCGGCGCGCAGCAGCCGCAGTTTCTCGGCCAGAGGAACGTTGCGTTCCTCCTTCGGCAGCGCGGGCCCGAGTTCCGGCTGCAGGCGGCAGCGGATCACGATGTAGAGGACGAAGAGGCCCGCCATCATCAGGCCGGGCAGGACGCCGGCCAGCCAGAGCTGGCCCACCGGCTGCCGGGCGATCATGGCATAGAGCACCAGCACCACCGAGGGCGGGACCAGGATTCCCAGCGACGATCCGGCCTGCACCACCCCGGTCACCATGCGCTTGTCATAGCCGCGCCGCAGCAGCTCCGGCAGGGCGATGGTCGCACCGATGGCCATGCCCGCCACCGACAGCCCGTTCATCGCCGAAATCAGCACCATCAGCAGAATCGTGCCGATGGCCAGGCCGCCGCGGACCGGCCCGAACCAGACGTGGAACATCTTGTAGAGGTCGTCGGCGATCTTGGATTCCGACAGGACATAACCCATGAAGATGAACATCGGCAGGGTCAGCAGCGGGTACCACTTCATCAGCTTCATGGCCGAGGAGAAGGCGATGTCGCCGCCGCCGGTGCCCCAGAGCAGCAGCGCCGCCGCCGCGCCGACGAAACCGATGGCGCCGAACACCCGCTGACCGGTCATCAGCATGAGCATCATCGTCGAGAACATGACGATGGCGATCACCTCATGGGACATCAGATCGATACCCCGCGAATGCGCGCCACGTCCTTGAAGAACTCGGAAAGCGCCTGCAGAATCATCAGGCAGATGCTGAAACACATGGTGACCTTGATCGGCCAGAGCACCGGCCGCCACGCGGTGCTGCTGCGTTCCCCGTAGAGCAGCGAATAGGAGGTGCTCTCCCAGCCGCCATAGAGCAGAACCCCGAGATAGAAGATCAACAGGAACACCGTGAAGGCATCGAACCAAGCCTTCCTGCGGTCCGACCAGCTGCCGTAGAAAAGATCCATCCTGACGTTGGAGCCGAGTTGGATCGAATAGGGTCCGCCCAGCATGTAGTAGGCCACCATGAGGAACTGGGCCACCTCCAGCGTCCACAGCGAGGGCAGGAAGAAGGTCTTCGAAACCGAAGACCACAGCAGGACCCCGATCATGACGAAGATCACGTACATCGTGATCCTGCCGATCACGCGGTTCATCGAATCGACATAGCGGACGTAGGCCTTCAGCGCGTTCGGCATCATCCGATACTCCGCCTGGGCCCGGCACCGGCGGCTGGAGCGCCGAGCTCGCCAAGGGCTTGGCCGATGCAGTCCGCCAGCCAGTCGCCCATCGCTTGCTGGGCGGGTGCATCGGCGATCAGATCGTTGCGGATCTCGATCATCACGTTCAGCAGGCCGCGCGGCAGGGCCTGCTCCACCAGCGTGTGAGTGACCCCGTCGGCGGGACCGTAGGGTTCGTTCAGGCGAACCGCCAGGTCGTCCGTCCGCCGCGCCGTCACCGCCAACAGTGCCTCGGCGAGCCGGCTGTCGGCATCGCAGAGAATGCCGACATCGACGGCGCGCCGCCGGCCCTCATAGACCGGCGTGAAGGAATGCACCGTCACCAGGACCGGAACGCTGTCGCCCTCCTGACGCGCGTCGAGCGCTTCGGCAACCGCCCGGCGAAAGGGCTCGTAGACCTGCTCGACCCGCGCCCTGCGCTCAGCCTCGGTCAGGCCGCGGTTGCCCGGGATTTCGTGGATCTCGCTGATTTCGGGGATCGCCGAGTCCGCCTGCGGCGGCCGGTTGCAGTCGTAGACCAGGCGGGAGACGCGCTGGGCGATCAGCCGCGCGTCCAGGGCTGCCGAGAGCGCCTTGGCCACCGGCAGCGCACCCGGGTCCCAGGCGATGTGACTCTCCCGGAGGTCCGGGCCGAGACCCAGATCGGCGAACACCGGAGGAATGGTGTTGGAGGCGTGTTCGCAGACCAGCAGAACGCGGCCCTGGCCCGCGGGATTGATGTCGTCGACGACCCCGCCTTCGACCAACGGGCGGTGCGAAGCCTCTCCTGCCGCCTGCACGCTCGCCGCCAAGAACGCCCCCAGTTGCTTTTCTTTGGACCCCATCCTTTCAGACCCGGATTTCCTGTCAAGGCGGATTCTGAAAAATTCTCTTCACCGCGAACGTTTCTGGCGTATCTTCTTCAGAACGACGAGAGGACAGACAAGCCGGCGGCATGAGCAAGCGTCAGGATCTGACAGTGGCCGAAACGATCCGCGGCAGGTTCGAGTCCCTCACACGGGCCGAACGGCAGCTCGCCAACGCCATGCTGGCCAACTATCCGGTCTCCGGCCTCGGCAGCATCACCGCGGTTTCGGAAAGTGCCGGCGTCTCCTCCCCCACGGTGGTCCGCATGGCCAAGAAGCTCGGCTTCGCCGGCTTCCCGGAACTGCAGGCGGCGCTGCGGGCCGAGGTCGAGGCCACCATTTCCAACCCCATCGCCAAGCACGACCGCTGGGCCGAGGGCGCGCCGGACACCCACATCCTGAACCGCTTCGCCGACGCGGCGATGGAAAACATGCGCCAGACCCTGAAGCAGATCAGCCCGGAGGACTTCAACGCCGTCGCCGACCTGCTGGCCGACCGGGACCGTGCCGTCCATGTGGTCGGCGGGCGCATCACCCGCTCCCTGGCCGACTACTTCTTCACCCACATGCAGGTGATCCGCGAGGGCATGACCCTGATCGCCTCCAACGCCAACGCCTGGCCGCACTATGTCCTGAACATGAACGCCGGGGACCTGCTGGTCGCCTTCGATATCCGGCGCTACGAGCGCGACATTCTGCGCCTCGCGGAAATGGCCAAGGCGCGCGGCGTGATCGTCATCCTGTTCACCGACCAGTGGGGCTCACCCGCCGCCAAGCAGGCGAGCCACAGCTTTCACGCCCGCATCGAGGCGCCTTCGGCCTGGGATTCCTCGGTGGTCACCCTGTTCATCGTCGAGGCGCTGATCGCCGCGGTACAGACCGAGACCTGGTCGGAGACCAAGGACCGCATGAAATCCCTGGAAGCGCTCTTCGACCAGACCAGGCTGTTCCGCAAGTTCGTCTAGAGTCGTTCATGCTTTGACAGCACCGGCGCGCTCCCCCTCACGCCCAACCCAGGGGCGAGTTTTCTAGTCAATGCGCTTAGCCGATTGATCGAGGCTTGTAATTTCTTACAGCTGTCTTAATTGACGTCTACACTGGTGGGGAAAGGGGACATCCGGACACGCTGCCCTGTTTCGGCATTGCCGATCTCCAACCGTTCATTTCGGCGAGCCATGATCATGCTTCGAGTTATTCTTCCCCTCGCGGCCGCGGCGGCGTTGGCTGCCTGCGATCAGTCGGAGCAGGCGGCGGAAGCCCGCGCGGTCCCGCCACCGCCGCCGGTGGTCACGGTCGCCCAGCCGCTGGTCAAGCAGATCGTCGAGGACGACGAGTTCGTCGGGCGTTTTCAGGCGGTTGACGAGGTCCAGGTCAGCGCCCGCGTCGGCGGCTATCTGGACGAAATCCACTTCGAGGACGGCGCCATCGTCGAACGCGGGCAGCTGCTCTTCACCATCGACCAGCGGCCCTTCCGCGCCACCCTGAAACAGGCCGACGCCGCCCTGCAGGTGGCCGAGGCGCATCTGGACTTCGCCGAGAAGGAACTGGCCCGCGCCGAGGAGCTGGTGCAGCGCGGCAACATCTCGCGCAGCGTGGTCGACGAACGGCGCCAGGAGTTCATCACCGCCCAGGCGGAGGTTGCCGGGGCCCTTGCTTCCCAGGAGGCCGCGGCACTGGATCTGGAGTACACGGAAATCCGCGCGCCCTTCGCCGGGCGCATCGGCCGCGACCTGCTCTCCATCGGCAATCTGGTGCGCGCCAACGAGACGATCCTGACCACCATCGTCTCCCTCGACCCGATCTACTTCTACTTCGACATCAACGAGCGCTACTACCTGGCCTATGCCCGCGACGCCCGGGCCCGCGGCGTTGTCCTGCAGGAGGGCGGCGGCGGCCTGCCGGTGACCGTGACCCTGGGCGACGACGTCGAGGCGACGCGCCAGGGCGTGCTCGATTTCTCGGAGAACCGCCTGGACGCCGAATCCGGCACGATGCGGGTGCGCGCGGTCTTTCCGAACGGCGATCTGGTGCTGCAGCCCGGGCTCTTCGGGCGGGTGAACGTGCCCGGCTCGCTGCCCTACACCGGGATTCTGATTCCCGACGAAGCCATCACCGCCGACCAGAACAAGCGCATCGTCTATGTGGTGGACCAGGAGGGCATGGTCTCCACAAAGGAGGTGCGCCCCGGGCCCCGGATCGAGGGCTACCGGGTGATCCGCAACGGCCTGATCGGCTACGAGCAGATCGTGGTCGAGGGCCTGATGCGCGTGCGCCCCGGGATCACCGTGACGCCCGAGGTCACCGAGCTGGCATCGGGCAACCAGTAAACCGAACCTGAGTCGCTGCTGGCCGGAACCGGCTGAGGGGATACATCGCAGCCATGAGATTTGCGCACTTCTTCGTCGCGCGGCCCATCTTCGCCTCCGTGGTGTCGATCATCACGGTGATCCTGGGCATGGTGGCCTACACCCAGCTTCCGGTCTCCCAGTATCCGGAGATCGCGCCACCCTCCATCGTCGTACGGGCCAACTATCCCGGCGCCGACGCGGAGACCGTCGCCGCCACCGTGGCCACGCCGCTGGAGCAGGAGATCAACGGCGTGGAAGGCATGCTCTACATGTCGTC
>NZ_JANQOI010000049.1 GCF_028289705.1 Pelagibius sp.
AGGCCGCGCAGATCGACGGCGCCTCGGCCTGGAAGCTCTACCGCCGCATCGTCATCCCGATGCTGCGCCCGGCTTTCCTCTCCGCCTTCGTCGTCCTCGCCCATCTGGCGATCAAAGCCTATGACCTGGTGATCGCGCTGACCAACGGCGGCCCCGGACGGGCGACCGAACTGCCGGCGACCTTTATGTATTCCTACACCTTCACCCGCAACCAGATGGGGGTCGGCGCCTCCTCGGCGGTGATCATGCTGATGATGATCGCCTCCATCATCATCCCCTATCTCTACAGCGAGCTGCGGGAGAAGAAGACATGACGGTGATGAGCGGCAGCAGCAGCGAGACGGCCTTGCGCAGTGTCGTGATCGCCCGCGCGGCGATCTATGCCGTGCTTATCCTCTTTGCCGTCTATTACATGCTGCCGCTCTTCGTCATGGTGGTGAACTCCCTGAAGCCCCTGGACGAGATCCGCTCCGGCAACATGCTGGCGCTGCCTGAGGTCTTGACCTTCACCCCCTGGGTGCAGGCCTGGGGGGAGGCGCAGATCGGGGTGGAGCCGACCGGCCTTTCGCCCTACTTCCTCAACTCCATCGTCATGGTGGTACCGGCGGTACTGATCTCCACCTTCCTCGGCGCCATCAACGGGTACGTGCTGACCAAGTGGCGCTTCCCCGGCCACCGCATCGTCTTCGGGCTGATGCTCTTCTCCTGTTTCATTCCCTTTCAGATCGTGCTGATCCCCATGGCGCGGATCCTGGGCACGCTGGGGATCGCCGGCACCACCGGCGGCCTGGTGCTGGTGCATGTGGTCTATGGCCTGGGCTTCACGACGCTGTTCTTCCGCAACTACTACGACGCCTTTCCGACCGAACTGATCCGCGCCGCCACCATCGACGGTGCCGGCTTCTTCCGGATCTTCCGGCGCATTCTGCTGCCGTCTTCCGGCCCGATCATCGTGGTCACGGTCATCTGGCAGTTCACCAATGTCTGGAACGATTTCCTGTTCGGCGCTTCCTTCGCCGATTTCGACAGCCAGCCGATGACAGTGGCCTTGAACAATCTGGTCAGCTCGTCGACCGGCGTTAAGGAGTACAATGTTCACTTCGCCGGCGCGATTCTCGCGGCCCTGCCGACACTGATCGTCTACATCGTGTCGGGCCGCTACTTCGTGCGCGGGCTGATGGCCGGCGCCGTAAAAGGGTAAGGGGACAAGGGGTAGTCTCATGGCTTTTCTGGAAATACGCGACCTTCGTAAATCCTTTCACAGCGTCGATGTGCTGAAAGGTATCGACATCGCCATCGAGGAAGGCGGCTTCCTGGTTCTGGTCGGGCCGTCGGGTTGCGGCAAGTCGACCCTGCTGAACACCATCGCCGGCCTGGAAACCATCACCGCCGGCGAGATCAGCATCGCCGGGCGGCCGGTGAACGATCTGCACCCCTCGCAGCGCGACATCGCCATGGTGTTCCAGTCCTATGCGCTCTATCCCAACATGAACGTGGCCGAGAACATCGCCTTCGGGCTGGAGATGCGCGGCGTGCCAAAGGCCGAGCGGGATGCGGCCGTGGCCAAGGTGGCCGAGATGCTGCAGATCGGACCCCTGCTGAAGCGGCGCCCCGGTCAGCTTTCCGGCGGCCAGCGCCAGCGCGTCGCCATGGGCCGCGCCCTGGTGCGCGAACCCCAGGTCTTTCTCTTCGACGAGCCGCTCTCCAACCTCGACGCCAAGCTGCGGGTCGATATGCGCACGGAGATCAAGAAGCTGCATCAGGCGCTCGGTACCACCATCGTCTACGTCACCCACGACCAGATCGAGGCCATGACCCTGGCCACCCAGATCGCGGTGCTGAAGGACGGGATCCTGCAGCAGGTCGGCACGCCGGAGCAGGTCTATGCCAATCCGGCCAACATCTTCGTCGCCGATTTCATGGGCTCGCCCACCATGAACCTCATGCCCGCTAGCCTGCAGCAGGCTAATGGCACCACGGCGGTGCGAATCGGCGAGTTCAGTCTGCCCCTTGCGGAGCCTTCGGAGGCGCTGCGGGCCCGTGCCGGCCAGGACATCGTCTTCGGCGTGCGTCCGGAAGACGTGACCGACGTTTCCAGCGCCGACCGTTCGGCCCGCGCCATCGAAACCCTGGAATGCGGGATCGACGTGGTCGAGCCGACCGGCGCCGACAAGTTCATCGTCACCCGCATGGGCGAGAAAGAGGTGACGGCCCGCGTCCGGCCGAGCGAGCGGATCGCACCGGGCGACCGGGTGCCGCTGGCGTTCAACATGGACAAGGTGCATTTCTTCGATCCGCAAACCGAGATGCGGATCAACTGATGTGTAGACTTAGCGGGCTGGCGCCGCTTTCGACGCAAGTCGAAACAACCTCGAGTTCGGAGAGCGAAAACGACGATGGCGCTTAAAGTTGGATTGGTCGGCTACGGCCTGGCCGGCAAGGTGTTTCATGCGCCGCTGTTTGCGGCGGCGGGGGTCGATCTCGTGGCGGTCGCCTCTTCGGACAGCGCCAAGGTGCTGGCCGATCATCCCGAGGTCACGGTGCACCCCAGCCCGGCCGAACTCTTCGCCGATCCAGCAGTGGATCTGGTGGTGCTGGCAACGCCGAGCCCGACCCATCCGGCTCTGATGCTGGCGGCCCTGGCGGCGGATAAGCATGTCGTCTCCGACAAGCCCTTCACGCCCAGCGCGGCGGAGGCCGATCAGGTGATTGCGGCGGCGGCGAAGGCCGGGCGCATCGCCACCTGTTTCCAGAACCGGCGCTGGGATTCGGACTTCCTGACCCTTCGGCGGCTGATCGAGGCGGGGGAGCTGGGTGAAATCCGGAACTACCGCGCGCACTTCGAATTCTACCGCGCCGAGGTGGGGGACCGCTGGCAGGAAAAGCCGGCCCCCGGCGTGGGCATCCACTACGATCTCGGCGCCCACCTGATCGACCAGGCCCTGCAGCTCTTCGGCCTGCCGGACTGGATCGAGGGGGACCTGGTGATCCAGCGCGCCGGCGGCGCGATCCCCGATGCCT
>NZ_JANQOI010000059.1 GCF_028289705.1 Pelagibius sp.
AAAGAACAGCATCGTGATCGCCGAGGAGATCTCGCCGGCGGACACGGCGCTGATGGACCCCCAGGAGATCGCCGGCTTTGCCTGTCTGCTGGGTGGCGCCGAGGGCCATACGGCGATCATGGCCCGCTCTCTCGGCCTGCCGGCGGTGCTCGGCGTGGCCGGCCTCATTCCCACCATCAAGAGCGGCGACATGCTGATCGTCGACGGCAGCAACGGCCTGGTCATCCGCAACCCCACGGCCCGGCGCCTCAGCGCCTATCAGCGTCGCCTCAAGGACATGGCCCGGGAGGCACGCTCGCTGGCGCGCCTCAGGGACATCCCGGCCGAGACCCGCGACGGCCAGCGGGTCACCCTGGACGTCAATCTGGAGCTGCCCCGGGAGGTGCCACAGGCGGCGCTGGTGGGCGCCGAGGGCGTCGGGCTGCTGCGCACCGAGTTCCTCTACATGAACCGCGACGATCTGCCCGGCGAGGACGAGCAGTACGCCGCCCTGGCGGAGATCGTCGGCGCCATGCAGGGCCGCCCGGTGACAGTCCGCACCCTCGACGTCGGCGGCGAGAAGCTGGCCTCCTCCCTGGGCGACCATCTGGGCGAGTCCCAGAACCCGGCGCTCGGCCTGCGCGCCATCCGGCTGTCGCTCAAGGAACCCAAGCTGTTGCGCACCCAGCTCGCGGCCATGCTGCGGGCCGGCGTCCATGGGCCCCTGCGGATCCTGCTGCCGATGATTTCCTCGCCCGCCGAGGTGGCCGCCGTGCGCAAGGAGCTGGACAAGACCGCTCGCCGCCTGCGCCGCCGCGGGGTCGCCATCGCCGACCCGCTGCCGCCCCTGGGGGTGATGATCGAGGTTCCGGGGGCCGCCCTGGCGGCGGACTCCCTGGCGCAGAGCTGCGACTTCTTTGCCATCGGCACCAACGATCTCACCATGTACACCCTGGCCATCGACCGCGGCGAGGAACAGGTGGCCTATCTCTACAATCCCCTGCACCCCGCCGTCCTGCGGCTCATCCAGTTCTCCGTGGAGGCGGCCCTGCGGGCACGGATCCCGGTATCCGTCTGCGGCGAGATGGCCGGCGACCCGCGCTTTACCGCGCTTCTGGTGGGGCTCGGCGTGCGCGAGCTTTCGATGTCTGCCAAGGCCATTCCCCGGGTCAAGAGCCGTATTCTCGGCCTGGATATGCAGGCGGCGGGCCGTCGGGCGCGCATGATCATGGATCAGGTGGACAGCGGGCGCATCGCCATGCTGGTCGACGACTTCAACGCTGCTGGCGCCTGAGGCGGTCTCGGCGCAGTTCCGGCCCGGCGGCCTTGCGGTGGCTCCCATTCGCTGATACATGAGCCGCGCCGTTTCCTGTGGGAACGGTTTGCCGGCACCTGCGCCGAGGATGGCCGCGTCCTTGTGCGAACGGAGCCAGACGGCCCGCAGCGGCCGCGGCTTTGGACGCGGCAGGCTTTCAGGCCAAGGATCGAAGCAGACCCAAGGGTCGCAGACGACAAGGATTCAAGAGGATGGACGGCATGGCCGATTTCACCGACTACCATGTGGCTGACATCTCGCTGGCGGACTGGGGCCGCAAGGAGTTGGACATTGCCGAGACCGAGATGCCGGGCCTCATGGCCCTGCGCGAAGAGTTCGGCCAGGCGCAGCCCCTGAAGGGCGCGCGCATCGCCGGCTCGCTGCACATGACCATCCAGACGGCGGCCTTGATCGAAACCCTGCAGGCGCTGGGCGCCGAGGTGCGCTGGGCCTCCTGCAACGTCTTTTCGACCCAGGACCACGCCGCCGCGGCGATTGCCGCCTCCGGCACCCCGGTCTTCGCCTTCAAGGGCGAGAGCCTGGAGGAATACTGGGAGTTCACCCACCGCATCTTCGAATGGTCCGACGGCGGCACGCCCAACATGATCCTCGACGACGGCGGCGATGCGACCCTCTTGATCCACCTCGGCATAAAGGCGGAGCAGGACCTCTCGGTGGTCGGCAACCCGACCAACGACGAGGAGGAGGCGCTCTTCGCCGCCATCAAGAAGCGCGTCGCCGAGAAGCCGGGCTGGTATTCCAAGCTCGGCGAGGCGATCCGCGGGGTGACCGAGGAGACCACCACCGGCGTGCACCGGCTCTACGAGATGCAGAAGGCCGGTACCCTGCAGTTCCCCGCCATCAACGTGAACGACTCGGTGACCAAGTCGAAGTTCGACAACAAGTACGGCTGCCGTGAGAGCCTGGTGGACGCCATCCGCCGCGGCACCGACGTGATGATGGCCGGCAAGGTCGCCGCCGTCGCCGGTTTCGGCGATGTCGGCAAGGGCTCGGCCGAATCCCTGCGCTCGGCCGGCTGCCGGGTGGTGGTCACCGAGGCCGATCCCATCTGCGCCCTGCAGGCGGCGATGGAGGGCTACGAGGTGGTGACCATGGAGCAGGCTGCCCCCCAGGCCGACATCTTCGTCACCGCCACCGGCAACGTCGACGTCATCACCGTCGACCACATGCGCGATATGAAGGACCGGGCCATCGTCTGCAACATCGGCCACTTCGATTCCGAGATCCAGGTCGGCGCCCTGCGCAACTACAAGTGGGACAACACCAAGCCCCAGGTCGACCAGATCGAGTTCCCGGACGGCAAGAAGATCATCCTGCTGGCCGAGGGCCGGCTGGTGAACCTGGGCGTGGCCACGGGCCACCCGAGCTTCGTCATGAGCGCCTCCTTCACCAACCAGGTGCTGGCCCAGATGGAGCTCTGGTCCAACGCCGAGGCTTACGGCAAGACCGTGGCCGTGCTGCCCAAGCATCTCGACGAGAAGGTCGCCGCCCTGCACCTGGAGAAGGTGGGAGCGACCCTCACCAAGCTGTCCCAGAAGCAGGCCGACTACATCGGCGTCAACGTCGACGGCCCCCACAAGCCGGAACACTACCGCTACTGATCGGCCGCTAGGAACCGGCGGGTCTGATTGGCGGCCCGACCGAATATGAAACCTTATCGGTCAAAGGGTTCGCCTGGTTCGGCCTCCCACACCGTCATTGCCGGACTTGTTCCGGCAATCCATCGAGGTCCGGGTCTCGGTCTTTCCATGGACCCTCGGGACAAGCCCGAGGGTGACGATGAGGAAGCGGATGGTCTTGGCATGCCATTGGAATCGCACCCTTCCTTTCGAGCCTGACTCTGAGACCCTGCCACCGCCGGGCCGCCCGGCGGCGGCGAAGCCCTGCCTTGCCGCTCTCCAAGCTTCGGCTTAGACTCTCCGCCGTGATAGGGCCCACGACAGCTAGGCGGCGCATCCGGACCGGAGGGGATTCGGCAGGGACCGGGCCATCGGGCTTGCCGCGCCGCCGGGGCATCGGCTGAGGCCATGGACCTGCTCTGGCTCGCCCTGGTGGGAATCTCCCTGGTGGCGCTGAGCGCCAGTCTCTGGGCCTTGCGCAGCAATCGGCTCCGCCTGGAAGCCACCGAACGGCAGGCCCGCGAGGCCGAGCGGCGCGCCGCCGCCCTTGCGGCGGAACTCGCCTCTTCCCCCTGGCCGCGGCTGCGAATCGGCGCGCAGGACGAAGCGGCCGAGCAGGATACCGTGGCCCTTGCCGGCCTGCTGGGCCTCGAGGCCTCGGGACCGCTGGGGCTGCCGCAGCTTCAGGAACGCCTGGAAGAGGCCTCCCGCTCCCGCCTCGACATGGCCGTGAACGCCTTGCAGGACCAGGGAACGCCCTTTGACCTGAGAGTGCGCCTGCGCGAGCCGGCGCGGGTGCTGCGGCTGTGCGCCGGCCAAACCGAAGGCGCGAAGGCCGCTGCGCCCCCGCCGGCTCCGATCGTCTGGCTCGAAGACGTGACGGAGACGGCACGCAAGGAAGCGGCCCTGAAGGCCCGAGCCAGGCAGATGCGGGCCATGGTCGACGCCCTGCCCCTGGCGCTCTGGGTGAGGGACGCGGACGGCACGCTGACCGACTGCAACCGGGCCTATGCCGAGGCCGTCGACTGCGAGGTCGCCGAAGCCGTCGACCAGCAGGCGGAGTTCCTCGGAAAGGCCAAGCGTTCGGCGGCCCGGGCCCTGGCCGAACAGGCCCGCAGCGGCGGCGAAGCCAGCAGCGAGACCCACCACGTGGTGATCGACGGCGCCCGCCGCCTGATGGAGATCTGCGAGCTGCCGTTCGGCGACACAGCGACCCTGGGCTTTGCCATCGACCGGACGCGCCTGGAGGAGGTTCAGGCCGAACTGGGCCGCTACATCCGCGTCCAGTCGGAGATGCTGGAGAACCTCTCCACCGCCATCGCCATCTACGGCCGCGACCTGCGCCTGATGTTCGCCAACAACGCCTATGCCCGGCTGTGGGACATCGACGAAGGCTTCCTGCAGAGCAACCCCCATCTCGGCGATGTGCTGGAGGCCCTGCGGGAGCGGCGGCGCTTCCCCGAGTATCCGAACTTCCCGGCCTACAAGCGCGAGGTCCTGCAGAAGTACGCCACCCTGATCGCCCAGGAAGAGGAACTGGTCCACCTGCCCGACGGCTCGACCCTGCGCATGGTGGTGACCCCCCATCCCTTCGGCGGCATCCTCATGTCCTACGAGGACGTCACCGACCGCCTGGCGCTGGAGCGCAGCTACAACACCCTGACCGAGGTGCAGCGCGAGACCATCGACAACCTCCACGAAGGGGTGGCGGTCTACGGCGCCGACGGGCGGCTGAAGCTGTTCAATCCCGGGCTCTGCCGGATCTGGGACCTGGACCCGGATTTCCTGCGCGGCGAGCCCCATGTGCGCGACGTGCTGCCCCAGGCCCGCGCGCTCTTCGCCATCGAAGACGAGGACTGGGACGGCTTTGCCGCCCGGGTGGTCGCCCGTACCACGGAGCCGGATGTGCGCAGCGGGCGCCACGAGCGCTCGGACGGGGCCGCCATCGACTGGGCGCAGGTGCCGCTGCCCGACGGCGGCGTGCTGTTCAGCTTTATCGACGTGACCGACACCATCCGCGTCGAACGCGCGCTCATCGAACGCAACGAGGCCCTGGAGACGGCGGACCGCCTGAAGTCCGAGTTCATCGCCAACATCTCCTACGAGCTGCGCACGCCGCTCAACGCCATCATCGGCTTCGCCGAGGTGCTGGAGAACCAGTTCTTCGGGGAGCTGAACGAACGTCAGCTCGAATACAGCCATGCCATCGTCAAGTCGTCGCAGCAGCTCATCGCGCTGATCAACGACATTCTGGATCTGGCCTCCATCGAGGCCGGCTACCTGCAGCTCGACCTGCAGCCCACCGACGTCTACCAGCTTCTGGAATCGATCTTCACCCTGGGCCGCGAACGCGCCCACAGCCGCAGCATCGACCTGCGCCTGGATTGCCCCAAGGACATGGGCGAGTTGCTGGCCGACGGGCGGCGCCTGCGTCAGGCCCTCTTCAACCTGCTCTCCAACGCCCTGAAGTTCACCAAGGAAGGCGGCGTGGTCACCATCGCCGCGCGGCGCCGGGACGGGGAGATGCTGCTGGAGGTCACCGATACCGGCATCGGCATTCCCGAGGAGGACCAGGAACGGGTCTTCGGCAAGTTCGAGCGCGGGTCCCGCGACAACCGCCAGGCCGGCGTCGGCCTCGGGCTCTCCCTGGTCAAGAGCCTGATCGAGCTGCACGGCGGCCGCATCATCCTGGATTCCGAGGTCGGCGGCGGCACCCGGGTGGTCTGCCACGTCCCCATCGCCAGCCACGGCAAGGAACTGCCCCGCGACGTCGCCTGAGGGCGGAGTGGGCCGGCGCCGGCAAACGCCGAGGAGCCTCAGAGTTTAGTTTGAAATAAATCACTATTTCAATGACTTGTGGGCGCCATCCCTTTCTACATCGTCACCCTCGGGCTTGTCCCGAGGGTCCATGGAGAGAGCGAGACCCGGACCTTGATGGATTGCCGGAACAAGTCCGGCAATGACGATATGGGGGGTCGGAGGGTGGGAGCCCGCTGACGGATAGGGCTTGATCTCGGGCCAAGCTCTCAGGGCTCCGCCGGGGTGGGCAGGCCCTTGGTGGTGGAGTATTCCCAGTGCAGCTCTTCGTCGGGATAGATCAGCGGGCGGATGGCGTGGGCCGCCATGGCCGCCTCGGAAAAGCCGGAAAGGATCAGCTTCAGCTTGCCCGGGTAGCTGGCGATGTCGCCGATGGCGAAGATGCCCGGCGCGTTGGTCTCGCTGGTTGCGGGCGCCACGGTGATGTGGTGATGGTCCAGGTTGAGGCCCCAGTCGGCGATGGGCCCCAGGTTCATGGAGAGCCCGAAGAAGGGCAGCAGAATATCCGCCGGCAGGGACTTCACTTGGCCCTCCAGGTCGGCCACCTCCACCGAGCTCAGCACGCCCCCGGCGCCGGTCAGTCCGGCGAGCTGATAGGGGATGACCAGGTCCAGTTTGTCGGTCTCCGCCAGGCGGTGCAGGCGTTCGACGGAGTCCGGCGCCGCGCGGAACTTCGGGCGGCGGTGGACGACATGGATCTTGGCCGCCAGCTCGGCGAGGGAGAGCGCCCAGTCGACCGCCGAGTCGCCGCCGCCGGCAATGACGATGCGCTTGCCGCGAAAGGCCTCGCGCCGCTGCACCAGATAGTGGACGGCGCTGCCCTCGTAATCCTCGATCCCCGTCAGGGGCGGCCGGTTGGGGCCGAAGGCGCCGCAGCCGGCGGCGATCATCACCGCCGCGGCGTCGATCTCGGTGCCCTTGGCGGTGGTCAGCCGCCAGCGCCCGGCCTCGCTCCGCTGCAGGCCGGTGACCTGCTGGTCCAGGTGGTAGACCGGCTCGAAGGGCGCGGCCTGTTCCGTCAGGCGGTCGATGAGTTCCTGCGCCATCACCTTGGGATAGCCGGGAATGTCGTAGATCGGCTTTTCCGGGTAGAGCGCCGCGCACTGACCGCCGATCACCGCCAGGCTGTCGACCACATGGCAGCGCATCTTCAGCATGCCGCACTCGAACACGGCGAAGAGGCCGACGGGGCCGGCGCCAATGATCGCGACATCGGTTGTCTGAGGTTCGGCGGGCAAGGAAGTCTCCTGGGAAAGCCGGGGGGACAGGGCGGCTGCCGGCTAAGATGGCGAGCGCGGGGCGCCTTGACAAGGCTCGCGCGCAAGGCCCGCGGGCGGTCCGGGGCGACGGTTGCCGCCGGCGGGCTGGCTGGGTAAAAAGCGCTCGATGACCACCGCGACTCCGACCCTCCCCTGCCTCGAGATCGAGCTTCCGGCGCCGGCCGACAGCGAAGCCCTGGGCTGCCGCCTGGCGGGGCTGCTGCGCCGCGGCGACGTGGTGGCCCTGCACGGCGATCTCGGGGCCGGCAAGACCACCCTGGCCCGTGCGCTGATCCGGGCCCTGCCCGGCCCTGAAGGCTCGGACCGCGAAGAGGTGCCGAGCCCCACCTTTACATTGCTGCAGTGCTATCCGCGCCGCCCGGCCGATGTCTGGCATTTCGATCTCTACCGCATCGAAGATCCGGAGGAGGTCTTCGAACTGGGCATTGAGGAGGCCCTCGCCGAAGGTATCAGCCTCATCGAGTGGCCGGAGCGCATGGGTGCGCTGCTGCCGGCGGACCGCCTCGACGTCACTCTCGCCTACCAGGACGGGGATGGCCCGATGTCCAGTGGCGGCCGACGGGCCACGTTGCAGGGGGGCGGCGATTGGCAATCGCGTCTCGCGGAGCTGCGGCCATGACTGCGGCACGCGAAGACCGTTGTCTGCGCTTTCTGGCAGAGGCCGGTTGGGGCGAGGCGGAGCGCCGGGTCCTCACCGCCGATGCCTCCTTCCGCCGCTACGACCGCCTGAACCGGGCCGGCGAGTCCGCGGTGCTGATGGACGCGCCGCCGCCGGAGAAGGACGTCTCCGTCTTCGGCCACATCGCCGGTCTGCTGCGAGACCTGAATCTCAGTGCGCCGCGCCCACTGGCCATGGATCGCGACGCCGGGTTCCTGCTGCTGGAGGACTTCGGCGACCGCACCTTCACCCGCGCCCTGCGCGACGGTGCCGACGAGGCTGGGCTCTACCGCCTGGCGGTCGACACCCTCATCGCACTGCACCGGCGCTGGCCCGCCGCGGAGCGTGCCGGACTGCCCGACTACGAAGGCGACCTGCTGATGGAGGAGGTCACCCGCTTCATCGACTGGTACCTGCCCGCCGTCACCGGGCGGGAGGCGCCGGCCCCGCTGCGCGAGTCCTTTGAGCAGGCTTGGCGCGATGTCATCCCCATCATGACGGCGGTGCCCCACAGCCTGGTGCTGCGCGACTACCATGTCGACAATCTGATAGATCTGGAGGCGCGCGAAGGCGTCGCGCGCTGCGGCCTCCTGGACTTTCAGGACGCGGTCTTCGGCCCGGTCACCTACGATCTGGTTTCCCTTCTGGAGGACGCCCGCCGCGACGTCTCGCCGGATCTGGCGGCGGAGATGCTGGCGCGCTACCGCGCGGCCTTCGACGATCTGGACGGGGAGGCTTTCGCGGCGTCCTACGCGGCGCTCGGCGCCCAGCGCAATACCAAGATCATCGGCAACTTCACGCGCCTCTGCCGGCGCGACGGCAAGCCTCACTATCTTCCCTTGATTCCCCGTGTTTGGCGTCTCTTGGAGGGCGATCTCGCCCATCCGGCGCTGGCCCCCTTGCGCGATTGGTTCGAACGCGCCCTTCCGCCCGAGATGCGATCAGTTCCCGAGGAGAGAGCGGCGTCGTGACCAGCATGCCGAAGACAGCGATGATCCTGGCCGCGGGCTTGGGCGAACGGATGCGCCCGATCACCGACAGCCTTCCCAAGCCTCTGGTGCCGGTCCACGGCACGCCGATGCTGGACACCATTCTCGACCGCCTGAGCGATGCCGGCGTCGAGCGGGTGGTCATCAACCTTCACTATCTCGGCGAGATGATCGAGCGGCACCTCAACGGCCGCCGGGCCCCGGCCGTGGAATTCTCCCGGGAGAGCGAGCGTCTTGAGACCGGTGGCGGTGTCCGCAAGGCGCTGCCCCTGCTGGGCGACGATCCCTTCTTCGCGCTCAACGGCGACGTCTGCTGGCTCGACGGCCAGACCCCGGGGCTGGAACGCCTGGCCGCCGCCTGGGACGCGGACAAGATGGACGCCCTGCTGCTGCTGCATCCCAGCGCCCTCACCCTGGGGTACGAAGGCGTCGGCGACTACGTCATGAATCCGGAAGGCCGCCTGCGCCGCCGGCGTGAGCGCGAGGTCGCCCCCTTCATTTTCGCCGGCATCCAGATCCTTCACCCGCGGCTCTTCGAGGGCGCGCCGGAGGGATCCTTCTCCCTGAACAAGCTCTACGACAAGGCGCAGGAGGCCGAGCGGCTCTGGGGCATTCGCCACGACGGCGAGTGGTATCACATCGGCACGCCGGAAAGCCTGCGCGAGGCCGAGGACGCGTTGCACCGCTTCGGCCCCTCATCGACGCAGACATAGCCAGCCGCCGCCCATGACCGCGACCAGCCCCGCCGTCTTCACCATTCCGGCCGGGCAGTCCTTTGTCGACGTTCTGGCCCGGGGGCTGCTCGAACGCTATGGCGGCGCGGCGCAGGGGATGGCCGGTGCCACCCTACTGCTGCCCACCCGGCGGGCGGCCCGCGCGCTGCAGGCGGCCTTCCTGCGCTGCTCCGGCGGGCGCCCCCTGCTGCTGCCGCGCATGCTGCCCCTGGGCGATCTCGACCCGGAGGAGCTGCTGTTCGACGGTAGCGCCGAGGGCCTGGGCGGGGGCGGCGCGGCCTTGCCGCCGGCCATGACCGCTTTGCAGCGCCAGCTTCTGCTGGCCGCCTGCATCCAGACCCACAGCCGCGCTCTGGCGGCCGACAGCGGCCTCGCCGCCATCAACGAGGACCAGGCCATTCGCCTGGCCGCCGAGCTGGCGCGGCTGCTGGACCAGGTCGAAACCGAAGGCCTGGATTTTGCCGCCCTGGCCGGCCTGGTGCCCGAGGACTATGCCGCCCACTGGCAGATCACTCTCGAGTTCCTGAGCATCGTGACCGAGCAATGGCCGGCCATCGAGCAGGGCCTGGGCGCCATGGGGCCGGCGGCGCGGCGCCGGCGTCTGGCCGAACTGCAGGCCGAGGCCTGGCGCCGCGATCCGCCGGCGGCACCGGTGATCGCCGCCGGCTCCACCGGCTCCATCCCCGCCACCGCCGAACTGCTGGCGGTGGTGGCCGGGCTGCCCCAGGGAGCCGTCGTCCTGCCGGGCCTGGATCAGGAGAGCGACGCCGAGATCTGGTCCGAGATCCGAGGGGACCCGGCCCATCCCCAGTTCGGGCTGGCCCAGTTGCTGAACCGTCTGGGCCTGGCGCGCGAGGCAGTGCGCCCCTGGCACACGGTAGGCCCGGCTGAGACCAGCGCCGCCAGGGCACGCTTCGCCGACATGGCCCTGCGTCCGCCGGGTGGCACGGCGCGCTGGCATGAGCCGCTGCCGCCGAGCGAGAAGGATGCCTTCCGCGAGGCCCTGGCCGACGTCGCCCGCATCGACTGCGCCGATCCGGCGGAGGAGGCGCTGGTCATCGCCCTGATCCTGCGCCGGACGGTGGCGGAGCCGGGCCGGACGGCGGCCCTGGTGACTCCGGACCGGGATCTGGCCCGCCGGGTCGCGGTCAACCTGCAGCGCTGGCAGGTGGCCGTCGACGATTCCGCCGGCACCGCCCTGGTGGCGACGCCGCCGGGGGTGTTCCTGCGGCTGATCGCCCAGGCGGTTGCCGAGGGGCTGGCGCCGGTGCCGCTGCTGGCGGCCCTGAAGCACCCGCTGGCCGCCGGCGGCCTGGTGCCCGCCGCCTTCCGCCGCCAGGTCCGGGCCCTGGAGTTGGCGGTCTTGCGCGGCGCGCGCCCGGCGCCGGGCCTGGATGGGTTGCGCCGGGCCCTCACGGCAAGCGGGACCGAGGACGACCTTCTGGATTGGTTCGACAGACTGGCGCAGCGCCTCAATCCTCTGGCCGATGTCATGGCGCAGCGCCAGGCCGCCCTGGCGGATCTGG
>NZ_JANQOI010000065.1 GCF_028289705.1 Pelagibius sp.
GCCGGAATCGACCCGCTCGACCTCGCGGGCGATGAGGCCGTAGCTCACGTGGTTTGCCCCGGCGCAGCCATAGTCCTCCGGGATGGTTGACCCGAGGAACCCCAGGGCACCCATCTCGGTCATAATGGCGCGGTCGAAGGTCTCGTGACGGTTGGCCTCCAGGATGCGCGGCATCAACTGCTCCTGGCAGTAGCTGCGCGCGGCCTCGCTGACCATGCGCTCCTCTTCGCTGAGCTGGTCGTCCAGCAGCAGTGGGTCCTCCCAGACGAACTTTGCGGAGCTTTGAGCGGCAGACGGCTGGGGGGCGGTGCCGGATACGGCGCTGGCCTGGGACATGTCGCATTCCTCTGGAGTGATCGTCCGCTCGATCCATGGCCCGATCCATGGTCCGAGGGGACCTTTGGGCGGAGATATAGCGCATATCCCTCCGCTCCAAAAGCGGCCGGGACATCACACCTGATCCCGAAAGACGAGGCGTGGGTCGCCCGGGCGCCGGAAACCCTCAGATTGGGGTTCCGCCGGGCCTCCGTCCTCTCAGGGTCACAAAGCCGTCATCTTTCGGAAATGCGCCCCTGTTAAGAGATTGTTTGCCATAGATGACTGAGAATGGATGCATGCATCAGCCACGTGAGATTATTTTCGAGTTCCAGAGGGTCGGGGGCTACGTGAAGGTGTCCGCCGTCGACACCCTAACATCGGCCGAGGTCTCCATCGTCGGGCCACCTTCGGCCGGGCAGGTCGAACTGGAACGCCTGGCGGCGCGCAAGCTGGAGTATGTCCTGGAGAAGCGGGCAGCCGGAGCGCGCGGCGGCCTTCTCGTCTAGACCCCCGGAGATCTTTCTAGCCCGATTTGCGTCTGGGCGCCATTGAATCCCTTGAAACCGACGCCGCGAGACCTAGTGGCGGCTTTTCATGGGAAGGCGACATATGGTAGGGTCCGCCGGTTTTCCCGGGACAGGCGGACTGTCAGTGACCAAGGCGTCCAAGTCGATCGCAATTGCGGCCGATCACGCTGGCTTTGCCCTCAAGGCAAAGCTCGTCGACGAGTTGCGGGACTCGGGCTACGAGGTCCGCGACCTCGGAACCCATGACGCGACCACTTCGGTCGACTATCCGGATTTCGGTGCAGCAGTGGCGCAGGCGATTGCCTCTGGCGAGGTCGAGCGCGGCGTGGTGGTCTGCGGCACCGGTATCGGGATCTCCATTGCCGCCAATCGGCACGCCGGCGTGCGGGCCGCCCTCTGCCATGACGAAACCTCGGCCCGGCTCTGCCGGGAGCACAACGACGCCAATGTCCTGGCCCTGGGGGCCCGGCTGATCGGAGACGTCGTGGCCAAGGACTGTCTCCATGCCTTCCTGTCCACTGATTTCGCGGGCGACCGTCATGTCCGGCGCGTCGCCAAGCTAGGTTGACGATCCCACTCTTGAGGAGTTGCAAGCGACGATGAGCGTTGCCGATGCCGCCGAGTCCCTGCCGCAGCAGGACACCTTCTTTTCCGCCCACCTGAGCGAGACCGATCCTGAGCTGGCCGAGGCGATCCGCGGCGAGCTGCGTCGTCAGCAAGAACAGATCGAACTCATTGCTTCGGAGAACATCGTCTCCTTGGCCTCGTTGGAGGCCCAGGGCTCGGTGCTGACCAACAAGTATGCCGAGGGCTATCCGGGGCGCCGCTACTATGGGGGCTGCGAATACGTCGACGTGGCCGAAGAGCTGGCCGTGAAGCGGGCCAAGGAGCTGTTCGGCTGCGAGTTCGCCAATGTCCAGCCGCATTCCGGCGCCCAGGCCAATCAGTGCGTGGCCCTGGCCCTGTTGAAGCCCGGCGACACCATCATGGGAATGTCCTTGTCGGCGGGCGGGCACCTGACCCACGGCGCCAAGCCCAATCTCTCCGGCAAGTGGTTCAACGCCGTGCAGTACGGCGTGCGCCGGCAGGACGGCTTGACCGACTTCGACGAGGTCGAGCGGCTGGCGCAGGAGCACCAGCCGAAACTGATCATCGCCGGCGGCTCGGCCTATCCGCGCTTCATCGACTTCGCCCGCTTCCGCCAGATTGCCGACGCCGTCGGTGCCTACTTCATGGTGGACATGGCCCACTTTGCCGGCCTGGTCGCGGGCGGCGTGCATCCCAACCCGCTGCCCCATGCCCATGTCGTGACCACGACCACCCACAAGACCCTGCGGGCCGGGCGCGGCGGCATGATCCTGACCAACGACCTGGATCTGGGCAAAAAGATCAACTCCGCGGCTTTTCCGGGCCTTCAGGGCGGCCCGCTGATGCATGCCATCGCCTCCAAGGCCGCCGCCTTCGGCGAGGCGCTTAAGCCGGAGTTCAAGGCTTACGCCCAGCAGGTCGTGGACAACGCCAAGGCACTGGCCGACGCGATGATGGGTGAAGGCTTCGATATCGTCACTGGCGGCACCGATACCCACCTGATGCTGGTCGACCTGCGGCCCAAGGGTCTGACCGGTGTGGTCGCCGAGGAGAGCCTCGACCGGGCCGGAATCACCTGCAACAAGAACGGCATTCCCTTCGATCCGGAAAAGCCGACGGTCACCTCCGGCATTCGCCTGGGGACCCCCGCGGCCACGACCCGCGGATTCGGCGTCGAGGAGTTTCGCACGGTCGCGGCGCTCATCGGGCGCGTGCTCGACGGCTTGGCCGCAAACCCGGACGACAACTCCGGGGTGGAGCAGGCGGTGCGCGAAGAGGTGCGTGCGCTCTGTGCACGCTTTCCGATTTACCCCGGGATGGTGATCTGAGTGCCTGAAAACAAGGCCGAAGAGAAGGGCCGACTTTGGGAAGGGATTGACCGGGCCCACGCGGCGCGGGGTTGGGTAAGCGAGTATATGGAGAGGGGGGAGGATGCGCTGTCCGTTTTGCGGTAACGAGGACACGCAGGTAAAGGATTCAAGACCGACGGAGGACAACTCGGCGATCCGCCGCCGCCGTCAATGCCCGAATTGCGGCGCCCGCTTCACCACCTTCGAACGGGTACAACTGCGCGAGCTGACCGTGGTCAAGTCTAACGGCAAGCGCGAGCCCTTCGACCGCGACAAGCTGATGCGCTCCATGGCGCTGGCGCTGCAGAAGCGCCAGGTGGACCCGGACCGGCTGGACCGCGTGATCAACGGCCTGGTCCGCAGGCTCGAGTCCTCGGGGGAATCGGAGATCCCGACCAAGCTGATCGGCGAGTTGGTGATGGATGCCCTGGCCAACCTCGATCAGGTGGCCTATGTGCGTTTCGCCTCGGTCTACAGGAACTTCCGCGAGGCCCGCGACTTCGAGGAATTCATCGGCAAGCTCGGTGACGGACACGACTGACCCCAGGGACCGTGGCTTTATGATGGCCGCCTTGGATCTGGCGGCCCGCGGCCTGGGACGCGTGGCCCCCAATCCGGCGGTGGGCTGCATCCTGGTCCAGGACGGTCGCGTCGTCGGCCGCGGCTGGACCCAGCCGGGGGGGCGCCCGCATGCGGAGACCGAGGCCTTGCGCCGGTCCCGGGGGCAGGCTTCGGGCAGCACCGCCTACGTGACATTGGAGCCCTGTGCCCACCAGGGGCGCACACCGCCCTGCGCGGACGCCCTGATCGAGGCCGGGGTCAGCCGGGTGGTCGCCGCGGTCGAGGACCCTGACCCGCGTGTCAGCGGCAAGGGCGTCAGGCGCCTGCGGGAGGCGGGGCTCCAGGTCGACCTCGGCCTCTGCGCGGCGGAGGCGAAGCGCCTGAATGGCGGCTTCTTCTCCCGATTGGAGAAGGGTCGTCCTGAGGTGACGCTGAAGCTGGCGACCTCCCAGGACGGCCGCATCGCAACCCACAAGGGCCACAGCAAATGGATCACCGGAGTGCTGGCGCGCCGCCGCACCCACCTGCTGCGCAGCAAGGCAGACGCGCTCCTGGTCGGCAGCGGGACCGCCGTGGTCGACAATCCGCGCCTGGATGTGCGCCTGCCGGGGCTTGAGGACTCCAATCCCCTGCGCGTAGTGATCGACGGCCGACTGCGGCTGCCGCTGACTCACGATCTGGTGGTCCGGGCGTCGGCGCTGCCGACGCTCCTGATCACCCACGACGGCAATCCGGCCGAGCGGCTGGCCGCTTATGCCGACGCCGGCGTCGAGGTTCTGCGGGTGCCCAAGGACAGTGCCGGTCATTGTGCCTTGCCCCAGGCCCTCAAGGGCCTGGCGGAGCGCGGGGTCAATCAGGTTTTGGTCGAGGGGGGCGGCCATCTGGCAGCCGCCCTGCTGCGCGAAGGGCTGGTGGACCGTCTCGCCTGGTTCCGCGCGCCCATGGTGATCGGGGGCGACGGCGTGCCCGCCCTCGCCAGCTTCGGCATTGACAGGCTTGACGAGGCGCCGCAGTTCCGACAGTCATCACGTTTGCGCTTGGCCCCGGACATGCTGGACCTGTTTCACAGGGACGGCTGAGCCGACCCGGGCAAGGGAAGCCTCGGACCGAAGATCGAAGAGAATGTTCACCGGAATCGTGACAGACCTCGGGGCCCTGCGGGCGATTGAGCCGCTGGCGGATCAGCGCTTCGTCTTCGATACCGGCTATGCGACCGATGAGATCGCGATCGGCGCTTCGATTGCCTGCTCTGGGGCTTGTCTCACGGTGGTGGACAAGGGGGAGGGCTGGTTCGCAGTCGACGTGTCCGGCGAAACCCTGTCGAAGACCACCCTCGGCGACTGGACGGTCGGCACCCCGGTTAACTTTGAACGGGCGCTCTGCATCGGCGACGAGCTGGGGGGGCACTTGGTCTCGGGGCATGTGGACGGCCTTGCAGAGGTCGTCTCGCGCGAACCGGAACAGGGGTCCCTGCGTTTCGGCTTCGAAGCGCCGGCGGAGCTCGCCAAGTTCATCGCGCCCAAGGGCTCTGTGGCGCTCGACGGCGTATCCCTCACGGTCAACGAGGTTGACGGTCGGCGTTTCGGGGTCAATCTCATTCCCCACACGGCGGCCGCGACCACCCTGGGTGGCAAGCAGCCGGGCGACCGTGTGAACCTGGAAATCGACCAGATCGCGCGCTACGTTCACCGCCTGCTGGACGGAAGGCTCTAGATGGAACAGAGAGACGAGCCCTGGCGGCTCACCTTCGGGGAGATGGTCTCGCCCATTGACGAGGTCATCGAGGAAGCCCGCAACGGCCGGATGTTCATCCTGGTCGACGACGAGTCGCGGGAGAACGAAGGCGATCTGGTCATACCGGCTCAGATGGCGACGCCGGATGCCATCAACTTCATGGCCCGCTACGGCCGCGGCCTGATCTGTCTGGCGATGACCCAGGAGCGCATCGAGGAACTGGGCCTGCCGTTGATGGCCCGCAAGAACGAGTCCCGCCACCAGACCGCCTTCACGGCCTCGATCGAGGCCCGCGAGGGCGTGACCACCGGGATCTCGGCGCCGGACCGGGCCCACACCGTGGCCACCGCGATCGATCCCAGCAAAGGCGCCGACGATATTGCGACGCCGGGCCATATCTTCCCGCTGATGGCCCGCGACGGCGGCGTTCTGGTGCGCGCGGGACATACCGAGGCGGCCGTGGATCTGGCGCGCCTGGCCGGGCTCAATCCCTCCGGGGTCATCTGCGAGATCATGAACGACGACGGCACCATGGCGCGGCGGGATGACCTGATCGCTTTTGCCCAGCGCCATGGCCTAAAGGTCGCCACCATTGCCGACCTCATCTCCTATCGGCGGCGTCACGATTCACTGGTGGAACGGCGGCATGAGAGCCGCTTCGAAAGCCGCTTCGGGGGCGCCTTCAACCTGGCGGTCTACGTCAACACCATCAACTACGCCGAACACGTGGCGCTCTGGAAAGGCGATCTCTCGACCACGGATCCCATCCCGGTGCGCATGCATGCGATCAACGTGCTGGACGATGTGCTCGGCGATGCGGCGAGCGGCAAGGCGGGCGAACTGCAACAGGCGATGCGCATGATCGGTGAAGAGGGGCGGGGTGTCGTCGTCCTCATTCGCGAGCCTTCCGCCGATGCCCTCACGAATTCACTGAAATCGAAGCTGGACGGCAAGCGCCCTCCCGGCAGCGAGCTGCGCGACTATGGGGTGGGGGCGCAGATCCTGCTGGACCTCGGGGTCCGTGACATGATCCTGCTGTCCAACACCAAGCGCACCATCGTCGGGCTGGAGGGTTACGGCTTGAGGATCGTCGGTCAGCGCGCCATCGAGCATAAGGACGAAGAACCCGCATGAGTGAGTCGCTCGGCGTCAGGCCGCACATCCTGGTGGTGGAAGCCCGTTTCTACGAAGACATCGCCGATGCTCTCTACGCCGGCGCCAAGGGCGTGCTGGATGAAGCCGGCGTCACCCACGAGCGCGTCGAAGTGCCCGGCGCCTTCGAGATCCCGGCGGTGGTCCGCATGGCGATCAAGTCGATGGATTTCTTTGCCGGGCGCAAGCGCTTCGACGGCTATGTTGCGCTCGGCTGCGTCATTCGCGGCGAAACCAGCCACTACGACTACGTCTGCGGCGAGAGCGCGCGCATGTTGCAGGACCTGGCCTGCCGCCATACCCTCGCGCTCGGCTATGGCATCCTGACCTGCGAGAACCAGGAGCAGGCCTGGGTGCGGGCCGCGGTGGACCAGAAGAACAAGGGCGGGGACGCGGCTGCGGCCTGTCTGGCCATGCTGGATGTGAAGCGGCAGTTCCACCTCTTCCCCCGCTGAGCTAGGCGCTATCCGCGAGACCGAGAGATCATGACCGGCCAGTCAAACGACACGACAAGCGGCCCGAGCAAGGCCAAGGCTGGAGGGCGGCGGCCCTCCGGGCTCAGCGCGGCGCGGCTGCTTGCGGTGCAGGCGCTCTACCAGATGAGCTTGACGGCAGAGCCCGCCGGCCAGGTGGTCAGCGAGTTTCTGGAACATCGCGTGAGCGAGGATGTCGACGGCCTGAAGCACGGGGCCGTCAATCGGGAGCTGCTGGCCGAACTCGTGCAGGGTGTCTCCTCCCAGGCCGGCACTCTGGACGACATGATCGCCGCGGTGCTGGACGACGACTGGACCATCGAGCGCCTGGAGATCCTTCTCCTCGCGTTGCTGCGGTCGGCAACCTTCGAACTCTCAGAGCGTCTCGAGGTGCCGGCGCGCGTGGTGATCTCCGAGTACGTCGATCTCGCCAATGCCTTCTTCGATGGGCGCGAGACCGCCTTCGTCAACGGTTTGCTCGATCGCCTTGCCCACGTCCTGCGCATCGAGGAGTTCGGCGAGGCTGCCGTGCTGCCGGACCTCTCCTAGGCCGGGGCGGCATCGGACCCTTGCCCCGCCTGCCCGGAGAATTCGCGCTGATCGAGCGCTACCTGGCCCCCCTGACGACAACGGCCGCAGGCGCCTTCGGTCTGAAGAACGACGCCGCCGTGCTGGAGCTCCCGCCGGGCGAACGGCTGGTGGTGACGGCCGACAGCCTGGTTGCCGGCGGCCATTTTCTGCCGGACGACCCCCCGGAGACCATCGGCCGGAAGGTGCTGCGGGTCAGCCTTTCGGACCTTGCGGCCATGGGCGCAAGGCCGCACAGCTACCTTCTGGCGGCCTCCTGGCCGGGCGACCTGGAGGAGGCCTGGATAGCCGCCTTCTGCCGCGGATTGGCCGCGGATCAGGAGCGCTTCGGCCTCACCCTGGTGGGCGGCGACACCACGGCCACGTCCGGCCCCATGACGTTCAGCCTGACCGCCTTCGGTGCCGTGAAGGGTTCGAAGGTGCTGGACCGCGCATCGCTGCGCCCCGGTGACGATCTCTATGTCTCAGGCACGCTGGGCGATGCCTATCTGGGCCTCAAGGTACTGCGCGATGGTATTGCCGGGCTGACCGCGCAGGCGGCAGGTCATCTCGCCGACCGCTACCGCTGTCCCGAACCGCGGCTTGCGCTGGGGCAGGCCATTCTGGAACAGGAACTCGCCGCTTCGGCCCTCGACGTCTCGGACGGTCTGGCCCAGGACCTGGGCCACCTCCTGGCCGCTTCGGCAGTGGGTGCGGAGGTCGAGCTCGAGGCCGTTCCGGTCTCCAATGCCGCCGAGCAAGCCCTGTCTCTGCTTGGCGAGCCGCGTCAGGCGGTGCTTTCGGGCGGGGACGATTATGAGTTGCTCTTTGCTGCCACTCAGAACAAGCGCCCGCTGATCGACGCGCTCTCGTCGCGCCTGACCCTGCCGATTGCCCGGATCGGCAGGGTACGCGCCGAAGCCGGCCTTACCGTCGTCGATTCAGAGCGCCAGGCGGTTCCTCTGGAGTCCCTGGGTTGGACCCACTTTTGAACGTCTTTTCAATATCTTAACTTTTAACTTCATGTTTACGCAGGCTGCCTGACACTGGGCGCGAGACCGTATTCGGCAGAGCGGGGTTGACCCCTTGCGTATCGTCATCCTGATCGTCGCGGCCGTGCTGCTCCTGGGCGGAGCGGGGGCCGGTGCCTGGTGGTTCCTGATGGGCCCCGGCGCCGAGAAGACCGAAGAGCTGATCTCTCAGATCAGCCGGCCGGAGCCTGCCTATATTCGCCTTCACCCCCTGCTCATCTCCTTGATTCAAGAAGGAGAAGTCACCCATCACGTCACCATGCAGCTCACGCTTCAACTCTACGACGAGTGGGACAAGGACCTTGCGAGCAGCAACATGGCCCGGCTGCGCGATGCTTTTCTGCATGAGATGCATGCGCTCTTTGCCATGCGCATCGTCCGTGAAGGTGGCTTCGAATCGCCGCTGGTGCGCAAACGGTTGATCGACATCTGCGACCGCTTGCTGGGCGAGGGCATCGTCGCCGACGTCCTCCTGCGCGAACTGGAGCGGCGCCAGCCCAAGAAGGCGTAACCCGGCAGCCTGCGCGCCGGCTCCGCCGTCCGGAGCTGCGTCAATCCCGCACATCAGCTATGGCCAATCAGCCCTACCAAGCGGGGCGTCAACGGCTAAACTGAACGGATGGACGTTTCCCCGGAGAAATCGCGCCCGGAAAAATCACGCAGCGCGGTGATGCGCAATATCTCGCTGCTGGCAGTCTGCCAAGCCTTGGGCATGAGCTGCCTGGCGCTGTCGATCACCATCACGGCTTTGGTCGGCGACAGCCTGGCGCCGGACCCCTCCTTGGCGACTTTCCCGTTGGCTCTGCAGTTCGTGGCCATGGCCGCCATGACCGTGCCCGCCTCCCTGATCATGGGACGCTTCGGCCGGCAGGTCGGCTTTACCATCGGCGGGCTGCTCGGGATCGCCGGCGGCGTTGTCGCCTGTCTGGCGGTCATCGGCGCCAACTTCACGCTGTTCTGCGTGGGGGCGGCGCTGCAGGGCGGTTTCGCCGCCCATGTCGCGCTCTACCGCTTTGCCGCCGCGGACGTGGCGGGGCCCGAACTCCGCAGCCGCGCCATCTCGCTGGTGATGGTGGGCGGGCTCGCCTCGGCTGTCTTGGGCCCGGAGTTGGCCAAGTGGACCAAGGATCTTTTCGCGCCGGTGCTTTTCGCCGGCGGCTATGCCGCAATTGCCGCCATGGCCTTTGCCGGGCTCGCCTTGGTCCAGCTCGTTGAGCTTCCGCCACCGATCTCCCGCACCAGAAGCGACCGGGGGCGGGCCCTGCGGGAGATCATCCGCCAGCCAAGCCTGGTGGTTGCCGTGGTCTGCGCCATGGTCGCCTACGGCTCGATGAACCTGATCATGGTCTCGACCCCCTTGGCGATGGTCGCTTGTGCCCATCCCTTTGAGACCGCAGCCTTCGTCATCCAGTGGCATGTGGTCGGAATGTACGCACCGTCCTTCGTGACCGGCCACATCATCGAGCGAATCGGCGTGCTCCGGGTAATCTCCATCGGTGCCGTCCTGATCCTCGGCTGTATTCTGGTCAACCTGACCGGGATCGAGGTCCTGCAGTTCTGGAGCGCCCTGGTGCTTCTGGGCGTGGGCTGGAACTTCATGTACGTCGGTGCCACCAGCCTGCTGACGGAGACCTATCGGCCCGAGGAACAGGCCCGCGTGCAGGCCTTCAACGAGTTCATGGTCTTCGGCACCACGGCGATCACCGCCTTGGCCTCTGGGGCGGTCTTCAACGTTCTGGGCTGGCAGGCGGTGAACCTTGCAGTGCTTCTGCCAGTGCTCCTGGCGACCCTCGCAGTGATCTGGCTGGCCCGCCAGCGAGCCCTGGCCGTCAGCTAGGGCAGGGCGTCACCGGCTCCCAGCGCTACGGCGTAGAATTGCCTCACGGAAGGCGCGCAGTAGCGGTTGCCTTCCACTGGCGATTCTGTCATTTTCCGCGCGATTTCGGGGTGCTGCGGTCCTGCAGCTCAGTCTTCGCGCCCGGTCGCAATCGCTTGACCGGCCTGTCTATCTTGAGGGATTCCCATATGTCGATCGAGTTGATCTTGGTGCTCCTGTGCGGGCTGCTGGCCCTTGTCTATGGCGGCTGGGCCACGCGGTCCGTTCTCGCCGCGCCAGCCGGCACTCCGCGCATGCAGGAGATTGCGGCGGCGGTGCAGGAGGGGGCGCAGGCCTATCTCAACCGCCAATACCGGACCATCGCTATGGTCGGGGTTGTGATCTTCATCGTGCTCTCTTTCGCTCTGGGCCTGAAAGACGGGATCGGCTTCCTGATCGGGGCCATCCTCTCCGGCGCGGCCGGCTACATCGGAATGCACGTCTCGGTGCGTGCCAATGTGCGCACGGCGGAAGCCTCGCGCAGCGGCTTGGCACAGGGCCTCTCCATCGCCTTTCGCGCCGGGGCCATCACCGGCATGCTGGTGGCCGGCTTGGCGCTGCTGGCGGTCTCGGGCTATTACTCGGTCCTTCTGATGATGGGGGTCGGTGAACGGGAGATCTCGGTGGCTCTCGTCGCCCTCGGCTTCGGCGCCTCGCTGATTTCGATCTTCGCGCGCCTTGGCGGCGGCATCTTCACCAAAGGCGCCGACGTCGGCGCCGACCTGGTCGGCAAGGTCGAAGCCGGCATTCCCGAAGACGATCCGCGCAACCCGGCCGTGATCGCCGACAATGTGGGTGACAACGTCGGCGACTGCGCCGGCATGGCGGCCGACCTCTTCGAGACCTACGTGGTCACCGTGGTCGCCACCATGGTTCTTGCCACGATCTTTGCCGTCAACGATCCCAACATCTCCTCCCTGGTGCTCTATCCGCTGACCGTCGGGGCCGTCTGCATTGTGACCTCGGTGATCGGCACCTTCTTCGTCAAGCTGGGCTCCTCGCAGAACATCATGGGCGCCCTCTACAAGGGTTTCATCGCCTCGGCCGTGCTTTCGGCGATCGCGCTCTGGCCGGTCACCGCCTACATAGTCGGTATGGATACTCCCATGACCGCCGCCGGGATCGCCTTTGACGGCTTCGACCTCTACATTTGCGGGATCGTCGGACTGATCGTCACCGGTGCCATTATCTGGATCACGGAGTACTACACCGGCACCGAGTACCGGCCCGTCCGCTCGGTCGCCCAGTCTTCGGTCACCGGCCACGGCACGAACGTGATCCAGGGACTGGCGGTCTCCATGGAGGCCACCGCTGTGCCGGCACTGATCATCTGCGCTGGCATCATTATCACCTATCTGCTTGCCGGCCTCCTGGGCATCGCTATCGCGGTCACCACCATGCTGGCGCTGGCGGGCATGGTGGTAGCGCTCGACGCCTACGGTCCTGTCACGGACAACGCCGGCGGCATCGCCGAGATGGCCGAACTCGAGGACTCGGTGCGCAAGACCACCGACGCGCTGGATGCCGTCGGCAACACCACCAAGGCCGTGACCAAGGGCTATGCCATCGCGTCTGCGGGCTTGGGCGCCCTGGTGCTCTTCGCCGCCTACACCTCTGACCTCGATCTCTTTGTCAAGGAAGGCGCCATCCAGCTTGACGGCGAGGTCGATTTCTCGCTGTCCAATCCCTATGTGGTGGTCGGCCTCTTCATTGGCGGCCTGCTGCCCTATCTCTTCGGGGCCCTTGGCATGACGGCCGTGGGACGGGCGGCCGGCTCCGTCGTCATCGAAGTGCGGCGCCAGTTCAAGGAGATCGCGGGCATCATGGAGGGCACGGGCAAGCCCGAATACGGCACCTGCGTCGACCTGCTGACCAAGGCGGCGATCAAGGAGATGATCATTCCCTCGATGCTGCCGGTGCTCTCGCCCATCGTCCTTTACTTCGTTATCTTGGTTATCGGCGGCCAGGCGGCGGCGTTGGGCGCGGTTGGCGCGATGCTGCTGGGCGTCATCGTGACCGGTATCTTTGTCGCCATCTCCATGACCGCCGGCGGCGGCGCCTGGGACAACGCCAAGAAGTACATCGAGGACGGCAATCACGGCGGCAAGGGCTCGGAGGCCCACAAGGCCGCGGTGACCGGCGACACGGTGGGCGATCCCTACAAGGACACCGCCGGTCCGGCCGTGAACCCGATGATCAAGATCACCAACATCGTCGCGCTACTGCTGTTGGCGATCCTGGCGCACTGACGTGCTAGCGCAATAAAACTGGGCTGGTTCGACCCGGCCTACGAAGATCAAGGGCCCCGGAAGATCGCTTCCGGGGCCCCTTTTTTTGTGCCTGCTTGAAGCGCGGTCCACGCCGCTGCGGGCTAGCCCGCATTTCTCACCACGTCCACGGTCTGCGTCGCGTAGAGGCGTTCGCTCCGCCAGGAGCGGTCCGAAAAGCGTAGCGGGGACTACGGTTGAGGGCCGCGACGCCGCGGGCGAACGCCTCTACGCGACCCTTCGGGCGGCATTGTGGGGCCGACAGGCTGCGTCAAGCCGCTTGCCCGATGTACCGCATCGCGATGCGCGGCTTTCCTGTCCTGATGGCCCCACAAAGCCGCGCAGACCGTGGAGGTGGTGAGAAATGCGGGCTAGTTGCCGCTGCCGCCGCCGAAGCGTCCCAGGTTTCCGAAGAGTTGCTGCAGCAAGGTCAGATCGCGGCCTTCGGTCGGCGTGATGCGGTCGACGGGCTCGACCTCCTGGGCGTCGGCCAGGGTGTAGCTTGCGGTCTGCTCGACATAGCCCGACTCGTTGAAGGTCACCACCAGCACGCTGCGATCGATGACCTCAGGCTTCATGAAGGCGAATTCCTGGGTCTTCTGACCGATGTAATACCACTTGCTGTCCTGGAAGGTTGAGATGGTCGAGGGCGATCCGAGCAGGTCGACGATGTCCTGGCGGCTGTGCACGCCGGGCTCGATCACCGCGACGTCTTCCGCGTCGGGCATGTTGCCGCGAACCTGGACGGAACCGCCGCAGGCCGCGACCCCGAGTACGGTGATCGACAGCGCGATCGCCGACACGCAAAGGCGGCCCGAGCGCAGGGGGTGCCCCTTCGTTGCAGTCACGGCAAACCTCTCATTTGACCCCGAATGACTTGATTAAACCGCGGCGTAGTGCCATTTCAAGCCCTTAATTCACGGGCCGCAGACCGCCGGCCGGTCCGTCCTGCCAGCCAATCTCGTGGAAAATCCATGGTCTTCAAGCGACTTTTCCGGCCCAAACAGCAAGAAGAGGCGGCCTGGCTGCTCTACGAGAACGTCGTACAACAGGCGCGCCGGACGGAGCTTTTCCGCGATCTCGGCATTCCCGACAGCGTCGATGGGCGCTTTGAGTCGATCGTTCTGCATCTAGTATTGGTGCTGCGCCGCATGCGCGTGGACTTTCCCGAGGGCGAAGACATCGCCGCCGCGCTGCAAGAGGTCTTCATAGCCGACATGGACCGCTCCCTGCGGGAGATGGGGGCAGGCGATCTGGGGGTCGGCCGACGGGTCCAGCAAATGGCCGAGGGCTTCATGGGGCGTTTGGCGTCCTACGAGACGGCCCTGGACGAGATTGCCGGCGGCGGCGGGGAGAACGGCCTGCGCGCGGCTCTGCTGCGCAATGTCTACGGGACCTTGCCGGAGGAGGCCGTGGACCCCGCCGGTCTGCTGGGCTATGTGCGCGCCCAGATGCAGGCGCTGGAGGCCCAGGAGGGCACCGGATTGCGCGCGGGAAAGCCTCAATTCGCCCCATTCTAGGGCTCTTCTGGCGCCGGGAACTGGCGCTCCGAATGGGCCGACCTGGGGGATTGACCGGGGCCGGTCGAGCCCCTATGGTGCGCCGCTTTTGTGAGGCCGGAGACGGAGGGCTGCCGTGGGCGGATCATCCGCAAAGGCGCAAAGCGAGTTCTCGAGGATTGTGACGCTTGACCGCCTGGGCGACCGGAAAATCGCCGAGCGGATCGAAGCCACGGCTGCGGAGCGGGACCAGGTCAGGGCCCGGCTCGGGCTTCTGGGCCTCGACCGGCTGGTTGCGGACTGTGAGGTCCGGCGCGGCCTGGGGGACCTGGTGCACGTTGGGGCGGCTTGGACGGCCGAGGTGACCCAGACCTGCGTGGTCACGCTGGAACCCCTCCAGCAGTCGCTGACAGGGGACCTGCAGGCCTCCTTTCGGCCATCTCGGGGCCAGTCATCTCAGGTCGGCGGCGCGGCCGAGGACGAGGTGGTTGTGGATGCCTTGGAGGAGGATCCGCCGGAGACACTGCCCAGCGACGGGATCGACTTGGGCGAACTGGTGGTTCAGGAACTCGCGGTGTCGCTGGACCCTTATCCCCGGCGGTCGGGGGCGGCGATTCCCAGCGAATTCGGGCCCTCGGACGATCAGGGCGAGAGCGGCCCCTTCGCCGCTCTGAAGGCCTTGAAAGGTAAAGAATAGGTTAAGTTTTACTTGCGACACTCGCCCGGGTTTGCTTGCTGAAGTGGCCAAGATTGGCTAAGAAACCGCTTGCGAAGGCGGATGTCGCCTGACGAAGAAAGACGAGAATCATGGCTGTTCCGAAGAGTAAAGTTTCCCAGTCCCGGCGCAACAAGCGCCGTGCGCACGATTCGCTGGCAGCGGCAAGCTATCATGAGTGCTCCAATTGCGGCGAGTTGAAGCGGCCCCATCATGTGTGCCCGGCTTGTGGTTACTATGACGGTCGCGAAGTGGCGGATGCGGAGACGATTTGACGCTCGGCTCGCCCTGCTTTTGCCGACTATGAGTTGTAGCGGGTAGGGCTGGACAGTCTATGGGCGAGGCGCTCACCATCGCTTTGGACGCCATGGGCGGCGACGCGGCCCCCGGGATGGTGGTCCGTGGCGCTAACATCGCGCGCGAGCGTTTCCCGGAGGTGCGCTTTCTGATGTTCGGGCGCCAGTCCGACGTCGCGCGCATCCTCGAACGCAAGAAGCGCCTGAAATCGGTGACCACGCTGGTGCACACCGACGACGTTGTGAGCAGCGAGGAGAAGCCCTCCGTTGCCCTGCGCTCCGGCCGCAATTCCAGCATGCGCCTGGCGATCAACGCCGTTCAGGCGGGGGAGGCCGGATGCGTCGTTTCTGCGGGCAATACCGGTGCCCTCATGGCCATGGCGAAGTTCGTGCTGAAGACGCTGCCGGGCATCAACCGGCCCGCCATCGCCTCCTTCTTTCCCACCCTGCACGGCGAATCGGTGATGCTGGATCTCGGCGCCAACGTCAGTTGCGATGCCGAGAACCTGGTCGACTTCGCGGTCATGGGAAACGCCTTCGCCCGCTCGGTCCTGGGGCTGCTCGAGCCCACTTATGCCTTGCTGAACGTGGGCTCCGAAGACATTAAGGGCCACGAAGCCCTGCACGAGGCGACCACAATCCTTCGCGGCAGCGCCCTGCCGGGCAAGTTTTTGGGTTTCATCGAGGGCGACGACATCGCCAAGGGGACCGCCGACGTTATCGTGACCGATGGATTTACCGGCAACGTTGCGCTGAAAACCGCCGAGGGGACGGCGAAACTGATCAACGAATACATGCGTCATACTTTCCGGTCGTCGGTCCTTGCCAGCCTTGGCTATCTCCTGGCGCGGCCGGCCATGCGCAAGCTGCGCAAGCGTGTCGATCCACGTGGCTACAACGGTGCGATGTTTCTGGGCCTTAACGGCATCGCAGTGAAGAGCCACGGCGGCACCGATGCCCTGGGCTTTGCAAACGCCATTGGCGTTGCCGTCGACATGCACCGGCACGGCATCATCGAGAAAATCCGTTCCGACCTGGCACTCCTGGATCGTGGGCCCGACAAAGCACAGGTGGCCGCGATTTAGCGATGTTCCGATCTCTTGTCACAGGCTGCGGGAGCTACCTGCCCGCAAATGTCGTCACCAACGCCGAATTGGCCAAACGTGTGGCGACCAACGACGAATGGATCCGCCAGCGCACCGGGATCTGCCAGCGGCACATAGCGGCAGAGGGCGAAATGACCTCGGACCTGGGACTGGCCGCCGCAAAAGAGGCCTTGGCGCAGGCCGGCGTGGCCCCGGAAAGCATCGATCTGATCGTCTGCGCGACCTCGACCCCCGACGAGACCTTTCCGGCGACGGCCACCCGGATTCAGTACGCCCTCGGCATCACCTCCGGTGCCGCCTTCGACGTCCAGGCGGTCTGCAGCGGCTTCGTCTACGGTCTCTCGGTTGCGGACAACTTCCTGCGGGTCGGCCAGGCGTCCAAGGCGCTGGTCGTCGGCGCAGAGACCTTCTCGCGCATTCTCGACTGGGAAGACCGCTCCACCTGCGTGCTCTTCGGCGATGGGGCAGGGGCCGTTGTTCTGGAGGCCGAGCGGCCCGCTGCGGGCGCGAACGGCACCGGCCGCGGGGTTCTGTCGACCCACATCTATGCCGACGGCCGCCACCACGACGCGCTCTACGTCGATGGCGGCCCCTCCTCGACGGGTTCGGTCGGCTATCTGCGCATGGAAGGCAAGGAAGTCTTTCGCCATGCCGTGGTCCGCATGGCGGAGGCGGTCGACGCCGCCCTGGAAGCCAACGGGCTGACGCCGGGGGACATCGACTGGCTGGTGCCCCACCAGGCCAACATCCGCATCATCGAGTCCATGGGCCGCCGGCTCAATCTGCCGACTGACCGGGTTGTGGTGACCGTGGATCGCCACGCCAACACCTCCGCCGCGTCGATCCCGCTGGCGCTCACCGAGGCGGTCGGCGACGGCCGTATCCAGTCCGGCGACCTCCTGCTCATGGAGGCCATGGGCGGTGGTTTCACCTGGGGCTCGGCACTGGTCCGCTGGTGAACCGCGGCAGTCCCGGTACCCGCCGGCTGCCTTCTCAAGCTGCGTCAAAAATTAGTCGCATCCTACGGTATTCGCTGCATAATTGACCGCATTCTTGCGTTGCGGTAAGGTTTCGGCGTGTCGGCGCAACAAAGGAGGGGGGAATGGCAGGAGGCACGATTACCAGGGCGGATTTGAGCGAGGCGGTCTATCAGGAGGTGGGGCTCTCGCGCAATGAATCAGCCGATTTGGTTGAGTCCGTCCTGAATGAGATTTCGGATGCCTTGGTGCGGGGCGAGATGGTCAAGCTTTCTTCGTTCGGCAGTTTCTCGGTCCGCGAAAAGGGCCAGCGGATCGGTCGCAATCCGAAGACCGGTGAGGAAGTGCCCATTCTGCCGCGCCGGGTTCTCGTGTTTCGCGCTTCGCATGTCTTGAAGAACCGCATCAACGATTCACTCAGCAAGGTCAGCAGCGAGACGCCGCACTAGGATCATCAATCAGCTGGACAAGTAGAGTCAGCATGCAAGCCAGTCGTTCTGCCGGGAAGTCTGCATCGGCCTTTCGGACCATCAGCGAGGTCAGCGAGGAACTCGACGTGCCGCAGCACGTCCTGCGTTTCTGGGAAGGCAAATTCAGCCAGGTCCGCCCGCTCAAGCGCGGCGGTGGGCGCCGCTATTACAGGCCCGAAGACATTGCCCTGCTGCGCCGCATCCGGGATCTGCTGTACAGCGAAGGCTACACGATCAAGGGTGTGCAGAAGTTGCTGCGGGAGGGCCGGGTCAAGGACGACGGCCAGGCAGGGGAGCCTGTGGCAAGTGAAGTGCCGGCCCCAGCAGCGGCGAGCGATGACCGGGACCGAAGCCGCGAGATCGAGGAGATCATCGCCGAACTCACGGAGTTGAGCGACCTCCTGAAGGGCGCCCAGAAGAAGGCGGGATAGGCGCCAAGGCAATCATTGCCATCGCCCAATCCCGCGGTTATACAGAGGCCCGCGCGGGACAGCCGCGTAGGGCTAAGATGGCGGAGCGTAGCGCAGCCTGGTAGCGCACCACACTGGGGGTGTGGGGGTCGTAGGTTCAAATCCTGCCGCTCCGACCATTTCACTTAGCTGCTGCCCCATTTCCGGGGCATTTTTCTTGCCCGGATCGCGCCGGGGCAGGGCATTGTGCCTCCGGAGGGATCCGGCGAGTGCACGATAAGGCAGTGAGAACAAATGGATACAGGCTTTTTCTTTGTCTCGAAGATAGCTTGGTTCCTGCTCAAGCCGATGCATTCCCTGCTGTTCCTGCTGCTCGCCTGGCTGCTGTTTCGCGGCCTCGCCTGGCGGGTTCTGGCGCGCCTCTCCGGTCTGCTGCTGATCGTTTACGGCGGGCTCATCCTGCTGACGCCGCTGCCCGAATGGGCCGTGCGCACCCTGGAGAACCGCTTCGCCGTGCCCGTGTCCGGCCCCCAGTTCAGCGGCATCATCGTGCTCGGCGGGGCCACCGGTAACGGGCGTATCGCGGCGGCCCGGGGCGAGGCGAGCCTGAACGGCAATGTCGAGCGCCTGACCACGGCCATGGCGCTGCACAGGGCGCTTCCCGACAGGCCTCTGATCGTGTCCGGCTTCAGCGGCCGTCTGGTCCCCAGCGGCCTGAACGAGGCCGAGATTACCCGGATGTTCTTCCAGCAGCAGGGGCTGCCCATGGCCCAGGTGCGATTCGAAGCCAAGTCCCGCAACACGGCGGAGAACGCCCGGCTGTCAGCCGCGCTGATCGGCCAGACGGAACGCCCCTGGCTGCTGATCACCTCGGCCTGGCACATGCCGAGAGCGGTTGCCAGCTTTCGCGCGGCGGGGCTCTCCGTGCTGCCCCATCCCGTCGACTTCCGCACCGAACCGGACAGCCTGCTATGGCCACGGGAACCCAACAGTTCCCTGTCCTACGCCTCGATCGCGATTCACGAATGGCTGGGCCTGCTGGCCTACTACCTGACCGGAAAGTCCCGTGAGATCCTGCCGTCGCCTTAGCGGGCTTAACCCGGCGGCGCTTCGGTCATGACCTGGCAGTACTGCTTCTTTGCCTTCAGGCTGCTGCAGATCTCGCTGGCGGCGCGCTTTGAGGGCAGGGGGCCGGCCAGTACTCGGTAGAAGACCCCTCGGCCCGTCAGTTCCGCCCGGACAAAGCTCACGTCCATGCCGGAGAGTTGATCCGGAAACGCCTTCTTCAGGGCTTCCCATTCCTTGCGCGCGGCGCGTTCGGAGCGCAGGGAGGACAGATGGACCAGCAGCTTGGTCTTGCGCGCCGGCTTCTCCGCCGTCTTGGGCTGGGCATCGGCGGTCTGCGCCTTGGCCCCCTTGGCACCCTTGATCGGCTTCAACATCGGCTTGGGGGGATTCGAGACGGGGGTGGCGGACGGGCTTGGCCCCGTCGGATCGACCGCCATGGCCACCTGCTGGGCTTCTGCCTGTTCGCTCGGGGCCGGTTCTGCCGTTGCTTTTGCGCTTGCGTCCTGCGATTTGGCGCTGCGTGGCTTCGACGGTGCCACCATGCTGGCGGCTGTGACCTGGACCAGACCGGCGTCCGACGGGCCTGACGCGTCGGTCGCCTGCTCGTCCCCGGCCCATTCCAGCCCGCTATGCTGATTGCCGGATTTCTCGTTGCCCTTGGAGAAGTTGTTGGCCGCCTCGATCATCGAGGCTTCCAGCCGGTTGGCCCAGCCCTTGGTGTCTTCGTACATCGCCTCACAGGCGGCCAGGTTTGGCGCGGCTGCCAGCAGCAGCACTGCGCCAAGGCGTCGGCATCCTCCAGTAAACCTCATCACCGCTGCACACTCCCTCGTTCGCGCGGCTGTCCGCCGCAGTCCGGCGAACGCCCGTTCCAGGGAACCGATGCTAGGGCTGGGATGGTTTAAGATCCTTAAATAACGGCACTTTAGGGGTATTTCCTAGAGTCTCGATGTTCGTCATTGCTTAACGTCTCGCTGCAATGATTTCCCTGGGGTTTTCCGCGTTCGGCCCCTTCTCCACGCCCAGGGAAAGAAGGCTTCCGGCATGCAGACGGCAGAGAACATCCACAAGGTTTCTTCGGCGCCGGCGCCCGCCTCTTCGGCGGCCATGACGGTGGGGCACATCGTCTCGGTCAACGGCGCCAGGATCACGGGCAGTCTGGTCCCCGTCGGGCCGGGGGCCGAGGCCGCCTCGCGGCTCAACGAAGCGGTCCAGATCGGATCGCTGGTCAAGATGCCGACCCAGCGGTCGGTGGCCTTCGGCATCGTTTCGGCGCTCTCCACCGGCAACCCTTCGCCGTCGCCGGACTTCGGCGAGCAGTGGATCGTGGAGATCGACTTGTTCGGCGAGTACCTGCTCGAGGACGGGGCAGAGGCCGGGCCCGGGGCCGGGAGCGAGGACAACTTCGATCTGCTGCGCGGGGTTTCCATCTACCCCGGGCTCGGCGACCCGATTTTCGCCGCCTCGTCGGGCGAGCTGCAGCAGATCTACAAGCGCCCCAAGGCCTCCAACGTCCGTATCGGCACGCTGCATCAGGACACCGAGCTGCCGGCCTATCTCGTGACCGACGATCTGCTCGGCAAGCACTTTGCCATCCTTGGCACCACCGGTTCCGGCAAGTCCTGCGCCCTGGCCACGGTGCTGCACGCCATTCTTTCCGAGCATCCCTTCGGCCACGTGGTCCTGCTGGACCCGCACAACGAGTATGCCCAGGCCTTCAATGGCCTAGCGGAGGTCGTCAATCCGGAGAACCTGCAACTGCCCTATTGGCTCCTGAACTTCGAGGAGATGGTGGAGGTGATGTGCAGCCGCGACGAGGTCAACGGTCCCGCCGAAGCCTTCATCCTCAAGGACGCCATCCTGACCGCCAAGCGCGCCTCTGCCGAAGATGATGAGGCGCGGCGTTTTCTGACCGTGGACACGCCGTCGCCCTATCCCTTGAGCGCCCTGCTGCACAACATCGAGGCCGCCATGGGCCAGCTTCAGAAGGCGGAGCAGGCCAAGCCCTATTTGCGCCTGCGCGCGCGCATCGAGGCGCTGCGTGCGGACCGGCGCTATGCCTTCATGTTTTCCGGTCTCTCGGTCCGCGACACCCTGCCGGATGTGCTGGCGCGGATCATCCGCGTGCCGGTCGAGGGCAAGCCGCTGACCACCTTCGATCTTTCCGGTGTGCCCTCCGAGATCGTCGACGTCGTGGTTTCGCTGCTCTGCCGCACGCTGTTCGACTTCGCGATCTGGAGCGAGCGGGAGGCGGCCGTTCCGGTGCTGCTGGTCTGCGAGGAGGCGCACCACTACATCCCCCAGGACGCCAGCAAGGGCTTCGAGCCGACCCGCCGGGTCATCTCCAGGATCGCCAAGGAAGGGCGCAAATACGGCCTCGCCCTGGGGCTCGTGTCGCAGCGCCCCTCCGAGCTGTCCGAGACCATCATCTCCCAGTGCAGCACGCTCTTCGCCCTGCGCATGGGCAACCAGAAGGATCAGGACTTCGTGCGCCGGGCTCTGCCCGAGAGTGCCGAGGGCATGCTCGCCAGCCTGCCGGCTCTGCGCAACCAGCAGGCCGTGGTCATCGGCGAGGGCGTCGTCCTGCCGATGCGCATTCGCTTCGACGATCTGCCGGAGGCCAAGCGCCCGCAAAGCGACACCGCGAGCTTTTCGCGGCATTGGCAGTCTGAAAGGGGCGAGGACGGCTTTGTCGCCCACACCATCGAGCGCTGGCGCAAGCAGATCCGCTAAGCCATCGCCAGCCTACGAGCGGGCCCTCACGAGGGCTATCAGGCGAAGAGGCCTTCGACGACCTTTCTTGCCTCAACCGCGTCTTTCGGTTGCTTCGGCGTGGCAGCCTTGCGTCCCGCCTCGGTCAACTTGCAGACCGTCCAATCCGGCTTGATGGGGTTCTCGAACCAGGGTTCGGCCCAGCCTTGCTCGATGCAGCTGCGGATGGTGCGGCTGTCGTATTTCTGACCATAGTGATCAAACAACGGTAACTTGCCGCCGGGCTGGTCAAGGCCGCGGCGCAACCAAGCGATCTGCGTCACAGTCGGGCGGACTCGCCGCCGCCTGCCGTCGAGCGCTTGGACCGTGGGGGACAAATCGGCCATGCTCTCTCTCCGGGCTAGGCCGCTATGGTACGATAGCTTGACGGAGAAAGCGAATCGGGAGCCCGGCGCCTGTCCTGCTGTCTGGTCTATGTCACCACCGCCGATGTGGAGGAAGCGCGCAGCATCGGGCGTGCCATGGTTAAGGCGCGCCTGGCGGCCTGTGCGAACATCGTCCCGGCAATCCACCCGATCTTCTGGTGGGATGGCGAGGTTCAGGAAGGCGAGGAGAGCCTGCTGCTGCTGAAAACGCCCGAACACCTGGTGGAAGCCCTGACCGCTGCGGTGAAGGACCTTCACAGCTACGAATGCCCCTGTGTGGTCGCGCTGCCCATTGCCGGAGGAAACCGCGGCTTTCTCGACTGGATCGCCACGGAGACCGGGGACCGGTAAGGCCCTGCGGGGAAAACGCCTTAGTCCTGGCGTGGCAACAAATGGCGCACGGAGTTCCGGTATTCCGGGTCCCAGACCAGCCGCTCCAGATCGATCTGCGCCTCGAAATCCGCAGAGGTCCGCGGGTTGCAGTCATTGGGGGCAAAACTGCCTGATTGTTCTTCCTGTCCGAGCATGTGCCTGTTCCCGCCGCGTTTTGGCTTTGTTTGTGAGGATTTCATTGCCGGCCATGCTGCCGGGACGGCATGGCGCCCGGGCGGCGGGATCGTGGCCCTCTCGTGATGGATTACGGCACAACCGTGGCAAGCGCGTTTTCGGCTAAACACCGCGCTGACCCCGCCACCGCATAGCAGCCTTGCAGGGCGGCGCCTTGCTGGCCGCCGCGTTGCCGTATAGAAAAAATTCCAGAAAGCCAAAGGGGTATTGTCATGAGGGCCAGTCCGGCGGGCCTGACATTGTTGTTTTCGTGCCTGGGCCACGCCTACATGCACCTTTGCACGGCTTTCTATTTCGTCATCGCCCTCTCGCTCGAAGCCGAGTGGGACATTCCCAACCACGAACTGATCAAGCTCTGGGCCATCGGCTCGCTTCTCGTGGGTTTGGCGGCCCTCCCGTCCGGCTGGCTGGCGGACCGCTGGTCGACGACGGGCATGATGACGATCTACTTCGTGGGCCTCGGCCTTTCCGGCATCGTCTGCGGTCTGGTCGATTCGACGACAGCGCTGATGCTGGGGCTGGCCGCTGTCGGACTGTTCAGCGCCATCTATCATCCCGTGGGCATCGCCTGGCTGGTGCGCAGCGCGAAGAAGCGCGGCATGGCGCTGGCGGTGAACGGCATCTTCGGCTCGCTGGGCGTGGCCTCGGCCGGTCTGGTGGCCGGCGTTCTGATCGATGCCATCAGTTGGCGCGCCGCCTTTATCATTCCGGGGATCGTCTGTCTGGTGACCGGAGTCGCGCTCTTCGTGGCGGTGCGTCTGGGCATGGTCGACGACGGGCAGTCCCGGAAGCCGGTCGACCCGCCCCCCTCCCGGCAGGACATGGTCAGAGTCTATGCCATTCTGCTGCTGACGATGCTGGTCATGGGACTGCTGTTCCACGCAACCCAGGCCTCGCTCCCCAAGGTCTTCGACCTGCGCCTGCGCGACATCGCAGGGGAGGGCGCTCTCGGCATCGGCCTCCTGGTGGCGGTGGTCTACACCGTCGGCGGGGTCATGCAGCTTGTCGGCGGTTGGCTGGCGGACCGTTTCCCTCTGAAGCCGATCTATCTCAGCGCCTTCCTGCTGCAGGTGCCGGTCATGGCACTGCTGGCGACGGCAGGATCGGGCCCGCTGATCGCGCTTGCCGTGCTGACGGTCATCCTCAGTGCCGCCGCGCTGCCGGCAGAAAACATGCTGCTGGCCCGCTACACGCCGCAGCGCCACCAAAGCCTCGCCTACGGGGTCAAGTTCGTCCTGGCCTTCGTCATCGCCAATCCGGCCATCCTGCTGGCCTCCTGGGTCGAAGGACAAACCGGAGAGTTCGTCTGGCTCTATCTTATCCTGGCCGCGACCGCCGGTGCGGCCACCGTGGTCGCCTTCTTTCTGCCCAACAAACGGCCTCAGGCGACCGTCGCCGTGCCGGCCGAGTAACAGCCTCTTCTTCGCGAACTCGCCCCTATCTCCGACCTCCAAACCTGTTGAAGTCGATCACCTCGAACACGTTGTGCCGACCGTCCGCGAGCCCGACGGGCGAAGCGAAACACTCGCGGCAAGTCAGTCGGCAGCGGCGGCGACGCGGGACGCGGCTGTCAGCGCCTGGTCCAGGTCGGCGACGAGGTCGTTGAGGGTTTCCAGGCCGACCGAGAGCCGCACCACCTCCGGCCCGGCCCCGGCCGCTTCGCGCTGTTCGTCGGTGAGCTGGCGGTGGGTGGTGGAGGCCGGATGGAGGATCAGGGAGCGTGTGTCGCCGATGTTGGCCAGGTGCGAAAACAGCTCACAGGCCTCGACCACCTTCACGCCGGCCTCATAGCCGCCCTTCACACCGAAGGTGAAGACCGAGCCGGCGCCAAGGGGCAGATATTTCTGCGCAAGCGCGTGGTAGGGGCTGCTCGGCAGCGCGGCACAGGACACCCAGTCGACCTGCGGATGCGCTTCCAGGAATTCGGCGACCGCCTTCGCGTTTGCGCAGTGGCGCTCCATGCGCAGGCTCAGGGTCTCGCTGCCCAGAAGGGTCTGGAAAGCGTTCATCGGCGCCATGGTCGCCCCGAGATCGCGCAGCCCCACCGCGTGGGCCTGCATGGTGAAGGCCATGTCGCCGAAGGTCTCGTAGAAGCTGAGACCATGATAGGCCGGTTCCGGCTCGGCAAGGCCGGGGAACTTGCCGCTCCTGGACCAGTCGAAACGGCCCGAATCCACGACCGCGCCGCCCACCGAGGTGCCGTTGCCGGAGAGGAACTTGGTGGTCGAGTGGACCACCAGATCGGCCCCCCACTCGAACGGGCGGCAGAGATAGGGGGTGGCCATGGTGTTGTCGACGATGAGCGGGATGCCGGCGTCCTGGGCGATGGCGGCCAGGGCTTCCAGGTCGCTCACCACCCCGCCGGGGTTGGCCAGGCTCTCGACGAAGATCGCCTTGGTCCTGTCGGTCAGGGCGCGGCGCACCGCCTCCGGTTCGTCGACATCGACGAAGTCGACGTGCCAGTCGAACTTCTTGAAGGTCTTGCCGAACTGGGTGATGGAGCCGCCGTAGAGCCGGTTGGAGGCGATGAAGCGGTCGCCCGGTCCCATCAGCGCGAAGAAAGCGAGGATCTGGGCCGCGTGGCCGGAGGCGCAGCAGGTGGCGCCGCGTCCGCCTTCCAGGCTCGCCAGACGCTCCTCCAGCGCCGCCACCGTGGGGTTGGTCAGGCGCGAATAGATGAAGCCGAAGGTCTGCAGGTTGAACAGCGATGCGGCGTGGTCGGCGTCGTGAAAGACGTAGGAGGTGTTCTGGAAGATCGGCGTCTGGCGCGCGCCGGTCACCGGTTCCGGCTGGGTGCCGGCATGGATCATACGGGTTTCGAAGCCGGGGGTCTTGTTGCTCTTCATGGCGTGGTCTTCTTCATGTCAGGCGGACCCTCCGCCGCTTGGCGGTGATGATGCCGGAGTCGAAGCCGCCCCAGGAGAGCTCCGCATGCAGCCGGCCGAACTCGATCTTGGGGCAGCGGTCCATCACCACCGTCAGGCCGGCGGCCTCGGCCCTGCGTGCCGCCTCCTCGTTGATCACGCCGAGCTGCATCCAGACCACGCGGATGCCCTTGTCCGCGGCCACGGCGATGGCTTCGTCGGTGATCGGCCCGGCCGCCGCGGAGTTGCGGAAGATGTCCACCATCTCGAACTTGTGCGGAATCTCGGTGAGGTTGGCGTAGACCGTCTCGCCCAGGATCTCGCCGCCCGCCGCGCCGGGGTTCACGGGGATTACACGGTAGCCCTTTTCCTGCAGGTATTTCATGGCAAAGAAGCTGGGCCGGTTCCACTTCGGCGAGGCACCGACCATGGCAATGGCCTTGGTGCTGTGAAGGATCGCCAGCAGGTCCTTGTTTGTGTAGGTCAGGGCATCGCTCATGGGCTAGGGCCTGTTGATATTCATTTCGCCGTCGTGGCGGGAGCAGATATGCGCCAGGGCTAGGAGCGGGCGGCGCCGTGGGGTGGTCCCCCACAAGGCGTCCGCGACGCAGCCCTGGCGAATATCTGCCCCGTCCCAAAGGGATCCGGCGGATTTGGCCCGCGGCCGCGTCGCTCCTCGTCGAATATGCTTTGGCATGTCCTTCCTCGTCGCTCCTAACCGCAGGCCAAATTCGCTCGGACCACAACGGCGAAATGAATCTCAACAGGCCCTAATCGGCTGCCTGTTTCGCGGGGGCGCCAGAGGTGTCCTTCTCATCGCCCGGAGGCACGAACGCTTCGGGCCGGTCGTCGGGCAGGCTCTCGACGTAGAGCGACTGGCTCGGGAAGGCGAAGCCGCTGCCGGCCCCTTCGACCACGGTCATGATGTGGTAGGCCAGCCGCTCCTTGATCTCCAGCCATTCGCCCCAATTGGTGGTCCTGGTGAAGCAATAGAGCATGATGTCGATGGAGGAGTCGCTGAAGCGGTCGATGCGCACGAAGGTGGAGGCGTCTTCGGGCGGCACGAAGTCTTCGCTCTCTAGCACGTAGGTCTCGATTCCATCGCGGATTTTGCGGAGCTGGTCCACGGTCGTTCGATACTCGACGCCGATCATCCAGTAGATGCGCCGGTGGGTCATGGCGCTGAAATTCGTGACGGCGTTGTCGGAGAGCTTGGCATTGGGCACGAAGACCGGCGCCTTGTCGAAGCGGCGCACCCGGGTCGAGCGGAAGCCGATGGTCTCCACCGTGCCCTCGACCACCCCCTCCACGCGGATCCAGTCGCCGGGATGGAAGCGCTTCTCGGCGAGCACCAGGATGCCGGCGATGAGGTTCTTGAAGAGATCCTGCGCGCCCAGGGCAACGGCGACGCCGAACAGCCCGAGGCCGGCGATGATCGGCCCCACCTCGATGCCCCAGATCTCCAGGGTGGTGGCCACGCCGATGAAGACGATGCCGATCTTGGTGGCCTTCACCAGCCATTCGATCATCGGCCGGGTGAAGACGCGCTCCAGGCGCTGGAACAGGAAGGAGAGGGGGCCGATGGCGTTGAAGAAGCCCCAGAAGATGGTGAGGACGACGAGGGAGCGCAGGATGTTGTCGACGATCAGCTTGAAGGTTCCCTGCGGCTCCAGGTACTCGGCCGCGAAGAACACGCCCATCACCACGGGAATGAAGCGCACCGGCTGTTCCAGAGCGGCAATCAACTCGTCGTCGAAGCGGCCTTCGGTCCGGCTCACGAAGCGTTTGAGGCGGGACAGCACAACGGTCGTGAAAAGGCGCCGGAACACCAGAAAGACCAGAAGGATGCCCAGGGCGATGAGCAGCCGGCCGATCTCGATTCCGAGAAACCCATGGGCCCATACGTCCAAGACCAGGGCCCAAAACTCCTGCAACGTCTGCATCGGAAAAAGAACTCTCTATAGCTGCGCCCGGCCGCCGCGGCCTAGCGGCCTTCCCACTCAGGTTTGCGCTTTTCGATGAAGGCGTCGATACCCTCTTCGGCATCGCGCGCCAGCATGTTGGTGGTCATGACTTCGCTGGCGTAGGCATAAGCCTCGACCAGGCCGAACTCGATCTGCCGGTAAAAGGCCTCCTTGCCGATCTTCAGGGTAAGCGGCGATTTCGCGATGACCCTCTCGGCCAGCCGGATGGTCTCTTCGTCCAGCCGCTCTTGCGGGACTGCGTGGTTGATCAGGCCGAACTGTATCGCCCGGTCGCTGTCGATCATCTCGCCGGTCAGCAGCATCTCCATCGCCTGCTTGCGCGGCACCGCCCGGGAGAGCGCCACCATCGGCGTCGAGCAGAAGAGGCCGATGTTGACCCCCGGCGTGCCGAAGCGGGCCGTATCGGCCGCCACCGCCAGGTCGCAGGTCGCCACCAGTTGGCAGCCCGCCGCCGTCGCGATGCCGTGGACCTTGGCGATCACCGGCTGGGGCAGGGTGGTCAGGGACACCATCAGCTTGCTGCATTGCCGGAACACACCCTGGAAGAAGGCCCGGTCGCCGCCCCTGGTGCGCAGTTCCTTGAGGTCGTGGCCGGCGCAGAAGCCCTTGCCGGCGCCTTCGATCACCACGGCGCGAACCGACGGGTCTTCGGCGATCTCGTCGAGACAGCCCTGCAGCTCCGCCATCAGGCCGGTGGAGAGCGCATTGTACTGCGCGGGGCGGTTGAGGGTGAGGCTTGCGATGCCCTCACGGTCGGAGCGGAGAAGGAGGGGCGGCTCGCTCGCCCGGGCGGCTTCGGCTGACATCTTTTCCTCTGGCCATCCTCTGGCCGTTTCCAGAACGCGCCCGACTTTGGCGCTTTCGCGGGCCTGAGTTCAAGGGGTAATAAGGCCCCACAACGCCAGGATATCCAAGCCAGAAAGTTCGAGGCGGAAGGCGCCGTCCAGATGGACCAAGACAGCCCTCTCCGCCGAACCGCGCTGGAGGAATCCAATACGGTGAAGGGCGTTGGCCTCTCCGGCCAGGCCGGGGCGCTGCGCCACAGCATCTCCAAGGCGCTGACGCTCTATGGGGCGGATCTGCGCTCGGTGCTCAAGCGCGGCGGTTTCCTGATCCGCGCCTCCCGCGTCGTGGAGCGCAAGAGGTATGCCGTGCCAAGGCGCGCCGGAGCCTCCAATACTCCAGGCGCTAATCTAAAACGCTTTATTATCAGTATTTTATGCGGTGTATCCGGCTTCTGTGGCGCCGCTTGTTTTTGTCAATCTCTCTGGCGGGATCAGCTCACGGTGAACTGTCCCATCATGCCGCGATCTTCGTGTTCCAGGATGTGGCAGTGATACATATAGGGATACTGCTCGGTCGCCGGATGATCGAAGCGAACAACAATTTCAGACCAATCGTCGTCATCCAACACCACGGTATCCTTCCAACCTCGCTGATCCGGTGGCGCGGCCGCGCCTTCCATTTGCTCGATCAGGAAAGAACAACCGTGCACGTGAAACGGGTGCGCGCCCTGATCGGAGCGGATACGCCAACGCTCCCAAACGCCGCGTTGGACACGTTCGTTGATGACGTTCATGTCCATCGCCGCACCATTGATGGTCATATCCATCGCGGCATGGCCTCCATGCGTGCCATGACCGCCGCCATCCCCCATAGCGAGCACAAAGTCGCGGGTGCGCGTTATTTCGCTTTCGTTGGGGCGGGCAATGGTCGCCAGTTTCTCGAGCAAGGGCGCCGTATGCGCTCGCAGTGACCTGTCGACTCTCAGGGTCAGCGATGGTTGTAGCGGGGGCGTCTCGGAGCGGCCTAGCAGATCCAGCAGATTGTTGACGATGCCGCCCTCGGCCTCATCGAACTCATCTTCGAAAAGAGTGAGCAATTCGGCGGCATTGCCATCCGACACGTCAACAATGATCTCGCAACGCTCGCCGGGCGACATTTCCATTGTCGTCATCGGCACAGGGGCTGCCAGCAACCCGCCGTCACTGGCAATCTTGTAAAATGTACGGTTGTCAGCAAATGCAACGATGTAGAACCGCGCATTGGCACCGTTGAGGATTCGCAGCCGGACCTTTCCGGCAGGGACCGTTGCAACCGGTGCAATCGCACCGTTGATCACCACAGTTTCGCCCAGCCAGCCGTCCTCGTCTGCGTCGTTCAGTGAATAGACCAAACGGCCCTCTGCGTCGAAGGTTCGGTCCTGAATGATCACCGGCAAATCGTCAATGCCATATTGACGCGGGAGGTCCATTGAATCGGCCTCATCATCATCGATGATGATCAGACCGGCCAAACCGCGATAGACCTGATCGCCGGTCTTGCCATGCGTATGGGAGTGATACCAACAAGTCGCGGCCGGCTGCACGATGGACAATCTGGGCTGCCACTGGTCTCCCGGTGCCATTTCCAGCTGTGGTCCGCCATCAACTTTGCCTGGAACGTGCAGGCCGTGACCGTGAATGGCTACGCCTTCGGTCAGGGTGTTCTGGTAGCGCAGATTGAGTTCGCTGTTTTGCTGGGTTCGTATCGTTGGTCCCAAGTAGTCTTGGCTGATCCCCAGAGTCGCTGTCTTGACGCCGGGCTTGAAAGACCATTCGCCTCTGCGAATTTGCAGATCGACCGGTTCTCCACTGGTTCCGTCAACAAGCGCCGGTATCGGTAGCTTGGAGGGCGTGGCTGTAGACCAGGCAGGCCGAATCAGGCTGGCGCTCAGGACAGGAACGCTACTGGCAAGAAACCGCCGCCGAGAAAGGACAAACGACATGGAACTCCTCATGACAATATGTGGGCTGTGAGCAAGCCGTCGGGCTGCAGGCTCGGGCCATCGTGGTGATCATCGTCGCGGCCTCTATGGTTGGTAAACCGGGGCCGACGGTCCATTGGACAGATGCCGGATTGGCGGCCCTGGACATCAGGCATAAGGTCAATTTCAGCGATCCGACGAAGTGCTAATATCTTGATTCCCAATAAGACCTCAGGAAAACACCATGATCGACACGCTAGAGCGGGTTCCGAGCCGGCAGACGGTTTTCGCGGTTTTCGTGCTGATTGTCTTTGGTACCAGCGCCGCGGAAATCATCGCCGAGTTCGCGGACGGCGAGGCGCTGGGTTCGATGGCTGACGACTTGTCGAGGTTCGTCCTCAGCGCAGTCGTATTAGGCGTGTTCGTATTCGAGTACCGCGTGCAGCAACGGGCGCTTAGGGAACTGGGTGGGCAGCTAAACAAGGCCCGCGGTCAGCTAGCCCGGCTCGATACCAGATCGCAGGAACTCGCGAGCCAGTATCGCGCGGTGATGCAAAAGCAGTTTGACGCCTGGAATCTGACAGCCAGTGAGCAGGATGTCGTTATCGGGATGCTGAAGGGGTTATCTTTTAGGGAGATAGCCCAACTCCGGGAAACGCGAGAAAAAACAGTGCGTCAACAAGCCTCCGCAGTCTACCGAAAGGCGGGAGTGGCCAGTCGAAACGAGCTGGCCGCTTGGTTTTTCGAGGACATGTTGGAGCCGCCGCCGGTTCGCGAAGGCTAGCGGCTTCGGCTGACATCTTTTCCTCTGGCTATCCTCGGGCCATTTCCAGAACGCGCCGGACCTTGGCGCTTTCGCGGGCCTGAGTTCAAGGGGTATTAAGGTCCCACAACGCCAGGATATCCAAGCCAGAAAGTTCAAGACGGAAGGCGCCATCCCGATGGACCAAGACAGCCCGCTCCCCCGCATCACGCTGGAGGAATTCAATCAGCTCCTGGACGAAAGCGCGCCCTTCCAGAAGATCTATGGCTTCGTGACCGAGGAGATCGGCTACGGGCGGGCACGCGCGCTCATGCCGGCAAGCCCGGACCACATACGCCCCGGCGGCACGCTCTCCGGTCCGGCCCAGATGGCGCTCGCCGATTTCACCATGTATGCCGCGGTTCTGGGGGCGATCGGCAGGGTGCCGCTGGCGGTGACCACCAATCTCTCGATCAACTTCCTGAGCAAGCCGCAACCCGGGGCCATCCGGGCCGATTGCCGCCTCATCAAGCTCGGCAAACGTCTGGCGGTGGGGGAGGTTTTTCTCCATGCGAAGGGCCAGGGCGACCCGGTCTCCCACGTCACGGCCACCTATTCCATCCCGCCCCGGGGCTGATCTCCATGCCCTGTCATGGGCGCTCGGATTAAGGGTTTCCCGGCAAGAGGTTACCTATAGGGTATTATAATACCTCATTCATAAAGTGCTGTGAAAATGGGGCTTTTTCCGATTGACAGACCGCCGCCCGGTCCATAGAAAACGCGGCTTCGGAGCGCTGCCCGACGTGGGCGCGCTTTCCCAACCCATTTGGACAGCGATAGTGCGATGAAGACATTCTCAGCCACGCCGTCGGACATCGAGAAAAAGTGGATTCTCATCGATGCCGACGGGGTCGTGCTCGGCCGCCTGGCCTCGCAGGTTGCCAAGATCCTGCGCGGCAAGCACAAGCCGAGCTTCACGCCGCACATGGACTGCGGCGACAACGTCATCGTCATCAATGCCGAGAAGGTCAAGCTGACCGGCAAGAAGGCGAGCGACAAGGTCTACTACTGGCATACCGGTTATCCGGGTGGCATCAAGCAGCGCACCGCCGGGCAGATCATCGAGGGCGAGCACCCCGAGCGGGTGATCCTCAAGGCCGTGGAGCGCATGATCACGCGCAACCGTCTCGGCCGCCAGCAGATGAAGAACCTGCGGGTCTATGCCGGCGGCGAGCATCCCCATGAGGCCCAGCAGCCGGAGACGCTCGACCTCGCAGCGATGAATCCGAAGAACAAGAGGAGCCAGTAAGCATGGCCGACGAAACCCAAACCCTCAGCGATCTGGGTGATCTGGGCGCCGCGACCGGTGTGGTTCAGGAGGCCGCCGCCGAGGCGCCGGAGCCGCAGCGTGACGCCCTCGGCCGCTCCTATGCCACCGGCAAGCGCAAGGACGCGGTGGCCCGCGTGTGGATCAAGCCCGGCAGCGGCAAGGTCACGGTGAACGGCAAGGACCAGAGCACCTACTTTGCCCGGCCGGTGCTGCGCATGATCCTGGCCCAGCCCTTCCTGGTGGCCGAGCGCATGGATCAGTTCGACGTGGTCTGCACGGTCAAGGGCGGTGGCCTTTCCGGCCAGGCCGGGGCGGTGCGCCACGGCATCTCCAAGGCACTCTCGCTCTACGAGCCGGAGCTGCGTCCGGTGCTCAAGCGGGGCGGCTTCCTCACCCGCGACTCGCGTGTGGTGGAGCGCAAGAAGTACGGCCGGGCCAAGGCGCGGCGGAGCTTCCAGTTCTCCAAGCGCTGAGTTTGCCGGATCGTACGGGAAAGAGGGCCCGCACTGCCGTGCGGGTCCTTTTTCGTTGTGGGGCGTAGAGCGCGAGGGACCATGGCTAAGCTCTGGCTGGCGATCGTTCTGGTGATCACCTACTTGTCGCTCTATCCGTTCGACTTCTTTCCCGTTCCCTTCGACGACCGGTTCTTCGACACGCTGCGGGACTCCTTGCGCTATGGCGTCGGGCTCGACGATTCCATCGGCAACTTCCTGTGCTTCGTACCCTTCGGGCTCGTCGGGGTTCTGAGCCTAAGAGGTCAGGACCGGCTCTGGAGCGATCCCTGGCGGGGCGTCGTCTTCGTCTGCGCCGCGGGCGCTTGCTTCGCGATGCTGCTTCAGCTCATTCAGATCTATCTGCCCTCGCGCCACGAGAGCTTCTACGACGCCGCCTACAACAGCCTGGGCGTCGCTTGCGGCGCCATCATCGGGTTCGTCCTGCGCCGCCGGCTGGACGGCATTGCCGATCCGGCGGAGCGGCCGACCCTGGTCCCCCTCTTTCTGCTCGGCTGTTGGCTTGCCTTCCGTCTGGTGCCCTTTGTCCCGTCCTTCGACCTTGCCTCCATACGGCACAGCCTGTCGCCGCTCCTGGATATTCCGCAAGTCGTCCTGCCGCTGATCTTCAACGATATCGTAGGCTGGCTGGTGACGGCCTATCTGATGCGCGCTCTGCTGCCCAATGGCGTGGTGGGCTATCGGCTGCCACTCTTGATCGTGGCGGTCTTCGCGCTCGAAGTTCTCATCGTCCCGAATTTTCTCTCGGCCTCCAACGTGATCGGTGCCGTCATTGCGCTCGGTCTCTGGGCGCTGCTCAGCCGCCGCGAGAACCCGGCGGGGATCCTGGCAGCCTTGATTATCGCGATGCTGGTCTTCCGCGGCCTGGCTCCCTTCGACTTTCGCGCCCAGCCGCAGAGTTTCAGTTGGTTGCCGTTCCAGGGCATTCTTTACGGCAACATGTACCTCGGCGTGCTGGTGCTGTGTAACAAGGTTTTCTTCTACGGCAGCCTGGTATTCGTCCTCTGGCAAACCCGCATGGGCAAGGTCTCGGCGACCCTCCTGGCCGCCGCGGTCCTCGCCGCGATCGAGGTCGCTCAGCTTTTTGGCCGCTATCACAGCCCGGAGATCTCGGACCCGCTGCTGATCGTCGCCGCCGCGGTGACCATGGCGATGCTGCAGAATTGGGAGAAGACAACCCACACCACCGGCCACACCACGCCAGCCGCCGGTCGGTCGCAGGGTTAGGGTGACAGGGCTCCGGGACCGGATCGTCGAGACGCATGGAAGGTCCGGCGAACACGCTGCGGGAAGTGGTGCCGACACGGCCGGTCCTGGGTTAGGCTGGCGGCTGCGCCTTCCCGGAGTCGGGGAGGGTCCGCGCCACTTCCAATCTGTCAGGGGACCTTGCGATGCCGGGTATGATTTTGCCCTTCCGTGGGATCACGCCGAAGATCCATGACGATGCCTTCATAGCCGAAACCGCGGTGATCATCGGCGATGTGGAGGTCGGCGCCGGCTCGTCGGTCTGGTACGGCTGCGTGCTGCGGGGCGACGTGAACAGAATTCGTGTCGGCAGCGGCACCAACCTCCAGGACGGCACCATCGTCCATGTGAACCATGATCGTGCCGGCGACTATCGCGAAACCGGTGGCGGGATGCCAACCACCATCGGCGACGACGTGACGGTGGGCCATCAGGCCCTGATCCATGCCTGCACCGTCGAAAGCGGTGCCTTCATCGGCATGGCCGCGGTGATCATGGACGGCGCGGTGGTGGAGGGGCAGGCCATGGTGGCCGCCGGCGCGTTGGTGACGCCTGGCAAGCGGGTTGGCGCCCGTCAGCTTTGGGGCGGGCGCCCGGCCAAGCCGATGCGCGACTTGACGGACGACGAGCTGGCCGGCCTGCCCTACCTCTCGGACCACTACCAGGGGACCGCGGCCTGCTACCTGGAGGAGCGGCGCGGCTGAGCTTCGGCAGCCCGTTATGGTTAATGATTCCATAAGGCAAACGCGCTAGGTTTGCGCTCGCATTGGCCATCTCGGCCGCAGGCTGGTCATCCGGGGGGGACGGACCGTGGCTTTCAGAATCTTCTTGCACGCAGCTTGCCTGTTTTTGGCGATCTCCATCGGTGCCGCAGCGGCGCTTGCCGAGACCGCGGCCGAGTTCTATCGCGGCAAGGTGGTCAAGCTGGTTGTCGGCTACGGCGCCGGCGGCGGCTACGACACCTACGCCAGGATGCTTGCGCCTCACTTGGAAGAGCGCCTCGGTGCGACGGTGGTGGTGGAGAACCGGCCCGGCGGTGGTGGCATCGTCGCCTTGAACCAGGTCGCGGCAGCCAAGCCGGACGGCCTGACCATCATGCTGATCAGTGCCGGCTCCGCGGCCTTCGGTCAGATCACCGGGGCGGAAGGCGTGCGCTACGATCTAAACACTATCGGGTTTCTCGGGCGGGTGATCGATGACAAGCGGGCAGTCCTCTGGAGCACGCGCTCGCCCTACCGCACGGTCGAGGACGCCCTGCGCTCGCCGCGGCCCATACTGCTCGGCGCCGTCTCCCGCACCGACACCATCGCCGCCACCACGGCCTTCTTCGC
>NZ_JANQOI010000076.1 GCF_028289705.1 Pelagibius sp.
GCAGCGGTGCGGCTTCCGCAAAGGCGCTCGGTTGTGGAAACGCTGAAACGGACGAAAGCCTCCGTTTCGAAGACAGGCGAAATAGCATAGCCTCTCGCCCTTCGCATCGCCTATCGGGCCAACCGGGAGAGACGCCCTTGCTTCGCCGCATCCCCCTTCTCGCCGTCCTGCTCTGCGCCCTCACCTCGGCCGCCGTGGCCAACGAGGCCGGGCCCGCCGTGGTCTATTCGGTGGGCGGCAAATTCGACGGCTCCTTCAACGAGGCCGCCTACCGCGGCGCCGAGCGCTATAGGGCCGAGACCGGCGAGCGCTACGCCGAGTTCGAGATCGCTTCCGCCGCCCAGAGCCTGCAGGCCCTCCGGTCCTTCGCCCAGCGCGGCCACTCGCCGGTCGTCGCTATCGGCTTCACCCACGCCGCCGCCCTGGCCGACGTGGCACCGGAGTTCCCGGAAACCGCCTTCGTCCTCGTCGACATGGTGGTCGAGGCGCCCAACGTGCGCTCCGTGGTGTTCCGCGAGCAGGAGGGCTCCTACGTCGTCGGCAGGCTGGCGGCCATGGCCTCCAAGACCGGCACCCTGGGCTTCGTCGGCGGCATGGACATCCCGATCATCCGCAAGTTCGCCTGCGGCTACATCCAGGGCGCGCGCAGCGCCGACCCGGCGGTGAAGGTGCTGGTCAACATGACCGGCAACACCCCGGCGGCCTGGAGCAACCCGGCCCGCGGGGCGGAGCTCACCCGCTCCCAGATCGAACAGGGCGCGGACGTGATCATCCAGGCGGCCGGCGGCACCGGCATCGGCGTGCTGCAGGCCGCCGCCGACGGCGGGGCGCTGGGCATCGGCACCGACTCCAACCAGAACGGCCTGCACCCCGGCAAGGTGCTGACCTCCATGAGGAAGCGCGTCGACGTGGCGGTCTACGAGAACTTCCTGGCCGCGCGGGAAGGGCGCTGGACCCCGGGGGTGCAGGTGCTAGGCCTCGCCGAGGGCGGCCTCGACTGGGTGATCGACGCCCACAACCGCGGGCTCATTACTGCGGAAATGGAAGCAGCCGCCGAGGCCGCGGCAGCGGGCATCGCCGAGGGCCGCATCAAGGTCCACGACGCCGCCAGCGAGGGCCCCTGTCCGGTGAAGTAGGAAGAAGAACAAAGAATCCCCCTCACCCAGCTTCGGCTAAGTTCGATCTGCGATCTCACCAAGCCTGCGCAACCCTCTCCCGCGCTGGGGAGAGGGAAACAAAAGCACAGCGACAACTGATCCCTCTCCCCGGCGTGGGAGAGGGAGGGGCCCGCGTGAGCGGGAGGGTGAGGGGGGAGCTGTCTCGCCGACCGTCGACAACGTCCTAAAACATCGTCTCCAGCACGCGGTCGGGCGGGGTGTGGCCGTCAACGAAGGTCTTGATGGAGATGATCACCTTCTCGCCCATGGCCAGGCGCCCCTCGATGGTGGCCGAGCCCATGTGGGGCAGCAGGACCACGCTGTCGAGGCGCAGGAGCTTGGGATTGACCGCCGGTTCGTGCTCGAAGACGTCGAGGCCGGCGCCGGCGATCTCCCCGGCTTCCAGGGCGCGGGTGAGGGCGTTCTCGTCCACCACCTCGCCGCGCGAGGTGTTGACGATATAGGCCTCTTCGCGGATCAGCTTGAGGCGCCGGGCGGAGAGCAGGTGGAAAGTGGCCGGCGTGTGGGGGCAGTTAATGGAGATGATGTCCATGCGCGAGAGCATCTGGTCGAGGCTCTCCCAGTAGGTCGCCTCCAGTTCCTCCTCCAGGGAGGGGTGGACCCGCCGCCGGTTGTGGTAGTGGATCGACATGCCGAAGCCCCGGGCGCGGCGCGCCACGGCGCTGCCGATGCGGCCCATGCCGATGATGCCCAGGCGCTTGCCGTTGATGCGATGGCCCAGCATGCCGGTGGGCGCCCAGCCCTGCCACTCGCCGGCGCGCACCAGGCGCTCGCCCTCCGCAAGGCGCCGCGGCACCGAGAGGATCAGCGCCATGGTCATGTCGGCGGTATCCTCGGTGAGGACCCCCGGGGTGTTGGTCACGGTGATGCCGCGCTGGCGCGCCGTCTTCAGGTCGATATGGTCGACGCCGGTGCCGAAGGAAGCGATGAGGCGGAGCTGTGGGCCGGCCTGGGAGAGCACCGCCGCATCGATGCGGTCGGTGACCGTAGGCACCAGGATTTCGGCCTCCTTCACAGCCTCGATGAGCTGGGCCTGGGACAGCGGCTTGTCCTCCAGGTTCAGCCGGCAGTCGAAGAGCTCCATCATCCGCGTTTCGATGACGTCGGGCAGGCGGCGGGTAACGATGACGCGGACCTTGGAGTGGGGCATGGTTCTTGTCTCAACCGGACTGAGGCAGCGCGATGACGAGACCGCAAACGAACCGGCGCCGGAGACTACGCCCCCCGGCATGGCATGCGACCTCAGGCCCTGCCATAGCAGCCGGGGCGGCGGCTTGTCCAGGGCATGCTCGGGCTTCAGCGCCGTTGCCGACGCGGCCAATGATCGCGCCGGCCGGGCGGGCGGGCGCGGGCGCGAAGCCAACGGCTTGACCGCAAGCAAATGCGGGCGATAGGAAGGAAGGCATGACCGGCCCTGACAGAAGATCCATGAGCGCCCCCGCAGTGCGCTGCGCCCTGGCGGCTCTGCTGGCGCTTGGTGGGATTTTGGCGCTGGGCGGGCTTTTGGCGCCGGGCGGGCTTTTGGCGCCGGGCCCGGCGGCGGCGCAGGAAACGCTGAGCCAGAGCGGATCGACTGTTGAGATCCCACGGCCGCCGCCGCCCGGCCGCACCGGACTGCCGCTGCCGCGCTTCGTCAGCCTGCGCGCCGACGAGGTGAACCTGCGCAGCGGCCCCGGCACGCGCTACCCAATCGACTGGGTCTATCGCCGCAGCGGCATGCCGGTGGAGATCGTCGACGAGTTCGACACCTGGCGGCGCATCCGCGACTGGCAGGGCACCGAGGGCTGGGTGCACCAGTCAATGGTCCAGGGGCGGCGCAGCGTGCTGGTGATCGGCCAGCGGCGCACCCTGAAGCGCCGGCCCGAAGCCGCGGCCGCCGGGGTGGCCCTCTTGGATGCCGGCGTGATCGCCGCCCTGGAAAGCTGCCGCGACGACTGGTGCCAGGTCTCGGCGGGGGGTTACAGCGGCTGGCTGCCCCGCGACAGCCTCTACGGCCTCTATCCCGGCGAAGAGATCAGATAGGCGTTTTCATCATCCTTCGAGACGGCGCTGTCGCGCCTCCTCAGGATGAGGTTCCGAGCAGTCCTCGTCCTGAGGAGGGCCGAAAGGCCCGTCTCGAAGGGCGAGGCGCTGCGTTCGCTCAGTCGAAGTCCTGGGCCAGGGCGCCGCGCACCTCTTCGGGCAGGATGGTCATGTGGCTGTAGGCCGGATGGTCGAAGCCGAGAATGACGCGGGCCCCGGCGGTGCGGAACCGGGCGACCTGGTCGTCGGTGAAGTGGAAGTGGATGAACTGCACGGAGGAGGCCTTGCCGTCGGCGGTGGTGCGGTCGACGTCGTCTTCCGGCCGGCCGACGATGCGCTCGCCCTCGACCTCGAAGAAAGCCGTCTCCTCGACGCCGCCCAGCTTCGACAGGAAGGTCCGGCGGCGCACCGGTTCGTCGATCTCGAACATCACCGTGGCCACCAGTTCGCGGCCCTGGGGGATCAGCGGATTGTAGGCGCGCAGTTCGTCGGCGATCTGCTCCTCGCCGCCCTTTTCGATAAAGAGCATTTCATGCACCTGGGCCCACATGGTCTGGTAGTTCTCGAAGTAGAAGGTGCAGACCGGGCCGATCTCCTGGCGGCGGAACTTCTTCTTTTCGACGAGATCGCGGCGCAGCTCGCGGCGCTCGGCGGCATAGCTTTCCATGGGCAGGATGTCGTCGCGGGTGATCGCTTTTTTCATGGCAAGTCCAGCGGTCATGCTCGGGGGAACTCCTTGTCTTTCAAGACGGGCTTTCTCAAGTCGGGGGGCCTCAGGCGGCCCTAGCCGCCCAACCCGTAAGCCTTGGCGAAAAGCTCGATGGGGTGGTAGCTGCGGTCGACCTGCGGCTTGTTGTCCATCTTCAGGCGCTCGATACCCTGCAGGATGTGCTGGCCGGCCAGCGGGCATTCGGAAGCGATATAGGTCTTGCCGGCCTGCGCGGAAAGGCGCGCCGCCGGGCGGCCCACCTTGATGGCGGTCTCGAAGTTCTCCTTCATCACCCCCCAGGAACCGCCGTGACCGGAGCAGCGCTCCACCACCTTCACGTCGGAGCCCGGCACCATGCGCAGCATCTCCGCCGCCTTGGCGCCGACGTTCTGGGCCCGGGCATGGCAGGCCATGTGCAGAGAGACGCCGCCCTCCAGCGGTGAGAGGCCTTCGGACAGCCCCTCCTTCTTGGCGATGTCGACCACGTATTCGGTGATGTCGAAGGTGGCTTGCGACAGCCGCTTGACCGCGGCGTCCTCCGGCAGGATCAACGGCCATTCGAACTTCAGCATCAGCGCGCAGGAGGGGGTGAGGGCGACGATGTCGTAGCCCTGGTCGATCCAGCGGCCGAGTTCGCCAGCGACCTGCCTGGCGACCTTGGCGACCTTATCGATATCTCCCTGCTCGAGCTGCGGCATGCCGCAGCAGGAGGGATAGACCACCTCGGTCTCGACCCCGTTGTGGGCCAGCACCGCGCGCGCCGCCTCGCCTATCTTCGGGTTGTTGTAGTTGACGAAACAGGTGGCGTAGAGCGCCGCCTTGCGGCCCCTGGCCGGTGCCTCGGCGTTGGCCTCCAGCGGCGTTTCCAAGGCGCGCAGGGCAAAGGTCTTGCCGTGGAACTCCGGCAGCGCGGCATCGCGATGCACGCCGGCAAGCTCCTCCATCATCGGCCGGGTCACCTTGTTCGCGGTACTGCTCGCCCAGTTGCAGGCCGGCGCGGCAAAGGCCGCCAGCTTGCCGTTGCGGTCGGTGCGGGTGAGTTGGTCGACCCGGCGGTCGATCTTGCCCCGCTTCCGCTCGGCGGCCCGGTAGCGCAGCATCAGGTGCGGGAAGTCGATGTTGAATTCATGGGGCGGCACGTAGGGGCAGCTCACCATGAAGCACATGTCGCAGAGCGTGCAGGCGTCGACGACCTTGGTGTAATCCGCCTTGTCGACGGTATCGAGTTCGCCGCTGTCGGACTCGTCGATCAGATCGAAGAGGCGCGGAAAGGAATCGCAGAGATTGAAGCAACGGCGGCAGCCGTGGCAGACGTCGAAGACGCGCTCCATCTCCGCATTCAGCTTCTCCCAGTCGTAGAAGTCCGGATCGTTCCAGTCGAGGGGATGCCGAATCGGGGCGTTCAGGCCACCTTCGCTCATTCTTAGGTCCTGCTTTCGCGAAAGACGATCAGCCCCGGCATGGTATCACCGCGGCGGCCTGGCGCACGCAACGGTCCGGGGGCGAAACGGTACGGCAGCGGCAGCGGGACCGAGGGGCGGCCGCTTGGCCGGCCGCCGCCAACAGTCCTGCCGCAATGAGGTTTCCCGTCACGGCGCAAGGCCGCGCCAGGGCCTCAGGCCATGGTGTCCAGGGCTTTCTGGAAGCGCCCGGCGTGGCTCTTCTCGGCTTTGGCGAGAGTTTCGAACCAATCGGCGATCTCGTCGAAGCCTTCTTCGCGCGCGGTGCGGGCCATGCCCGGGTACATGTCGGTGTACTCGTGGGTTTCGCCGGCGATGGCGGACTTCAGATTGGCCGTGGTGTCGCCGATGGGCTCTCCGGTCGCCGGATCGCCGACCTCCTCCAGGTACTGCAGGTGGCCGTGGGCATGGCCGGTTTCCCCCTCGGCAGTGGAGCGGAAGACCGCGGCGACGTCGTTGTAGCCCTCGATGTCGGCCTTCTGCGCGAAGTAGAGATAGCGGCGATTGGCCTGGCTCTCACCGGCGAAGGCGTCTTTGAGATTCTGTTCCGTCTTCGAGCCCTGAAGCGACATGGATATTTCTCTCCTGTAGGAAGTCCCCGGGCACAGCGAAGACCTGCCCGGGTCTGTGCTGCGGGCTTGTCCGCTTGCCGCCCCGCATGGTCGGCAAACCGCCCGTCATTGAGCCTAAATAGACCGAGCTCACGATTCTGTCAACGAATTAGAATAGTTCTAATGTGTAGTTTAAATGACAGAAAAAGAAGAGTGGTTACAGGGCGCGGCCCTAGTCTCCGGAAAGCCGGATGATCACGTCCACCCGCGCGACGCGGGTCCCCGCCGGGGCCGCCGGCAGGCTCTCCATCTGGACATGCTCGCCGGGAATGTCCTGCAGCTCGCCGCTGTCTTCGAAATAGAAATGATGATGGTCGGAGACATTGGTGTCGAAATAGGACCGGCCCGGTTCGACCACCACCTCGCGCAACAGCCCGGCTTCGGTGAACTGATGCAGGCTGTTGTAGACCGTGGCCAAAGACACGCGCACGGATTCGCCCAGGGCCTCGGCATGCAGTTGCTCGGCCGTGATATGGCGGTCGTCCCCGCCGGGCGACTCGAACAGCAACTTGGCCAGCGCCAAGCGCTGCCGCGTCGGCCGAAGGCCTGCGGTCTTGAGACGATGCACCAATGCGCTATAGGGGCGGTCCTTGCTCACCATGACTCCTGATATGGTCCAGTGCAGGTGGAATTAAAGTGGCAAAAACAGCGAATTGTCAATTTCTTTGGAACCCCTATAAAGTCTGCGTCCGAAACAGAGAATTAAGCCGCTCTTAACCACGTGAGTGCGAGGCTGACAGCAGTGCCTGCGACGATGCGGGGCTGTTTGACAGCGCCGAGGCTGTGCTATAGTTCGCCCAGCGTTGGCTGCGTCCGCTAAGCGTTTCGTGGCAGCGCTTTTTGTCGTGGCGTAGAGGTGCCAATCGGCTTATGTAAAGTGTGGCATCGGGCGGTTGCGGCGACTTTTGTCGTTCAGTTTCTCAACAGAACCGGCGGCAAGGGCGCGTCTGGTGTGCTCCGGGGGGATGGCGCACCGCCTGAGGTTTGAATCCACAATCAAGAGTGCCGGACTGGGTGAATCGTTTGAACAAGAGACAAAATAGTTTCCCGTACGAAGATCTGCTGCGCTGCGCGCACGGCAAGCTCTTCGGGCCGGGAAACGCACAGCTTCCTCTGCCGCCGATGCTGATGTTCCATCGCATCACCGAGATTTCCGAGGAAGGCGGCGAGCACGGCAAAGGCCATATCGTCGCCGAGTTCGATATCGACCCCAAGCTCTGGTTCTTCGAGTGCCACTTCGAGGGCGACCCGGTGATGCCGGGCTGCCTCGGGCTGGATTCGCTCTGGCAGCTTGTCGGCTTCTTCCTGGGCTGGCTGGGAGCGCCGGGGCGCGGACGGGCGCTCGGCGTCGGCGAGGTGAAGTTCACCGAGATGGTTGTGCCGACGGCCAAACTCGTCAGCTATCATCTGGACCTTAAGCGCGTGCGCATGGGCAAGCTAGTGCTGGGAATCGCCGACGGCATCATGAAGGTTGACGGCCGGCCGGTTTACGAAGCGAAGGACCTCAAGGTCGGCCTGTTTCAGAGCGAGCCGCAGACCGCCTGAGCCCTTGGTCTATGGGTCGGGTTCTGGCTGAGCATGATGGATCGACCAAGGAACGCCGCGCCGAACCGGCCCGCCAAGCATCTAACGGCCACATAACGGAATAGAGCAATGCGCCGTGTCGCTGTCACAGGAATAGGCATCGTCTCCAGCATCGGCAACAACAAGGCCGAGGTGACCGAGTCGCTGCGCCAGGGGCGCTCCGGCATCGAGTTCTCCGAGACCTATGCCGAGATGGGATTCCGCAGCCATATCCACGGCTCCCTGAAGATCGACATCGCCGATCACGTCGACCGCAAGCTGCGGCGCTTCATGGGCGACGGATCGGCTTACAACTACATCGCCATGCAGGAAGCCATCGCCGATGCGGGATTGACCGAGGGCGAAGTCTCCAACGAACGCACGGGCCTGGTCATGGGCTCCGGCGGGCCCTCCACCTCCAATCAGGTCCTGGCCGCCGACCTCGCCCGCAGCAAAGGGCCGAAGCGCGTCGGCCCCTATATGGTGCCGCGCTGCATGTCCTCGACCAATTCGGCGAACATGGGCACCGCCTTCAAGATCAAGGGCCACAGCTATTCGATCTCCTCGGCCTGCTCCACCTCCGCCCACTGCGTGGGCAACGGCGCCGAGCTGATCCAGATGGGCAAACAGGATCTCGTCTTCGCCGGCGGCGGCGAGGAGCTGCACTGGACCCTGACCGTGCTTTTCGACGCCATGGGCGCGCTCTCCAGCGGTTACAACGACGAGCCGACCCGCGCCTCGCGCCCCTATGACCGCGATCGCGACGGCTTCGTCATCTCCGGCGGCGGCGGTGTGGTGGTGCTGGAGGAACTGGAGCGCGCCAAGGCCCGCGGCGCCAAGATCTACGGCGAGGTCGCCGCCTATGCCGCCACCGCCGACGGCGCCGACATGGTCGCCCCCTCCGGCGAAGGCGCGGTGCGCTGCATGCGCCTGGCCATGCAGGGCCTGGGCAACACGCCGGTCGACTACGTCAACGCCCACGGCACCTCGACCCCCGCCGGCGACATCGTCGAGCTGCAGGCGATCCGCGAGGCCTTCGGCGCCGACATGCCGCGGGTCTCCTCCACCAAGTCGCTCACTGGCCACTCGCAGGGCGCCACCGGCGTGCACGAAGCGATCTATTCGCTGCTTATGCTGGACAACAACTTCGTCTCCGCATCGGCCAACATCGATAACCTGGACCCGGAGGCCGAGGGCATGCCCATCGTCCGCGAGGCGGAGGAGGGGCTGTCGTTGAACTGCGTGATGTCCAACAGCTTCGGCTTCGGCGGCACCAACGCCAGCCTCGCGTTCAAGCGATTCGAAGGGTGAGGTTAGAAGCTGGAGCCGGAGGTCGAGGCTCGTAGTCGGGGGTTAAGGAACAGGGACGTCGATGTCAGGTTTGATGGCCGGTAAACGCGGCCTGATCATGGGGGTGGCGAACGATCACTCGATCGCCTGGGGAATTGCGCAGGCGCTGCATCGCCAGGGCGCGGAACTCGCCTTCACCTATCAGGCCAGCGCCTTTGAACGCAGAGTGCGGCCGCTGGCCGAGTCCCTGGGATCGGACATCGTGCTGCCCTGCGACGTCGAGCAGGAGAGCGACATCTCCGCGACCTTCGACGGCCTGCGCGAACGCTGGGGCCAGGTGGATGTGGTGATCCACGCCATCGCCTATTCCGACAAGGAAGAACTGAAGGGGCGCTACCTCAACACCACCCGCGCAAACTTCCGCCGCACCCTGGCGATCTCCTGCTACTCCTTCACCGCCGTCGCCCGCCACGCCGCCGCCCTGATGGGCCCGGGCGGCAGCTTGGTCACACTGACCTATCTGGGGGCCGAGCGGGTGACCCCCAACTACAACGTCATGGGCGTCGCCAAGGCAGCCCTGGAAGCCAGCGTGCGCTACCTGGCCGTCGACCTGGGCGAACAGGGCATCCGGGTCAACGCCATCTCCGCCGGGCCCATGCGCACGCTTGCAGGTTCGGCCATCGGCGATGCGCGCTTCGTGTTCAGCTGGAACCGCGACCACGCGCCGCTGAAGCGCAACGTGCTGCTGGAAGAGGTGGGCTCCGCCGGCCTCTACTTCGCCTCCGACCTCTCCCAGGGAGTGACCGGCGAGGTCCACTACGTGGACGGCGGCTACAACATCGTCGGCATCCCCGCCCCGGGCCGCATGGGCGGCTGACGCGTCTTAGCGTCCTGCGCCCTCGGGCGCATTCTCCAAACCAAGCAGGCGGTCGGGCCGGTCGGTGATCAGGCAATCGACACCCTTGCCCCAGAGTCGGCGGGCGGCGCGCGTTCCGTTGACGGTATAGGCGGCCACCGCATAGCCCGCGGCATGGGCGGCCGCCACGTCGCGCTGGCGCACCCGCCGCCAGTTGAGATGCAGCGAGACACAGCCGAGTTCGGCCATGGCCGCGCGCCAGTCGGCGGGAAGACCCTCGGCCAGGAAGCCGCGCGGCCAGGCCGGGGCCACGCGCTTTGCCGCCGCCAAACTCTCTCGCTGAAAACTGCTGATCAGCGGCGGCAGCCGGTCTTGTGGCCACAATCGCTGGAGCTGGTCCAGGGCGACCTCGGCGGTCTCTGCCGCCAGGCCGGGGGTCGGCTTGATTTCCACGTTGGGGGTGAGGCTATGCTCAATCAGGCAGGCCACCGCCTCCTCGAGGCTCGGCACGCGGCAGTCGGCCCGCCCGCGAAAGCCCGCTCCAACCCGGCGGCCATACTTGCGCCCGAAATCCAGGGAGGCATCCAGCGCCCGGACCAACTCGAAGGGGCTCGCCGCCATGGTGCCGGGGGCGCCGGTGGTGCGCTTCAGAGTCTCGTCGTGGAAGAGGACCGGCTCGCCGTCGGCGGTGAGCATGACGTCGAACTCGACCCACTTCACGCCCGTCGCCGCCGCGGCCGCGATGGAGGCCAGGGTGTTTTCCGGCGCCAGGGCCTTGGCCCCGCGGTGGCCCATGACCCGCGGCAACTGCAAAGAAAAGGCCGGCGCGGAGGTCATGTCGCCATCACCCCGCGGCCGGCCTTTCCCTGTTCCGGATCGGCAGGTCTTAGCTGGCTTCGGCCTCCAGGTCCTCGCCGGTTTCCTGGTTCACCCGCTTCATGGAGAGCTTCACCTTGCCACGCTCCATGCCGATGCACTTGACCTTGACGGTGTCGCCCTCGTTGACGACGTCGCCGACGGTCTTGACGCGCTCCGGCGCCAGCTCGCTGATGTGGACGAGACCGTCGCGCGGGCCCAGGAAGTTCACGAAGGCGCCGAAGTCGACGATCTTCACCACCTTGCCGTTGTAGATCACGCCCACCTCCGGCTCGGCGACGATGGACTTGATCCAATCGAGGGCCGCCTGGGCCTGGTCCTGGTCGACGGCGGCCACCTTCACCGTGCCGTCGTCCTCGATGTCGATCTTGGCGCCGGTCTCCTCGGTGATCTCGCGGATCACCTTGCCGCCGGTGCCGATGACATCGCGGATCTTGTCCTTGGGGATGGAGATGACGGTGATCCGCGGCGCGTTTTCGGAAACCCCTTCGCGCGCCGAGGTCAGGGCCTTGTTCATCTCGCCCAGGATGTGCATCCGGCCGTCCTTCGCCTGGTTCAGCGCGACGCCCATGATCTCCTTGGTGATGGAGGTGATCTTGATGTCCATCTGCAGCGAGGTGATGCCGTTCTCGGAGCCGGCCACCTTGAAGTCCATGTCGCCGAGGTGGTCCTCGTCGCCCAGGATGTCCGACAGCACGGCGAAGTCGTCGCCTTCCTTGATCAGGCCCATGGCGATGCCCGCCACCGGCCGCGGCAGCGGCACGCCGGCGTCCATCATCGAGAGCGAAGAGCCGCAGACCGTCGCCATGGAGGAGGAGCCGTTGGACTCGGTGATCTCGGAGACCACGCGGATGGTGTAGGGGAAGTCGTCCTTGGTGGGCAGCAGCGGCCGCACCGCCCGCCAGGCCAGCTTGCCGTGGCCGATCTCGCGGCGCCCCGGAGCCAGGCGGAAGCTGCACTCACCCACCGAATAGGGCGGGAAGTTGTAGTGCAGCATGAAGTGTTCGCGGTAGCTGCCTTCCAGGGAGTCGATGAGCTGCTCGTCCTGGCCGGTGCCCAGCGTCGTGGTGACCAGCGCCTGGGTCTCGCCGCGGGTGAAGAGGGCGGAGCCGTGGGTGAGCGGCAGCACACCCACTTCGCAAACGATCGGCCGGATATCCGTGGTGGTGCGGCCGTCGATACGGTTGCCGGTCTTCAGGATGCCGCCGCGCACGACGTCGCTTTCCAGGGACTTGAAGAGGCCGGAGGCGTGCTCCTTCTCTTCGTCGCTGAGGTCTTCCACCGCCGCTTCGCGCACCGCGGCCAGCTTGGACTGGCGGGTCTGCTTGTCGACCTCGGTATAGGCCTCGGTGAAGCGGTCCAGGATGCCGCCGGCGACGAGCTTGTTCTTGACCTCCTCGACCTCCGGGGCCGGCGGCGCCACGTCCATCGGTTCCTTGGCGCAGCGCTCGGCCAGGGCGATGATGGCGTCGATCACCGGCTGCATCTGCTCGTGGCCGAAGGTGACCGCCCCCAGCATGATCTCCTCGGAAAGCTCATGGGCTTCCGACTCGACCATCAGAACGCCCTCGCGGGTGCCGGCCAGGACCAAGTCGAGGGCACTCTCCTCCATATCGTCCATCAGCGGATTGAGGACGTATTCGCCGTCCTTGTAGCCGACCCGGGCGCCGCCGATGGGGCCGAGGAAGGGCAGGCCGGAGATGGTGAGCGCCGCCGAGGCGCCGACCATAGCGACGACGTCGGGATCGTTCTCCAGGTCGTGGCTCAGCACCGTGCAGATCACCTGGGTCTCGTTCTTGTAGCCCTTGGCGAAAAGCGGACGGATCGGCCGGTCGATGAGGCGGGAGGTCAGGGTCTCCTTCTCCGAGGGACGGCCCTCACGCTTGAAGAAGCCGCCCGGGATCTTGCCCGCGGCGAAGGTCTTTTCCTGGTAGTTCACGGTGAGAGGGAAGAAATCCATGCCCGGGCGCGGCGCCGACTCGCCCACCGCGGTGCAGAGCACCACGGTCTCGCCGTAGGTCGCCAGGACGGCGCCGTTGGCCTGGCGCGCGATGCGGCCGGTCTCCAGGGTCAGCTTGCGGCCGCCCCACTCGATTTCCTGCTTATAGATATCAAACATTCAATTCAGGTCCTTCCAACCTTACGCCGGTGCGTCTATTTGCCGAAAAGCAAAGCGCCGGACCCGCGTAAACAGCGCGACCGCTTCGGGGCCTTCCGCCCCGAACCGTGCTTGCACGCTGCTTACGTCGGCCCGGCCCTCCAGGGAGCCATCGTGCCGGCGTTGTCACGATGTCACCAATCGTCATTCTTACCTATCGCCCGCGTCCGGCGCCGGCCCTTGCCGGCCCGCCCTCGGGGGCGCGGCAGGCAGAGTTCGGCGCAGAGCGCGGTGACATCGGCCCCGCCCTAACGGCGCAGGCCCAGGCGCTGGATAAGGCCCTCGTAGCGTGCCTTGTCCTTGCCCTTCACATAGTCCAGCAGGCGCCGGCGCTGGCCGACCATGACCAACAGGCCGCGGCGCGAGTGGAAATCCTTTTTGTGGGACTTCAGATGCTCGGTCAGGTTCACGATCCGCTCAGTGAGGATCGCAACCTGCACCTCCGGCGACCCGGTATCGCCCACATGGGTGCCATACTCTTCGATCAGCGCAGTCTTGCGCTCGGCAGTGATCGACATCGGTTATCTCCATTGTCCTAAAGATTCAAAACCCTGACCGGGTGGATTTCGCCTGCCTCATAACGGGCCAATGCCACCGGCTTGCCGCCGGCACTGGCAAAGACTATGGCTCCGTTGCAGAGGTCGCGTATGCGTTCGCGGTTGGCGCGCGCCACCATGGACACGGCCTGCCCGCAGCGCAGGCGGTTCGCCTCGGTCTCGGACAAGGCCAGCGCCGGGATGTCGTCCAGCGCGGTCTCGACCGGGAGCACCTGCTCCAAGGCGGCGGGACTATGCCCCAAGGATTCCAAAGATTCCAGCGAAATCGCGTCGGTTTCGGTAAACGGACCGACGGTTAATCGCCTCAGTTCCGTGATATGCGCCACGGTGCCGGCGGCACGCCCCAGGTCGCGGGCCAGCGAGCGCATGTAGGTGCCCTTGCCGCAGCGCACGTCGAAGACCGCATGGTCACGGTCCGGCTGGCCCGTGAGGGCGATCTCGTGGACCGTGACCCGGCGGGGCTTCAGCTCGAAATCCGCCTGGGCCCGGGCCAGATCGTAGGCCCGCCGGCCGCCGACCTTGATCGCCGAATAGAGCGGCGGGATCTGTTCGATCTCTCCGCGAAAGCGCGGCAGCACGGCCTCGATCGCCGCGGTGTCCGGGCGTTCCGTGGACTCCTCGATGACCGCGCCCTCGGCGTCGTCGGTCTCCGTCGCCTGGCCCCAGCGCAGGGTGAAGCGGTAGGACTTCCGGCCGTCCATGACATAGGAGACGGTCTTGGTCGCCTCGCCCATGGCGATGGGCAGCAGGCCCGTGGCCAGGGGATCGAGGGTGCCGCCGTGGCCCAGCTTGCGGGGCCGGAGGACACGGCGCACCCGGCCGACCACCTGGGTGGAGGTCAGGCCCAGCGGTTTGTCGATCACCAGCCAGCCGTTGACCGCGGCGCCCTTGGCCTTCGGCTGTCTTTCCGGCTTGGCTGCCATCGCTCAGGCCTTTTCGTCAGGGCGCTCCGCTGCCGGGCCTTGCGGGGCATCAAGGTCGGAACCTTCGGCCCGCTCCGCGGCTTCGACATCGCGCTGGACCCGCGGATCGTGCAGCAGGGCGTTGATCTTGTCGGCCTCGTCGAAGCTGCGGTCGGCCTGAAAGGCCAGCCTCGGGACATGGCGCAGATGCACCTCGCGGCCGACCTGGCCGCGCAGAAAGGCGGCGGCGCGATTGAGGGCGGCGACGATCTCGCCGCTGCCGCGCCCGCCCAGGGGCACCACAAAGGCGGTGGCGTTCTTGAGATCCGGGCTCACCCGCACCTCGGTGACGGTGAGGCTGGCCTCGGCGAGGAGGGGATCGTGGAGGTCGCCGCGCATCAGAATGCGCGAGAGGGCGTGGCGCAGTTCCTCGCCGACCCTGAGCTGTCGCTGGCTCGGCGCCTTGGCGCCCGCGCGCCCTGCTGTGCTTCGCTGTGAACCCATCGTCATTTCCCGGGACCGGGCAGCCGCCCAAAGGCGGTGCCGCCGGGCCCTGGTCAGCCGCCCGTGCTGCGGCGCTCGTCAGAGAGCGCGGGCAACCTCTTGAATCTCATAGCACTCGATCTGGTCGTTGACCTGGATGTCGGTGTAGTTCTCGAAGGCCATGCCGCACTCGTAGCCTTCCTTGACCTCGCGGACCTCGTCCTTGAAGCGCCGCAGGGTCTTCAGAGTGCCGTCGTGAATCACCACGTTGTCGCGCAGCAGACGCACCTTGGCGCCGCGCTTGACCTGACCCTCGGTGATCATGCAGCCGGCGACCTTGCCGACCTTGGAGTTGTTGAACACCTGGCGGATCTCCGCGTAGCCCAGGAACTGTTCCTGCTGCTTGGGGGCCAGCAGGCCGCTGAGCGCCGCCTTCACGTCGTCCACCACGTCGTAGATGATCGAGTAGTAGCGGATGTCCACGGAATCGCGCCGCGCCATCTGGCGCGCCTGCGGATTGGCGCGGACGTTGAAGGCGATGATGATGGCCCCGGTGGCATTGGCCAGGGTGACGTCGGACTCGTTGATGCCGCCGACACCGCTGTGCAGCACCCGGACCTTGACCTCCTCGTTGCCCAGCTTCTCGAAGCTGTTGACGATGGCTTCCATGGAGCCGTGCACGTCGGACTTGACCACCACCGGCAGTTCCGAGGCCTCGCCTTCCTTGATGCGGCTCATCATCTGTTCGAGGGAGCCGCGGGCGGTGGCGGTGATCTCGGTCTCGCGCCGGGTGCGCTGGCGGTACTCGGCGATCTCGCGGGCTCGGCCCTCGTTCTCCACCACGGTGAAGTCGTCGCCGGCCAGCGGCGTGCCGTTGAGGCCCAGAACCTCCACCGGGTCCGCCGGACCGGCCGTGTCCACCTGCTCGCCGCGCTCGTTGACCAGGGCGCGCACCCGGCCCCACTCGCTGCCGGCAACGAAGATGTCGCCAACGCTGAGCTTGCCGCGTTGCACCAGGACCGTCGCCACCGAGCCGCGTCCGCGCTCCAGCTTGGCCTCGATGATGACGCCCTCGGCACCGCGGTCCGGATTGGCCTTCAGCTCCAGCAGCTCGGACTGCAGGAGGATGGCCTCCTCCAGCTTGTCGAGGTTGGTCTTTTCGGTCGCCGAGACTTCGATGGCGAGAATCTCGCCGCCCATGTCCTCGACGATCAGCTCGTGCTGCAGCAGCTCCTGCTTGACCCGCGAGGAGTCGGCGCCGGGTTTGTCCATCTTGTTGATGGCGACGATGATCGGCACCTCCGCCGCCTTGGCGTGGTTGATCGCCTCCACGGTCTGTTCCTTGATGCCGTCGTCGCCGGCCACCACCAGCACCACGATGTCGGTGACCGTGGCGCCGCGCGAGCGCATCTCGGTAAAGGCGGCGTGGCCCGGCGTGTCGATGAAGGTGATGCGCTCGCCGGAGGCCAGGCGCACCTGATAGGCACCGATGTGCTGGGTGATGCCGCCGGCCTCGCCCGCCACCACGTCGGTGGCGCGCAGGGCATCCAGCAGCGAGGTCTTGCCGTGGTCGACGTGGCCCATCACCGTCACCACCGGCGGGCGCGGCTGCAGCTCCTCCGGATCGTCGTCGGCGCCGCGCATGCCGATCTCGACGTCGGCGGCGGAGACGCGCTTGATCTTGTGGCCGAATTCCTCGACCACCAGTTCGGCGGTGTCGGCATCGATCGACTGGGTGATGGTGGCCATGACCCCAAGCTTCATCAGGGTCTTGACCACGTCGGCGCCGCGCGTGGCCATGCGGTTGGCCAGTTCCTGCACCGTGATGATTTCTGGCAGCACCACCTCGCGGATCACCTTTTGCGGCGGCTGGTGGGGCTGGTGGGCATGGGTCGCGCGCATCTGCTTCTCGCGCTGGCGCTTGACCGAAGCCAGGGAGCGCTGGCGGGTTTCCTGGCCGTCCAGCGCCTGGTTGATGGTCAGCTTGCCGGAACGGCGGCGCTGCTCGCCGCGGCGGCCCTGGGTCGGCTTCGGCGGTGCGGAGGGTTTGCGCTTCGCGCGTGCGCTGGCGTCTTCCTCGGGCGTCGCCGGGCGGCTGTCATCCTTGGCCCTGGCCGGCGCCTTGGCGGGAGCCTTCTGCGGCGCCGGAGTCCCGGCGGGCTGGGCCTGCGCGGCGGCCGAGCCGTCCTGCGCCGTCGCCTGTTCGGCCTCCAGCTTCGCCTGGCGTTCGGCCTCTTCGGCGGCCTTGGCCCGGGCGGCTTCCTCTTCCGCCTCGCGGCGCGCCCGCTCCTCGGCCGCATGTTTGGCCTCGACGGCCCGGCGCTTGGCTTCTTCCTCTTCGCGGTGGCGCCGGCTGGCTTCCTCTTCCTTGGCGATCTCCAGGGCACGGGCGCGGCTGGCGCGTTCTTCGGCCGAAAGCTGAGGATGCTTGCCCGCGGTCTTCTCGTCGACCGTCTCGACCGCCGCGGAGTCAGGCGCTTCCGCCGGTGCCGTCTGACTCTCGGCCTTGGCCTCGGTAACCTCCTTCATCCGCCCGGAGGAGCCGCGCTCGAAGGTTCGGCTGCGCTTGACCTCGACGGTCACGGCCTTGCTGCGGCCATGGCTGAAGCTCTGCCGCACCTGGCCGGTTTCGACGGTCTTTTTGAGTTGCAGCTTACCCGGCCGGTTCAGCTTCAACGGCCGTTTCGCTTCGCTTTCGTTGCTCGTCGTCATAATCTCTAGCGCTCACCTTGGGTCGGACGCCCAACCCCGTTTCCTTGTTCCCCGCAGCCCCGCAAACCGGCGAGGCGGCGCAGGTCGCGCAGCAGGCCCGCCGCGAAGCGGCCCCGCGCAATGCCCACATGCACGGCGGCCTCCCGCCCCAGGGCGGCCCCCAAAATAGCCCCGTCGCAAAATGCCTCGACGGGTACATCCTGGCCAATGGCTTGCGCCAGGTTGCGCAGCTTGTTCCGTCCGTCTGCGGCCGCGTCGCTGGCCTGCAGCAACAAACCGACCCGATCGGCCCGGAGCGCCGACTTCACCTTCTCGAAGCCGACAAAAACAGCCCCCGCCCGCCGGGCCAGGCCGAGTTGATCGAGGCAGCGCCGCAACGCCAAGAGGTCGACCTGGTCGGCAAGATCGGAAGGCAAGCGAACATGCCGCTTTGCCGCCTTGGCAAAGAGGTTCTTCTTGCAAGCCGCCTGCATCATATCGCGCCGGGCAAGCAACCACAAACCCCTGCCGGGCAGGCGTTCGGCCAGATCCGGGACCACCTGCCCCTCCGGGCCGACGACGAAGCGCAGGAGCTGATCCTTGGGCAAGACCCGGCCACTGGCCAGGCAGCGCCGATGCGCCTGCCCGGTTTCGCCCCTGGCGGGCCTGCCCTCCGCAGTGCGGCGGCCCATGCCTTTCGCTTGCGCGCTCGCGGCCTGCATCCCGTCTTCGCCTAACCCTCCGGCTGCGTTTCAGTTTCGGCAGCTTCGCCAGCTTCGGCAGTTTCGGCCACCGGCTCTTCGCCGTCGGCCTCGCCCGCTTCCTCGGGCTCGTCGTCGAACCAGTGTGCCCGGGCCGCCATGATGATGCGGTTGGCTTCATCCTGGGTCATGGTGCTGCCGGCCAGAACCTCCTCGACTTCCCTTTCGGTGAGCCCGACCATGGTCTCCAGGGTGGCTTCGCCACGCAGGGTGCTGGAGGCGAAGCGCAGTTCGTCGGCCGAGAGATCGGCCAGGTCGTCCAGGGTGCGCACCCCCTGCTCGCCGAGGGTCACCAGCAGCGAGGGCGACAGGCCTTCCACCTCGGTAAGGTCGTCGTTGACGCCCAGCTCGCGTCGGCGCTCCTCGTTGAGCCGGTCCATCTCCTCGAGATGGGCCCGGGCGCGGGCGCGCAGTTCCTCAGCCACTTCCTCGTCGAAGCCTTCGATCTGCGCCAGTTCCTCCACCGGCACGAAGGCGACCTGCTCCAGGGCCATGAAGCCCTCGGCCACCAGCAGGTGGGCGATGACGTCGTCGACGTCCAGCGCATCGATGAACATTTGGGAGCGGGCGCGGAATTCGTCCTGGCGGCGCCGGGATTCCGTCTCCTCGGTCATGATGTCGATGTCCCAGCCGGTCAGGATCGAGGCCAGGCGCACGTTCTGGCCGCGCCGGCCGATGGCCAGGGAAAGCTGGTCGTCGGGCACCACCACCTCGATCCGCCCCTGATCCTCGTCGAGCACCACCTTGCTGACCTCGGCGGGGGCAAGCGCGTTGACCACGAAGGTGGCGGTATCCTCCGACCAGGGAATGATGTCGATCTTCTCGCCCTGCAGTTCGCTGACCACCGCCTGCACGCGGCTGCCGCGCATGCCCACGCAGGCGCCCACCGGATCGATGGAGGCATCGTAGGAGACCACGGCGATCTTGGCGCGGCTGCCCGGGTCGCGGGCAACGGCCTTCAGTTCGATGATGCCGTCGTAGATCTCCGGCACCTCCTGGGAGAACAGCTTGGCCATGAACTGCGGATGGCTGCGCGAGAGGAAGATCTGCGGCCCGCGCTGCTCCTCGCGCACGT
>NZ_JANQOI010000119.1 GCF_028289705.1 Pelagibius sp.
AAGGCCTGCATCGTGCCGCGGCCCATCGGCTGGATCACCTCGGTGAACGAGGCGGGGGCGGTGAACCTCGCCCCCTACAGCTTCTTCAACGGCGTGGCCGGGGAGCCGCCGGTGGTGATGTTCGCCCCCGGCGGGCGCAAGGCCGACGGGCCGCCGGACGGCTCCAAGGATTCCCTGGCCAATGTCGAGCGCACCGGGGAGTTTGTCTGCAACATCGTCACCTGGGACCTGCGGGAGGCCATGAACAAGACTTCCGCGCCGGCCCCGGCGGAGGTCAACGAGGCCGAGTTCGCCGGGCTCGCGCTGATCCCCTCGACGCTGGTGAAGCCGCCGCGGGTGGCGGCTTCGCCGATCCACCTGGAATGCCGCTACCTGCAGACCGTCGATCTGCCCTCCACTGTTCTGGACTCCCGCAACGCCGTGGTCTTCGGAGAGGTCATTGGCATTCATATCGACGAGGCGGTGCTGACCGACGGCCTGGTGGACATGGCCAAGGTGAAGCCCATCGCCCGCCTCGGCTACATGGACTACACCCGCGTCGACGAGGTCTTTGCCATGGCCCGTCCCTCCTGGCCCCTGGACGAAGCCGCGGACTAAGCCCCCTATGCCTCTGGGGCGCGCGCCCCGGAATTGTCATCATTGTGACTTTGAGGTGCCTGGCGATTCCGCTTAGGCTGCCCGCTTAGGCTGAACGAATGGTTGTGTTCGGGAGAACCTTCCCGAAATCGGCAACGCGGAAAGGAGCCAGGGAGATGGAAAAGGACCAGGTCGAAAAGCGCGTCTACGATCTTTACGACGACTATTGCCATGGCCGTATCGAGCGGCGGGAGTTCCTGAGCCGTGCCTCGGCCCTGACCGTGGGCGGCGTCTCAGCCCTCGCTCTGGCCCAGGCCATGATGCCGAATTACGCGGCGGCGGAGACCATCTCCTTCAACGACGAGCGCATCACCCCGCGCTATGTGACCTATCCCTCGCCGGGCGGCACCTCCGGCGAGATGCGCGGCTATCTCGTGCAGCCGAGCGGCGAGGGCCCCTTCCCCGCCGTGCTGGTGATCCACGAGAACCGCGGCCTCAACCCCTACATCGCCGACGTGGCGCGTCGCGCCGCGGTGGCTGGCTTCCTGGCGCTGGCGCCGGATGGCCTCTATCCCATCGGCGGCTATCCCGGCAACGACGACGAGGGTCGCGCCATGCAGCGCACCCTGGAGCAGCCGAAGCTGCTGCAGGACATGGTGAACTCCGCGCGCTATCTGAAGGACCACGAAGCCTCCACCGGCAAGCTGGGGGCCACCGGCTTCTGCTGGGGCGGCGGCACCACCAACCACCTGGCGGTGACCCTGGGCGGCGATCTGAGCGCGGGTGTGCCCTTCTACGGGCGCGCCGCGGCCACCGCAGAGGTTCCCAAGATCCGCGCCGCGATGATGATCCACTATGCCGAGGACGACCAGCGCGTGAATGCCATGCGGCCGGACTACGAGGCGGCGCTGAAGGCCAACAACGTGCGCTATGAGATGCACAGCTATCCGGGCACCCGCCACGGCTTCCACAACGATTCCACGCCGCGCTACAACGAAGCGGCGGCGAACCTCGCCTGGGACCGCACCATCGCCCACTTCAAGGCGCATCTGGTTTAGGAGGCTGTCGAGAGCGCACGTTCAGTGATTGACCTCGTGGTTCGAGACGCCCCCTTGTTCCAAGAGGGCTCCTCACCATGAGGTCAATCAGTCCACCACCTCACCTCACCCTGAGGAGCGGTTCGCAGAACCGCGTCTCGAAGAGTTGCGTGCCTCCTGGAAATACGACTTCAGCAGCCTGATAAGGCGGTTTCTGGTTTTGTGGCTCGGCCCGTCCCCTTAGAGCAGATCCTGGTTCGATGGAATCGCGGGAGCAATCCATCGGACCAGGTGAATCTGCTCTAATTCTTAAGTGTAGAGCGGATTCACATGTTTAGACGCAAACACGGAAGTGTTTCCGTCTAAACATGATCCG
>NZ_JANQOI010000131.1 GCF_028289705.1 Pelagibius sp.
CCGCCCCCCCCCCCCCCCCTCCGACGCCCCCCCCTGGATCGCCCCCCAGTGGGATACAGTGCAGCGGTGACCCCCTCACCCAGCTTCGCCTAAGCTCGATCTTTCGATTTCGCCAAGGCTTCGCAACCCTCTCCCACAGCGGGGAGAGGGAAAGCAATGTGCGGCTCAAGTATCCCTCTCCCCAGCGTGGGAGAGGGAGGGGCCCACGCAGTGGGAGGGTGAGGGGGACGCCCCCTTACTCCTCGATCAGCCTCTTCAAGGTCGGCAGGCGGTCGGCGTCTTCGATGGGTTTGTCCCAGCGGATGCGCAACGCGTACTTCGAAACGCCAGAGGCGCCGGCCAGAACGCTCATCAAGGTGCCGGATCCGGTGATTCCCGAACTGCTGTTTGCCTTGAAGATGAGGGAACTCCGCAAGTCGGCTTCTTAGGAGTCAAACTCCGATCGGCGCCAAACCCCCAACGCGCTTCACAGTTTTGCCGTCGCCGACCGCCAGCTGCAATAAACGGACCGCCGGCGCCCCTGTGTGAAGCGGCTCACATCCCTTTCCCGCCGAAGGGTGCTATCGGCAAGTGGTTTTGCCTGGATTGGCAGCGCCGACATTCGCCGATTGGCAAGCACGCATCTAGCGAAGCCAAGCATTCGGCGAAGGCGAACCACGCTCAAGACGATGGGGAGGGGAAAATGGTCGAGATTGAGAAAACAGAATACACAGTGAGGGAACCTGGAAAGCCCTCCAACAAATGCCCCGGTGTGGAGAGCACCTTCACCGAGCGGGCTGGTAGGAGGAGAGGCCAGCCGATTCCACAGATAATGGGGATCGCGCTCTCTCTGCTCCTTGCCGGCTGCTCATTTCAGCAGACCATCGCTGAGCATTCGATCGACTACAACAGGACTGTCGCTCAAAGCGCCGACGCTCAGGTTCTTCTCAACATTCTCCGCGCACGTGATCGCCAACCGATGCACTTTACGGCGATTTCTGAGTTCAATGCCTCGCTCAAGCAATCGTCAACAGGCACCTTGGGCCTGACTCTCCCGTTCGGAGGAGACGCGGACTCCGAATTCACGTTAAGCCCACAGCTTCAACTCAGCCAAGAAAGCAATCCAACCTTTAAGGTTACCGTTCTCGAAACCGCAAAGGATTTCTCGTCCGCTACATTGACACCGATCTCTCTCGCCGATGTAAAACTCTTCATCGACCAGGGTTGGCCTCTTGCACTTCTGCTATATCTGATCGTTGAGAGCGGTGAGGTTGTAGTGACCGATCCAGACCCAGTCCGGCCCGAAACACCTCCAGGCGGGACGGACATTACACCGAATCGCGCTCCGACAAATGAGCCTGAGAGAAGATTTGGGTTTGGAGATTTCCCTGAATTGAAGGACTCATGCAAGACTATCGGGGAACGTATCGAAAACGACCCTGAAGACCCAAAGCAGATGAAGTGCTTCCGAGAGATCGTCAGGTACCTTTCAGGGTATCGCAAAACTGGAAGTAGCGGGAGCTGCAAACAATCAATGACCGCTCCACTGAGGGAGCACCGGGTTCAAATCATAGAGACGTTCTCGGCGCGCTTTGTGGGTCCCAAGCTTGCGGATAAGGATCTTAAGGATGTCGAGAAGCTCGTGGAATTAAGTGAGAAAGGGTTCTCGCTTGTCGCGGATGGTAAGGATTACCGGCTTTGTGAAGCATCGAAGGCTACACACTTCTGTGTCGAGGCGGTTGACCAGTGCTCAGCAACGCGGAAGGCTCTGGATGCTTGCAATGAACTCATTAAGTCTTCCAATGTCTCTATGAAATCCAAGGAGTCAGATAACGCTAAAGATGAGTCCCCTCAGAATAAGACTACACAACATAGGGAGCAATCTATCGATGCCGGGAAAGAGATACTAAACTTGGAACTCGAAGTAGAGTTCGCAACGTCTGACACAGAGACGAAGGTACAAGAAGTGAATGTTCAGTTCACAGCGCAACTGAGGTCATTGCAAGGAATGCTCTACTATGCTGGAGAGCTCATGCGTGTGGGAGACCCCAACTTAGCGCTTGTTCCCAGGTCCGGCTGCGCAAAGAAAGACGACGACGAGACCTTGACGTCCGACCGAAAGCAAGAACCCTTACTCTGGAGCAAACCGCTACTAAAGGTCGAGTCAGGAAAGCCCGCAAAGGACGCCGCAGTCATCGTCAAGCATCAGGGCGAGTCCTTCTGGATTGAGAACCGTGACGAGAACTCCAGATCGCTATCGGTTCTCGCATTTCTGACGCAGGTGCAGGCGCTGTTTCAGAGCAGGGCCGACATTCCAACCTCTCAAACGGTCTTTTCGATCGATTGACCAACCCGGAACCCGGAGCCCGCAACTCATCGCCAAGGAAGCCTACTCCTCGATCAGCTTCTCCAAGGTCGGCAGGCGGTCGGCGTCTTCGATGGGTTTGTCCCAGCGGATGCGGTGGATGCGGGGGAAGCGCATGGCGACGCCGGACTTGTGGCGCTTGGAGCGGTGGACGGCGTCGAAGGCGACCTCCAGCACCAGGCCGGGCTTCACCGCGCGCACCGGGCCGAAGCGCTCGGTGGTGTTGGCGCGGACCCACTTGTCGAGGCGCAGCAGTTCCTCGTCGGTGAAGCCGGAATAGGCCTTGCCCACGGGCACCAGCTCCGGCGCACCGTCGGCCCCGTCGCGCCAGGTGCCGAAGGTGTAGTCGGAGTAGAGCGACGAACGCTTGCCGTGGCCGCGCTGGGCGTACATCAGCACCGTGTCCAGGGTCAGCGCGTCGCGCTTCCACTTGAACCAGGGGCCTTTGGGGCGGCCGGCGACATAGGCGCTGTCGCCGCGCTTCAGCATCAGCCCCTCGATGGAGCGTTCCCGCGCCGAGTCCCGCAGCGCCTGAAGCTCCTCCCAGCGCGCGAAGTTCAGCAGGGGCGAGAGGTCGATGCGGGCCGGCGCTTCCGCGGCGTGCCAGGCCTCCAGCCGGACACGGCGCTCGTCGAAGCCCTGCTCGCGCAGATCTTCCTCGCCGTGGAACAGAATGTCGTAGACCCGCAGGTGCGCCGGAAAGTCCTGCAGCATCTTCGCCGTCACCCGCTTGCGGTTGAGGCGCTGCTGCAGGTCGTTGAAGGGGGCGACTGTGCCGTCGCGCATCACCAGCAGTTCGCCGTCCAGCACGGCATCGAACTGCGCCGCCTCCATGAGGTCGGGAAAGGCCTGGGTGATTTCGTCGCCGGAGCGCGAGAACAGCCGCGCCTCCCCGCCCCCGGCGGCGAGCTGCACGCGGATGCCGTCCCACTTCCACTCGGCGCGGTAATCGGCCGGGTCGAGCTTCGCCAACTCTGCCTCGTCCAGCGGGTTGGCCAGCATGAGCGGGCGGAAGGCGCGGCGCAGATCGATCCGCGGCATGGGGCCCTCGCCCTCGAGCCAGGCAAAGACCTCGGCGAAGGGCGGTTTGACGCCGTGCCAGACCTCCTCGATCTCCTCCAGGGTGACATCGCCGAGCTGGGCCAGCGCGGTCTTGGCAAGGCGCGCCGAAACGCCGACACGCAGGCCGCCGGTGATGAGCTTCAGGAAAGCCCAGCGGCCGGTGGCGTCCAGGGCATCGAGCCAGCCCTCCACCAGCCCCGGCGAGTCGGAGCGGCTGGCGCTGGCGAGCCGCTCCACCACCTCCGCCAGCTCCGGCGGCCGGTTGGCGCCGGGCCGCTCGGGCCAAATCAGCGCCACGGTCTCCGCCATGTCGCCGACATAGTCGTAGGACCAGCCGAAGAGCACCGGGTCGACCCGCTGCTCGACCAGCCCGCGGATCATCGCCGGCTTGGCGGTGGCGAAGTCGAGGCGGCCGGTGAGCGCCGCCAGGGCATAGCCGCGGTCCGGGTCCGGCGCGGCGCGGAAGTAATCCGCCATGAGGGTCAGCTTGGCGTTGCGCCCCGCGGTGTAGGAGAGGCGGTCCAGCAGCTCGGCGAAGGCCTTCACGGTGCCGCCTCTTCCGCGGTTGCCGCTTCCTGCTCCTCCTCGCCGCGGCCGATGAGCGCCAAAGCGCGGGCGCGGATGCCCTTGGCGCCGGCGTAGTGGACCAGCGCCTCCTCGTTGCCGTGGGTCACCCAGACCTCCGGCGCGGCGACGTCCTCCAGGGTCTGCACCAGCTCGTCCCAGTCGGCATGGTCGGAGAGGATCAGCGGCAGTTCGGCCCCGCGCTGCTTGGCCCGCGCGCGCACCCGCATCCAGCCCGAGGCCATGGCGGTCAGCGGGTCCGGCAGGCGCCGCGACCAGCGGTCGTTGAGGGCCGAGGGCGGCGCCAGCACGATCTCTCCCGCCAGCTCCGCCTTGCCGGCGCCGGTGGCGGGCCTCAGTTCGCCCAGCTCGACGCCGAGTTCGCTATAGAGATCGCAGAGTCCCTGCAGCGCGCCGTGGATGTAGAGCGGCCGGTCGTAGCCGGCTTGGCGCAGCAGCGCGATCACCCGCTGCGCCTTGCCGAGGGAATAGGCGCCCACCAGAACGGCACGCTCCGGGAACTGCCACTGCGCCGTCAGCAGCATGGCAATCTCGCCCTCATCCGGTGGATGGCGGAAGACCGGCAGACCGAAGGTGGCCTCCGTCACGTAGACGTCGCAGGCCATCACCTCGAAGCCGGCGCAGGTGGGATCGGTGCGGCGCTTGTAGTCGCCGGAGACGATGATGCGGCAGCCCTGCCACTCCAGCACCGCCTGGGCGCTGCCCAGCACGTGGCCGGCAGGAAGGAAGGAGAGCCTGACCCCGCCGATTTCCCGCCGCTCGCCATACCTCAGGGGTTCCAGGGTACCGCCCGCCTCGGCGCCGTAGCGCCGCCGCATGATGGCCAGAGTCTCCGGCGTCGCCAGCACCGCACGGTTGCCGGGCCGGGCGTGATCGGCATGGCCGTGGGTGACCACGGCGCGCCCGACGGGCCGGTGCGGGTCGACATAGAAGTCCCCCGGCTCGCAATAGAGGCCGCGCTCGGTTACCTTGAGCCAGGATTCGGGTAAGACGGATGGCATAATCGATGGCCGGGGCTTTCCAACTGCACGAACGCTTGGCGGCGGATTGTATCACCCTTGCGGACTGGCCGCTCTGCCGCGTGCTGCTGATGAACGACGCCAGCTATCCCTGGCTGATCCTGGTGCCGCGGCGCCCGGCCCTGAGCGAGATCCACGACCTTGACCCCGGCGACATGCCCCAGTTCATGGACGAGACCTGCGGCGCCTCCCGCGCCCTTCAATCCAGCCTCAAGCCCGACAAGATCAACGTGGCCGCCCTCGGCAACCTGGTGCCCCAGCTCCACCTCCACGTCATCGCCCGCTTCACCGGCGACCCCGCCTGGCCCGGCCCGGTCTGGGGCAAGGCCCCGCCGGTCCCCTACGAGTCAGGAGCTTTGCAGGAGCGGGTGGCGATGCTGACAGGAGCGTTCAGGGAGACCTGACGGCGGCCGACCACATACTCCCTTAGCAGGGGAGTGGCATAGAAACGGGCTCCGCCCAGCCCGCAGCTCGGTTCGGTCTGGATGGACGCTCAGTGTTGGACCAAAGGGAAAAGCAAGGACACTGGCTACAGACATGGAGCCGACATGACCCCAACCAGTTTCGAGGCGCTGCAGAAGGACGTCTGCAGGCAGTATGGCGCCGAGTTTATCGTGGCTCCAGGAGACTCGAAACTGGGCATATCTCTCAACGTTCGGGATGGCGCCATGCCGCTGAACGGCCTGCGTCATCCACCTGTAGGGGATACTTGCGGCTGGTACATATATGCGGGCGAGGAACAGTCCGATGCCCCGGACTTTTTCGAGCCGCTGCATGTCAGGCACCTCGAGGATTGGTGCCCTCGGATTGTGAAGTACCTCGGCCTTCCTCCGGGTTGGCGGTTCCTTGTCGCGGGCGACTACGAAGACGTTTGGTACGACGGATCGCTCTTGGAGATCTAGGTCCCGCCGCAGTCGCCCCCTAAAACAAATTCTTCACATCCGACGAAAAGGTCGGGAAGGCAGAGATGCCGTCCTGCAGCGCGCTGGCGGTGATGCCGTGGCGCATGGCCATGGCGAAGAGGTGGATCAGGTCCTCGCCCTGGTGGCCCACCAAATGCGCGCCGACGATGCGGTCCTCCGCCGTGTCGGTCAGCACCGTGACGCCGATGCACCGTTGCATGTGGAAGAGGCGATGAAGCGAATGGACTTCGGCAAAGCTCTTAGGCCGTCCACCGGAGGACAATCGGAAAAGGCGAAGCAACGTTCGACGGTGCGACGGAATTGACCGATGCGTCGTCAGCTACGTCGATCACGTCGGCCTAGCGTGCCCAGGTTCAGCCCAACAACCCCAACAAGCCCGATCACGAATAGACCAATAGAAGCCGGGGTCGGAACCGCCGTCATCGAAGTCGTGCGCAGTGATGCAATCCAGGCCTCTTCTTTTCCAGACGGATTTGATCCGGTGCCTGCGATCACGAGCCCATCTGCCGAAACGGCACGAGCGGAATACAGGGTCCAGCCCGTAAGGTCGAGTTGGAAACCCGTCATCAGATAGTCTTGAAGAGAGCGCATTCCATCGTCGACGTCCCAGATGAAAGCTTCGGTACCCCGCGCTGAAATGCTCTCTCCGACAATGACCGAGCCGTCAGCCGATGTACCGTTGGCGGCACTGAGGAATTGTCCACCTGGCAGATCGCCCAACCCCACCATGCCGGTGGCCTCTGTCCAGCGGAATGCCTCCCTGCCCGAGGGACTAGCACCAAACCCTACGATGACGTTGCCATCCGCCGAGATATGTCTCGCATTGCTAGAAAACGAACCACCCGGCAGATCACCGAGTCCGACCATCCCATCAACCTCAGTCCAGCGGAACGCTTCATCGCCGCCCTGTCCTGAGGCACGACCGACAACCACCGACCCATCGCCAGAGACTGCATAGGCAGAGCTCGAAAATTGAATGGACGGGAAGTCTCCGAGACCCACCATACCTGTAGCTTCGGTCCAACGAAAAGCCTCAGCGGGGCCATTTGAACTTGCGCTGGACCCTACAATTACTGAGCCATCGTCGGACATACCAAATGCAGTGCTCGACACGAGACCGCCCGGCAAGTCGCCAATCTCGCGCATACCGTCGGATTCAGTCCAGCGAAACGCTACGAACCCCCGCGGACGATAGTACACTCCGGCGACCACCGATCCATCTGCAGACGTCGCCCTCGACTGGCTGAATTCAGTGCCGCCGGTGAGATTATCGATGTTGCCTATCCCGCTGCTTGCGGTCCATCGATAGGCTTGAGTCTCACTCGTGGCTTGGCTGCCACCCACGACCACAGTGCCATCGCTTGAAATCGCGTCTCCGTAGAACAGCACGTTACTGCTAAACGCGCCTCCCGGAAGATCGCCAAGGCCTTGGAAAATAGGAGCTGCCGCCGCCGACGAGGCAAGCGACACAGCGAACAAGGAACCCAACCCTACTGCCCTGACAAAGTCCGCAATCCAAACGGCGCAAGGCAGCGTCTCTTTCCCTGAAAGACTATTCACTAGCCCCCTCCCTGGGGTCCAACCCGCCGGAGTTGTCAAATGTCCGTGGACCAGGGTTCCAGATTGCGCGAATTGAGTCTATCTAATTCTACAAATAGGTTAGTCGACATTCATGTTTGTCTGAGGCTTGGAGACATCCACCGGACCGCCGCCCCTGCTTGCTGCTCTACCCTTCGGTGTCACTGTCACGCCAGAAGCCGATCAGTTGACATGGAAGCGGCCTGCCGGTCGGCAGGCTCCGGCTCGCAGCAGCAGGGCCGGTCCCTTTCGTGATGTGGTGCAAGAAGCGATGCCCAGAGATGTTCAAGCAAGCCCCGGGCGAGCCGGCGGCCTGAAAGTCGTTCAGCGAAACAACAGCCCCAAACTCTATCTCAGCGGCACGGTGCGAAACGGCAGGAAGGCACTGCGCATCCGCGAGAGCGCCAGCCTCAATACCGACCAGCCCGCAGCGCGGGGGGCGAATTGAGCATCAACTTGGCCCACATCTCCTAAAACAGATTCTTCACATCCGACGAAAAGGTCGGGAAGGCGAAGATGCCGTCCTTCAGCGCGCTGACGGTGATGCCGTGGCGCATGGCCATGGCGAAGAGGTGGATCAGATCCTCGCCCTGGTGGCCCACCAGGTGGGCGCCGACGATGCGGTCCTCCGCCGTGTCGGTCAGCACCTTGGCCCAGGCCACGGTCTCGGCATAGCTCTTGCCCGAGAACCAGCCGGTCATGTCGTTGGTGGTGACCTTGACGTCGAGCCCCTGGGCCTCGGCTTCCGCTTCCGTGAGGCCCACGGTGCTGAGCGCCGGGACCGTGTAGACGCAGCTCGGGATGACCCGGTAGTCCGGCTTGGCCGTGGGGCCGTCGACGATGTTGCGGCCGACGATGCGGCCCTCGTAGGTGGCCAGCGGCGAGAGCTGTGCCGAGCTTGTCAAGGAATCGCCGCAGGCCCAGACGGCGGGGTTGGAAGTGGAGCGCAGGTAGGCATCGGTCTCCACCGCGATGCGGTCGTGCTTCACGCCGCCCACGTCGAGGTCGAGGCTGTCGACGTTGGCGATGCGCCCGGCGCCGTTGATCACCCGCTCGGCGCCCGCCCTGTGCTCCTCTCCGCCGTGGGCATAGAGGACTTCGAGCCTGCCATTGGCCTCTTCGATGGCCTTCACCTCGACCCCGGTCCGCACGGTGACGCCGATACGCTCGCTTTCGGCCTGTACCCGGGCGACCGCATCCGCATCCATGCGGGGCAGCAGTTGCGGCATCACTTCCAGGATCGTCACCTTGGTGCCGGCGCGGGCATAGACATGGCTGAACTCCATGGCGATGACGCCGCCGCCGATGAAGACCACGTCGCCGGGCTGCTGCTCCTCGGAGAGTACCTCGTCGGAGGTGATCATGTGTTCGGCCCCCGGGATCGGCAGCGGGCGCGGCCTGGAGCCGGTGGCGATGACAATGTTGTCGCCTTCCAGGACCTCGCCCCCGACCTCCACCGAATTCGGGCCGACGAACCTTCCCGAGCCCTTGTAAACGTCGCCCCGCTTGTCCGCCGTGCTCTCCATGGCGCCGGGGATGAAGCTCACCATGTCCTTCTCCCGCCGGATCAGCTTGGTCCAGTCCAGGCTGGGTTCGCCCACGGCGATGCCATGGACGCCGGCCATTTCGATCTCGTGCAGGGCATGGGCGGCCGCGACCAGCACCTTCTTGGGGGTACAGCCGCGGTTCGGGCAGGTGCCGCCAAAATCCCGTTCCTCGATGAAGGCGATGGTCTTGCCTGCCTCATGTGCGATTGCGGAAACGCCGAAACCGGCATTGCCTCCGCCAAGGATGATGACGTCGTACTTCCTGGCCATGACCTGCTCTCCCAGTTGATTGATCGCAGCGGCGCTGCCCACCACCAGACCTTAGGCCATCCTGCAGACCCAAGGTCACAGAATCTTGTCGGACCCGCCGGCCGGGGCAGCGGCACCTTCCGCCGGCCTGCGGTCTGTGGAACAATGGTTGCCGGAGAAGACGGCTGCGGTCCGGCCTTGGGGAGACGACTGGGATGCACGCTAGCGTGAAGAGAACCGTTTTTGGGGTCGCCCTGCTCTGCCTCACCGCAGGCCCGCTGGCAGCGCAGACGGGCGACGACAAGCTAAAAACCCTGCTGGACGAACTCGATACCCTGATCGACAAGGGCGAGGCGCAGAACCTGGCCGACCCCTGGTTCCTGCAGGACCTGCGGGCCCTCGCGGAGCGATACGGGCAGACCTGGCCGGTGGTTCTCCTCGACCACCGTTTCGACTCCAAGGACGCCCTGCCGAAGGCGCCCTGGACCGTCAGCCAGGGCGAGATGAAGATGGACTGGTCGCGTGGCCTGCGCTCGCGCGTCGAGGCGACGGCCGCCGCCGAGGCCGAGGAGCCCAAGAGCGACAAGGAGGTGGCGGCGGCGATCATCGGCGGCATCCTCAACCAGGCGCTCGGCGGACAGCAGCAGCAGGGCAGCCAGGCGGCCACCGCCGATCCCTCCACGCCCGCCCTCGCCCGGGCCGCCGTACCCATCAGCAACGCCTTTCAGATGCAGGCCGAGATCAGCGCCCGCGCGCTGCCCGGCGCGGAAGACGGCGCCCTCGAACTGGGGGTCTATCAGAGCGGCGATGCCGGCTACCGCCTCGTCCTGGTGCCGACGGCGGCGGGGGGCGCAAAGGTGACCTTGCTGGCAATCTCATCGCGCGGCACCAGCCGGGTGATCGAGACTGCCGCCTATGCCCAGACCATCACCGACG
>NZ_JANQOI010000155.1 GCF_028289705.1 Pelagibius sp.
TCCATAACGACTTGGAGCAGTTCGAGAAGGCCGTCGCCGACTACGACAAGGCCATCGAGCTCGATCCCAAGTATGCCGCCGCCTACAACAATCGGGGAAATGCCCATGACGACTTGGAGCAGTTCGAGAAGGCCGTCGCCGACTACGACAAGGCCATCGAGCTCGATCCCAAATATGCCGCCGCCTACAACAATCGGGGAAATGTCCATTACGACTTAGAGCAGTTCGAGAAAGCCGTCGCCGACTACGACAAGGCCATCGAGCTCGATCCCAAGGATGCCATCGCCTACAAAAATCGGGGAAGATTGAGGTTCATTCTAGGGCAGTTTGTAAAGGCGGAACAAGACCTTACCAAGAGTACGAAGCTTCGCACCACAGATGGATATACAGTTATCTGGAACCATCTTTCGCGTGCACGTGCGGGCAACCTCAAAATCGACATGCTTCGTGGCGACGCCAAGATGATCAGCTTTGACGTGTGGCCGGGTCCGGTGATCTCCATGTTCCTCGGGACGCGGACGCCTGAAGAGGTGCAAGCAGCAGCACAGAATGACGATCCCTCAGTTAACCGCGATCAGCTCTGTGAAGCCCAGTTTTACATCGGCCAGCTTCGTTTGGTTGAAGGCCGTGGCGATGAAGCCGCTCTACTGTTCCGCAACGCGTCGGACACCTGCCCGAAGAGTTTTGTCGAGTATGCTGGATCAAAGGCGGAGCTCCGGCGCATGGGAGCGGAGTGACGGCCTCAGCGTCAGAGCATCAAGTTAAGACCCCGTCAGGCTCTGGCCTTCCAGGGCCTGGTCGATGAGGGCGATGCTCTCTTCGAGGCCGTAGAGGGCCATGAAGGAGCCCATGCGCGGGCCCTGGTCCTGGCCCAGCACGATCTCGTAGAGCGCCTTGAACCAGTCGCGCAGGTTCTCGAAACCGTGTTCCTTGCCGACGGCATAGACCTCGTTCTGGATCGCCTCCCCATCCGCTTCGGCGGGCAGCTTGCGCAGGCGTTCGGCGAGGTCGGCCATGGCCCGGCGCTCCGGCTCCGTCGGCGCGCGGTACCGCTTGGCCGGCTTCACGAAGTCCTGGTAGTAGCGCAGGGCGTGGCCCACCAGGCGGTCGAGCAGGGGGTCGCCCTCCGGCGTCGCCTCCGGCGCATAGCGGCTGATGAAGCCCCAGAGCACAGCCGGGTCCTCGGTGTTGCAGACGCTGGCCAGGTTCAACAGCATCGAAAACCCGAGCTTGGTGCCGGGCAGCGGCGGGCTTCCGTCGTGGATGTGCCAGACCGGATTCTCCAGGCGCTTCTCGTTCTGGCCGTCGTAGGCCTGGAGATGGGCCAGGTAGTCGTCGACGGCGCGCGGGATGACGTCGAAGTAGAGCCGCTTGGCCGCGCGCGGCTTCTGGAACATGAAGAGGGAAAGCGATTCCTGCGGGCCGTAGGTCAGCCACTCCTCGGCGGAGAGGCCGTTGCCCTTGGACTTGGAGATCTTCTTGGCCTCCTCGTCGAGGAAAAGCTCGTAGGTGAAGCCCTCCGGCGGGCGGCCGCCGAGGATGCGGCAGATCTGCCCGCCCAGCTTCACCGAGTCGATGAGGTCCTTGCCGGACATCTCGTAGTCCACCTCGAGGGCGTACCAGCGCATCGCCCAGTCGGCCTTCCATTGCAGCTTGCACTGCCCGCCGGTGACCGGGACCTCCACCTTTGAGCCGTCCTCGTCCCGGTAGACGATGGTCCCCGCCTCGGCGTCCCAGGCCACCACCGGCACCTGCAGCACCCGCCCGGTCTTGGGGCAGACCGGCAGGAAGGGGCTGTAGGTCTCTCGCCGCTCCGGCCCCAGAGTGGGCAGCACCACGTTGGTCACCGCCTCGTAGTGGCGCAGCACCTGCAGCAGGGCCGCGTCGAAACGGCCGGCCTTGTAGAGCTCGGTGGAGGACTGAAACTCGTAGTCGAAGCCGAAGGCGTCGAGGAAGCCGCGCAGACGCGCGTTGTTGTGATGGCCGAAGCTCTCGTGGGTGCCGAAGGGATCGGGGATCTGGGTCAGCGGCTTGCCCAGATGCTCGGCCACCATCTCCTTGTTGGGGATGTTGTCCGGCACCTTGCGCAAGCCATCCATGTCGTCGGAGAAGCAGAACAGCTTCGTCGGCACGTCGCTCAGGCGCTGAAAGGCCTGGCGCACCATGGTGGTGCGCGCCACCTCGCCGAAGGTGCCGATGTGGGGCAGGCCGGAGGGGCCGTAGCCGGTCTCGAAGAGGGCATAGCCCTTCTCCGGCGTCTTGCCGCCCAGGCGCTTGACCACGCGCCGCGCCTCTTCGAAGGGCCAGGCGCGTGTGCCTTCCGCCAGTTCCCGCTCGTTTGCCATGCTGTCACTCGTTCGTCAGATCAAGCGCCGGTCCAGCCCGCCGCCCGGATTGCCGGGGACCCTAGGCCCGAGGCACAGCGCCGTCAACGCCGCCGGGACTCAGCGATTGCTATTGTTGGCAGTCTCGCGGCGCGGCCACAGCAGCCGGCGCAGGAAGGCCCGCTCCTTGGCCTTTTCGAGGAAAGCGGCTTTCTGCTCCGGCGAGAGGGTCGCCAGATAGCCGTGCAGGTCCTCGGCGACATCGAGGACCACCTTGCCCACGATTGCGCGCCGGTCCTGCATGCGCGCCTCCAGGCCGGCGCGGTCGAACGCCGGCTTTGCCAACTCGGCGATCAGCAGGGCGCGGAAACTGCCCCCATTGCCGCCGGCGGCGGCGCGGCGTTCGGCCACGCGCCCACGCAGCGCCACCAAGTCGGCGCGCTGCGCCGCGCTCAACTCCAGTTCCTCGGCCACCACAGCGACCGGGTCCGGTGTCGGCGTGTCCGAAACACCGAAGAGCTGGGGAAAGGCAAGTCCCGCCAGGAAGAAGACGTTCACGGCCAGCGAAGCCGCCAGCAGATACCAGGGAAGTCGTCCGCCCATGACCGGCGCCCTAGGGCCTGTTGACATTCATTTCGCCGTCGTGGCGGGAGCAGATCTTCGCCAGGGCTAGAAGCGGGCGGCGCCGTGGGGTGGTCCCCCACAAGGCGTCCGCGACGCGGCTCTGGCGAAGATCTGCCCCGTCCCGAAGGGATCCGGCGAATTTGGCCCGCGGCCGCGTCGCTCCTCGTCGAATATGCTTTGGCATGTCCTTCCTCGTCTCTCCTAACCGCGGGCCAAATTTGCTCGGACCACAACGGCGAAATGAATGTCAACAGGCCCTAGAGGAAGACATCGAGGGAAAGCGGATCGGGCAGGTCTTTGTCGGCCGTCCCGTTGGCCTGCTGCGGCAGGATGCGTTCCGACTGGTAACGACCGAGTTCAAAGGCGCCGGCGCAGGCCAGGACCAGGGCGACGACCGCGAGGGCCGGCACCGCCGGGCGCAGCCAGCCGGCGAAGAGGCGCTCGAGGAAACCGGAGGCCGTCTCTGAGGTCTCTGCGGACCGGGCTCCCGTATCCCGCCGCAGCGCCTGGGCCGCGGCGACCGCCGCCGGCGGCGCTTCCTGCGGGCTTTCCGCGAGGCCCGCCCGCAAGGCAAGGACCTCATCCAGAAGCGATGGGTCGGCAGCCATGCGGGCCTCCAGGGCGGCGGCCTCGGCCTCCGACAGGCGGCCATCGAGATAGGCCGCGAGCACCATCGGATCGGGCTCCGCACCGTCCGGGTTCACCGCGTCAGCCGTCCAGGCGTCGTGGGCGCGCCGCCAGAGCGCGGCGCCCTCCTCGGTCTTGTCGTCGCTCACCTCTGCTTAACCTTTCTTCCCCTCAGGTCCCGCCCCAGGGACCTATCACTATCATACGTCGACTCCATGGGATCTATCCCCCTTCGCCTTCGTCCACTTCCGCCCGAAAATGGGCGCGCAGCTTGGCCAGGGCCTTGTGGTGCATGGAGCGGATGGTTTGCGGATCCACCGACATCACAGCCGCCGCCTCGGCCGGGGTCATGTCGCGGCGATAGAGCAGTTCCAGCACCAGCGCCTGGCGCGGCGAGACCACGCCCTCCGGAATCTTCACCCGCTCCGGCACCACCGGGTCGACGGCCAGGACCGACTGCGGCTGGCTGTCGATGTCCTCGGTGCGGCGCTTGTGGCGGCGCAGGTGGTCGATGGCCGCGGAGTTGGCCACCACGGTGAGCCAGGTTGTGAGCTTCGCGCGCCTGGCGTCATAGCGCCGCAGCAGGCGGAAGTCGTGCTGGCAGAGGCGGACGAAGACGTCCTGCACCACGTCCTCGGCGTCGCCGCCACGCCCAGCCGGCAGCAGGCGCCGCCGCACGGCGGAGAAGATCACCGCCGCGTGGCGCGCGACAAAGCGGTCCCAGGCGCCCTTGTCCCCGTCGAGCAGGGCCGGAAGGTCGGTCTGCTCCTCACCCACGCATACCCGCTTCGCCGCCGCGCGGCGGCCTGCATTGATCCCTCACCATGGGGGGCACCATAACGCAGCGGCGGAGATTCGGGCCATGACGGGCTTGACCGCCAGCGGCTATAGTCCGGCCATGGGTTCCTCATCCGTTCCGCTGGAGTCTCCCCCGGCATCGTCTCCCCTGCGGCTGCCGGCGGCGCCGGTGCTGCTGGCCGGGCCCGGGCGGACGGTGTGGATCGATCTGGACGGTGAGGTGCACAGCCTGGACCCGCAAGAGGCGCTGCGCCGTGCGCGGTCGACGCCACCCCTGGTGTGTCATGCCAGGGCCCTGGCCCGGCGCCTGGAGGGCGATCCCTTTCCCGCCTTCGACCTGCTGGAACTCTACGCCTTCGTGCGGCCCGCCAGCTTCTGCCCGCCGACACCCTACGGCCTGGCCTCGGTCCTGGGTCTCGCCAAGCCCGCCGATCCGGAGGCCGCCGCAGCCAGCCTGCCGCAGGCCGCCCGCGCCCTGCTGACCGAACTGGCGGCACGCGGGGAGCGGGATCGCGACGCCCCGGGCATCGCCTGGATCATGGCCCAGGCGGGCTGGCCCTGGGGGCCCTTCGTGATCGCCGCGCTGGGCTACGGCGAGGGCGGCGCGCTGCTGCCCAAACGCAACCTGGGTCTCAGGGTCTGGGAGCGCCTGCCGGACTGGGAGGAGCGGCCGCCGCGCGGCGCGCCCGGCAGCCTGCCGGTGCTCGCCGAGGAAAGCCGCGACCGCCTCGCCGCACTGCTGGAGGAACGCAGCGGCGAAGAGACGGAGCCCCGTCCGCAGCAGGCCGACTATGCCGCCGCGGCCGCCGGCGCCTTCGCCCCGCGCGCCGAGGAGGACGAAGCCCGGGTGGTGCTGGCCGAAGCCGGCACCGGCACCGGCAAGACCCTGGGCTACCTGGCCGCCGCCAGCCTCTGGGCCGAGCGCAACGACGCCGCCGCCTGGATCTCCACCTTCACCCGCAACCTCCAGGGCCAGGTGGACGACGAGCTGGCCGCCCTCTTCCCCGAGCCCCGGGAGCGCGCCGCCAAGGTCGTGATCCGCAAGGGGCGGGAGAACTATCTCTGCCTGCTCAATCTGGCCGAGGCGGTGGGCCAGCTTCCGGGCCGCCCGCAGGACGCCGTCGCCCTGGGGCTGATGGCGCGCTGGGCGGCACGCAGCCGCAACGGCGACATGGTGGGCGGCGACTTTCCCGGCTGGTTCGCCGACCTCTTCGGGCGGGCGCGCACCCTGGGCCTCGCGGACCGGCGCGGCGAGTGCATCTACTCCGCCTGCCAGCACTATCGGAAGTGCTTCATCGAACGCTCGGTGCGCAGTGCCCGCCAGGCAGAGATCGTCATCGCCAACCACGCCCTGGTGATGATCCAGGCGGCCATGGGCGGCGGCGACGACGGGCAACTGCCGACTCGCTATGTCTTCGACGAAGGCCACCATCTCTTCGAGGCCGCGGACAGTGCTTTCGCCGCCCATCTGACCGGCCGGGAGAGCCGCGAACTGCGGCGCTGGCTGCTTGGGGCCGAAGGCGGGCGGCGCGGCAGCGGACGGCTGCGCGGCCTGAAGCGCCGGCTGGAAGACCTCATCGTCAACGACGGCGAAGCCCTGCAGGCCCTTGAGGAAGTGCTGAATGCCGGACGGGTGCTGGCCGGCGAGGGCTGGCATCAGCGGGTCGAGGAGGACCGGCCCCAGGGCGCAAGCGAGCGCTTCCTCGCCCTGGCGGCGCGCCAAGTCTTTGCGCGCGCCGGCGGCCAGGACCAGCCCTACAGCCTGGAAGCGCCGGCCCAGCCGCCAGTGGAGGGCCTGCCGGAGGCAGCAGCCGCGCTGGCCGAGGCGCTCGGCAGCCTGACGGCGCCTCTGACAGCCCTGCGCCGCCGCCTGCTGGCGCGCCTGGACGAGGAGAGCGAGACCCTCGACAGCGACGCCCGGCGGCGCATCGAGGCGGCGGCCCGCAGCCTGGAAAGCCGGGCGCTGCTGCCGCTGGCCGCCTGGCAGGACATGCTGCGCGCCCTCGACGAGGAAACCCCGCCGGAGTTCTGCGACTGGTTCGCGGTGGAGCGCATCGACGGGCGCAACGTCGATGTCGGCCTCTACCGCCACTGGATCGACCCGAGCCGGCCCTTCGCCGCGAGCCTGGGCCGCTCGGCCCACGGCCTGCTCATCACCTCGGCCACCCTCACCGACCACAGCCTGGCAGAGACCGGGGAGGACGAGGCCGCAGCCTGGAAGGCGGCAGACGCGCGCCTCGGCATCGCCCATATGACCGCCGCCGTCTCCCGCCACAGCCTGCCCTCGCCCTTCGACTACGCCGCCCAGACCCGGGTGCTCATCGTCCACGACCTGAAACGCGGCGACCTCAACCAGCTTGCCGCTGCCTACCGGGTGCTGTTCCTGGCCGCCGGCGGCGGCGCCCTCGGCCTCTTCACCGCCATCGCCCGGCTGCGCGCGGTCCAGCAGCGCATCGCCCCGGCCCTGGCCGAGGCCGGGCTGCCGCTCTACAGCCAGCATGTCGACGGCCTCGACACCGGCACTCTGGTGGACATCTTCCGCGCGGAGGAGGACTCCTGCCTGCTGGGCACCGACGCGGTGCGCGACGGGGTCGACGTGCCCGGGCGCTCGCTGCGCCTGATCGCTTTCGACCGGGTGCCCTGGCCGCGCCCGGACATCATCCACAAAGCCCGGCGCAAGGCCTTCGGCGGGCGCGCCTACGACGAACAGCTCACCCGCCTGAAGCTGCGCCAGGCCTATGGCCGCCTCATCCGCCGGGCCGACGACCGCGGCGTCTTCGTGCTGCTCGACCCGCTGCCCTCGCGCCTGCTGGACGCCTTCCCGCCAGAGGTCACGGCCCAGCGCGTCGGCCTCGCCGAGGCGGTGGCAACGGTGAAGGATTTCTTGGGAACAGACGGTAGCTAAACCGGCTTGCCGTAGACCTCGATCACTTCGAGGAACTCGTGCAGGGAGTTCTGCTTCTCGCTGTCCACGACCATCAGCATGGTGACCCTCTCGCCGTCGGCGGAGAGCGGCAGGATGATGCGTGCGTAGGAGCGTTGCTTGGTCCTGGTCTGCAGGGCCAGCACGTGGGCCAGGGGCTCGCGGCGCTCCACGGCGTTGCAGTAGTGTTCGTGAACCAGGTCGCCATAGTCCGGCGGGCTGAGGTCGCGGGGCCTGAGGGCGGTCAGGTCGTAGCCGTGGACGTCGCAGATGCCGGTCCCGCTCAAGCGATAGCGGAAGTCGAGGGCGCCGCCATCGTTCCGCACGACCTCGACCAGCATGATCCGGGCCAGGAAGTCTGTGATCTCCGTGGGCTCGATCGCCTCACGGCTGGGCGCGAAGCGGTTACCGCACTTGCTTCGCCAATAGTCGAGGGCCCGGACGAGGTCCGGATAGCGGGCGAGCCCAGCGGCGAGGTCGAGTTCCGCCGCCTTGATGGTCGAGAGCACCTCCTGCATCGCCCATAGTCATACCTTTGTAGGCTGATATGCAAGCCCCATGCTCAATCTCCAGGCGAATCTGAGCGGTCCGCGTAGACTGCCTAGCCAAAACCGACGGGCTTGACTGCAATTCTGGAGTTTCATATAATTCTGTCATGACAGAAATTTCAGAATTTCGTGCTGAAACCCCGGCGGCCGTGGAACGCTTCATCCTTCACTGGGGCGACATGGGTGGGCAGTGGGGGGTCAACCGCTCCGTCGCGCAGATCCACGCCCTGCTCTACCTGAGCGACCGCCCGCTGCCGGCGGAGGAGATTGCGCTGCGTCTCGGGATCGCACGCTCCAACGTCTCGAACTCCCTGAAGGAGTTGCTGGGCTGGCGGCTCATCGAACGGGTGCCGCTGCCTGGCGACCGCCGCGACCACTTCCAGGCGGAGAGCGATATCTGGGAGATCGTCACCCGCATCTCCCAGGTGCGCAAGGAGCGGGAGATCGACCCGGCGGCCCAAGTACTGCGCCGCTGCCTCGCCGAGGCGGAGGATGACCCGCGCATCAACCCGGTCGCCCTGAAGCGGCTGCGGGCAATGATGGAGTTCATCGAAAACGTGGACCGCTGGTACGCGCAGATGATCCGTCTGCCGAAGAGCCAGGCCTTCACGCTTCTGAAGATGGGCGGACGCATCGTCGACGTCCTCACACCCGGTAAGCGCAAGAAAGGAAGTAAGAGGGGCTGACGGGACAAAAATTTTTGCATGAAGATTTCTGTCTAAACAGAAATAACAGAAAGGCCCGACGATGATGTACGAGGCTGCGCACCGGGGGAGAGAGGCGGACAAGCCGGAACGGGCGGGGCCCTCTGCGCCCACCAACCTGGGCGACCTGCGCTACCGCGCCCTGATGGGCCAGAAAGCCTGGGAGGCCCTGGCCCCGGACGTCCGCCGGCGCTTCAGCCATCGCCTCGCCGCCGGCGAGAGCCTGGTCTACAGCGGCCAGATCGTCGAAACCCGCCTCAGCGGGTTCGGCCGGCTACTGGTGACGGCGGCCCGGCTGATCGGCGGGCCCTTTCCGCTGCGCGCCTATGGTGCCGGCGAACCGACGGTGGTGACGGTCACCGAAGACAAGGCCAGCCAGGGCCAGTTCTGGACCCGCCTCTACGGCTGGGGCCGGGGCTTTCCGCAGATCGTCCACAGCTCCAAGCGCTTCGCCGGCCCTACCGGGCTTGAGGAATACGTCGGCTGCGGCGTGGGTGTCGCGCTCACCCTGCACGAGGAGGGCGGCGCCCTGGTGTTCCGCAGCGCCGGCTACTTCCTCTCGATCCTGGGCCGGCGCCTGCGGCTACCGGCCTGGTTCAGCCCGGGTGACCTCAGGGTCTGCCACCGCGACCTCGATGGCGGGCGCTTTCTCTTCGAACTGACCCTCGATCATCCGCGTTTCGGCTGCCTGCTGAGCCAGACCGCGCTGTTCCGCGACCAGGAGGCGGCGACCAATCCTGCAGATCCTGCAGAGGAGATCAGGGTATGACCGATCCGCTGCTGTGGAGCCTCCTTGCCGTCCAGATTCTCTTGGGCCTTGTCGACACGCTCTATCATCACGAGCTGACGCAACGCCTGGCCTGGCGCGGCAGCCAGCGGCGGGAGCTTGCCCTGCACGGCAGCCGCAACCTGCTTTACGCCGGGCTGTTCCTGACCCTCGCCTGGCTGCAGCCCCGGGGCATCTGGGCGATGGTCCTGATCGCGGTGCTGCTCGCCGAGAGCCTGATCACGCTCTGGGATTTCGTCGAGGAAGACCGCACCCGCAGCCTGCCGGCCAGCGAACGGGTCCTTCACAGTCTGATGGCCATCAACTTCGGCGCCATCCTGGTCCTGCTGCTGCCGCTCCTCTTCGCCTGGGCCGGGGCGGAGAGCGCCCTCCCGCCGGTTTCCTATGGGCTCTGGAGCCTGTTCCTGACCGCGGCGGCCTTGGGGGTCTTCCTCTTCGGCCTGCGCGACTTGATGGCCGCGCGGCGGGCGCCCGCGCTGCGATCGGACGATCCGCAGGAGATCTGGGAGGGCGGCCTTTGGGATGGCGGCCTTTGGGATGGCGGCGGAACACGGCGGCACATCCTGGTGACCGGGGGCACCGGCTTCATCGGCCGCCGCCTGATCGCAGCCCTGGTGGCCCGGGGTCAGGCGGTGACCCTCCTCACCCGCGATGCCCGCCGCGCAGCGACTCTTCCGACACCGCTGCGCATCGTGACCGACCTGGATCAGATCGATGCCGGGGAGCGCATCGACGCCATCGTCAACCTGGCCGGTGAGCCGGTGGCCTCGGGCCTTTGGACCGCGAAGAAGAAGCGGCGCATCCTGCGGTCCCGGCAGAAGGGCACGCGCCGGGTGATCGCCCTGATCGCCCGCCTGACCCGCAAGCCGGAGGTTTTGGTGAACGCCTCGGCCATCGGCTGGTACGGTCTGCGCGGCGACGAGAAACTCCGCGAGACCGACGACGGCCGCCCCTGCTTCACCCAGGAGGTCTGCAGCGCCTGGGAACGCGAAGTCCTGAAGGCCCGCGCGCAGGGGGTGCGCGTGGTGCGTCTGCGCATCGGCCTGGTTCTGGGGCACGAGGGCGGCCTGCTGGCCAGCCTGCTGCCGTCTTTCGAATTCGGGCTGGGCGCGCGCCTCGGCGACGGACAGCAATGGATGTCGTGGATCGAACGGGACGACCTGGTGCGCCTGATCCTCCTGGCCATCGCCGACCGCAGCCTCGCCGGCGCAGTGAACGGCACCGCCCCGAACCCCGCACGTAACCGCGACTTCACCAAGGCGCTGGGCCGCGCCCTCGGGCGCCCGGCGGTGCTGGTCGCCCCGGCGCGCCCGCTGCGGATTCTCCTAGGCGACTTCGCCGAGGAGGTGCTGCTGGGCGGCCAGCGGGTCCTGCCCGCGAAGGCCGAGGCCCATGGTTTCGTGTTCCGCCATCCCAGGCTGGACGGCGCGCTGGAGAAGGCCCTGGGCCGGCAACTCTCCTGGCGCGGCAGGGAGACTTCGATCAAGGCAATCCGCCAAGGCCACGGCCAAAACACGGTGAACCGGGAGATGTTCTAGCGGTCCAGCGGTTCCGCCCAATAGCTTTGCTTGTGGCCACGCGCCGTCAGTTCCTCGACTCGCCGGGCGGCCTCGGCCTGCGACAGGCCCTCAGCGACGACGAAGCGGTTGCCGTTGTCGTCCTCGCGCATCACCCGCCATGCTCGCTCTTCACCCATCGCCGCCTAGCCGATCCCCAGGATGACGAACAGCAGTGAGAGGGTGGCAAGAGAGACTACGGTGGAGATCATGATCACCGCGGTCGAGCGCTGGATGTAGAGGCCGTACTGCTGGGCCAGCACGAAGACCAGCGCGCCGGTGGGCAGGGCCGACTGGACCAGCGCGCCCGCCGCCCAGACCGGGTCCATGGTGAAGACATGGAAGGCCAGCCACCAGGTCACCAGGGGCTGCACCAGGAGCTTCAGCAGCACCAGCCAACTGACTTCGGTCATGCCGGCGGTGAACGACTTGCCGACCATGAAGAGGCCGATGGCGAAGAGCGCGCAGGGGCCGGCCGCCGCGCCGAGGATGTCGCAGAAGGTGGCGACCGCCTTGGGCACCGGGATGCCGAAGCCAGAAGCCGCCAGTCCGGCCACCGCCGAAATCACCAGCGGCGAGCGCAGAATGCCGGCCAGCACTCCGCGCAGCACCGTCAGGCCGCCCTTGCCCTGATGCACGTCGAGCTCCAGCAGGGCGATGGCGACCGCCATGATGACCGCGCCATTCAGGATGGTGGTGATGATGGCGGGCAGCATGCCGGCCTCGCCGAAGGCCAGCATCAATAGCGGGATGCCCATGTAGCCGGTGTTGGAGAAGATCGCCGAAAGCCCGGCCAGCCCCAGCGCCCCCAGGCGGTTGGGAAAGGCGACACGCGCCACCACGAAGGCCAGCGCGAAGGTGACGGCCACGCCGCCGCCATAGGCCGCCAGGAAGGGCAGATTGAAGACCTGGTCCAGCGACACCCGGGCCATGGAGACGAAGAACAGCGCCGGCAGGGCGATGAAGTAGACGAAGCGGTTCAGCGCCTCGCTGCTCTCGTTTCCCAGGATGCGGAAGCGCCCGCAGGCATAGCCGGCCAGCATGATCGCGAAGACCGGAAAGACGACGTTCAGGATGGGGCCCATGGCGCGGACCATGCCGCCCGGGATGCGGGCTGTCGAGCGCAAATGCGGCGCTCTTACCTTGCGCTTTCTGCGGGCTTGACGCTGCCGCCGCGGCCTGCCTAGTCTCTGCCGCCGCCGGGCCCGGCGTGTCGCTCGGAAGCCCCGTCAATCCGCATTCATCGAGAAGCGAAGCCCCCATGTCCCAACATCACACGGCCCTCGTCTACACCATGGTTCTGGTCTCTGCAGCAGACCGCGAAATGACCGACTCCGAGCTGATGACCATTGGCGACACGGTGAAGCACCTGCCGATTTTCGCCGACTACGACCTGGACCAGTTGCCGAAGGCGGCCCAAGCCTGCGCCGAACTGCTGTCGCAGGAGAACGGGCTGGAGGCCGTACTGGCCTTCATCATCGAGAACCTGCCCGCCAAGCTCTCGGAAACCGCCTACGCCATCGCCCTCGACGTCGCCGCGGCCGATGCCGCTGTGAGCCAGGAGGAGCTGCGCCTCTTGGAGCTGCTGCGCCACCGCCTGCAGGTGGGCCGGCTGCCCGCCGCCGCCATCGAGCGCGGCACCCGGGCCCGCAACATGCGTCTCTAGGGACCTGATCCCTCCTCACCGCATCTCCGAAATTCGGCACAAACGAGCATGATGATTCGCCGGCAGTCGCCGGCGGATATCCTTTTGGAGTCTACGAAGGAGGTAGCAGCACTCCCCCGAATAGGCTGCTAACTTATTGATTTATTAATGTTATTCTGTTGAGCTTTTAGGCGCAGGTGGGCAAGCTTGATCCCTGTCGGGTCCCGAGGGACGGTGAGATAGGAGGGAAGATGAGCGATCTTGCACTGCAGTTGAACGACTACCGGCTGACCACGGCAGAGATCCTTTACCATCTGCCGGATCATCCGACCCTGCTGCAGACCTATATCTGGCAGGAATACGATCTGGCCCCGCGCTACCCCGAACTGCACAAGTTCCTGGAGTTCTGGACCCGTAACCTCGACGGGCCCCTGCATTCGGTGAAAGTGGCCAACATTCCCATCATCTCCCCGCCGGAAACCCGCTTCGCCGCCTGCTGCCTGACCCTGCAGTAAGCGCCCGCCGCAACCGCCGCCCTGAAGCCCCCGTGCCGACCTGCGGCGCGGCAGAAGGCCGCAGCTATCCAGTTCCGGCCGCCTCCCTCTCCTCCTGATCCGTCCGGACGCTTGGCCTGATGGCGTCTCGCCACTAGGTTAGCGTCGATGACCACCGCCACACCCCTTGCCTACAGCGCCGCGCGCCGCGCCTCGAGCGGCCGTGCCGTCGGCCTCTGGCTGCTCGGCTGCTGCGCCATGGTGTTGGCCATGGCGGTCATCGGCGCCATCACCCGGCTCACCGAATCGGGGCTTTCGATCATGGAGTGGGCGCCCATCAGCGGCGCCCTGCCGCCCCTCAGCCAGGCCGAGTGGCAGCGCCTCTTCGATCTCTACCGGCAGATCCCGGAGTACCGGGAGGTGAACGCCGGCATGTCTCTCGCCGAGTTCAAGACCATCTTCTGGTGGGAGTACATCCACCGTCTCTGGGGCCGCCTCATCGGCCTGGTCTTTGCCCTGCCGTTCCTCTGGTTCTGGATCACCGGGCGGCTGGACAAGCGCCTCACGAAGCTGCTGCTGATCGCTCTATTGCTCGGCGGTCTGCAGGGCCTGCTCGGCTGGTTCATGGTCGCCAGTGGCTTCGGCGAGCGCACCGACGTCAGCCAGTACCGTCTCGTCGCCCACCTCGCCCTGGCGCTGGTCATCTACGGCTATCTCTTCTGGCTGGCGCTGGGCCAGTTGCGGCCGCAACCGGTGACAACAGCCGATCCGGCAATCGCAGGACTGCGGCGGGCCGGCCTCGCCTTGCTGGCGCTCGTCGCCCTGACCATTCTCTCCGGCGGTTTCGTCGCCGGCCTCAACGCGGGTCTCGTCTACAACAGCTTTCCCCTGATGGACGGCGACCTGGTGCCGGCGGGCTATGGCATGCTGGCGCCCTGGTACCTGAACCTCTTCGAGAACCACGCCGCCGTGCAGTTCAATCACCGCCTGCTGGCGGTGGTCTCCGTGGGCTTTGCCCTCCTGGTCTGGCTTTGGTCGTTGCGCTGCATGCTGCCGCCGGCGGCACGCGGCGGCTTTGCCGTCCTGGCCCTCCTGGTGCTCTGTCAACTGGCGCTCGGCATCGTGACGCTGCTGCTGGTGGTGCCGGTCTGGGCCGCGGCGGCCCATCAAGCCGGCGCCATCCTGGTGCTGACGGCACTCATCTGGTGCCTCTACCACCTGCGCCCGCAAACTCAGGGCGGGGCGTCGTGACCGAAGCGCCGCAGCAGGGTTTGGAAATCCCAGAGGAGCCGCTGGCGGTCTCGGTGCTCACGGGCTTTCTCGGCAGCGGCAAGACGACGCTGCTGCGCCACCTGCTGGCGCATCCGGCGATGGACGAGACGGCGGTGATCGTCAACGAGTTCGGCGAGATCGGCCTCGACCACCTGCTGGTGGAACAGGCCACGGAAGACACCGTGCTGCTGAACAGCGGCTGCCTCTGCTGCACCGTGCGCGGCGATCTGGTGGCCGGCATGCGCGACCTCTTCAAACGGCGGGTGAACCGCGAGGTGCCGCCCTTCAAGCGTCTGGTCATCGAGACCACGGGCCTCGCCGATCCGGCGCCGATCCTGCAGACCCTGATGACCGATCCCCTGCTTTCCAGCCGCTTTCGCCTGGACGGGGTGATCACCACGGTCGACGCCGTCAACGGCGATGCGACCTTGGACCGGCAGCCGGAGTCGGTGAAGCAGGCGGCGGTCGCCGACCGCATCCTCTTGACCAAGAGCGATATCGCCGAGGCGGAGAGGCGCGGCGCCCTCGAGCAGCGCCTGAAGGGCCTGAACCCGGCGGCACCGATCTATGAGTCCGTCCAGGGCGTGATCGATCCAGGCCTGCTGTTCAACGCCGGGCTCTACGATCCGGAGAAGAAAAGCCCGGACGTGCGGGCCTGGCTGAAGGCCGAGGCCTATGATCACGACGGGCACCACCATCACGGTCATCATCACGACGTGAACCGCCACGACGAGTCGATCCGTGCCTTCTGCCTGAGCTACGACAAGCCGCTGGACTGGGACCGCTTCAATTCCTGGGTGGAGATGCTGATCACCCTCTACGGCGGCAACATTCTGCGCATCAAGGGCCTGCTGAACGTCGCCGGGGTGGAGCAGCCCATCGTGATCCACGGCGTGCAGCACGTCTTCCATCCGCCGGCGCGGCTGGAGGCCTGGCCCGACGAGTCGCGGGAGTCCCGCCTCGTCTTCATCGTCCGCGATCTGAAACCGGAGATGTTCGAGCACACCCTGAAGGCCTTCAACGAAGACTCCACGGCACCGCTGACGACAGAATAAACCTAGTTCGCCTCGTTCCACTTGCGGGCGAGGCGGGCGCTGCGCCGCGTGAAAGCGGTGAACCACTCCTCGAAGGCCCGCCGGTCGCCGCCGCGCCAGCCGTCGGTGAAGATCCGGGGTACGTCGTCCTCGCGGATCACCTTGACGGAAACGACGGCGGGATGGGCCGGATGGGAAGGCGTGGTGAAAAACAGGACCGTGCTTTCCGTCGCCAGTTCGACCCGCAGCAGGCTGCCGTCCTGGACCTTCATGCCGCCCTTCTCGCCGGTGGCATCTTTCAGCATCTTCTGAAATGCCTCTTCGCCGATGGGCGTCACCGAGCCCACCGTCGACGAGGCGGTCCCGCCGGAGCCTGCCTCGGCCGGCGCCACTGCAACCACCATCGCGGCCAGAAACAGCAATGCCTGGCCGAGCCTTCCCCTTCGCCCCATCACCGGAATTCCTTCCGTTCGAACTTAGTCGTATCGACTAGCACTGCGGTCCTTTAGGAAGGGTGAATACCCGGATCTTAACGATGGTCTGGTCACGCTGAACAGGACCTGCAAAACCCTAAGGCGAGACAACCACCACCAGGTCGTGGGGCTCTACGCGGCTGCCGGCGGCGGCCACCACCTCTCTGACACGACCGGCGGTCTCGGCGAAAACGGCGGCAACACCTTCTCCGCACCTCGACCTCACGCATATGGATCTTCTGAAAGGTAATTGAAAAAACAATACATTTACTCAACTTTTACGAGACATAGTCGAATAGGGTGTTGTAGGATTTCGAAGGCGAGGTCTGCTCAAAGAGTCCTTGCCGATTTCGAACACCAGACCTGGGGAGGTATCTATGTTTCATGGAGATATCGAACCGCATGTCGCTCGTGGACTTCAGATCCTGCGCGAGCGGATCGATGAAGAGGGTATACCGCCGTCGAAATTGGACGAGAGTCTCAACATCGCGACATGGAACATCCGAGATTTCGGGAAAGAAAAAAGTGGCAACCTACGCAGCGAAGCTGCAATTCACTACATCGCAGAGATCATGTATCAGTTCGACTTGATCGCTATCACAGAACTGCGCGACAACTTGTCCGATCTGCGCCGGGTGATGGATATTCTCGGACCCTACTGGCAGGTCGTTTTTTCCGACTTCAACTCCGATCGAGCTGGCAACCGCGAAAGGGTCGGCTACCTCTTCGACAAGCGTGCCGCCGTGTTCACAGGGCTTGCAGCCGAGGCCGAACCGCCCCGAAAGAAAAATCCAGAAACCGGAGACTATGAGTCAACCATCGAGTGGTGGCGTTCGCCCTATATGGCCTCGTTTCGGGCCGGTAACTTCGACTTCACGCTCTTGACCGCACACATCCGTTGGGGCAGCGGCGCGAGTGCACGGATCAAGCCGCTCAAGACCCTGGCAAAGTGGATCGACAAACGTCAGAGGGATCGGCACGTTTTCGACAAGGACATCCTCGTCATGGGCGACTTCAATATTCCAAAGGTCGACGACGACTTGTTCGACGCGATCACCTCAAAAGGCCTTGCCATTCCCCGCGGACTCCGAGGCACGGACCACGGATCAAATCTGGCTCGGACCAAGCACTACGACCAAATTCTCCATCATCCCCGGCACACCAATCTGGAGAATTCGGTTGGGGGCATCTTGGATTTCTATCGCGGCAATTGGCGTGACCTGTTCCCGCAGGCTCACTATCCGGATATGAGCAAGACCGACTTTACGTACCAGCTGTCGGATCATCTACCGCTGTGGATTCAGATCGACACCTGGACCGAAGATGAGGAACTGGATCAAATCCTGAATCCGCCGCCGGGAGGGGCCGGGTGATACTCTAGCCGCTTCGAAACCGGCCAATCAGAAACTTTCAACACGAACGCCCGCGCGTGCCGCCGTGTCCGAAAAAAAAGTCCGCAGTGGGTGAGCTGGGGTCTCTCAACTGCAATCCGCCGAAGTCGTCGGTCGTGTGGTTTCCGGCTTTGCGACAAAGGTTGGCGAGGCCATTCATGCACCGAGACCCTCAGGCCTCCGCCGATTCCACAACCACCACCAGGTCGTGGGGCTCGACCCGGCTGCCGGCGGCGGCCACCACCTCGCTGACGCGCCCGGCGGTCTCGGCGAAGACGGCGGTTTCCATCTTCATGGCCTCGATGGTGAACAGGCGGTCGCCGGCAGCGACCCGCTTGCCGACGTCGCAGATGTTGACGATCAGCCCGGGCATGGGCGCGCCGACCTGGCCGGGGTCGGACTCGTCGGCCTTGCGCCGCACCTTGCCGGAGGCCGCCAGGTGCTTGTCCAGCACCTTCACCGTGCGCGGCTGGCCGTTCAGTTCGAAGAAGACCGTGCGCTGGCCCTCCTCGTCGGCATCGCTGAGCGCCAGGTAGGAGATGATCAGGGTCTTGCCGCGTTCGATGTCCACGGCGATCTCCTGGCCGGGCTCCATGCCGTAGAAGTAGACCGGCGTCGGCAGCGCCGAGGTGTCGCCATAAGCACGGCGGTGCTTGGCGTAGTCGACGAAGACTTCGGGGTACATGAGGTAGGAGGATAGCTCCCGCTCGCCGATGTGACGCCGTGCCTTTTTCTCCGCCTCGGCCCGCAGCGCCGTCAGGTCGGCCGGCGGCAGGGAGGCGCCGCGCCGTTCGGTGAAGGGCTCCTCGCCCTTCAGCACCTTCTTCTGCAGCGCTTCCGGGAAGCCGCCATAGGGCTGACCCACCTCGCCGCGGAACAGAGCAATGACGGAGGCCGGGAAGGCGATGTCGCGCTTGGGGTCCTGCACCTCCGCCGGTGTCAGGCCGTTGGAGACCATGTAGAGCGCCATGTCACCCACCACCTTGGAGGTGGGGGTCACCTTGACGATATCGCCGAAGAGGGCGTTGACCTGGGCATAGGCCTTCTCCACCTCGCCCCACTTGCGCGCCAGGCCCAGGGCGCGGGCCTGTTCCTGCAGGTTGGTGAACTGGCCGCCGGGCATGCCGTGCTCGTAGACCGTGGAGGCGCCGGCGCGCATCTCGCTCTCGAAGCCGGCGTAGTAGCGCCTTGCCCCTTCCCAGTAGGTGTTGATCCGGCGCAGCGCCTCGCGGTCCAGGCCCGGATCGCGCGGGCTGTCGGCCAGGGCGGCGGCGATGGAGCCGAGGTTGGGCTGGGAGGTGAGGCCGCTCATGGCGTCCATGGCCGCATCGGCGGCGTCCACCCCCGCCTCCGCCGCCGCCAGCACCGAGGCCGCCGAGATGCCGGAGGTGTCGTGGGTGTGGAAGTGGATCGGCAGCCCGATCTCCTGCTTCAGGGTGGTGACCAGCAGGCGCGCCGCCGCCGGCTTGCAGAGTCCGCCCATGTCCTTGATGCCGAGGATGTGGGCGCCGGCGGCCTCCAGCTCCTTGGCGAGGCCGACGTAGTAGGCGAGGTCGTACTTCTCCTCCCTGGGGTTGCAGAGGTCGCCGGTGTAGCAGATCGTCGCCTCGCAGAGCAGGCCGGTCTCGCGGATGGCGTCGATGGAGACCCGCATGTTCTCGACCCAGTTCAGGGAGTCGAAGACGCGGAAGAGATCGACCCCGCAGTCGGCCGCCTGGGCCAGAAAGTGGCGCACCACATTGTCGGGATAGTTGGAGTAGCCAACACCGTTGGAGCCGCGGGTCAGCATCTGCAACAGCGTATTGGGCACCGCCTCACGCAGCGCCGCCAGCCGCTCCCAGGGGTCCTCCTTGAGGAACCGCAGGGCAACATCGAAGGTGGCCCCACCCCAGCATTCCAGCGAGAGGAGCTGCGGCAGCAGGCGCGCATAGGCGGGCGCGATGGCCACCAGGTCGTGAGAGCGCATGCGCGTGGCGAAGAGCGACTGATGGGCATCGCGCATGGTGGTGTCGGTGAGGAGGAGCCGCTCCTGCTCCAGCATCCACTTGGCAAAGTCCTCCGGCCCCAGGTCATTCAGGCGCTGCTTGCTGCCCGGCGGCGGATCTTTGGTGAGTTCCGCGGCGGGGAACTCCGGCAGGATCGCAGGGCTCATCGGGCCGGGGTCGGGCCGTTCCGCCACCTCGGGATTGCCGTTGACGATGACGTCGCCGATGAAGGTCAGCAGGCGGGTTGCGCGGTCGCGGCGGCGGTGGAAGTCGAAGAGCTCCGGCGTCGAATCGATGAAACGGGTCGTCGCCTCCCCGCTCTGGAACTTGGGGTGGGCGATCACCGCTTCCAGGAACCAGAGGTTGGTCGCCACGCCGCGGATGCGGAACTCGCGCAGCGCCCGGTCCATACGCGCCGTCGCTTCTTCGGCCGTCGAGCCCCAGGCCGTCACCTTCTCCAGCAGCGAGTCGTAGAACGGCGTGATCAGCGCGCCGGAATAGGCGGTGCCGCCGTCTAACCGGATACCGAAGCCGGTCGCCCCGCGATAGGCCGAGATGCGGCCGTAGTCCGGGATGAACTTGTTCAGCGGGTCCTCGGTGGTGATGCGGCACTGCAGGGCATGGCCGTCCAGGGAAAGCTGATGCTGCACCGGCACGCCGCTTTCCGGCTCGCCGATGCGCGCGCCGGCGGAAATGCGGATCTGCGCCTTCACCAGATCGACGCCGGTGACCTCCTCGGTCACCGTGTGCTCCACCTGGATGCGCGGGTTCACCTCGATGAAGTAGAGCGCGTCGGTTTCCGCATCCATCAGGAACTCGACGGTGCCCGCGCACTCATACTTGGCGGCGCGGGCAAGCCGCACCGCGGCATCGCAGAGTTCGGCCCGCTTGGCCTCGCTGAGATAGGGCGCCGGCGCGCGCTCGACGATCTTCTGGTTGCGCCGCTGCATGGAGCAGTCGCGCTCGAAGAGGTGGATCACGTTGCCGTGGGTGTCGCCGAGGATCTGCACCTCCACGTGGCGCGCCTGGCGCACCAGCTTTTCCAGGAAGATCTCGTCGTTGCCGAAGGCCGCCTTGGCCTCGCGCCGGCCGGCGGCCACCTGCTCACGGAGCTGATCGGCGCTCTCGACCACCCGCATACCGCGCCCGCCGCCGCCCCAGGAGGCCTTGGCCATGATGGGATAGCCGACGGCCTCGGCCAGCTTCGCGGCCTCGGCCTCGTCGCGGGGCAGGGCGCCGGTGGCCGGCATCACCGGGATACCCGCCTCCTCGGCCAACGCCCGGGCCTCCACCTTGCTGCCCAGGCGGCGCATCACGTCAGGCTTGGGGCCGATGAAGGTGATGCCGGCCTTGGCGCAGGCTTCGGCGAAGTCGGGGTTCTCGGAGAGAAAGCCGTAGCCCGGATGGATCGCGTCGACCCGGGCGTCGTGGGCGACCCGCAGGATGTCGTCGATGTCCAGATAGGCGGCCACCGGCTCCTTGCCCTTGCCCACCTGAAAGGCCTCGTCGGCCTTGAAGCGGTGCAGGGCGAAGCGGTCCTCGTGGGAGTAGATGGCGACCGTGCGGATGCCCAGTTCGTTGGCCGCGCGCAGCACGCGGATGGCGATCTCGCTGCGGTTGGCCACCAGCAGCTTGCGGAACGGCGGACGGGCGCCGCCGATGCGGGATGGACTCACGCGCTCTTTCCCCGATTGTCTCACGGAGCAGGGTCCGCCCCTGAAGGCCCCTGATCCGGGCGTGGCGAAGGTTCCGGTTTCGCGCCGCAGTATAGGCGCCGGCCCGGGGCGCCGCCACGGCCTTTAGGGAAGGCACAGGCCGGCTTCGGAACGACGAAAGCACAACGCGGGGAGAGCGGTCCTATTCCCGCCGTCGGTCCCACAGCAAAACCGCTGGCGCTTGCGGTGGAAAGACGGCAGCTTTCGCGCTTAGCATTCGGCCGACCGGTAGAAGGAGAGCAAAGATGGCGGGACCCAGCCTCCGGCCCTTTCTCGCCCTGGGCGTTCTTGCAATGATCTTCGTTTCAACAGCGCCGCCCGCCGCGGCATCGGACTGGCCGCAGGCCTCCCTGACGGAGGCCGGCTTCGCCGCGGACACTGGCGAGCGACTCGACCGCCTCTATGACAGCGGCGCGCTGCCCAACCTGCACGGCGTGGTCGTGGTGCGCCACGGCAAGCTGGTGCTCGAACGCTACTACGAGGGCGAGGACGAGGTCTGGGGCACGCCTCTTGGGACCGTGGCCTTCGGCCCGGAGGTGCTGCACGACCTGCGCTCGGTCTCCAAGAGCGTCGTCGGCCTGCTCTACGGCATCGCCCTGGCGGCGGGCGAGGTGCCGGCGGTCGATACACCCCTGGTGACGCTCTTCGACTATCCCGACCTCGCCGCCGACCCGGCGCGCCGGAAGATCACCGTGCAGCACGCGCTGACTATGACCCTGGGGCTCGACTGGGACGAATCCCTGCCCTACAGCGATCCGCGCAACAGCGAGATCGCCATGGAAATGTCGGGGGACCGCTACCGCTATATCCTGGAGCGGCCCATCGTCGCCGAGGCCGGCAGCCGCTGGACCTACAGCGGCGGTAGCACCGCGCTCCTGGCCCATCTGGTCAGCCAGGGCAGCGGCAAGCCCCTGATCGACTATGCGCGCGAGGCGCTGTTCACGCCCCTGGGCATCACCCAAAGCGCCTGGACCCCCGGCACCAACGGCGAGGCGGCCGCCGCCTCCGGCCTGCGGCTCACCGCTCGCGATCTCGCGCGCATCGGCCAGATGGTGCTGAACGGCGGGCGCTGGGACGGGCGCCAGGTGGTACCCGAAGCCTGGCTGGCCGACTCCTTCACCAAACACACCGCCTCGGAGGACGGTCTCTTCTACGGCTATCAGTGGTGGCTGGGGACCGGAAGCCGTGACGGCCGCGACTGGATCGCCGGCTTCGGCAACGGCGGCCAGCGGCTGGTGATCATCCCCCACCTCGACCTCGTGGCCGTGGTGCTGGCCGGCAACTACAACCAGCGCGACGCCTGGAAGATCTCCGTGCGCATCCTCACCGAGGCCATCTTCCCCTCGCTCCGCGTGCCTTAGGACGAATTGTTCGTCGAGGGCAACCGCTTCCACCGTCATCCCGGCCTTGAGCCGGGATCCATCGGCCTGCCCGCAGGAACCCATCCCGTGAAGTTCCGGTCCGCCTCTACCATGGACCCCGGATCACGTCCGGGGTGACGGTTTGGGAAGCGGTGGCAGTGATGAAAAAGGCTCCCGATTGGGAGCGCTTTGGGGTTGGAGCGGGTAGCGGGAATCGAACCCGCGCGTTCAGCTTGGGAAGCTGACAGGCTACCATTACATCATACCCGCGCTGGGTCAGAAGGTACGGATTCCGTGGGCCCAAGGCAAGGGAGGAAGGCCCGCGGTCTTTCCGGCCTGAGACCGCAAGATTCGGATGTATCGCGGCCACGCGGGAGGGCTATGAGTACGGCCTGAGCGAGGAGACGAGCCATGGCCGATGCCGCTGTTCTGGATGGAATACTGGATGTTCAAGGGCCCCTGGATGATGCGAGGTGGGCGGCGGTTCTGCGGCGCGATGCCGCCATGGACGGGCGCTTCGTCTATGGCGTGGAGACCACTGGGATCTACTGCCGGCCGAGTTGCCCCTCCGGCCCGGCAAAGCGGCACAATGTGCGATTTTTCCCGGACAACGCGGCGGCCGAGGCGGCGGGCTTTCGCACCTGCAAGCGCTGCCGGCCCGATGGGGTCGTGGTGACGGCGCCGGCCCGCAGCGGGATCGCAGAGCGGGTCGCCGCCTGCGACTGGCCGCGCATCGAGGCGGAACTGGACGAACTCGGCGTCGGCCGCCTCGGCCCGCTGCTGACGCCGGAGGACTGCGCCGCCCTCACTGCGCTCTATGGCCGGGAGGAGCCCTTCCGCAGCCGGGTGGTCATGGCGCGCCACGGCTTCGGGCGCGGCGAGTACAAGTACTTCACCTATCCCCTGCCGGCGGTCATCGCCGCGCTGCGCGAGGCCGTCTATCCCCGGGCGGCGCGGGTCGCCAACCGTTGGCGCGGGCGATTGGGGCAGCCGCCGGCCTTCCCCGAGGACCATAAGACCTATCTGAAGCGCTGCCACGCCGCCGGGCAGACACGGCCGACGCCGTTGCTGCTGCGCTACGGGGCCGGCGACTACAACTGCCTGCACCAGGATCTTTACGGCGCCGAGGTCTTTCCGCTGCAGCTCGTGGTCCTGCTCAGCGAACCCGGGCGCGATTTCGAGGGCGGCGAGTTCGTGCTCACCGAACAGCGCCCGCGCATGCAGTCCCGCGCCGAGGTGGTGCCGCTGCGCCAGGGCGAGGCGGCGCTCTTCGCCGTCAGCGAGCGCCCGCGCGCAGGCAAACGCGGCTACCACCGGGTGAAGCTGCGCCACGGGGTCAGCCGCATCCGCGCCGGCCAGCGCTTCGCCGCCGGCGTCATCTTCCACGACGCGCAGTGATACCCTGCAGATTGGTAGCCCGGCCCGCGTAACCGCTCACGAGATGCGGCCATCCAATAAAAGCCCTGTGATCATCGACCCCTGACGGATGACAGGGCCCAGGCGCGCCTGTAGGCTGCCCCCGACCTATGCCAGAGACCCCGAAGGCCCGATCCTTTCCCCGGGCCGCCGTCCTGGCGGGAGCAGCCGGCCGGCGGCGCCAGATGCCGCCTCGCGGGGCTGCTGGACCCTGAAGACCCGACACTGATGAAACACGGGAGATCCACGCCTATGCGCCGCCGTATCGCGCTCCTGCCGCTCCTGGCCGCCTGCCTCTCCACCCTCTTGACCGGCACCCTGGGGGGCGCACAGCGCGAGGCCGCGGCAGCGGAAACCCGCGCCTGGCCCGAGATCGTCGAGGCCGCCAAGGGCCAGACCGTCTACTGGAACGCCTGGGGCGGCGACGAGCGCATCAACGCCTACATCGCCTGGGTGGGCGAACGGGTCTGGGACGACTACGGCATCATGGTCCGCCACGTAAAGCTGGCGGACACCGCCGATGCGGTCTCCCGCGTGCTGGCCGAGCGCGCCGCCGGCAAGACCGAGGGCGGCTCCGTCGACCTCATCTGGATCAACGGCGAGAACTTCGCCACCATGAAGGACAACGGCCTGCTCTATGGCCCCTTCACCGAGGCGCTGCCCAACTTCGCGCTGGTCGACTTCGCCGACAAGCCCACCACCCTGGTGGACTTCACCGTGCCCACCGACGGCCTGGAAGCGCCCTGGGGCATGGCCAAGCTGAACTTCATCTACGACTCCGCCCGGGTCGCCGAGACACCCGGCTCGATCCCGGCGCTGCTGGACTGGGCCAAGGCCAATCCCGGCCGCTTCACCTACCCCACCCCACCGGACTTCCTCGGCACCACCTTCCTGAAGCAGGTGCTCATCGAGCTGGCACCCGATCCTGCCTTTCTGCAGCAGCCGGTGGCCGACGACGCCCAGGTGGAACAGGTCGCCCGGCCGCTTTGGGAATACCTGGACGCCCTGCACCCGCACCTCTGGCGCGGCGGCAAGACCTTCCCCGCCAGCGGCCCGGCCCAGCGCCAGTTGCTGGACGACGGCGAGGTGGACTTCGCCCTCTCCTTCTATCCCTCCGAGGCCTCCTCGGCGATCGCCAACGGCCTCTTGCCCGAAACCGCGCGCACCTTCGTGCTGGACGAGGGCACCATCGGCAACACCCACTTCGTCGCCATCCCCTTCAACGCCAGCGCCGCCGCCGGCGCCCTGGTGGTGGCCAACTTCCTGATGGGCCCGGAGGCCCAGGCGCAGAAGCAGAACCCGGAGGTCTGGGGCGACGACACGGTGCTGGCCATGGCCAAGCTGGCGCCGGCCGACCGCAAGCGCTTCGAGGACCTGCCCATCGGCGTTGCCACCCTGGCGCCGGAGGCCCTGGGGCCCACCCTGCTGGAACCGCACCCCTCCTGGATGACCCGCATCGAAGCCGAATGGCAGCGCCGCTACGCGCGCTAGCTCTGTCCGGCAGATTGCGGACAGAGTTTGTCCGGCACATAGAGAATGCATCCCGTATTCACCCCCCTCCCGACCTCCCCCCATCAAGGGGGGAGGGGATTCTTTTTTGGTACCCTCGAAGAAGCTCTCTTGGTTGTCTCGGCGGATGAAGGCACCCCTCTTACCCCCTCTCCCTTGATGGGAGAGGGCCGGGGTGGGGGTGAAACACCGCATCCACCGGCAAGACAAGCGCCATGACCCGCCGCGATCTGCTGGCCTATCTGCCGGGGTTGACGCTGCTGTTGTTCCTGGCGCCGGTGGCGGCGGGGCTGATCGGGACCTGGCTGCCGGCCTTCGGCTACTTTCCGGCGCTGGAGGGACACGGCTTCAGCCTGCTGCCCTGGCAGATGCTGTTGGCCCATCCGGGGCTGCCCGAGTCCCTGCGCCTGACCTTGCTGTCCGGCTTCCTGGCGACCCTGACGTCGTTCCTGCTGACCATCGTCTTCCTCGCCGCCTGTCACGGCGGGCGCATCATTCTGGCGATCCGCGGGCTGATGGCGCCGCTCCTGGCGGTGCCCCATGCCGCCATGGCCCTGGGCCTCGCCTTTTTGATCGCGCCCAGCGGCTGGCTGGTGCGCCTCGTCTCGCCCTGGGCCACCGGCTGGGATCTGCCGCCCGATGTGGCGAGCCTGCCGGACCCCAACGGCCTCGCCCTCACCCTGGGCCTGGTGATGAAGGAACTGCCCTTCCTCCTGCTCATGACCCTCTCGGCGCTGGAGCACAGCCGGGCCGACGAGCGCCTGGCCATCGCCCGCTCCCTCGGCTACGGGCCGGTGATGGCCTGGATGAAGACGGTGCTGCCGGCGGTCTACCGCCAGATCCGCCTGCCGATCTATGCCGTGCTTGCCTATTCGCTCTCGGTGGTCGACATGGCGATGATCCTGGCGCCGCTGTCGCCGCCGCCCCTGGCGGTGCAGGTCTTCCGCTGGTTCAACGATCCGGACCTCACCATGCGCTTCGTCGCCGCCGCCGGCGCGGTGCTGCAGCTTCTCGTGGTGGTCGCCGCCATCGCCCTCTGGCGCCTCGGGGAAATCCTGGCCGCCCGCCTCGGCCGGGCCTGGATCGCCGGCGGGCGCCGCGGCGGCAAGGGCAGGGCCCTGCGCGTTCTTGTCAAGGCCGCGATCCAGACCCTGGTGGTGCTGGCGGCCGCCGGCCTGCTGGCCATGGCCCTCTGGTCGGTGACCCGGCGCTGGCGCTATCCCGACGCCCTGCCGTCCTCCCTCAGCCTCGATATCTGGTCGCGCCTTGGAAACGATATCGTCTGGACCACAGGCACGACCCTGATCAGCGGACTGGCCGCCGCCTTCATCGCCCTGGCCCTGGTGCTCGGCTGCCTGGAGAACGAACAGCGCCGCGGGCTGACGATCTCCACCCGGGCCCTCTGGCTGCTCTATGCGCCGCTCCTGGTGCCCCAGGTGGCCTTTCTCTTCGGCAGCCAGGTGCTGTCCATCCAGATCGGCATCGACGCCACCTGGATCGCCCTGGTGTGGAGCCACCTGCTGTTCGTCCTGCCCTATGTCTTCCTCTCGCTGGAGGATTCCTACCGCGCGCTGGACGAACGCTACAGCCGCACCGCGCTCTGCCTGGGCGCCAGCCCCAACCGGGTGTTTTGGCGGGTCAAGCTGCCGATGCTGCTGCGCCCGGTACTCTTCGCCACCGCTGTCGGTTTCGCGGTCAGTGTGACACAGTACCTGCCGACCCTGTTTGCCGGCGGCGGCCGTTTCGTCACCCTGACCACCGAAGCCGTGAGCCTGTCCGCCGGAGGAGACCGCCGCGTCATGGGCGTCTTTGCTTTCCTGCAGGCGGCACTGCCGCTTGCCGCCTTCGCCGCCGCCCTGGCCCTGCCCAAGCGCCTGGCGCGCAGCCGCGCGCTGCGGGAGCAGCGCGCGTGACCCCGGAGCGACACGCATGACAGTGGTTTCGGTCGCCAAGGAGCACGGCCTGGTGCTGCGCCAGGTGGAACTGGCCCACGGCGGCCAGCGCCTGCTCGGCCCCCTCAGCCTCACCGTCGCCCCGGGGGAGGTGGTCACGGTGATGGGGCCCAGCGGCTGCGGCAAGTCGAGCCTGCTGGCCTTCGTCTGCGGCACCCTCGACCCGGCGCTGGAGGGTTCCGGGCGCATCCTTCTGAACGGCGAGGACATCAGCCGGCGCCTCCCCGAAGAGCGCCATGTCGGCATCCTGTTTCAGGACGACCTGCTGTTTCCCCACCTCTCGGTCGCCGGCAACCTCGCCTTTGGCCTGCCGCCGCAGATCCGCGACCGCAGGGCGCGGCGTGCGCGCATCGAGGAGGCCCTGGCCGAAGCCGACATGGCGGAGTTCTACGACCGCGATCCGGCCACGCTCTCCGGCGGCCAGCGCGCCCGGGTCGCCCTGCTGCGCACCCTATTGTCGGAGCCCTGCGCCCTGCTGCTGGACGAACCCTTCGCCAAGCTGGACGTGGCGTTGCGCGCACGCTTCCGCAGTTTCGTCTTCGATCACGCCCGGGCCCAGGCGCTGCCGACCCTTCTGGTCACCCACGATCCCCAGGACGCCCTGGACGCCGGCGGACCGGTCTTGGAAATCGACGCGGCCGGCAAGGTTTGCGCCGGCACTGACCGGCCCCTGGAACAGCGCGGGCCGGAGCCGCGCCGCACCACAGAATAAGACCTTACCCGCCCGCTCCCATGCTCTAAGATCGGCCGCTGCAGGGGCGCAGACCGGGGCCGTTAAAGTAGACTTTCCTGAAGCAAGAAACTTTCACATGTGATGTGCCCTCCGGAATGCCTACTGTGGTGGGCACAGGGGTGAGCCGAAGGCTCGATCACAGGGAGGCGTGGGGACGATGCTGCATAGAATTCTGATTCCTTTGACGGCCGCGGCCGCCGTGGGCGGCTGCGCGCTGGGCTATGACACCGACCGTCTGCGCCAGACGGAGACCGGCGGCGCCTCCTTCACCCAGAGCCTGGCCCGCGAATACCGCGACCTCAGCGTTTTCGAGGCCGACGAGATGGTCGATTGGGAGTCCGCCGACTACTTCGCCGGCAAGGGCTTGGCGGCCGCCGCGGGCAACGCGGTGCCGCCGGAACCCGTCGGCGAACGCCGGCTATCGGATGCCCAGGCCGGCGAGCTCGCGAGCGCGCGCGGCCGCCTCGTCGCCTTGCTGGACGCCAACGCCCGGACCAAGGCGCCGGAGGACGCGGCCATCGCCCAGGCGCGCTTCGACTGCTGGATCGAACAACAGGAAGAGGGCCATCAGTCCGAAGACATCGCCCGCTGCCGGGACGAGTTCTTTGGCGCCCTTGAGCGCCTGGACAGCATCATGGCAGCGGCACCCGCACCCGCCGCCGAGCCGGCCCCGCAGGCGGCTGCCGCGCCGCCGCCGTCGGTCCGGCCGCAGGCCTACGTCCTGTTCTTCGACTTCGACAGCGAAGAGATCACCGCCGAGGCCATAGCGGTCATCGACGAGGCGCTGGCCGCCGCCCGCGCCGCCGGCTTCACCGAATTCTCGGTCACGGGACACGCCGACCGCGCCGGCGCGGCGGACTATAACCTCGCGCTTTCGCTGCGCCGCGCGGACGCCGTTCGGGCGGCCATGGCAGCCCGCGGTGCGGATCCGGACGGCATCTTTGTGGCCGGCCGCGGCGAGGCCGAACCGGCCATGCCCACCGCCGACGGCGTGCGCGATCAGGCCAACCGCAGGGTGGAAATTATTCCCCAATAACAACGCTTTATCCTCGATTGGGACCGGTGCCGCCAGGGCGAGTCTGCGGCCCTTTCCTTGTCGGCCCATCAAGGCGTAGACTGCGGGGGATCAGATGCGGTCGGGCGAGAAGGGACCCTCAGCACGATGTACAGCGCGACCACCGAATCCATCAACGTCACCGTCAAGCCGATCTATCTGGACGACCAATCCTCCCCCACCGAAAGCCACTATGTCTGGGCCTATCAGGTCACCATCGAGAATACCGGCTTCGAGACCGTGCAGCTCCTGAACCGCTACTGGCGGATCACCGATTCCATGGGCCGGGTCCAGGAAGTGCGGGGCGCAGGCGTGGTCGGCGAACAGCCGACCCTGGAACCGGGGGAGAGCTTCGAATACACCAGCGGCACGCCGCTGACGACGCCCTCGGGCATCATGGTGGGCAGCTACGAGATGGAAAGCGCCAACGGCCGCCGCTTCGACGTTGAGATCCCGGCCTTTTCGCTGGACAGTCCCCACCAGCCCGTGCAACTCAACTGAGACATGATCCAACTCGCCTGTTATTGCCGCTGCGCGGGGGCGGGACCGTCCGGGGGGAGGCGGGGCGCTTGACCAACCGTCCGAACATCCGGCCGATCGCGGCCCACCAGCGGCCCAGCCGCCAACAAACCCTGGAGGCCGTGGAAACGCTGATCCGCTGGGCCGGCGACGATCCCGCCAGGGAGGGCCTGATCGGCACGCCGGAGCGCGTGGTCAAGTCCTACGAAGAGTTCTTCGCCGGCTATCGCATCGATCCCATGGAGTTGCTGGAGCGCACCTTCGAGGAGGTCGAGGGCTACGACGAGATGGTGCTGCTGCGCGACATACGCTTCGAATCCCACTGTGAACACCACATGGCGCCGATCATCGGCCGGGCCCATGTCGGCTATCTTCCCAAGAACCGGGTCGTCGGCATCTCCAAGCTGGCGCGGGTGGTGGAGGCCTATGCCCACCGTCTGCAGATCCAGGAGAAGATGACCGCGCAGATCGCCAACACGATCCAAGAGGTCCTGAAGCCGAAAGGCGTTGCCGTGGTGATCGAGGCGACCCACCAGTGCATGACCACCCGCGGCGTCCACAAGCCGGGAACCACCATGGTCACCAGCCGCATGCTGGGCCTGTTCCGCAGCAACGCCTCGACCCGGCGCGAGTTCCTCGCCCTCACCGGCCATCCCACCCAGGGCAGCGGCGCCCACTAAGTCGCGGTCGTCTCGAGGCATGGTTCATCCGGTTCACACATCCCTGTCATTGCGCGCAAGAGAGGGGCGCACAGGAATGGCGCTGTCCGCATCGGCGGAAGGTCGGCGGCGATGATCGAACTGCGGCCGGTCATCTTCGTCATCGGGATCCTGATCAGCGTCCTGGCCATCGCCATGATCATCCCGGCCGTCGTCGATGCCGCAGTGGGGCATCCCGACTGGCTGGTCTTCTCCAAGGCCGCGGCGGTGACCCTCTTCACCGGCGTCTCGATGATGCTGACCACCCGCTCGCGCCTCGGCAACTTCTCCCTGCGCCAGGCCTTCGTCATGACCAATCTGGCGTGGTTCGTCATCGCCGCCTTCGGCGCCCTGCCCTTCACCTTCTCGGAGCTGGAGCTGAGCGTCACCGATGCCTTCTTCGAGTCCATGTCCGGCGTCACCACCACCGGCGCCACGGTCATCGTCGGCCTCGACTTCGCGCCGCCCGGCATCCTGCTGTGGCGGGCGATCCTGCAGTGGCTGGGCGGCGTCGGCATCATCGTCATGGCCGTCGCCATCCTGCCGGTCCTGCAGGTCGGCGGCATGCAGATGTTCCGGGTCGAGGCCTTCGACACCGACAAGGTGCTGCCACGCGCCGCCCAGATCGCCGGCGGGATCTCCATCATCTATGTCTTCCTGACCGGCGTGGCGGCGATCCTGCTCTGGTCGGTGGGCATGTCCGCCTTCGACGCCGTCGCCCATGCCATGACCTCCATCGCCACCGGCGGTTTTTCCACCTACGACGCCTCGGTCGGGCACTTCGCCAACCCCGCCGTCGACTGGACCATGTCGGTGGTCATGGTGCTGGGCTCGATCCCCTTCGTGCTCTACCTGCGGGTCATCCGCGGCGACCTGCGCCCCGTTTTCGCCGATGCGCAGGTGCGCTGGTTCCTCTGCATCCTGGCGGTGGCCATCGTGCTGGTGGCGATCTGGCTGTTGAGCGGCGCCATGATGGAGCCGCTGGACGCCCTGCGCTATTCGACCTTCAACGTCATCTCGGTGATGACCGGCAGCGGCTTTTCCACCGCCGACTACAACGCCTGGGGCAGCTTCGTCGTCTCGGTGATGTTCATCCTGATGTTCGTCGGCGGCTGCGCCGGCTCCACAACCTGCGGGGTCAAGATCTTCCGCCTGCAGGTGCTCTACTCCACCGCCAACGCCCAGCTCCGCCGGCTGATGCAGCCCAACGGCGTGTTCTTCGCCTACTACAACAAGAAGCCGATTCCCGAGGCCGTGGCCGCCTCGGTGATGTCGTTCTTCTTTCTCTTCGTCACCTGCTTTGCGCTGCTGGCCATCGGGCTCGGCATGACGGGGCTGGACTTCGTCACCGCCGTCTCCGGCGCCGCCTCGGCCATCGCCAACGTCGGCCCCGGCCTGGGCGACGTCATCGGCCCGGCGGGCAACTACGCCACCCTGCCGGACAGCGCCAAGCTGCTGCTCTGCGTGGGGATGCTCCTGGGCCGGCTCGAGCTCTTCACGGTGCTGATCCTGCTGGCGCCGGCCTTCTGGCGCGGCTGAGGAGACCGCCATGATCCGCCCGGAATCGCGGGAGATGATCGCGCGGCTGGTCGGCTTCGACACCGTTTCCGCCAAGTCCAACCTGGCGCTGATCGACTTCGCCCAGGACTACCTGGAGCGCCAGGGTGCCCGCTGCCGGCGCACGGCCAGCCCCGACGGCAGCAAGGCCAACCTGCTGGCCAGCCTGGGGCCGGAGGCGCCGGGCGGGGTCGTGCTCTCCGGCCACAGCGATGTCGTGCCGGTGGAGGGCCAGCCCTGGGAGAGCGATCCCTTCACCCTGGTCGAGCGCGACGGCCGCCTCTACGGCCGCGGCACCGCCGACATGAAGAGCTTTCTCGCCGTCGCCCTGGCGCTGGTCCCCGAGTTCACGGCCCGGCCCCTGACGTGGCCGATCCATCTCGCCTTCTCCTACGACGAGGAGGTCGGCTGCACCGGCGTGCCCGCGCTGATCGAGGACCTGACCCGCGCGGTCCCCGAACCGGCCCTGGTGATCGTCGGCGAGCCCACCTCCATGCAGATCGTCAACGGCCACAAGGGCTGCTTCCTCTTCGAAACGCGGATCACCGGCCAGGCGGCCCATTCCAGCCTGCCGCAGCTCGGCGCCAACGCGATCTTCGCCGCCGGGCGCATCATCGCCCATATCGCCGAGCTGGCTGCCGCCAAGCGCGCCGCCGCCGACCCGGCGAACCCTTTCGACCCGCCCTACACCAGCTTCAATCTGGGGGAGATCGAGGGCGGCAAGGCGATCAACATCGTCGCCCAGGACTGCACCTTCACCTGGGAGTTCCGGCCGCTGCCCGGCGAGGACACCGACGCCATCATCGCCGAGGTGGAGCGCTTCGCCCGCGAAGAGGTGCTGCCGGAGCTGCAGTCACAGGCGCCCCATGCCACCATCGAGACGCGGCGCCCGGCCACCGTGCTGCCGCTGGCGCCGGAACACGAGGGGGCAGCGGAGACCCTGGTGCGGCGCCTCACCGGCGCCAACGACACCGCCGTGGTCTCCTTCGGCACCGAAGGCGGCCTCTTCCAGGCAGCAGGCCTCTCCACCATCGTCTTCGGCCCCGGCTCCATCGACCAAGCCCACCAGGCCAACGAGTTCATCAGCCTGGAGCAGGTGGCCGCCTGCGAGGCCTTTCTCCTGAAGCTGCGCGACTGGGCCGCGGGCTAGGGCGAGCCCACTGTGCATGTCGCTGATGTGCCACGAGCCGACATCCAGCGGCGCGGCGCAAGCCCACGACACCCTTGGCCTTTGTGGCTTAGCCCATGAGGGCGCGCGATCCCCGATCTCCCTCAATCATCGGTAAGCCAAGCCATTCGCGCCGGGCCCGGCCTGTCAAATCCCTTTACACCCGTCTTGATCAGGTCATTGAATTGCTTGACAGATGTAAGATTGCCGCGACCCACCACAAGCAGCGCCTCGCACGTTGCGAATTCAGGGCCATACCTGGGCGCGGAAAACCGCAGAATTCAAAGCCAAAGAGGCCGAAAATCCAATCCATCGCCTCAATCAGAGAGAGCGAGAATCTGTAATCTATTTTTACAACTTTAGAGATGCCCTTCCTTGCTGTCGGATTAAGCCATTGCCGCGTCGCATCTTTCTCTCATGGCATCAAAATTGCTTAACCACAGTTATAGATCATACCTACTCATCATGGTGTCTCTTCCAGGTGATATCCCATACACAATCGGATAGACAGGGGTACTCTGAGCGATGTTCAGGAATCTATTTGCAAGCATTCTCTGCAGCTATTCTTTAATCGCGCTCTCGCCGGCTCCCGCACAGGCCACCCTGATCGGAGACACTGTCCAGTTCGAGTCCGTTATTTTTTCAAGCGTCGTAATTGATTCGGGATCGTTCTTGGTACAGGCCGGGCCCTCGGAGGTTACCGATCTCAATTTGCATAATGCTGGACCGATTTGGACCCTGGATGTCGAAGATTCTTCTATCGCCGTGACATTGACTGGAGCCATCTCGGTTGGGGTTGCATCCCTGCCCCTCACATTCCTGAGAGTTTTCGACCTGGACTGGACCGGGCCTTCCGGCAGCATCATTGGAGCTTCAATTTCCTCAATAGGAATTGGAGGGACACCGACAGTTTCCTTTTTGTCGGATGAAATCACCGTGGATCTCACCAATGTCACTGGCTGGTCGGGTCAAAATATCGCGTCATTTGTTGTAGATCTCAGCGTCCAGCACGATACAACTGCCATTCCTGAGCCCGCGACCTTGATCCTCTTCGGATTTGGCCTGCTGGCCCTGGGTATTACAGCGCGACGGCGCAAGACCACTCCCACTTGTTAGTCTCGCGCTTGCGCCTCATCGATGGGGACGCGCAACTTCCGGAACGGGTCAAACTGCGACCAAAGGCTGACGTCCGCTCTGAGGAGAGAGTCGGAAACAGTAGTTGAGACTTGAGGCAAGGTGTCGCCTTGTGATTCAAGCTGGCTGCAACGCCCCAATCGCTTCGAATTTGCGAGTCAACGAGGTCCCGGCGGTTCGTGATCGGCAATGCCTTCGAAGGCCACCGGCGCGCCGAAGAAGCGGCTGGCGAAGGCCGAGGCCTGGTCGGGGTCGCCGCTGGTGAGGAAGCGGACGCCGCCGCGTTCGGAGGGAGCGCCGAGGAAGCGGCCGTGGCGGTCCAGGTAGTCCGCCAGGCTTTCGGCGACGATGCGCGGCTGGTCGAGCAGGCGGGTGGTGGCCGGCAGGGCGGCGGCGAAGCAGTCGGCGACCAGCGGGTAGTGGGTACAGCCGAGCACGGCGGCGGTCGGCGCTTCGCCGCCGGCCGCGGCCATCAGTTCGGCCACGTAGCCGGACACCATCTCCTGAAGCCGCGCGGCGGGCTCTTGCCCCTCGATGGCGGCGACCAGGTTGCGGCAGGCCTGGGAGACCACCCGCAACCGCGGCGCCCGCAGGGAGACCTCCAGGGGGTAGGCGCCGGAAGCCACGGTGCGCTGGGTGGCGAAGACGGCCACCAGGCCGTCCTCCGCCCTGCGGCCGGGCACCGGCAGGCCGTCGCGCCAGGAGACGGCGGTCAGGGCCTCCACCATGGGCACGAAGCAGCCGAGGACCCGGTGGTTGGGCGCGTTCTGCGGCAACCAGTCCTGCTGCATGCGCCGCAGGGCGACGGCCGAGGCGGTGTTGCAGGCCAGCAGCACCAGCCGGCAGCCCTGGAGGAACAGCCGTTCCACCGCCGCCAGGGTCAGCCCGTAGATGTCCTCGGGCGCGCGCCGGCCGTAGGGCGCATGGGCGTGGTCGCCGAGATAGACGAACTGCTGTTGCGGCAGGCGCGCCGTCAACTGCCGCAGGACCGTCAGCCCGCCGTGACCGGAATCAAACACCCCGATCATCGCGCGGCCTCCGGATTTGAGGCCTTGGTGGTTTGACGGCGTCGGCCCGCTCCCCCTCCCGGCCACCCACCAGGATAATCGTATTGGGTGGCCGGGAGGGGGTGCGGGCTGGAACCGCTTCGACGCAAGTCGAAAACGCCCTAGAGAATCACATAAGGAAAGAAGGCGCTGCGGATGGTCTCTTCAAGCTGGCTGTTGAGGTCGTTCATCGCGTCTTCGGTCAGCTTGTACCAGACCAGCTCGCGCTCCTTCAGGCTGATGCCTTCCGGCACGGTGACGGAGCGCCGCGCCTCGGCGTTGGCGGTCGCCTGCACCTGGCGGCCGTCGAGGATCTGCAGGTCGACGACGATGCGCGCGTCGTAGCGCTCGGCCTGGTCGGTGGTCAGCAGGCCGGTGACGCCGCTCTTGGTCTCCAGCGCCGTCTCCACCACCGAGGCCTCGCGGACGATGTAGCGCAGCACCAGGCGGCTGCCCTCGGCCTCCAGGCGGTCCTGGGCCCAGCGCACCGCGGCGTCCATCGGCTTGACCGGAAAGCGGTGCTCCACGTTGGGGTCCTTGACCGACGCCAGATAGGCCTGCTCGATGCGGACATCGCCAACGTCGAGGCGGATTTCCGGAAGGTGCGCGAAGGTGATTTCGGCGAAACGGTTCTGCGGGTCATCGAAGGTGCAGGCGGCCAGGAGCCCGACCGCGAGAGAAATCGCAAAGAAAGGCCTAAACAAGATACGCATGCCCAAGAGTCCCTGAATGGTCACTGACAGGAAACGACAGGCATAGGCAGAGAATCGGGCAGGATCAAGGCGCGTAGATGCGCTGCAGATCATTGTCATCGAAGCGGTAGACCCTGGTGCAGAACTCGCAGGTCACTTCAACCGCGCCGTCGATCTTCAGGTCTTCGATTTCCTCGCGCGGCATGGCGGCCAGCACCGTTTCCAGGCGCTGGCCCGAACAGCGGCAGGCCTCGGTCAGCGCGCGCGGCTCGTAGACGCGCACGCCTTCCTCGTGGAACAGCCGGTAGAGCAGGTCGTTCAGCGGCAGGCTGTCGTCCAGCAGTTCCTCGGCGCTGCAGCTCGCCTGCAGCACCATGGCCCGGCGCCAGTCGTCCTCGTCTTCGATGTCGGCAATGTGTTCTTCCGGCAGGCGCTGCAGCACCAGGGCCGCCGAGACCCAGGCGCCGCCGCGGCGCCCGGCGGCCAGCACGATGCCGCTCTGCAACTGCTCGGACTGCATGAAGTAGTGCTGCAGGCAGTCCGCCAGGGTGTCGCCGTTGAGGGCGACGATGCCCTGGTAGCGCTCGCTGTGGACGCCCTGGTCGACGGTGAAGGCGAGGGAGCCCTTGCCGAAGAGCGCCGCCACCGTCGGCTGGCTGCCGTTGGCCTCGGCCACCAAGCGGTCGAGCCTATCCTCGTCGAAGCCGGCATAGCCGCGCATCGCCCCCTCCGATGTCACGTCGACCACCATGACCCGCAGCGGGCCGTCGCCGCTGGCCTGCAGGGTGAAGATGCCCTCGTACTTCAGCAGGGACGCCAGGCCGCCGCAGAGCGCCAGCATCTCCGCCAGCAGCCGGGCGACGGGCTCGGGATAGTCGTGGCGGCGCAGGATCTCGCTGGGCACCCGTTCCAGGCGCAGCAGCCGTCCCCGGATCTCCGAGGACTCCAGCAGGAACGGCTGGACCTGATCGGCTTCGGGGTCGGCTTGGGGGCGGACCGCAGTCCTCTCGCCCTCAGGCATCAAGACAGGCACCAGGCGAGGATGCCCTTCTGGGCGTGGAGCCGGTTCTCCGCCTCGTCCCAGACCACCGACTGGGGCCCGTCGATGACGGCATCGGTGACCTCGTTGCCACGGTGAGCCGGCAGGCAGTGCATGAAGATGGCGTTGGGCTTGGCCAGGGCCATGACCCTCTCGTCCACCTGATAGGAGCGCAGCAGGTTGTGGCGGCTCTCGCCGTCGTCATCGCCCATGGAGACCCAGGTATCGGTGACCACGGCATCGGCGTCGCGGGCGACGGTTTCCACGTCGGTGGAGACGACGATCTTGCCGCCGGCGGCCGCCGCCCAGTCCAACACGGCCTGCGGCGGGCGCAGCGGCTCGGGGCAGGCCAGGCGCAGCTCGAAATTGAAGCGCACGGCGGCGTGGATCCAGGAGACCGCCATGTTGTTGCCGTCGCCGCACCAGGCGACCACCTTGCCGTCGATGCTGCCGAGGTGTTCCTCGAAGGTCATGACGTCGGCCATGAGCTGACAGGGATGGGTGACGTCGGTCAGGCCGTTGATCACCGGCACCGTGGCGTGGTCGGCCAACTCCAGCAGGATCTCTTCCTTGGTGGTGCGGATCATGATGGCGTCGACGTAGCGCGAGAGCACGCGGGCCGTGTCGGCCACCGTCTCGCCACGGCCGAGCTGGGTGCCGCTCGGCTCCAGCACCACCGCCTGGCCGCCCAGTTGGGCCGCCGCCACCTCGAATGACACCCGGGTGCGGGTCGAGGGCTTCTCGAAGATCATGGCGAGGGTCCGGCCCGCCAGCGGCTTGGCCTGACCGTTGCCGGCCTCGCCGCGCTTCATCTGGCCCGCCACGTCGAGCATCCAGCGCAGCTCGGCGGTATCCAGCCGGTCGAGATCGAGGAAGTGCTTCGGTTGGGTCGCAGTGCCGGAGGTCATGTCACGCCGCCTTGGCCCAGGTGGCGCAGGCCCGCTCGATGGCCTCGACCGCCTCGTCCACATGGCTCTCCTCGATGATCAGCGGCGGCAGCAGGCGGATCACGTTCTCCGCCGCCCCCACGGTGAGGAGGCCTTCGTCACGCAGCTTGGCGATCACCTCGGTGTTGGGCACCACGCAGACCAGGCCCATCATCAGGCCGCTGCCCCGCACCCCGGCCAGCACCTGGGGGTAGCGCCCCGCAAGCTCGTTCAGCTTGTCGCGGAGCAGCCGCGCCACGCGCTCGACCTCCGGCAGGAAGCCGTCTTCCAGCATCACGTCCAGGACCGCGTTGGCCACGGCCATGGCCAGGGGGTTGCCGCCGAAGGTGCTGCCGTGGGTGCCCGGCTTCATCGCGCTCGCCGCCTCGGCGGTGGCGAGGATCGCGCCGATGGGAAAGCCGCTGCCGAGGCCCTTGGCCAGCGCCATGACGTCGGGCGCGATACCGGCCCACTGATGGGCGAAGAGCCTGCCTGAGCGGCCCATTCCGCACTGGATCTCGTCGAAGATCAGCAGCAGGTCGAATTCGTCGCAGACCGCCCGCAACGCGCGCAGATACTCCAGGTCGGCGGCGCGGATGCCGCCCTCGCCCTGGATCGGTTCCACCAGGATCGCCGCGGTCTCCGGTGTGATGGCGGCGCGCAGTTCGTTCATGTTGCCGAAGGCGACATTGTCGAAGCCTTCGGAGGCCGGACCGAAGCCCTCGAGATACTTCGGGTTCGCCGCGGCGGAGAGGGTGGTCAGGGTGCGGCCGTGAAAGGCGCCGGAGCAGGAGATGACCCGCGTCTTCTCCGGGTGGCCGGCGGCGTAGTGATAACGACGCGCGATCTTCAGCGCGCCCTCCACCGCCTCGGCGCCGGAATTGCAGAAGAACACCCGCTCGGCAAAGCTGTTGGCCGCCAGCCGTTCGGCCAGGCGCTCGCCCTCGGGAATGGTATAGAGGTTGGAGACATGCCAAAGCTTGCCCGCCTGCGCCTGCAGCGTTTCCACCAGATGCGGATGGCTGTGGCCCAGGGCGTTGACTGCGATGCCGGCGGCAAAATCGAGATAGCGTCGCCCGCCCGCGGTATAGAGATAGGGTCCCTCGCCGCGCTCAAAAGCGAGCTCGGCACGCGCATAGGTCGGCATCAAGACGTCGCTCACGGACTACACTCCTAGGCTCTGGCCTCAGGTCTGGCCGGGCAGTCGAACCAACGAAGGCCCCACGGCCGGGCGGGGCCCGAACCCATCGTCACTCTGATCTCCTGGGGTCCAGCGGTTCCACAAGCCCTGGCAAAGCCTACATGGCTTTCGGCCGGTGAAAAAGGGGCGACACTATTGGGGCAAAGCCGCGTTCTGTCAACCAAACCGCGGAAATAACGGCCTTCAGTACCAGGCGTCGGGGAGCTCGCGCTTGCGCCGCGCCACGAAGTCCTTCAGCGCCTCGTCGGTCGCGGGGTCGATGGGCGGCGCCTCATAGTCGCGCAGCAGGGCGTTCCAGTGCTCGTAGGCGCGCTGCTGCATCTCCTGGCTGCCGCGCTCCTCCCAGCTCTCCACGTTCTCGCTGTCGGACAGTGCCGGCTCGTAGAAGGCGGTCTGGTAGTTGCGCATGGTGTGGCCGCAGCCGAGGAAGTGCCCGGCCGGCTCCACCTCGTGATAGGCGTCCCGCGCCAGGGCGTTGTCGTCGGTGGCAAGGCCGGCGAGCAGGAGCTGATAGGCGCCGAGGCGGTCCGCATCCATCACCAGCTTCTCGTAGCCGGTGCAAAGACCGCCCTCCAGCCAGCCGGCGGCCTGCAGCACGAAGTTGACCCCAGCCAGCGCGGTGGAGTGCATGGAATCGGCGCTCTCGAAGGCGGCCTGGGCATCGGCGGTCTTGGCCGAGGTGAGGGAGCCGCCGCTGCGCAGCGGCAAACCCAGGCGCCGGGCCAGTTGGCCGATCACGTAGTGGGAGATCACCGGCTCCGGCATGCCGAAGGTGGGGGCGCCGGACTTGAGGCTCATGGAGGAGAGGAAGCTGCCGAAGATGAAGGGCGCGCCGGGCCGCACGAGCTGGCTGTAGGCGCAGCACATCATCGCCTCCGCCAGGGCCTGGGCGATGGAGGCGGCGGTGGAGACCGGGCCCATGGCCCCGGCGAGGATGAAGGGCGAGACGATGATCCCCTGGCCAGCGCCGCAGTAGGTGCGGATCGCCTCGGTCACCACCTTGTCCACCAGCAGCGGCGAGTTGGTATTGACGTTGCCGAGGATCACGCAGTTGGACTCGAAAGCCTCTTCGCCGTGCAGGACGCGCGCCATGGCCACCGAGTCCTCGGCGCGGCTCTGCTCGGTGATGGCACCGAGGTGCGGCTTGTCGCTGTAGCGCATGTGCAAATACAGCATGTCGAGGTGGCGCTTGGAGACCGGCACGTCGCAGGGTTCGCAGACCACGAAGCCGCCGTGGTGGATGGCGGGCAGCAGGTAGGTCAGCTTCACCAGGTTCTCGAAGTCCTGCATGGCGCCGTAGCGGCGCCCGCCCGCGAGGTCGCGCACGAAGGGCGGCCCGTAGACCGCGGCGAAGACCTGGTTGGCCCCGCCGATGCGCACAGAGCGCGCGGGGTTGCGGGCAAGCTGGGTGAACTCCGCCGGCGCGGTCTTGCAGAGCGCCCGGATCATCTCGGCGGAGGCCCGCACCCTAGTGCCCTCGACCCTGGCCCCGGCCTGGCGCCAGGTCATCAGGGCCTGGGGGTCGTCGCGGAATTCGATCCCGATCTCCTGGATCAGCCAGTCGGCCTGTTCCTCCAGGCGGACCAGGCCCTCTTCCTCGAGAAAGGCATAGAACGGAATACGCCGTCGGACATAAGCGGGAGCAGACCCTTGTACGGCCTCCTGGGACCTCTGCGCCCGGCGCGATCTGCGCCTCAGTGCCGCTCTCGCCATGTCCGGTTCCTCCCGTACGCTGCGCAGTCCTCACTCTGGGTTCCGCAACGCTTACCAATTAGGGGAATTCCCGCCTGTTGTGACCTTCAAAAAAGCTGGGCCATGACATAAACTGGGCTTATGGAAGATTTCCAGGATCTGGTCCACTCGACCCATCATTTGCGGGTCTTCGAGGTGGCGGCCCGGCACAGCTCCTTCACCCGGGCGGCGGCGGAGCTGAACGTCTCGCAGCCGGCGGTCAGCCTGGCGGTCCGCCAGTTGGAGAAGGCCCTGGGCATCCGCCTCTTCGTGCGCGGGCACCGCTCGGTCAGCCTGACCCAGGCGGGGGAGATGCTGTTCGGCGACGTCTCTGCCGGCTTCGCGCGCATCCTGGAGACGGCGCGCCTGCTGCGGCGCCAGGGCCGCCAAAGCCATGTCACCCTCTCGGTCTCCACCGCCTTCGCCAACTATTGGATGGTGCCGCGGCTGGCCCAATTCCACCGCCTCAACCCGGAGATCGACCTGCGCCTGCAGACCACCGACCGGGACCCGGACCTGGCCGGGGAGGGCCTGAGCCTGGCGGTCTGGCGCGGCGATGGCACGTGGCGCGGCTATAGCGCCGCCCGCATCGCCGACGAGGAGTTGATCGCGGTGGCCAGCCCGCGCTTCGCCGAAGCCTATCCGCCGGTCACCTCCCTGGAGATCCTGGCCGGGCAGCGGCTGATTCACCTGGAAGAGCCCTTTCGCCCCTGCCCGACCTGGCGCGAGTGGTTCGCCGCGATGAAGGGCCCCTACCGGGACAGCGGCGGCGGCCTGCGCCTCAACGACTATGCGCTGGTCGTGCAGGCCGCCATGGCGGGCGAAGGCATCGCGCTTGGCTGGCGCTACATCGTGGAGGGGCTGCTGCGCCAGGAACTGCTGACCCAGGTCGGCCCCTGGCGCTGGCGGACGCCCAAGGGCTTCTATCTGATCTGGTCGAAGACCGCGGCGCTTTCGGCCCAGGCAGAAGCGGTGAGGGACTGGATCATCGAGACCAGTCAGGCAGACTCCTTTGCGCCCGGCGATGACCGAAGCGCCGCAGTGCCGGGAACAGGGTAGGAGCCCGATGCCGCACGACTTCGCCTGGGACGACATCCGCTACTTCCTGGCGGTCAGCCGCGCCGAAACCCTGACCGAGGCGGCGCGCCGCCTGCGGGTCAGCCAGCCGACCGTCGGGCGGCGGCTGAAAGCCCTGGAAGAAAAGCTCGGCGCAACGCTCTTCGAACGCCACACCGACCGCGTGGTTCTGACGGAGGCGGGGCGCGCCCTGTTGCCCTTCGCCGAGGACATGGAACGGCAGAGCCACGACCTCTCCCGCGCACTGGAAGGCATCGCGGAGCCGGACCAGCGCCTCGTGCGTGTCACCGCCATCGGCTCCCTGGCGCTGTTTTTCGCGCGGTCCTTCGCGGAGCTTGAAGCGCGCTGCGCGCCCTCTGCTGTCGAGTTCATCAGCACCGGCGAGCGGCTCAACCTGGCCCGCCAGGAGGCCGATATCGCCTTTCGCATGAATGCGGTGCCCGCGCGCGGCGACCTCGTCTGCCGCAAGGTCGGCCGCCTCGCCTTCGCCCTCTACACCAGCCCGGCCTACGCGCGCGAAGTGGCGGGCGAGCCTCTTGAAGAAAACCGGCGGGCCCGTTTCATCGGCTTCCGCCAGAACCCGCGCAAGAAATCGCAGTCGGGCTGGCTGTTCCGTTTCGGTCAACACGGCACCTTTCCCCTTCGGGTCAGCGAACTCCACCTGCGCCACGAAGCCGCCCGCCAGGGCCTGGGCATCACCATCCTGCCCTGCCATCTGGGTGACGCAGCCGACGACCTGGCGCGCGTGCATCCGCCCATCGCCGAATTGGAGGAAGAGATCTACCTGCTGATGCACGAGACCGCGCGAAACCAGCCCGCCGTGCGCCGGGTCGCCGACGCGCTGACCGAACTGATCCAGGACCGGCAAGACCGACTTCTCGGCCACAGACAGACCTGACCGAGACCGCCAAGAAGACCGACAAATCTGCATGCATTGCCTGCAGCTTTCGCGGCTTCTCATGCTCGGGCTCCCCGCTAGGCTGATGGCAGGCGACACCCCGGATCGGCGAGGGAGGCGGCGGCCATGCGAGACAACAACCTGCGGCTCATCATGGTCTTCGCCTGTTTCGGCCATGCCTGGTTCCATGTCCTGGTGGCCCTGTTTCTCACCCTCGTCCTGGTGCTGGAGCCGGTCTGGCAGCGGCCCTATGACGAGTTGATCGGGCTCTGGACCCTGGGGGCCCTGCTGCTGGGGCTTGCCGCGCCGCTTGCCGGCTGGCTGAGCGACCGCTGGGGCGAGGCCAATCTGATGGTCGTCTATTTCCTGGGGATCGGCATCGCCACGCTGCTCTGCGGCTTCGCCACCGGCCCGGCCATGCTCACCGCCGCCCTCGGCCTCATGGGCCTCTTCGGGGCGATCTATCACCCCGTGGGGACCGCCTGGGTGATCAAGCATGCGACGCGGCGGGGCCGCTCGGTGGCGGTGCTCGGCATCTCCGGCAGCATCGGCGCCGCCGCGGCTTCGTTGGTGGCCGCCGTGCTCGCCGATCTCTTGGACTGGCGCCTGGCCTTCGTCCTGCCGGGTCTTCTTGCCATCTTCGCCGGTGCCGCCCTCGCCTGGGCGCTCGCCACCGGACTGCTCCGCGACCGCGAGAGCGACGTCCTCCCCACGCCGGAAGCGAGCCGCAAGGACGTGCGCCAGGCCTTCGCCGTGCTGGCGGTCACCATGTCGCTGACCACCGTGGTCTACTACGCCTTCACCACCATGTTGCCGAAGTGGCTCGACCGCCAGGTAGGCGCAGCTCTCGGCGACGGCCTGCTCGGCCTCGGCGCCCTGGTGACCGCGGTCTATCTGCTCGGCGCGACGGCCCAACTCGTCGGCGGCTATTTCGCCGACCGCGGCGCGGCCAAGCGGGTCTACGTCCTCAGCTATGGCCTCAAGCTCGCGGCCCTGCTGCTGGCGCTCTCCGTCGCGGGCTGGCCGGTGGTCGCGGTGGCGGTGGTGGTCATCTTCGTTTTCGACATCGCCGCACCGCTGGAGAGCGTGCTGATCGCACGCTTCACTTCCAGCCGGCGCCGCGGCCTGGCCTACGGCATCCGCAACGGCATTGCCATCGCCGCCGGCCCCCTGGGCGTGCAGCTCGTCTCCTGGCTGTTCGACGAGGCTGCCGGCTTCGACCATCTGCTGCTGGTTTTGGCCGGCATCGTCGCCGTCATCGCCCTCGCCGCCGGCCTGCTCCCCGGCGACGACAGCCAGACGCGACCGGCGGGCACTTAAGACGGTCTGACCTCTTCGGGGACGGCAGCCTGCTGTGTCCTCTGTGCCGCAGCTTGCCGGCTGTCGGTGGTGCTCAGCAGCAGGAAGCCGGCAACGGCCGAGAGCAGCGATCCGGTCAGCACGCCAAGACGGATCGGCGCGTCGAAGTCGGTATGCTCGAAGGCCAGAGAGCCGATGAAGAGGCTCATGGTGAACCCGATGCCTGCCAGCAGCGAGACGCCGTAGAGCTGGCGCCAGCTGGTGTCCTGCGGCATCGGTGCGATGCCCCAGCGAATGGTCAGCCACAGGAAGGTGAAGATGCCGATCTGCTTGCCGACGAAGAGTCCCAGGGAGATGCCCAGCTTGACCGGTTCGACGAAACTCTCCAGCCCCATGCCGGCGAAGGAGACGCCGGCATTGCCAAAGGCAAAGAGCGGCAGAATGCCGAAGGCCACCCAGGGGTGCAGCGCGTGCTCAAGCTCTTCCAACAGACTGTGCTCGGCCCCCTCGCGCTTTTTCATCGGGATGGCGAGGGCCGTGATCACCCCGGCCAGGGTGGCGTGGACCCCGGACTTGAGGACCAGCACCCAGAGGATGATGCCGAGCACGACATAGGGCGCCAGCCGCGTCGTGCCGCTGAGGTTCAGGATCAGCAGGCCGACGATGGGGATCACGGCCAGGATCAGGGAGAGCTGGGAAAGCTGGCCGGTGTAGAAGAAGGCGATGATCAGGATCGCCCCCAGGTCGTCGAAAATCGCGATGGCCAGCAGCAGGACCTTGGCGGCGACCGGGATGCGGTTCCCGAGCAGAGACATGACGGCCAGGGCAAAGGCGATGTCCGTCGCCGCCGGGATGGCCCAGCCCGCCAGGTTCTCGGGCGAGCCCGCGTTGATGGCGACATAGATCAGCGCCGGCAGGGCGATGCCGCCGATGGCGCCGATACCGGGCAGGGCCACGCGGGCGGGGCTGGAAAGCTCCCCCACCTTGAACTCGCGCTTCATCTCCAGGCCGACCAGGAAGAAGAAGACGGCCATCAGGCCGTCGTTGATCCACAGCAACAGCGGCTTGGCGATCTCCAGCGCCCCGAACTGGATGGCCACCGGCGTTTCGAGGAAGGCGTCGTACAAGGGACCGAGCCCGGAGTTGGCCAGGATCATCGCCAGGATCGTCGCCAGCACCAAAAGGATGCCGCCTGCGGATTCCATGCGCAGGAATTCGCGGATCATGTCCGGATAGCGTGTACCTAGCATTGCCGATTTCCCCCTTGATCGATCCGGACGCCGCCGTCCCCCAATCCTAAATAGGATCGGGCCAGCCTATTTCATCTCCCGGCAATCGCTAAGGCCGCAGTTCGTCAGGGCCGAGGGGCGGTCGTCAGCGGCCGGGGGTGCTTCAGTAGAGCCGTGTGACGCGGTAGCCCCGCCGTTCCAGCAGATTGAGGATGCCTTCTTCGCCGGGCATATGTAGGGCTCCGACGGCAACGAAGGCGTGGCCCTCCTGCAGCAGCGGGATCATGCGCCGCACCATGGTGTGGTTGCGGGCGTCGAGGAACAGCTCCTTGAACTGGCGGGCGCCGGGTTCCTTGTCCGCGCGGGCCATCTCCTCCACCCGACGGTAGGCCGCGGTCATGGAGCCGTCGAGATAGTCGTCGATCAGCCGCTCGACGCCGTTCGGTTCCTCTTCGAGCTGGGTCAGGATCTCGCGCAACATCTCCACCTGGTCGCGGGGCTCGAAGGCATCGAAGAGCGACATCTGCTCCTCGGGCTTCTCCAGGGCCACCACCCGCATGCCGAGATCGTAGGCCCACTGGATGAGCCAGGCGTCGAGGATGAGATCCCCGTCGAGGCGCCGGCGGAACTCGTCCGGCGGCGTCTGGAAGAGAATCGCCAGAGCCCAGGGCTGCATCTGATCCACCGCCTCGGCCGGCAGGCCGTAGCGGGCGGCCACGGCCAGGGTCTTCCGATAGGTGTCCTTGTCGAGCAGCTTGGCCAGGGACTTCTTGGTCGGCAGCCGCTGTGCCTGCTGGACGGTCTGGCGCACCTCCGGGTCCGGCAGCAGCTCGAAGGCGGCGCGCCTGGAGGACTCGAAGGCCTCGCGGATCGGCACGGGCAGATCGCGCACCCGCGGATCGGCGACATGGATGGTGCCCATGATATGGCTCGGCGGACCGCCGGGGCGCTCGACCCGCCAGAGGCGGCCTTCGCCGTGCTTGACCGGGTGGACGTCGGAGGCTGCGGCGAGGCCGGCCCACAAGGCCAGGAAGAGAGCGACGAAAGGCACGCCGATGGCGCGCGACAGCGGCTTTTCCCAGCGATTTGCGATCATGGCAGGTTCCCGGGTTTCGCAGCAGGCCCCAGACCGGCGCATTGTCGCATCAGATCAATTGCCGGTTGATCCAGACTGCCCCGGAAACCTTAAGATTCCGGCAAATCGGGGATTTGTCTCAATTCAGCCGGGTGATCCGATAGCCCTGCTTTTCCAGAAGGTCGAGGATCCCCTCCTCGCCCGGCATATGCAGGGCACCGACGGCGACGAAGATCGAGGCTTCCGCCATGATCGGGAGTATGCGTTCGACCATGCGGCGGTTGCGATCCAGCAGGAGGCGTTCGAGATAGCGCCGTGCCAGCGCAGGATCGAGATGGCTGAGGGAGCGCTGCCGCAATGCATAGATCATCGCCAGATCGCCCTTCAGATAGAGGTCTATGCGATCAACCCGCGTGCGCGCGCTGTAATAGGTATCGATGGCGGAGCGCAGCATCGAGACCTGGTCGTCCATGGGGATACCGCCGAAAACCCGCCACTGCTCCACGTCGGTCTCCAGAAAGACGAGTTCCTTGCCCGCTTTTCTGGCGCGCAGTATGAGCCAGTCGTCGAGGACCGGACGCTCTGGGTCTTCCTGCTCTCCGACCGGGATCTCTCGATCGGTAAGGGCCATCCAGGCGACCCAGGGCTGGTATCTGGAAATCGAAAGAGACCGGTCCAGTTGGCGCAGGTCCCGGTGGGTATCGTAGCCAAGGACATCGCGCAGGCTCTGATCTTCAGGCAGATAGAAGAACTGGTTCAATTCCTTGCGGCTGGAGCGCCGCCGGTAGTCGATCTCGAAGACGGCCGTCTCCGCCTTTTCGAATGCCGTCTCCGCCGCCTCCGGCAGCTCAAAGACACGCGGATCGGTGACGTGAATGGTCCCGAAGAAGTAGCTTGGCGGCTGTCCGGCACGCTCGGCCTGCCAAATCCGGCCCTCACCAAAGGGAATGTCCGGGCGTCCCGGCAGCGGCAGCGGGCTCGCACAGCCCGAGACCAAGAACGCAGTCGCGGCCAAAATCAACGCCGGCAGGCGCAGAACCCTTAGGGCAAGGACGGTGGGAAAGAGCGGCAACACGCAGCGCACCGCCATCCTCAGCGCAACGACACGACGGAAAAGCCCCGTTGCTCCAAAAGGCGCAGCATTCCTTTCTCACCTGTCAAATGGAGGTGGTCCACGGCGGTGAAAACGGGCTGCTCTTTCATCAGCGGCAGTAGGCGCTCGACCATGACAAGGTTACGGTCGGTAATCCTGCGGGCGTCCAGCACTTCGGCGGTGGCGGGAGGAAGCCAGCTCAGATACTCAAGCCACAGCGCTTTCAGGCGCGCGAGATCACCATCCAGGTAGAACTGCATCATCTGCGGACCAGGACTCATCTCACCGAGGCGATCCGCTCTTTCCTGCAGCATTGCCGCTTGGTGCTCCAACGGCATCTTGTCGTATATGTCGAAGACTTCCTGCTCCGTCTGCAGCGCAATGGGCTTCTTTCCATCCGTAACGGCACGGTCTTCCAGCCAATCCGCCTGACTCTTGTCGGAGCGGGTGTCGACTTCGTAGTCATAGTCGAAGAAACCGAAGTGCTCGCCGCCCAGGTAGGCCCAGAGGACCCAGGGCTTGATCTTGTCGTTCGGTTTTCGCAGGTTGCGCTTCATGTGCCAGCTCAAGGTGCCGTACGTTCTGGCGCCGATCAGATCGTGCAGGGTCCGGTCGCCGGACATTTCCAGATTTTCTTCTTTGTAGAGGTCTCTCAGGATGTAGGGATCCTCAATTTGTTCCAGCGCCAGGACTTCTGCTTTGCCAAACGCGGTCTCGGCCTCCGGTGGGAGTTCGTGAATCCGCTCATCGAAGAAATCCAAGGTGGCGAAGAGGTAGCTGGTCTCAATGCCGTCCCCCTCCACCTTCCACAGGCGCCCCTGGCCGAACGGGATTTGCGAGGACTCCGGCACATAGGGTTGGCGTGGCGTACAGGCAGAGAGCAGCAGCGCCGACACCCCCACAAGGAACAGCAGCGCGGATCGCCACCGCAGATTCGCAGCGGTCCAAGACAGCTTAACCATCATCCTCTGGCATCTCCCCAGTCCCTGAAGGAGCAAGAGAATTGCATCTCAGAGGCGAAGATTGAAGTCTGATTTTTCAACTTGCGGGGATGACGTCTGCAGCGGCGCCGCGACCCGGGGAATCTCCGGCTAGTGTGATTCGGCTTCCAAAGATCGTCACATCAAATGTGACGAACTTTGGAACCATCACATTAGAGCGGATCATGTTTAGACGGAAACACCTGCGTGTTTGCGTCTAAACATGTGAATCCGCTCTACACTCAAGAATTAGAGCAGATTCACCAGGCTCGATGGATCGCTCCCGCGATTCCATCGAACCAGGATCTGCTCTAGTAGACCCGGGTCACCCGGTAGCCCTGCTCCTGCAGCAGGCCCAATACACCGGTCTCGCCCGGCAGATGGGCCGCGCCGATGGCGACGAAAGCACCGCCGCGGGCCAGGAAGGGCTCCATGCGCGCCGCCATGCGGACATTGCGCTGGTCGATCAGACGCGCCTGAAAGCGCCGTGCGGCAGCCACGTCGCTGACCCCGGAGACGTCGTTCATCTCGGCCAGGAGACGGCCGATGTCGCTGCGCAGGTAGGCGTTCAGAAGATCGGCGAAATGTGTATCGATGTCGGCGTTGTCGGCCAGCAGATCGCGCACCATGGCGATCTGTTCCGGCTCGGTCATCTCGCTGAAGACGGCGATCTGCTCGTCGAAGCTCTCCAGGCCGTGCACCGCCTTGCCGCGGCGCTGGGCCTCGCTCCTCAGCCATTCGTCGAGGACCTTCTCGCCGCCGGCGATGCGCGCCAGCTCCGGCGGCGGAAAGATCAGAAAGGAGCTGAGGGCCCAGGGCTTCAAGGGCTGCAGCGCCTGGGGCGCAAGGCCATAGCGGGCCGCTGCCTCGCTCACCCGGGCGAAGAGCTCCGGTCCCAGAACATCGCCCAGACGGCGTCCGTCGCGTCGCACCATGGCCTGGGCCATGCGGGCCTGGCCCTGCGGATCGCTGGGCAGTTCGAAGACCACGGCGCGGGCCTCGACGAAGGGCCGGCGCACCTGCTCCGGCAGGTCGCGCAGCCGCGGGTCGGTGGCGTGTACCGTGCCGAAGAGGTGGCTGCTGGGGCCGCCGTCGCGCTCGACCTTCCAGAGAATGCCGCGCCCGAAGGGGGTTTCGTCGGAGGCCGAAGCGATCCCGCCGCCGACCAGAGCGAGGGCCAGTATGAGCGTAGCGAAGAGTGCTAGGGCTTGATCTTGTAGCCGATGGCAAAAAGCCGCCAGCCGAGCAGGGCCAGTGCGACGATCAGCGCCGTCAGCAGCGTCAGGCCGACGGTCAACGAGCTTTCGGCATAGCCGATCAAGCCGGCCCGGAAGCCGTCGATCGCGTAGAAGACGGGATTGAAATAGATCCATTCCTTGAGGGCCTCCGGCAGGCGTTCGACCGAGAAGAAGGTTCCCGACAGCAGGCCCAGAGGCACCACGAAGAACCCCTCGACCGCCGAGTAGTGGTCCCAACGCTCGGCCCAGAGCCCGACGACGGTGCCCAGGAGGCCGAAAAGCAGGGCCGTTGCTACTGCGAAACCGAAGACCAACGTTGCATCGAAGTATGAAAAATCCACAAAGATCGCCGCCGCCCCGCCCACCAGAAGACCGACCGAAAGCCCGCAGGTTGCCGAAGAGAGGGCATAGCCTGCCAGCAGCTCCAGCGGGCTGAGCGGGGCCATCTGCACATCGGCGATCATGCCCTCCATCTTCTCGAAGACCAGCATGGCCGCGGCGTTCTCGAAGGCGGTGTGGGCCACCGCGTAGAGGATGATGCCCGGGGTGATGAACTGGATCAGATCGACCCCCGGCACCATGGCGGCGCGCTCGCTCTGGGCGACCACGAAGACCATGACGAAGAGCAGGCTGGAGACCAGCGGGCCGACCAGCAGTTCCAGCCCAAAGCGGTAAAAGCGCCAGACCCCGCGGTGGAAGTAGAGCGCCCAGAAGCCTCTCTTGTTGAAGTGGCGGAATGTGGGCGGCTGCCAGGCACGAAATGACAGCAGGGCTTTCGCCGCACCGCGCCGCGAGGCGGGTGTCCCCTCACTCATGGCTTCAGGCGATAGCCGGTCGCGAACATGCGGTGGGTGACCGTCCAGAGGAACAGGTTGAACAGCGCCATGACGATTAGACCGGCCACGAGCGAACCGTCGGCATGGCCGATGAAGCCGTAGCGGAAGCCGTCGATCATATAGAAGAAAGGATTGAAGTGGGCGACGGTCTGCCACACCGGCGGCAGACGCTCGATGGAATAGAAGGTGCCGGAAAGAAAGGAAAACGGCGTGATGACGAAGTTGGTGACCGCGGCAATGTGGTCGAACTTCTCCGACCAGATGCCCCCGATCATGCCGAGCAGCGCCAGCATCAGGGAGGCCATCACCGCGTGATAGAGCACGAAGAGCGGCGCGTGGATCTGCATCGGCACGAAGAGCCACATGCCCAGGCCCACCGCCAGGCCCACCAGCAGCCCGCGCGTGACGCCACCCCCGGCGATGCCCAGGGTGAGCTCGCTGGCCGAGAGCGGCGGCATCAGGATGTCGACGATGTTGCCCTGGACCTTGGCGATCACCAGCGAGGAGGAGGTGTTGGCAAAGGAATTCTGCACCATGGACATCATGATCAGGCCCGGCGCCAGAAAGACCGCGAAGTCGACGCCGCCCACCTGACGCCCGCCGCCACCCAGGGCCAAGGTGAAGATGGCCAGGAACAGCAGGGTCGTCACCATCGGCGCCAGAATCGTCTGGGTAAAGACGTTGAGGAAGCGGCGCACTTCCTTCATGTAGAGGGTCCAAAGGCCGCGCCCGTTGACCCGCCCCATGCGGCGGACCGAGCGGGCGGCGAAGGAAACAGTCTGGTGTTGCATGGCCGATGACATAGTCCGCTACGGCGGATCGCGCAAGCGGCGGCGCCAGCCACTGAAGGCCACGGCCGAGGGCCTGGAGCGCGCGGCACAGCGCTATCTGGAGCGCTACGACACCGCCAGCGGCCACCTGCGGCGCCTGCTGCTGGCCAAGGTCGCCCTCTCCGCCCGGATCCACGGCACCGACCCGCAGGAGGGCGCGGCCACCGTCGAGCGGCTGGTCCAACGCTTCCTCGAGGCCGGCGTGCTGGACGACGCCCGCTACGCGCGCCAGCGGGTTGAGAGCCTGCGCGGCCGCGGCACCTCCCGGGCCATGATCCGTGCCCGCCTCGCCGCCAAGGGCCTGTCCAAGGCGGACATCGACGCGGCGCTGGCCGCGGAGCTCGAAGGCTCTTTAGAGCAAGGAGACTTCCCGGCCGCCGTCACCTACGCGAAGCGCCGCCGGCTCGGTCCCTTCCGGCTGGAGGACAGGCAGGAGCGCCGCGAGCGCGACCTCGCCGCCCTCGGCCGCCAGGGCTTCGACTACGAGACCGCCCGGCGGGTCATCGACTGCGGCGATGCCGAGGAGCTGCTGGCAGCGCTGTCGCCGGAGGAATGACGGCGCCGGCCGTTGGCGGGTGGATCAGGCGCTCAGCGCCTTGAAGTCCTCGCTGGCGCGGACCAACTCGGCGGCCATGCCGCGGTCCATGGGTGAGTGGCCGCCGTCAGGCACGATGCGCAGCTCGGACTTCGGCAGCGCCCTGTGCAGCTCCCAGGCGGAGATCACCGGGCAGATCACGTCATAGCGCCCCTGCACGATGCGGCAGGGGATATCCGCAATGCGCGCCGCGTTGTCCAGGACGTAGTTGTCGCCCTCCAGGAAGAAGCCGTTGTGGGTGTAGGCGCACTCGATCCTGGCCTTCGCCAGAACGGTGCTTTGCCCCAAGCCCTGGACGATGGCCGCCTCATCGGGGATCAGGGCCATGATGGCGGCTTCCCAGCGTGCCCAGGCCTTGGCGGCGGCGGTCATCCCGGCCTCGTCGCCGCCGGTCAGCCGTTGGAAGTAGGCGCCCACCAGACTGGCCGCGCCGGTGTCCCCAACGCCGGCGCGATAGCGCTCCCACTCGTCGGGATAGACCTTGGAGGCGCCGCCCGGTTCGTGCAGCCAGGCGATCTCCGACGGCCGCCCCATGAAGACCCCGCGCATGATCAGCCCGGCGACGCTCTCCGGATGCCGGATCGCATAGCAGAGCCCGAGCAGGCTGCCCCAGCTTCCACCCATTACGATCCAGTCCTCGATACCCAGATGGCGCCTCAGCCGTTCCAGATCCTCGACCAGTTCCCAGGTCGTGTTCTCGCGGATCTCGGCCAAGGGCCTGCTGCGCCCCGCACCCCGCTGGTCCGGCAGGACTACCCGGTAGGCCGCGGGATCGAAGAACCTGCGGTAGTCCGGGCGGATGCCGACGCCGGGCCCCCCGTGAAGAAACAGCGCCGGGCGCCCCTCGGGATTGCCGGCCTCCTCATAGACGAGGGTGTGCAGATCCGAGACCGGCAGCTCGGCGGTCGCATAGGGCTCGATCGCGGGAAACAGCGCCTCTCTGCTCATGGCTTGATGAACGTCATGGGCCGTCCTCCTTGGACCTGAAGAGAAGTGTCACTGCACCGACGCGGCTGGCACATGAAGCCGGGCGTGACCGTCCGCAGGGCCTCCAAGGCAGGCTGCTGGGACACACCTGACGTCGAGCGACCAGGAGAGCGCTCAGCCTATGGTACTCGGCCGATATGGCAATCCGCACAAAGGGGTAGGTCGAGGGGCGGATCGGCACCAAAGGAGGGCCGGCTCGGCGAAAACGAAGGACTGCAACCGGGCATCCCATTTGCCCTGGCCGGCGTATAAACTAGATAGTCTGATCAAGACGCGGAAAGGGGGCGGGAAGATGGCCGCAAAGACACCGGAAGCGGCCTGTGGAGGAGCTTTGTCGACCATGGACTTGCGATCGCTTGCCCTTGCCGTTCTGGCCGTCGCCGGCCTGCTGGCCGCCGGACCCGCCCCGGCCGGCGCCGCCTCCGCGCACGACTTCCGCTTCACCTCCATCGAGGGTGAGCCACTGCCGCTGGCCGACTACGCCGGCAAGGCGGTGCTTCTGGTCAACACCGCCTCGCGCTGCGGCTTCACGCCCCAGTATGCCGGCCTGCAGAACCTCTGGGAGCAGTACCGCGCGCGCGGACTCATCGTGCTGGGGGTGCCCTCAAACGATTTCCTGGGTCAGGAGCCCGGCAGCGAGGCGCAGATCAAGGAGTTCTGCGAGGTCCACTTCGGGATCGATTTCCCGATGACCGAGAAGCAGAAGGTCATCGGACGCGACGCCCATCCGCTCTACCGCTGGATTGCCGCGGAGCTGGGCCGCGACGGCAGGCCGCGCTGGAACTTCCACAAGTTCCTCATCACGCCCGAGGGCGGCGTGGTGGCCGGCTGGGGTGCGAGAACCGCCCCGTTGTCCGAGGCCATCGTCTCGGCGGTCGAGCAGGTGCTGCCGCCGGCGCCGTAACCGGGGTGACACAAAGGATCAACGGCTTTTGACTTGGAGGAACCGGTGCGCCTGACCATAGTAAAGCCGCGCTGCGTAAAGAGGCTCCATCGGGTCCCGCCGGAAGACGAGGCCCGGATGGAGACTGGAAAAGGAACCGAGATCTCATGAGCAATCTCCTGCGGTTTCTCACGCCTTTTGCCCTTGCTCTCAGCCTGGCCGCCGGCCCGGCGCTGGCGGATTCGAGTGCTGCTGACTCCGCAGCCAAGAACAAGGCCAATCCGGACTACACCCTGGCCCAGCAAAAAGTGGATGACGGCCACTATGCCGACGCCATCGTTCTCCTGGAAAAGGTCCTCGCCAAGGACAGGGAGAACGCCGATGCCCTCAACCTCCTGGGCTACGCCAACCGCAAGCTGGGCAACAACGAGGTCGCCCTCGGCCACTACGAGGCGGCGCTGAAGGTCGAGCCGCGCCACCGTGGGGCCAACGAATACATGGGTGAACTCTACCTGACCCTGGGCGAGCTGGCCAAAGCGGAGGAACGGCTGGAGGTGCTGGACGACGCCTGCTTCTTCGGCTGCAAGGAGTATACCGCGCTGAAGGAGGCGATCGCCGACTACAAGGCTAAGACCGGGAGCTAGCCTGCGCTTCCTCGGCGGCTTTGGCGGGCAGCGCCTCGGCGTCCTCCAGCACATGGACATCCAGCGGCGCGCTGCGCCCGCGCACATCGATCTGATGGCTCGGGAAGCCGCTGAGATCGAGCCCGGCGTGGCGGGCAAGCGGCGAGGAGACGATGAGCTGGGCGCCGAACTCCTTGGTCAGGGCTTCCAGCCGGCTGGCGGTGTTGACCGCGTCGCCGATGGCGGTGATCGAGGTGGCCGGGCCAAAGCCCATCTCGCCGACGATCACCGGGCCGGCGTGGAGCCCGATGCCGATGCGCAGCGGCGCGGGCAGGTCGTTGGCGAGGCTGCGGTTCAGTTCCTGCAGGTTCTCCGCCATGCGCCGGGCCGCCTCCAGGGCGTTGCGGCTGCCGTCGGCGACGCCTTTCTCGATCCCGAAAAGGGCCATCACCCCGTCGCCGATGAACTTGTCGACCCGTCCGCCCGCATCCTCCACGGCCGTGCCCATGGCCGTGAAATAACGATTGAGGATGAAAACCACGTCGTAGGGCAGGCGGTCCTCCGACAAGGTGGTGAAGCCGCGCAGGTCGGCGAAGAGGATGGCGATCTCCCGCTCGTCGCCCTGCAGGTAACCGGGTCGGGGTTGAGCCTGCTTCGGGCCGGCCGCCGGCGGCAGCAAGGGCGTCACCTCGCAGTCGGCAAAGACCGACGTCTGGCAGGCCAGCCGCACGTTGGGGGCGGCACCCACCCTGGCCAGCACCTTGCGCTCGTCGGCCGCCGGCGGCGACAGCCGGGCCCCGCCGCGGCCAACCCGGACGCGGCAGGTCGAACAGCGCCCGCGCCCGCCGCAGACCGAGGCATGGGGGATGCCGGCGGCGCGACTGGCGTCCAGCACGGTGGTGCCCTTGGCGACCGAAACCTTGCGCCCGCCCGGATAGATCAGGCGCGCCATCCCGCGGCGGCGTTTCCAGAACCGCCAGACCAGGCGCAGCAGAACGGTGACTGCGAGCAGCGCCAGGTAGCCGTAGACCAGAGCGTCGCTTACGGCCAGGACTTCGTGGATCTGTTCCGTCTCCAGAGAGCCGGAGCGGCGCAGCATCGCCGACAGCCAGTCCGGATCGGCGGCAAGGCGCAGGGCCTCGAGGCTGGCCACCAGATAGCCGCTCAGCGAAAGCGTCGGCACCAGGACCGCCAAAGCCAGCAAAGGCGCCGCCGCGCGGGCATACCAGTCCTTCAGGCGCAGCCAGAGGTGCACGCCGATGCAGCCGTGCAGCCAGACGACCAGCACCAGAGCGACCTGTTGTATGGCGGTGGTGATGTCGAAGGCGACCTGCACCGTGACTATGTAGAGATAGCTGTCCTGCAGTCCGTAGACCTCGTGCGCGAAGCGGGTGCCCACGAGGTGCAGCGCCGCCAGCGGCACGATGACCAGTCCCAGGAGGTAGCGGAGCGCCTCGACCGGCGGCATGCTCAATCGTTCGCGCACGAAGATGGCGGTGAGCGCCAGGGCCAGATGCACCAGCAGGGCGCCGTACAGCAGGATGGTCATTGGCCCGGACCGCCAGACGGTGAGGAAAACTGCCCGACCAGCCTCCAGGGCCTCGAAGGAAATGAGCCCCAGCGTCAGGTTCAGGAGATGCGTCAGCACATAGCCGAAAAGAACCAAGCCGCTGATCAAGCGCAGACGCCGGACCATTACACTCCCGCTAAAGTCAGCCCGCAGTGGAGCCCAAAGGCCCTCGACCCCGGCAATCATAGACGGAAATCATAGGCGGGGCATTGCCGCTTGAAAACGGCGATGCCCGTTGCTATTGGCCCTGGATGGCATTGGATTGTCCCGGGCACCGAGGAGCGCAGACACAAGGGAGCGGACGTGGGTTGAGCGACGAGACCGGAACCAAGCGAACGCCGGGCCCCGAGGAGTCCGCCCGGGCGGCCCGCCGTGCCCGCAGGCGCGAACGGGCCCGCCGCGTGCTCGACACCTCGGTGCCCTCGCCCTGCATTACCGTCTGTCAGATCGACCCGAAGAGCGATACCTGCATCGGCTGCGCGCGCACCATCGACGAGATCCGCGACTGGCCGATCCTCTCCGCCGAGGAGAAGCGCGCGGTTCTGGCCCTGCTCCCGGAGCGCAAGGGCGCCAAAGCCTGACCAAGACAGTTTGGGTGGATTGGTTGGAAGGCGGCGGCGCGGGCTGGAACCGAGAGCCGCAAAGGGCCGTCAGGCGTGGATCGCCGTGCTTTCCTCGACGCCGGCGGAACGCGCGAAGATCGCCGCCATGATCTGTTCCTGGATCTGGGTGTCGAGATGGGTAAAGACACCGGCCAGTTCGCGGCGGTCCCGGTCGACCCAGATCACCACCGCCCGGCAGGAGAAGATCAGCGGTTCCTGATCGAGGTCGACCCGCACGGTCATATCCACCTTGTCGCCGGGATAGTGCTCGGCCCGGTAGCAGGCCGCGGAAAAGCCGCGGCGCGACCAGTCCTTCAGCGGATACTCGCAGCCGTCTATGGAGACATGGCCGGACAACTGTGACCCGCGGGGTTCGCGGCGGCGTTCGTAGCCGGGATTGGAAAGGCGCGTCAGAAATCCAAAGACCATGCCTCAAGAATGACGCATCAGCCTGAAGCTTTCGTTAAGACTCGATTCAAGTCGCCTTAAATTCGATGGAGTCGCGCTGCTTTCAAGAGCGCTCAGTCGAAGCCCCTCAGCCGGACCCCAGGGGGCGGAATCGGCTGCGGTCCATCAGCGCCGTGCAGGCCAGCGTCACCCGCCGCGACGGATCAAGGGTATCGCGCAGCGAGACATGGTTGATGGCGCGGGCGTCGGTAAAGAACGACTCCACTTCCCATTGCCGGGCCGTCGCCCGCATCTCCTGAAAGCGCTCGCCGACCCGCACGGCAGCTCCGGTCATCCTCCGAGGCATAGCCTGATCCCCACTATCGCCGGGGCCCTCTCTCGCAACCCGGCTCGCGGCTGCGTCCACCTGCAGCCTCCTGCCGTCTCTCAGGACGGTTCATCACCAGCCTCATACCGCAACCCGTAAGCGCCGTTCAACTGTTCCGACCCCTCTAAAGCGTGTGAAAAAAGGGGCTAGAAAACCCTTCAACCCTCGGATTTCCTTGAGGTTCCAGGACCGCACCACAATCAACCAATGAAGGTGCACAAGTAATCGATATGGGAATATTTGTGCACCTAATCAGAACAGCTAGAGCGAGTCCTGTAGGGCTGTGAGCTGGCCGGGGGCGGGCTGCGGTTTCACTTCATCCGGGCACGCGATCATTGCCCCGATGGTGCCGTGCCGGAGTCAGCAGTGAGGACCGGCTGAGGTTTTTGCTGGTGGCAGGGGTGGCGCGCCCGGGAAGATTCGAACTCCCAACCTTCTGATCCGTAGTCAGATGCTCTATCCAGTTGAGCTACGGGCGCTGAGCGGTGCAGGTGTGCTAGAGCGGCGCCGATACCGCCGCCGCGAAGAGGCGGGACATTACTCGAAGCCCCTGCGGCTTGCAAGCGATTCGCCGGCGCCAGCCAAGCGCCCGAAACCCAGCGAGCATGCGGGTTTCCGAGCCTTTTCGCGGGGGAAATGGCGCTTGTCGCCCCAGAATCCATCCTCTACTATCGCGCAATCTGCCTCGGGGGGCCCGGACAGCAATACTCTGTAAAGACTTACATGGTTAATCTGTAAGGACTTAGGTAGATAGGCTGTCCCGTAAATCTATACGGAAAATTCGATGTCGATCAGACACTCCTTGCCCTTTCGCCGGACCGCTGTGGTCATCGGCGCGCTTCTCATCGTTGCCGGCTGCGCCATGCCGCAAAAAACGAGAAAGCCCGTAGACAGCGGCACCGAGGCGGCGCAGAGCGCCGAGGCTCAGCCGGCTGAAGCGGCCAAGGCCGACACGCCGACCGCCACCCAGACGGCAGCCGCCGACAGCACTGCGGCAACGGCCGCCCCGGCGGCCCCCGCGACCCAGTCGCCCCCGGCCCCGCAAATTCTGGGCACGACGGTGTTCGAGCCGCCGACGGTCAGCAACATGCGGCCCACGGGCACAGTGGTCGGCAAGAAAATCGAGGGTCTGAGAAGCGATCTGTTGCGCCTGCAGGGCGAACTTTCCAGCGAAAACAATTCCTTACAGAGCCTGCGCGTCTCCGCGCGGCAGTTCGCCGGCAACTATCACTCCCTGAAGGCGGCGATGAACGCCCGCCTGCAGGTCGGCACCACCCCCGGCAATCCGGAGCTGGTGGCCCAGTGGAACCAGGCCCAGGCCGAGCTGCAGCAGGTCGGCGCCTCCATCGCTGCGCTCAACACCCTGGCCAGCCAGGTCTCCGGCACCGCCTCTCTCGCCGCCTTCCTGCTGGAATCCACCAGCACCACCTTTGAGCTGCGCGGCGCCATCGAGGAAGACCACGCCCAGCTCGCCGTCCTGGAGGACGAGGTCAACAAGACCGTCGTCATCATCGACCGTCTGCTGAACGAGCTGACCGACGACATCGCCCGCACCCAGAACTACTTCGCCAACGAGCGCCTCAACCTCACCGCCATGCAGGTGGCCATCGACAACGGCGAATACATCGGCGGCAGCCTGGCCAACCGCGCCTATGGCGTGCCGGCCCCGGCACCGTCCGGCGGCGCCGCCAGCCAGGTCGGTCAACGCCAGCCCCTGGCGGTGATCCGCTTCGACAGTGCGGACGTGCAGTACGAGCAGGCACTCTTCACCGTGGTGGGCTCGGCGCTGGAGCGCCGCCCCAACGCGGCCTTCGACATCGTGGCGGTCTCACCCGCCGCCGGAGATGCCGCCCAGGTCGCCCTGGACACCTCGCGCTCGCGGCGCAATGCCGAGGGTGTGCTGCGGGCCCTGACCTCCATGGGCCTGCCGGCGGACCGCATGACCCTGTCGGCCACCAGCAGTGCCCAGGCGCAGTTCACCGAAGTCCACGTCTACGTGCGCTGAACCCGGCGGCAGCCGCTGACCGCGGCCTGCCTCGCGACGGTCCGGCATCCAATCCCAACCAGGGCTAGTCGCAGCCCCTCCTCGGCCTATCTCAAGGGGATGAGCAAAGGGGGTTGCCATGTCCTTCTCATTGATGCCGCGCGCATTTCGGCCTCTGCTCGCGGCTTTGACCGTCCTTCTTTCCGTGACGGCGCTGGCGGCACCGCTGACGGTCCAGGCCCAAAGCCAGGACTATAGTCAGCCGGCACCCGCCGACCAGCAGGCCATTCTGGCCACCATCCAGGCCCAGCTGGACGCCTTTCAGGTCGACGATTGGTCGCGCGCCTTCTCCTTCGCCACGCCGCGCCTGCGCGAGATGTTCGGCACGCCGCAGAACTTCATGGCCATGGTGCGCGGCGGATACATGCCGGTCTACCGGCCGCAGTCCGTGGAATTCCTCGATTCCCGGGTCGTCTCCGGGCGCACCGGCCAGGCCGTGCGCTTCGTCGGACCCGACGGGGTCGCGGTCATCGCCATCTACACCATGGAGAAGCAGCCCGACGGGAGCTGGCGCATCGCCGCCGTGCAACTGATACCCACCGGCGAAGTCTCCAGCTAGCGGCTCTGCGTCAACGCGGCCCTACCGAGTTTGCGCCCCGACTCCTTCCAAATTTGACAGGCCGCCCGCGGGCGGCGAAAAAAGCGTCTGCCGGCAGAGCCCGCGGCGGGGCAGCCGTGAACAGGGGGGAACGAAGCGATGGTCGCGCAGGCAGAAATCAAGAACTTCCCGGTCTCCTGGGATCAACTCCATCGCGATTCCCGCGCCCTTGCCTGGCGGCTGGTGGAGAAAGGGCCTTTCAAGGGGATCGCCGCCATCACCCGCGGCGGGCTGGTGCCGGCGGCGGTCATCGCCCGCGAACTGGACCTGCGGCTGATCGACACCCTCTGTATCGTCAGCTACCGCCACGACAACACACAGGGCGACCTGGAGGTGCTGAAGAGCGTCGACCACGACAGCGAGGGCTGGCTGATCATCGACGACCTGGTGGACACCGGCAAGACCGCCTCAGTGGTGCGCGAGCTGATGCCGAAGGCACATTTCGCCACGGTCTATGCCAAGCCCGCCGGACGCCCCATGGTGGACACCTTCGTGACCGAGGTCAGCCAGGACACCTGGATTCTCTTTCCCTGGGATTCGGAGCTGCAGTCGGTGCCGCCGATCATCCAGAACTCGCGGGCGTGATAAGGCGCCGGTGCCGGGAACACCGAAACACACCTAAAACCCGCCGGCGATATCCTCCAGATCTTCGCGGGCGCTGAGTTCCACCAGCCCGTTGGGCAGCAGGCGGATGAGGTTGCCCTGCTTGAGCTGGGTGAAGGTGCGGCTAACGGTCTCTGTGGTCAGCCCCAGGAAATCGCCGATGTCGGTGCGACTCATGGGCACCGAGACCGGGCTGTCGCTCATGCCGCGCTGGCGCGCCCGATTGGCCAGGAGCAGCAAGAAGGAGGCGATCTTCTCCCGCGCCGTCTTGCGGCCCAGCAGCAGCATCTGCTCCTGGGCGGCGGCCAGCTCGTTGCTGGCGATGCTCAAGAGGCGCTGTTCCACCTTGGGAAAGCGCTGCATGAGGATTTCCAGCTTGCGCCGCGGAAAGCGGCAGAGACTGCAATGGGTCACCGCCTCGGCGCTGTAGGCGTAGTCGTCCTCGTTGGCCAGGCCCAGAAAGTCGCCGGCGAGGAGAAAGCCGGTAACCTGGCGGCGCCCGTCCGGCAACAGCTTGTAGACCTTCAGGGTACCGGAGGTGACGTTGTAGACATGGTCCGCCGGCTCGCCTTCGTCGAAGAGGGGGGCGCCGCCCTCCAACTCCACATGGCTGACGATGGCCGCCATCTGCGCCTGCTCGGCATCGTTGAGCGGCGCGCAAATCGTCAGATTACGGATCTTGCAGGCGCTGCAGGGGGAAGGGCCCGCCTCCTCGCGCGAGACCGCCGGCGCCAAGCTGCTTACATGATTGATGTCGAACACAGCCAAATCCACCAACTCCCTCTGATCGCCCCGGTATTCTCCAATCCACACCAAACCAGGGTGCTTTAAGTGCTTAGCATTGACCTAAATCAAGGAGCCCGCTCGAAGTCAAGCCCACCCTAATCGCCTCTCTCTATCCCTACAAGGTGCCCGCGATCTTGCGAAAACTCAATGTCAGTCTTTTGTCCAGCAACGACGTGGATCAGGCCTATCCCCTCGTACAAGCCATGATGCCGGACGCGTCCATCGAGGCCTGGCGGCGCTTTGCTGAGGCGCGACTGGGCGATCCTGCACGCCATGGCAGCGGAATCCTGATCGTTCACAACGAACGGCAGTGCATTGTCGGGATCAGCGCCTTCACCCTCTCGCAGGACCTGATGCACGGACCCATCCTCTTCGCGGACCAGTTCTGTGCTCTGGACATCGTGGGCCAGCCCAGTGTCGCCAGAGCCCTGATGCGCGCCATCGAGCGGCTGGCCGAACAGCACGGCTGCTCGGCGATCCTCACCAACCTGCGGCAGGTCGAGGCCAAGGGGCGAAGCGGCTGGATTTCCGATGTTCTCTACGAGCGCGGCCACTGGATGGCCGGCCTGCAAATGTGCAAGCGGATCGCCGCTGCCGGTTGACGCCACCGCGCACTGAGGCGGCCCCGGGACCATCGGCACCGGCTCATCCTACTGTTTGACTGGAAATGGCCGCGGGTCTGGCGGATGCTAGAGCGGATCATGTTTAGACGGAAACACCTTCGTGTTTGCGTCTAAACATGTGAATCCGCTCTACACTTGAGAATTAGAGCAGATTCACCAGGCTCGATGGATCGCTCCCGCGATTCCATCGATCCAGGATCTGCTCTAGGATCTTTCCGCTCGCCCCATGCATCCCCGACGAAACGGAGGATCCCGCCATGTCCGCAGCCCCGACCAAGCACCGCCCCTTCAAACCCACCGCGTTGCGCCGGGCCTCGGCCGGCTTGATGATGGTCGCTGCTGCCTTCGCCGCCGGCTGCACCACGCCGGGCGAAGAAACGGCGGCTGAGGCCGAGAAGCCCCAGCACATGGTGGCCGCCGCCAATCCCCTGGCGGCGGAAGCGGGCATGGCGATGCTGCGCGGGGGCGGCAGTGCGGTGGACGCCGCCATCGCCACCGCCATGGTGCTGAGCCTGGTGGAGCCGCAGTCCTCCGGCATCGGCGGCGGCGCCTTCCTGATGCACTACAACGGCACCGACCGCCGCGTCATGGCCTATGACGGGCGCGAGAACGCGCCGCAGGAGGCCGGGGAGGATCTGTTCCTCAAGCCCGACGGCGAGCCCATGGCCTTCTGGGACGCGGTGGTCGGCGGCCGTTCCGTCGGCACGCCGGGCCTGCTGCGCATGCTGGAGCTGGCCCATCAGGATCACGGCCGCCTGCCCTGGGCCGATCTCTTCGCCCCGGCCATCGACCTGGCCGAACGGGGCTTCGCCGTCTCCCCGCGGCTCCACGGCCTGGTCGCCAGGGACAAGTACCTCAAGCGCTATGAAGACACGGCGGCCTACTTCTACGATTCCGCCGGCGAGGCTCTCGCGGTGGGCACCCTGCGCAAGAACCAAGCCTTCGCCGATACCCTGCGCGCGGTGGCCGAAGGCGGGGCCGATGCCTTCTACAGCGGCCCCATCGCCGTCGACATCGTCAAGCAGGTGCGCGCCGCCGCCGGCAATCCGGGCGTCCTGAGCTACAGCGACCTGGCCCGCTACGAGGCCAAGCGGCGCAAGCCGCTCTGCGCCCCCTACCGCCAGTGGCAGGTCTGCGGCATGCCGCCGCCGACCTCCGGCGGGGTGGCGGTGTTGCAGATGCTGAGCTTCCTGGCGCCCTTCGACCTCGCCGCCCTGGAGCCGGCCTCGCCGGAGGCGATCCATCTGGTCGCCGAGGCCGGGCGGCTGGCCTTCGCCGACCGCAACCGCTTCCTCGCCGACAACGACTTCGTCGAGGTGCCCCTGGAAGCCCTGCTGGACCCGCAGTACCTGAAGGAGCGCGCGGCGCTGATTTCGCCGGAGCGGAGCCTGGGCAAGGCCCAGCCGGGCCTGGCGAGCCAGCAGGCCCACAGTCCGGCGCAGCTCAACCCGCCCTCCACCTCCCACCTCTCGGTGGTGGATCAGGAGGGCAACGCCGTCTCTATGACCGCCTCCATCGAAAGCGCCTTCGGCTCGCGCCTCATGGCCCGGGGGTTCCTGCTGAACAACGAGCTCACGGACTTCTCCTTCCGCCCCGCGGTGGAGGGCCGGGCGGTCGCCAACCGGGTGCAGGCGGGCAAGCGGCCGCGCAGTTCCATGTCCCCAACCCTGGTGCTGGACCGGCAGGGCCGCTTCGTCATGGCCATCGGCTCGCCCGGCGGCAGCCGCATCATCGGCTATACCGCCAAGGCCATCGTCGGCGCCCTGGACTGGAACCTCTCCATGCAGGAGGCAATCTCCCTGCCCAACTTCGTCAACCGCAATGGCGCCACCGACCTTGAGGAGGGGCAGGGGCTGGAGCCGGCGCAAGCGGCGCTGGAGGCCCTCGGCCACGAGGTGAAGATCCGCGGCCTGACCTCCGGCCTGCACGGCATCCGGCTGACGGAGCAGGGGTTGGAGGGCGGCGCCGACCCGCGGCGCGAAGGCGTGGTCCTCAGCGAGTAGTCCCGTTAGAGTATTGAGAACATGAGCGACCCTGCCCCCGCGTCTTCGGACGCCCAGCCTGGTTCGGACGCCCCGCCTGGCGACCAGACGCCCACGGCTCCATCGGCGCCGGCCGTTCTGGCCGGCGACGGCCTGCCGCAGATCACCCTGAAGCCCCACGGCGCCAAGCGGCTGCGCCGCGGCCACCCCTGGGTCTACTCCAACGAGGTGGAGATGAACGCCGCCGCCAAGGCGGTGCCGCCCGGCGGCCTGGTGGCACTGCACGACGGCGAGGGGAGCTATCAGGGCACCGCCTTTTTCAACCGCCACCCACTGATCGCCGCGCGCCTGCTGACCCGCAAGCGCGGCACCCGGATCGACCGCGATTTCCTCGCCGCGCGCCTGAAACGGGCGCTGACCATTCGCGACAAGCTCATCGGCAAGCCCTACTACCGGCTGGTCCATGCCGAGGCCGACGGCCTGCCGGGCCTCATCGTCGATCGCTTCGGCGATGCCCTGGCGGTGCAGGTCAACACCGCGGGCATGGAGCGGATGACCGGGGCGCTGATGGACGCCCTGGAGGCGGTGATCGCGCCGGCCACCGTGGTGCTGCGCAACGATGGCGCGGTGCGCGCCCTGGAGCACCTGCCCGAAAGCGTCGAGGTGGCCCGGGGCTCGCTCGACGGGCCACTGCCCCTGGAGGAGAACGGCGCCCGCTTCTTCGCCGACCTGGCCGGCGGCCAGAAGACCGGCTGGTTCTACGACCAGCGCGACAACCGGGCCTGGGCCACGGGCCTCGCCGAGGGCGCGACGGTGCTGGACTGCTACGCCTTCGCCGGCGGCTTTGCCGTGCAGGCTGCGCTGGCCGGCGCCGCCGCGGTGACGGCGGTGGACCGCTCCCAGGCCGCACTCGACCTGGCGGCCATGGCGGCGGAGGCCAACCGCGTTTCTGACCGTTGCCGCTTCGTCAAGGCGGAGATCTTCCAGGATCTGCAGCGCCGCGCCGCGGCGGGGGAACGCTACGACCTGGTGATCGTCGACCCGCCGGCCTTCGTGAAGTCGAAGAAGGACCTCGCGCAAGGCCTCAAGGGCTACCGCAAGATGACCCGCCTGGCCGCCGCCCTGGTCGAGAGAGGCGGCTATCTCGCCGCCGCCTCCTGCTCCCACCACGCCGACGTCGACAGCTTCGCCGGCCAGGTCCGCCGCGGCCTGCAGGACGCCGGCCGCAGCGCGCGCGTGCTGCGCACATCCGGCGCCGCCCCCGACCACCCGGTCCATCCCGCCCTGCCGGAAAGCGCCTACCTGAAAATGCAGTTCCTGGCCCTGGACTGAGGGCGCCCGACGCATCGGCGGATCGGGGAGACAATCGCCGGGGACGCTCGTCCCGGCGAAGACCGGCGGTGCAATTCCTGTGTCATCGGTGGTGGGGATCGGACGCTGTGATCGCGCAGACATAGTATGCGCTTGATGCTCGAGCGACCCGCGAGATTAGCGAGAAACATGCGTGTGCTCGGCAACCCTCGAAGCTCAGGACCTGCGCATGCGCATCGCCCGTCCGAAGATCCTCGGCCTGATGGCCATCGTGCTGGTCGCGGTCGTCGTCGCCGTTCCGCTGAAGATCCTTCTGCCCAATGACGCGGCCCGGCGGCCTCTTACAACGGGCGACGGTTTCGCCGAGGAGGATCTGGGAACGACCTATCACCTCTTCGATCTGGGGGTGGCGCGCATCGACGACGACGCGCTGCTCGACATCTTCACGGTCAATCACAGCTTTCGCCAGAGCATCCTGATCAACGACCGCAGAGACGGATATACCGACAAGATCGTCGCGCTGGGATTGGGTCAGAACCCGGACTTCCCGGGCCTCGGCCCCTCGGCCAGCGAACCGCTGCTGGATGGGCCCGGCCTTTATCTCTATTGGCACAAGTCCGCGCTGGTGGCGAAGGCCCATGGCCTCGATCCCGCGGAACCGGTCTCCGGCCGGATCGATCTGCCGCGCACCGTGGTGGTCGCCGGCGAGGGCGCCATGGCGTTCACCAGCGTCGAACGCGACCGCCGGCTGATTGTCGACTTCAAAGCGACGGGCAACGGCGCCCTGAGAATCGAGTCCAAGCGCTTCTACTTTCATCCCCTCATCACCCTGGATCCCGGCATCGCCCTTGAACGGGTCTTCGTCGGAACCGAAAGGCGTCATCCGGCCGGCCACGACTTCTCCCTGCTGCCGGGGCGCGACCGTCATGGCATGGCCTGGGCCGACCTCAATGGCGACGCCCGGAGCGACGTCTTCATCGCCCGCGGTGGCGGCAGTGGGCGCATGAAGGCGGACCCGGTCACGCGCAACGACGAGCTGCTTCTGAAACAGGGTCAGACCTTCACAGACGCGGCCAGCCGCGCGGGCATCGTCAAGGGCGTCTGCCCGGGCCGCAAGGTCGCGCTGGTCGATTTCGACGGCGACGGGCGCCTGGACATCCATACCGGCTGTGGCCGACACAACCCGCCGCGCCAGCGCCATCCCGATCAACTGCACCGCCAGCACGCCACGGGCCAGTTCCGGAACGTCTCGTCGTACCGCGGCCTCGCGGTTCCGGAGCAGGGCCAGTTCGTCTGGCTGGACGTCGAAGCCGACGGCGACATGGACCTGGTTTTCGCCGATCAGACAGCATTCTGGCTCTACCGCAACCACCGCGGCGACTTTGCCGCCGAGGAGATCGGGCGCCACCAGGGCTACATTTCTCAGCTCACCCTGGCCGACTTCGACCGGGATGGCGATCCGGACGTCTTCGCCGCTTCCAACTTGGGCAATGCCCTGCTGGTCAATCGGGAGGGCGGCTTTGAGGTTGCCGCGCCGGAGGCCCTCGGGCTGCCGGCGAGAAGCGAGACGGCGAGCTGGGTCGACAGCGACAACGACGGACTGGTCGACCTCCACAGCTTTCCCGACGGCCTCTTCCGGCAGCGGACCGACGGCGGCTTTTCCCGAACGGGCCAGCTTGCGCGCCGCTCCGACAGGCTCTACGGCGCCTTTCTCACCTGGTTCGACGCGGACAACGACGGGGATCGGGATCTGCTCTTGGCCGTCGAGGTGCCGCCGACCTCGATGCAGCGTGTTCAGCGCAAGGTAATGCAGCTCTTGGGCAGGGCAGCGGCGGATGAGCTCTTCACCCTTTCGGAGTGGCGGCTGAAGCTCTACCGGAACCCCGGCGGCGGGCACCACTGGCTGCAGGTTCGCCTGCAGGGCCCCACAGGCAACCTGCCGGCCATCGGCGCCAAGGTCGAGGTGGAGACAGCGGACGGCGTACAGCGCCAGCAGCTCGGCGAGGCCGAAGGCTCGCACCGCTCCCAGGGTCATTACCGGATGTACTTCGGACTGGGCGCAAACGACCGCGTCACGGCGGTGCGAGTCTACTGGCCGGGCGGGGCGATGCAGGAACTCAAGAACGTCGCCGCCGACCAGTTGCTGAGCATCGCCCAGGACCCGCCCTACGGGTCGTAGGGTTCCCGCTTCACGCCGCTCGTTCCCCCTAACTCGCCTTCTTGGCGCTGGGTTGGGCCTTGCTCTGTTCCATGAGGAGGTCTTGGACGAAAGAAGGGCATCTCCTTCGCAGACCGAGCCAATGAAGGGTTAGAAGAGGTGCTCCTTGGTCTCCTCAGGTCCATAGGCGCGTCACCTGCCGGCGCGGAACACGGATCAATCCAGCCGATAGAGATGGTATAGGTCAATGCAAGGTGAACCTGCAGCCCAAGCGAACGACAATGCGAAAACCTGCCTCGATGCGCGGCCTGGAGAATTTCGGGCGCGTGCGTCTCAGTGCGAACTTCTATATGCGCGACTTTCTCTATTCGGAGATCGCGGACTTCCACGGCATCCCGAATGTGCCGGATGACCCCGATCTCGCGATCTCGGCGGGCCGGCAACTCTGCCAAGAGCTCTTGGAGCCGCTGCAGGCGACCTTCGGGCGCGTTGCGGTGCGTGGGTCCTATCGCTCGGCCGCGGTCAACGGCTTCGGCAACGCCAATGGCATGAACTGCGCGCGTAACGATACCTCGGCCGCCTACCACATCTGGGATCGGCGCGACGGCAAGGGCCGGATGGGCGCGGCCGCCTGCATCGTCATCCCCTGGTTCGCCGACCGCTACGCCGAAGGGGCGGACTGGCGCGGACTGGCCTGGTGGATCCACGACCACCTGCCGTACTCGCACCTGCAGTTCTTTCCCAAGCTCGCGGCCTTCAACATCCAATGGCACGAAAAGCCGCTGCGCCGCATCGACAGCTTCATCCAGCCGCGCGGTTGCCTCACCAAACCGGGGATGCCCAACCAAACGGCCAGCCATGCAAAGTGGTACAGGGGCTTTCCAACGCTACAGGGGGTTTGACGCCGCGCCGCGATGCAACGCGCAAGTCTTCCAGTCGGCTGTCGAATCGCGACGCTTTGCCGGCTACACTGACCAAAGGTCCCGGGTGCCGGCGCGGACCGCGCAGCGGCTGGGCGTTGACCGTCACCAGACCACGGAACCATAGGTATCCGCGCATGCGCAAGACGCTGAAAATCCTTCATACGCTCGCCGCCTGCGGGCTGATCGGCGGTCTTGGCTGTTACATGATCCTGCTCGTAATCGCGCCGCAGGAGACGCCCGCCGCCTACGCAGACATGCGGCAATCCATCGCGGCAGTCAGCAGCTACGTCCTGGTTCCATCCCTTGGGGTTGCCCTTGTCTCCGGCTTGCTTTCCATGGCCATGCATCCCCCGTTCCTGGACAAGCGATGGGCCTGGCTGAAAGCGGTGATGGGCTTCATCCTGTTCAAGAGCGTGCTGATGGTCATCGACGCGAGGGCGGATCATGCCGCCGCCATCTCGCAGGAAGTTGCCGACGGCGCGCCCGTCGCAGAGACACTCGACACGGCGCTTGCCTCTGAGTGGTACGCGCTCGGCATCGTCATGGCATTGTCGGTCGCCAATGTCGTCGTGGGCATCTGGCGCCCGAGGCTGGCAAGACGGGAACAGGCCCGCGCCGCTGAACCGCTCGCCCGGACAGAAACCGCTCCCCTCAGCAACGAGCGCACCCGGCCGGCGGCCTGAAGCACCGGGCCCAGCGCCGGTTCTGCAGGCATTCCGACCCCGAGGGTCAAGAGCAAGAAGATCAAGGCTCAGACCGGACGCGGACGCTGGTTATCCGGCCTTGCGGGCCGCGGCTTGCGACTGGCCCTTGCTTTGTTCCATGGGGAGGACGAGGCGGAACAGGGTGCCGTCCTCGGTGGAGCGTTCCATGCGGATGTCGCCGCCGTGGGCGCGCATGATGTCGTGGGCGATGGAGAGGCCGAGGCCGGTTCCACCCTCCCGCGCCGAGCCGGTGAAGGGCTTGAAGAGATGCTCCTTGGCCTCTTCGGGCATGCCGGGGCCGTTGTCCTCAACATCGATGACCAGGAAGTTGCGCACCGGCCGGGCGACGATGTGGACCTCAGCGGCGCCGGCCTCCAGGGCGTTGCGGCCGAGGTTGGAGAAGACGCGGTAGAGCTGCTCGCGGTCGGCCTCCACGACGAAGCCGCGCTCGACCTCGTTGATCCAGCCGGCGCGGCCGACACCCACTCCGGCCAGCCCCTCGCGCACCTCGGTCATCAGGTCGCGCAGGTCGAAGCGGTTGAGGTCGAGATGGGCCGGCCCCTCCCTCGTGAACTGCAGGGTCTGGGCGCAGAGGTGCAGCGCCCGGTCGATGGCCCCCACCAGGGTCGGCGCCATGGAGCGCACGGCCGGGTCGCCGCTGCGCGCCAGGCGGTCGGAGATCAGGCTGGCGGTGGCCAGGATGTTGCGCAGGTCGTGGTTGACCTTGGTGACGGCAGCGCCCAGGGCGGCGAGGCGGGTCTTCTGCAAGAGGGCGGCGCGCAGCCCCTCCTGCATGGTCACCAGCTCGCGCTGGGCGATGCCGATCTCGTCGCTGCGGTCGGAGGGTGGCAGGGCGCCGGCCGCCACCTCCGGCTTCTCGCGGAAGGCGGCCATGCTGGCGGTGATGCGCAGCATCGGCCGCACCATGAGGAGGTGCAGGCTGAGGTAGACCAGGGCCGCGGTGAAGATGGAGATGCCGAGGGAGAGATTGAGGATGCGGTAGGAATAGTCGTACATGTCGCTGCGCATCGGCGCTTCGTCCAGCACGATCTCCACCAGCACCTGCGGGTCCTTGGGCGAGGGCCCAATGATGCGCAGCAGGCGGTTGTTCGGTGCCGCCAGCGCCACCACTGCATCGCCGATGAGGCCGAAGAAACTGGCTTCCCGCAGGTCATAGCTGGCGTCGATGGACTCCGGCCCCTCAACCATCAGCATCAGCTTGCCCTGGTCGGGCTTGGTGAGGGCGACCATGTAGGCGCCGACATGCTGCAGCAGTTCGGCCTCCAGGTCCTTGCTCACCATGTTGTCCGGCGTCGCCTCCAGGGCGAGGATCGAGAGGTGCGCCGCGGCCAGGCGTTCCTGCAGATAGACCAGGCGCATGCGGCCGATGGAGGGCGCGTAGATCAGCACCTCCGCCAGCATCACGAAGAAGATGGTCAGCAGCAGCAGCTTGGCCGAGAGGCTCTTGGTGAGCGGCGGCGGGCTCAGGCCGTTGCCCTGCAGTTTGGGGCCCAACATAACCATGGCTTATAGCACGGCGGTTTGGCCTAAGCGAATGGGGCCGGAGCGCGGCCCGACAGCGCCTTGCGGCCCTGTGAAGGGCGCTGCACCGATGCGGTCAGGCGCGCAAGTCGGCGAGAACAAGCAGGATGTGGGAAAGCGGGTCGGTGGGTGCGCCCGATCGGGCTGCGCCTTGGGGTCGTGCGGCCAGCGCAGACGCACCCACCAAGAAAAACCCTGCAGCAGCCTAGTTCTTGGCGGCGCAGGGATTGCAGGGGTTCTTCGGCGCGCAGGGATTGCAAGGATTGCTGGCCGCGCAGGGATTGCAGGGGTTGCAAGCCGGCTTCAGCAGCTTGGCCGCGCAGGGGTTGCAGGCGCCGCAGGCGGGCTTGGCCGCACAGGGGTTACAGGCGGCAATCTGCACCGAGGTATCGGCGGCGTTGGCTGCGGCGAGCGGCAGAGCAACCGCACCAGCGGACACGGTGGCAACGCTCAGCGCAACGAGGGTCTTCTTCAGCATGATTTTCTATGCCTCCAAGATTGATCGGTCTCAGGCGGCGCCTCGAAGGCACCTTACGATCCGGCGGGCCGCCGATTGGGGCCGGTGACTGCCGGTGCCCAAGAGAATGGTCGGCAGCCCGATCAAACTCGAATCACGCTGCAGCGATCTGCTTCAACTTTCTGTGAAAAAAGGACCTTTTCCGGTCACAGGGCCGTGCAGGCCCGCGCGGCTGGACGGTTAACCCTCCTTGCGCGCCTTCAGTTTCTTGTAGATCACGGGGATCACCGCCAGCACCGCCAGACCCAGGATCGGCGCCAGGAACTGCGGCTGGAAGATGGTCCCGAGGTCCGGCACCTCGCCGCGGTCGAAGATGGCGCCCAGGCCGTTGCCAACCAGGGAATAGACGAAGGTCCCGGGAATGATGCCGATGAAGGTGCCGATCACATAAACCCGCAGAGGCACCCCCAGGAATGCCGGCACCAGGTTGACGACGAAGAAGGGAAACAGTGGCACCAGACGTAGCACCAGCAGGTAGTTGAGGGCGTTCTCCTTGAAGCCGGCCTCCATCTTCTGGATGGCCGCACCGGCCTTGGCCCGCAGCAGGTCGGCAAAAGCGTAACGGGCGGCCAGGAACAGCGCGCAGGCCCCCAACGTCGCCCCCACCACCACATAGCAGGTGCCGATAAAGGGCCCGAAGAGGAACCCGGCGGTGATGGTGAGGATGGCGCCGCCGGGAATGGAGAAGGCTGCGACCAGCGCGTAGACCGCCATGAAGCCGAGGCCGGCGAGGATCCCGTACTGGGCCACCAGATCGAGAAGATTGGCCCGGTTTTCCTTCAGAACGTCGAAGCTGACGTATTTGTGCCAGCCGAGGAGAAAGAACGCCGCGAGCCCCGCGACCAGGATCAAGATCGGCACGAAACGGCCGATGGAGCCGCCCTTCTTGGCGCTTTCGGAGCTGGGATCTGTCATACGCTGTCTTTCGGGAAGTCTCCGGCGATCCTTGTCACTGCTCCGGCCCAGTCGGTAGCCGGAACATGGTTAACCGCGTGTTAACACAGGCCCTTTTTCAGGGCTGCGGCGGGCGATCGGGTTCGCTGGGGGAGCGGCGCAAATCCGAGCACATCAGCGGTTTTAGCGGCTGGGCGGGTCACCGACCAGTCACCAAGGTGTGAGGGTCCCGCCGCCGGCCCCCAGGAGGCTCGCCGGATGGGCCGCGCCGCCGCCACGCCGCCGCCAACACCGACGGGGGAAAAGAATAGCCCGGCCCCGGGCCTTGCGGTCGTTGACAGAGCCGGGGGCCGCCCTTATACAGCCCCGTCAATTCAAGAGTCAGCCTGGTACTGGAGTACTGTCGTGAAGCGCACTTATCAGCCCTCTGTGCTGGTCCGCAAGCGCCGTCACGGGTTCCGCGCGCGCAAGGGAACCGTGGGCGGGCGTCGCGTACTGGCGCGTCGGCGTGCCAAAGGCCGCAAGCGCCTTTCCGCCTAGGGTGTCGTGATGCCGACCGTTGGGCGGCTCAAGACACGTCCTCAATTCCTCAGGGTCGCCGCGGCCAAGCGCAAATGGGTCACGCCCGGCCTCATCCTGCAAGCAGCAAGGCGCCAGCACGGAACCGACCGGGCGGCGCCTGATCTGCCTGCGGCTGGCCGGACGCCGGAGGCAACCCCGGACGAACCGGAGGTGCGCGTCGGCTTCACGGTGACCCGCCGGGTCGGCAACGCCGTCACCCGCAACCGGGTGAAGCGCCGGCTGAGGGCGGCGGCCGCGGAAGTCTTTCCGCGTGTCGGGCGCGACGGCACGGACTATGTTGTGATCGGGCGCAGCGTCACCCTGGTGCGGCCCTATGAGAAGCTGCTTCAGGATCTGGAGCAGGCGGTCGTCAAACTGGACGGCAAGGCCAGAAACAGGGCCGGGGACAAAGCCCGTGGCGGGGCGCAAGGCGGGGCCCGCAGAGGCAGGTCGAAGGAGGCATCCCAATGAGGCTGGTCAGCCTCTTGCTGTTGGTCCTGATCCGGGGATACCAGGTGCTGGTCTCGCCGTTCTTCCCGCCGTCCTGCCGCTACTGGCCCTCCTGCTCCGAATACGCGCGCCAGGCGGTCGCCGTCCATGGCCCCACCAGGGGGACCTGGCTGACCCTGCGGCGCCTGCTGCGCTGCCACCCCTGGGGCGGCTGGGGCTACGACCCCGTCCCCGAGCCGCAGCCGGAGACGAACTCCGTTCACACCGGCCCCGCACGGACCGCCCCCGTACAGGCCGCCTATTCCGCAAAATCCGCCGCCGGGCTTGGCCTTTGCCCCGGTTGTCGCCATCTAGATGAACAATCGGGCCGCTGAGGCCTGCCCCCGGGAGCTCTTCACGACCTATGGAACAGCGCAACCTTCTTCTGGCGATCGTCCTCTCGGTGGCCATCCTGTTCGGCTTCCAGCTGCTGTTCCCGCCGCAGGTGCCGCAGACGCCGACGGAGCCGGTCGAACAGAGCCAGGACAGCACGCCGACCTTCGAGGGCAGCGTTCCAGGCGTGGCGGGCACCGCGGTGCCCGCGGCCGACGCCCGCGAAGAGGTGATCGGCGCCAGCCCCCGGATCGAGATCAATACCGACAAGCTAAGCGGCTCCATCGCGCTGCGCGGGGCCAAGCTCGACGACCTGGTGCTGAAGCAGTTCCGCGAAACGCTGGAGCCGGACAGCCCGCAGATCACCTACCTCTCACCGGAGGGCTCGCCCAAGCCCTATTTCGCCCGCTTCGGCTGGGCCGCCAGCGCCAACAGCAAGGTCACCCTGCCCGACATCAACACGCTTTGGGAAAGCAGCGGCACGCTGACCGAAAACACGCCCGTGACCCTGCGCTGGAACAACGGCGAGGGCCTGACCTTCGAACAGGTCATCGCCGTCGACGACCAGTACCTCTTCACCGTGACCCAGCGGGTGGTGAACGACAGCGGCGACGAGATCCAGTTGGCGCCTTTCGGCCTGGTCTCCCGCATCGACACGCCGCAGATCCTCGGCTTCTTCATCCTCCATGAGGGCCCGCTCGGCGTCTTCGACGAGACCCTGAAGGAGGTCGACTACAGCGACCTGAAGGACGACTACGAGGGCCGCGACGTCATCATCGACACGCCGACCACCGGCGGCTGGATCGGCATCACCGACAAGTACTGGCTGGCGGCGCTGATCCCGGACCAGGAAAAGCCGGTCAAGACCCGCTTCGTCTACAACCAGCGCCAGGGCCGCGATCACTACCAGACCGACCTTATCTATGACGCCGTGGCGATCCCTTCCGGCGCCAGTGCCGAAACCACCAACCGGCTCTTCGCCGGCGCCAAGGAAGTGGTCCAGCTCGACGAGTACCGGGACGAGAACGGCATCGTCAACTTCGACCTGGCGGTCGACTTCGGCTGGTTCTACTTCCTCACCAAGCCGCTGTTCTATGCCCTGCACTGGCTGAACGCCGAGGTCGGGAACTTCGGCGTCGCCATCCTGATCCTCACGGTGGCCATCAAGCTGGTGTTCTTCCCGCTGGCCAACAAGTCCTACCGGTCCATGGCCAAGATGCGCAAGCTGCAGCCGCAGATGCTGGAGTTGCGCGAACGCTTCGCCGAGGACAAGCAGCGCCTCAATCAGGAAATGATGGCGCTCTACAAGCGCGAGGGCGCCAACCCGCTCTCCGGCTGCCTGCCGATCCTTGTCCAGATCCCGGTGTTCTTCGCCCTCTACAAGGTGATGTTCGTCACCATCGAGATGCGTCACGCCCCCTTCTTCGGCTGGATCAAGGACCTCTCGGCGCAGGACCCGACCTCGATCCTCAACGGCTTCGGCATGCTGCCCTGGGACGCGCCTGATCTGGGCCTGCTCAATCTGCTGAACATCGGCGTCTGGCCGCTGCTGATGGGCATCTCCATGTTCCTGCAGCAGAAGCTGAACCCGCAGCCGCCGGACCCGGTGCAGGCCAAGATCTTCCTGATGATGCCGATCATGTTCACCTTCCTGCTGGCCACCTTCCCGGCGGGACTGGTGGTCTACTGGACCTGGAACAACATCCTCTCCATGGCCCAGCAGGCGATCATCATGAAGCGCGCCGGGGTGCCCCTGGGCGGCGGCCAGCCGAAGCCGACGAGCTAGAGCAGCTTCGGCTTACGACGGATCGGTTCGAACTCTTGATGCCGCGCGACCATGACAGGCGACACCCAAAGCGACAGACCGCCGGACGGGGAGGCAGCGGACCAAACCGCCCCTGAAGCCCGATCCCTGGAGGCGGGGCGCCTGCTGTTCTCGCGGCCCTGCAACTTTCTGATATCCGCCGCCGACGAGGCCCAGCTTCCCGCCTTCGGCCGCAACGAGGTCGCCTTCGCCGGGCGGTCCAACGTCGGCAAGTCGAGCCTGATGAACGCGCTGACCGGGCACAAGACCCTGGCCCGGACCTCCAACACCCCGGGGCGTACGCGGCTGCTCAATTTCTTCGATCTGGACAGCCGGCTGATTCTCGTCGACCTGCCGGGCTACGGCTATGCCCGCGCCTCCAAGACCGACATCGCCCGCTGGACCAAGCTGACCCGCGGCTATCTGAAGGGCCGGGCCGAGCTGCGCCGGGTCTGCCTGCTGGTGGACTCCCGCCACGGGCTGAAGTCCAGCGATCGCCAAGTCATGGACGAACTGGACCAGGCCGCCGTCTCCTACCAGGTCGTCCTGACCAAGGCCGACAAGATGAAGCCCGGGCCGCTGGCCCGCATGGTCGCGGAGACCGGCCGGGCGCTGGCCCAGCGGCCGGCGGCCCACCCCGACTGCCTGGTGACCTCCGCACAGACCGGCGCCGGTATCCCCGAACTGCGCGCCGCCCTGGCGGCGCTGGCCGAACCGCCCGGCGCGGAGTAGAGTGGCGCCGGCCTCAGCCGGTCCGGGGCAAGGCCCTGGGCAAGGGATCGGGCCCCGCCCGGAGGCCGGAGAAAACAAAAAAGCAGACAGCACTCACATGAACCGCAAGAACATCAGCGACACCAAGCACTGGCTGCGCACGGCCCGGACCATCACCGAGGCCCTGCCCTTCATGCGCCGTTATTCCGGCAGGACCTTCGTCATCAAGTACGGCGGCCATGCCATGGTGGACGCGGAGCTGTCCTCGCTCTTTGCCAGCGATATCGTTCTGCTGAAACAAGTCGGCGTGAACCCCATCGTGGTCCACGGCGGCGGCCCGCAGATCGGCCGCATGCTGGAACGGCTGGAGGTCAAGAGCGAGTTCGTCGACGGCCTCAGGGTGACCGATGCCAAGACCGTCGAGGTGGTGGAGATGGTGCTCTCCGGCACCATCAACAAGTCCATCGTCAGCGCCATCAACGCCGCCGGCGGGCGCGCCGTGGGCATCTCCGGCAAGGACGGCAATCTGATCCAGGCGCGCAAAGTGCAACGCAGCACCGTCGACCCGGACTCCAACATCGAGAAAGTGCTGGACCTCGGCTTCGTCGGCGAGCCCAGCATGGTCGATCCCAAGGTTCTGACCTCGCTGCAGAGCTCCGGCCTGATTCCCGTGATCGCCCCCATCGGCGTCGGCCCAAACGGCGAGACCTACAACATCAATGCCGACACCGTCGCCGGCGCCGTGGCCTCGGCCACCGGCGCGTCACGCCTGCTGATGCTGACCGACGTGGTGGGCGTGCTCGACAAGGCCGGCGAGCTGCTGACGGACCTGACCGTTCAACAGGTCGAAGCGCTGAAGGCGAACGGCACCATCTCCGGCGGCATGATCCCGAAGCTCGAGACCTGCGCCAAGGCGGTGGACAACGGGGTGGAGGCCGCGGTCATCCTCGACGGGCGCCTGCCCCACTCCATGCTGCTGGAGATCTTCACCGGGGGCGGCATCGGCACCTTGATCGGGCGCTAAGGGCATCGGCCGCCTAGAGGAGCGGCCCGATCACTCGGCGAGGCTGGCGAAGAAGTCGAGCTGCCACTGCATTTCCTCCGGTGACAACGGGAACTCGACCCCGTTGCGGGCATGCAGGGTCTTGTTGGGCGGGATGCCGCCCATGTGGGTCTGCAGCCGCAAGGACATGCGCATGCTGCAGCCGGCCCGCCAGCAGAGCGCGGTGATGCCCTTTGCGGAATGGCCCTTCAGAATGCGGTCGACGAGATCGACCTCGACCTTCGCCCGCAGGGCCAGGGCGTGGCGCACGAAGTCGCGGCGGCCGGCGAGGATCGCATCGCCGATGACCTCGCTGTTGAGAGCGTTCTCCTTGAACAGCTTGCGGGCCTCGTCCTCGTCGGAGACCTTGGGCGCAGCCTCCTCGACCTGCCCCTCGTTCATGCGCCGACGCACCTCCTTGGCGACGGCATCCGCGGTCGCCTTGTCGATGTCATCGCGCTTCTTCAGCTTCTCCAGCAGCGATTCGGCCACCAGGGAGGCCAGCTTGCGCACGGCCTTGGCCGGCAACACAGGGCGCTCCACCAGGGGCTTCTGCCAGGAGGTCTCCGCCTCCGACCCGTCGATCAGGGCGTCCAGGGTCTCTTCGCGGATTTGGGCCGAATCGTTGGCCAGCAGTTCGGCGATGGCCTTGCGGTCGTCGCGCTGCACGATGGCATCGGACACCCGCTCGCCGACCTGGTCGCGGCGCGAGATGGCGCAGAGCCGGGCACTGGCAGCGCTGCTGGCGATGATGTCGAGCAGGTCCTCGTCGCTGAGCAGCGGCGAGAATTCCAGCACCGGGCAGGCGACCACGTCCTCGACGTCGCGCGCCAGGCTCTGGATCACCTGGGGCGGTGCGTCGGCAACGGACTTGAGGGCTTCGGCCAGGATCTGGCGAACCTGGGTGGTCTGGTCCTTGGCCAGGACCTCCAGGGTTTCCTCGACGAAGCGCTGAACCTTTTCCTGGTCGTCCTTGTCCTCTTTCTTGGTCAGCTCGGCGACCTTGGTGGCAAGCTGGGCGCGGACCTGCTCGTCCTTGTCCCGCGCCAGGATCAGGTCGGCCTGCCGCGGCGTCTGTTCGTTGGCGGCTATGCGCCGGCGGACCTCCGAGGAGGGGTCCTGCGAGAGATAGTAGAGCAGCTCGGGCCGCAGATCCGTGCGCGAAGCCAGGTCGGCGCGGTCCTTGTCCGAGCCGTTCTCGGCCATGCGTTTGCTCTCCTCGTAGGAGAGGTTGGCCTGGGACTTGGCGCGCAGGAGACCGAAAACCATCAGGCGCCTGCCTTGCGCCGCTCATAGGCGGACGCGATGTTCAGACTGTGCTTGCCCGCGCGCTTGGCGCCGTACATCGCTTCATCGGCGCGGCACATCAGGGACTGCAGCGTCTCGCCCTTCCTGGGCTCGTGAATCGCGATCCCCAGGGAGAAGCCGAGCAAGTGATCGGCATCGCCGGAGAAGCCGCGCAGGCGTTCCGCCAGCTTCAGCAGCTTGGCGCCCTTGCGCCCGGCACTGGCCTCGTCCATATCGATCATGAAGAGGGCGAACTCGTCCCCGCCGAGGCGGGCGGCGAGATCGCCGGCGCGGCTCTCTTCGCGCAACAGGCTGGCGACTTCCAACAGCGCCTCGTCGCCGCGCTGGTGACCGTGGGTATCGTTCACCTGCTTGAAGTTATCCAGGTCGACGTAGAACAGGGCCGCGGGGCCATCGCCGCCGCCTTCCTCCGCAAAACGTTTTTCCAGCTTTTCGACGAAGGCGCGGCGGTTGTCGAGGCCAGTCAGATGGTCGGTCATGGAGAGGACCTCCATTTCCGTCTGCCGCGCCAACTGTTCGATGGCCAGGCCGACCTGGCCGGAGATGTTGTCCAGGAGGCTGCGGTCCTCCGCGCTCCAGGGGTGGCCGCCCGCCGTCCGCCAGACGCAGAGCAGGCCGTTGGCCTGGTCGCGGAACGCGGTCGCGCGGACCAGAACCGAGCCGCTGCTGCGCTCGATCTCCGCCGCCGGTTTCTCCAGCGACAGCAGCTCGGCCAGCGCCGCCAGGTCGTCGGAGTCCGCGGTCTTGCCGGCCTGTGCCAGGGCCTGCCCCAGTTGGCCGTCGGCCAGGCCGTGGATCGAGATCCCGGAGAGCGCCAGGGCCGGCAGCAAGGCCTCGGCGGTGGCCGCCAGCATGCGCGCCGGCTCCAGTTCGCGGCGCACCATGTTCACGATGTAGGAGAACAGGCGCTCGCGGTTCTGGGCCTCAGCCAGATTGGCCTCATGGCAGCGCAGCTCGGTCACGTCGCGGCAGACGCCCCGGGCGCCGACCCAGCCGCTCTCGGAGGTCAGCGGCAACACCGTGGAGAGCAGACAGACGCTCTCGCCGGCGGCGTCGCGCACCCACATCTCCGCCGCGTCGACGGACTCGCGGGCGGAGAAGGGGCACTTGTCCTTGAAGGTGTTGTCCAACAGCAGGTCGTGGGCGTGGCTGCCCACCAGCTCGTTGGCCGAGTAGCCCAGGGCCCCGCGCGGCGAGACGAAAACGAAGCGCCCCTCGCGGTCGGTTTCCCAGGCAAAGTCGTTGGAGATCTCCACCAGGTCCTTGTAGCGCTGACGCGATTCCACCAGGGCGGCGCGCAGGCTGCGCTCCAGGGTGACGTCGCGGCCCAGCAGCAGGGCCGCCGCCCCTTCGCTCCAGGGCGTGACCGTGACGTCGAAGGCCCGCTCCACCGGCTTGCCCGCCTCGACGGCGGTGACGATCAGGGGGTTCACCTGCGCGGCGGTGCCCATGATGGCCGCGCGCACGGCTTCGCGCAGCTCCTCGTTGCCCGCCGCCTTCAATTGCTGGGCGATGGGCTCGGCCTGCTCGTTGGCATGAAGGACGATGCCGTTGTGGCCGGCCAGCAGGACCGCGCCGGGATAGAACTCCAAGGCACCACCGGCGCCCATCAGCGACAGCGGGGAGGCCTCTTCGAGGATCCGCTCGCCGCTGTTCTGCTGGTCTTTGTCCTGCTCGGGGCCGCTCGCCGCCGGCGACCTGGCCATGGGTCCCCCTCTCGGACGAAGTGATCTATTCGAGGGGTCAAAGTGCGCCATCTGCCGTTAAGATGCGCTTAAGTACGCGTGTCAATTAAGGCAAAGGGACATCTACTTGCGGTTTGGCTGTCCGAACTGCTTGTCCGGGCCGATCTTTACCTTCCGCTAACCAGTCGGATCGCCTGCCGGGTAGCGGTTTTCGGGGGCGCGGCAGCCGACTGGCGGAGATTGACAGGCCAGCGTGCCTCCCGCATGGTCCGCGGCGCAGAATTCATCCAGCTTCCGCCTGAACCAAACCGCAGGACTCCATGCAAGCAGACGATCTGAAGGGCATCATCGAGGATGCCTGGGAAACCCGTGACAGCGTCAACACAGGCACCGGCGGGGCGGTCCGCGAGGCCGTCACCGAAGCCCTCGCCGGCCTCGATTCCGGCAGCTTCCGCGTGGCCGAGAAGGGCGCCGAGGGCTGGCATGTGAACCAGTGGCTGAAGAAGGCGGTCCTGCTGTCGTTTCGTTTGAACGACATGACCACCATCGCCGGCGGCCCCGGCGAGTCGACCCGCTGGTGGGACAAGGTGCCGTCGAAGTTCGAGGGCTGGGGCGAGAACCGTTTCCGCGAGGCCGGCTTCCGCGCGGTGCCCAACTGCACGGTGCGCCACTCCGCCTACATCGCACCGGGGGTCGTGCTGATGCCGAGCTTCGTGAACCTGGGGGCCTATGTGGACAGCGGCACCATG
>NZ_JANQOI010000175.1 GCF_028289705.1 Pelagibius sp.
CCTGCCTTGCGTGGAAAACCGCATGCGCCAGTTCGACCAGTCCATCCGCAAGATGCTCTGGCCGGAACTGCGGCGTAAGGACAGCCTGACCGAGCTGCCGGTGCCCGGCTACATCTACCGCATCACGGCGGCCGCCTGCGTCAAGGTCCCCAGCGGCTATCTGCCGAGCTTCATTCGCGACAACCCCCGCCTCTTCCACTGGCTGGCCGACTGGGTTTTCGAAGAAGACGGCTCGGTGGCCCTGGGGCCGCTGCCCGGGGGCTTTCCCATCAACGCGCTCACCAACGTGGAGGTGCTGCCGGACAATGACGAACCGGCCGGCATGCGCCATCTCTGGCGCCTGGCCAAGGCGGGGCCGACGCTGCTGAGGACCTTCAAGCAACTGGGCGGCCAGTGCTCCGATGCGGAGCTTGAGAGCCCCGGCGCGCAGGCCCGGGCCGAACGGATCGTCGCCGACAACGGCCTCGTCGACACGCTGGTGGGTCTCAGCAAGTGTCCCGACTTCGTCGTCAACCGCGGCCACACCTTCGGCGCGGGACTGTCGGATGACGACAAGGAGGCATTGATCGCCTTCCTCAAGCGCTTCTGAGCGCCAATGGAAGACGGCGGGACCTTCGACTACATCATCGTCGGCGCCGGTGCCGCCGGGGCCGTGCTGGCGGCGCGTCTGGCCGAGGCGGGCCGCGAGGTGCTGCTGCTAGAGGCCGGGGACGATCCCCTGGAAGCAGAAGCGGATGCGACTGCCGCTGGCGAGCGGCCCCTGGCTGACGACGTGGCGGTGCCCGCCTTTCATCCCTTCGCCTCCGAACACCCGGGCATGAGGTGGGACTTCTGGGTAAAGCACTACGACGACCCGGAGGCCCGCGCGCGTGATTGGAAGTACCGGAAGGTCTACGACGGCGAAGAGGTCGACGGCGTGCTCTATCCGCGTTGTAGCGCCCTGGGCGGCTGTGCCGCCCATCACGCGATGATCATCGTGCGCCCCCACAACGCGGACTGGAACCACATCGCCGAGACGATGGGCGATCCCTCCTGGAAGGCCTCGCGGATGAACCGCTACTGGCGGCGCATCGAACGCTGCCGCCACCGGCTGTTCCTCTATCGCTGGGTCGCCAAGCTCACCGGCTGGAACCCGACCGGGCACGGCTGGGATGGCTGGATGACCACCGACAAGGCGGTGCCCCTGCGCATTCTCAGGGACTGGTTCATGCGCCGGGCGATCCTCGGCGCCGCCAAGGCGGCCCTACGCTGGCTGCCCGACGCGACCTTGCGCTGGCGCTGGCTGGTGACCGGCCAGAGCGACCCTAACGACGAGCGCTTGGTGGACGAGCGCGCCTTCGGCCTGCGCCTCGCGCCGATGTCGACGCGCCGCCACACCAGGGCCGGGCCGCGCGAGCGCCTGCTGGAGGTTCGCGACCGCCACCCCGAGGCCCTGACCATCCGCACCCATGCGCTGGTCAGCCGGGTTGTCTGCGAGGGCCGCAGAGCAACTGGGGTCGTCTATCGCCATGGCCGCGGGCTCTACCGCGCGGCGGCACAATCCGAATCTGTCGGAACATCGGAGCCTTCGGAGGTGCTGGTCCGCGCCCGCAAGGAGGTGATCCTGGCCGGCGGTGTCTTCAACACCCCGCAACTGCTGATGCTGTCGGGCATCGGCGATGCCGAACACCTGGCCGAGAACGAGATTCCGCTGGTCTGGCATCTGCCTGGCGTCGGCAAGAACCTGCAGGACCGCTACGAGGTCGGCGTGGTCAACCGGATGAAGCGGCCCTGGGCGGCCATGCGTGGCGCCCGCTTCGAAGCCGGCGACAAACACCACCGCCTCTGGCAGCGGTTTCGCCGCGGCCTCTACATCAGCAACGGCGCTATGACCTCGGTGATCCTGCGCTCGAAGTCGGACCGCCAGCGGCCCGACCTCTTCTGTCTGGGGCTGCTCGCCGACTTCCGCGGCTACTACCCCGGTTACTCCAAGCGCATCCCGAAGCTCGACTACATGTCCTGGATCGTCCTCAAGGCCCATACCCGCAACCGGGCGGGAGCGGTGCGGCTGAAATCGAACAACGCCCTCGATCGGCCCGAAATATGCTTTCGCTACTTCGAGGAAGGCAGCGACGCGAGCGGCGACGATCTCGACGCGGTGGTGACGGGCCTGCGTTTCGTGCGCCGGGTGATCGACGGCATCGGCGACCTGGTGGACGAGGAAGAGGCGCCGGGGCGCCATCTGGTCACAGACGACGACCTGAAGGCCTACATCCGCGATACCGCCTGGGGACACCACGCCTGCGGCACCTGCGCCATGATGCCCGAGGCAGAGGATGGTGTGGTGGACAGCCGGTTCCGGGTCTATGGCGTGGAAAACCTGCGCGTGGTCGACGCCTCGATCTTCCCGCGCATTCCCGGGTTTTTCATCGTCACATCGGTCTACATGATCGCCGAGAAGGCCGCCGACGTGATTCTGGAAGGCGGCTGAGGAAAGCGCCGCAGCGCAGACCTACATGAACAGGCGGTCTTTCACCGGGTCCATGTCCTTGTAGAGGTCGGCGACGAATTCCCCATAGCCGTTGTAGAGCAGGGTCGGCACCCGCTCGTCGACGCCCAGCACCCGCTCGGTTGCCTGGCTCCAGCGCGGATGGGAAACCTCCGGGTTCACGTTGGCCCAGAAGCCGTATTCGCCGCCCTGGATCTCCTCCCAGAAGGACACCGGGCGCTTGTCGGTGAACTCGAAACGCACGATGCCCTTTAAGTGCTTGAAGCCGTACTTCCAGGGCACGGCAAGGCGCAGCGGCGCCCCGTTCTGCTTGGGGATCGGCTTGCCGTAGAGCCCGGTGGCGATGAAGGCCAGTTCGTGGGTCGCCTCGGCGATGGTCAGCCCCTCGATATAGGGCCAGGGGTACCAGGCCGCGTTCTGGCCCGAGGCCACCTCGCGGTTGAGGAAGGTTTCCATGCGCACATAGCGTGCCGAGGACAGCGGCCTTGCCAGATCGACCAGGGCCTTCATCGGAAAGCCGCTGTAGGGCACCGCCATGGACCAGGCCTCCACGCAGCGGTGCCGGTAGAGGCGCTCCTCCAGCGGCATCTTGGCCAGCAGCTCGTCGATGCCGATCTGCATCGGCTCTTCGACCATGCCGTCGAGGGTCACGGTCCAGGGGCGCAGGGGCAGGGCCTGCGCCTTCTGCCAGATGTTCTTGGAGGAACCGAACTCATAGTAGTTGTTGTAGGTGGTGGCGAGCTTCTCCTCGGTCACCGGCCGGTCCAGGGTATAGCGGGGATTGCGCTCCACCGGATAGAGGCCTGCCGAGGGATCGGCCTCCCCGACGTTCTCCGAGGCTTGCGCCACCTGGCTGGGGCCCTCGTCGCAACCCGCCAGCAGGCTTCCCGTGCCCAGCAGCAAGGGGCCGGCCGCAGCCGCCTTCAAGAGCTGGCGGCGGCCAAGATAGACGGATTCAGGGGTCGCCGCGGATTCCGGCAGTTCCCATCCGCGCTTGATGCGAATCAGCATGTGAGGCTCGCTCCCGGGTTCAGATCCCTGGCTCTTGGAGTTAGCCCGCAGGATAGCAGACGACAAGTCAACAAAATGCGAGGAGCGGCAACCCACAGGCGCGACGTAGCACCCGGCTCTATGCAACCTGGATGAGAGTTCTGAGCAGTTTCCTTAATCAATTGTAAAGTGCTTCTTGATATTTAGCAGATGCTCATTGGTTAAGACCTGAGCAACGATTCGCACTTGAGCCCGGCCCCGAAGTCGACATGTCACAGACCGCAACGGCGGAGCAGTCCCACCCCCTGACCAGGCAATTTGCCCTTTTTGCGGGGTTTGTGGTGGTCGCCGCGGGCGTTCTGCTGATGGCGCTCTACAAGGAAATCGCGGCCGACGACCTCAACGACATGGCGGAGCGCAGCAACTCCGCGGTGGCGCGGGTCTTCTCCAATGTGGTCTGGGACAGCCACGCCGGCTTTCTGACGACGGCGCATTTTCTCACCGCGGACGCGATCCGGGCCCACCCGGAAACCTTGGCGATCCGGAAGAGCGTCCTGACGAAAATGCGCAATCTCTCGATCCTCAAGATCAAGATCTACGATCTCAACGGGCTCACGGTCTTTTCCACCGATCCGCAGCAGATCGGCGAAGACAAGAGCGGCTACGAGGGCTTCCTCGCCGCGCGCATCGGTTCGGCGGCCAGCGAACTGACCTACCGCGAGAGGTTCAGCGCTTTCGAGCAGGTGGTGGAGAACCGCGACGTGCTGTCGAGCTACGTCCCCATCACCAGCGCCTCCGGCGCCATCGAGGGCGTGCTGGAGGTCTACTACGACGTCACCGACCTGCTGACCGCCGTGCGTCAGCGCCAGTACGTTCTGGAGGCCGTGGTCGGCGGCACCTTCCTCTTGCTCTACCTGCTCTTGATTCTCACGGTCTGGCGCAGCGAGAAGCGCAGCCATCGCCACCACCGCCAAAACCTGGAACTGGCGCGGGCGGCAGCGCGGGCCGAGGAAGCCAACCGCATGAAGTCCGAGTTCCTGGCCACCATGAGTCACGAGCTGCGCACCCCGCTCAACGCCATCCTCGGCTTCTCGGAAATCCTCAAGGCACAATTGCCGAGCGTCAAGGGCGAGGCGACCACGCGGGACTACGCCGACAGCATCTGGTCATCCGGCCGTCTGCTCCTGAACATCGTCGACGACGTGCTGGACATGTCGAAGGTCGAGTCCGGAGCGCTGGAGCTCAAGACCGCCGTCTTCGATCCGCATGACCTCGTGCGGGCCTGCATCAAACAAGTGGAAAACCAGGCTCTGGCTGAGGGCGTGAGCCTCGATGCCGAAGTGGCCGACGGCTTGCCGGTCGCCTTCGGCGACGAGCGCCGCATCAAGCAGGTGCTGCTCAACCTGCTGTCCAATGGCATCAAGTTCACCCCGGCCGGGGGCCGTGTACGCCTTTCGGTCAGCGGTAACGATGCCGACGAGTTGGTGTTCACCACCAGCGATACCGGCATCGGCATCGAGGCCGCGGACATCGAGAAGGTGCTGTCGCCCTTCGGTCAGGTCGAATCGAGCTATGCGCGGCGCTTCGGCGGTACGGGCCTCGGCCTGACCATCGCCAAGTCCCTGGTCGAGATGCACGGCGGCGGCCTTTCCCTGGAAAGCCAGCCCGGCAAGGGCACGACGGTCAGCTTCAACCTGCCGGCCCCCGAAAGAGAGGCCGACATCGCGCCTCTGGCGATGCCGGCCTGATCCTCTTTCGCTGCCGCGGAGCGAACCCCGGCAGCACAAGTCAGTCGAGCAGGGACCTCAACATCCAGGCGGTCTTCTCGTGCACCGTCATCCGCTGGGTCAGGAGGTCGGCGGTCACCTCGTCCTGGCCCGCCTCGGCGGCCGGAAACACGGAGCGGGCGGTTTTCGCCAGGGCCTCGTGGCCGGCGACAAGCTGGCGGATCATGTCCTTGGCCTCGGGCACGCCCGGCTCCTCCTCGATGGAGGTCAGCTTGGCGAAGGCGGCGTAGCTGCTGGGGGCCGGTTCGCCCAGCGCACGGATGCGCTCGGCCACCTCGTCCAGCGCGGTCCAGAGCTCGGTGTATTCCTCTTCGAACATGGTGTGCAGCGTCTGGAACATCGGACCAGTGACATTCCAATGGAAGCCGTGGGTCTTCAGATAGAGGCTGTAGGTGTCTGCCAGCAGGTGCGAAAGGCCGTCGGCAATGGTCTTGCGGTCCTCGGCCGGAATGCCCGTGTTGATCTGCATTGTCACTTCCTTCTCTCCATCAAACCGCCTTCGGCGGTCTCACTCTTTGTTGACTTGAAATATAGTATTTTTCTCGTCAGTTACAAGGTTTTTTGGAATTATTCCAGAAACATGATGGCATCGACGAGAGGCGCCCGCCCTAGGGCGCGCGCCTCTCTCCCCCAACAGAAAATCTCCGTCAGATCAGTACCTTACGAGTCCGCGGTCTGCCGCTGCGAAATCACCTGATCGGCCAGCCGGCCGGTCAGCTCCTGCAGGTGGTCGAACCTCCACTCGAAGCTGCCGACACCGACGGTGAGCGAGCGCAGTTCGATGATCAGATCCTGCAACTCGGCCTCCGGCAAATGGCACTTCAGATCGTCCCAGCCCTTCCAGCCGGCCCGCATCTCGAAGCCCAGAATCTGGCCGCGACGGCCGCTGACCAGCGAGTGGACCTTGTTGGTGAACTCGTTGGGCACCGAGATCGTGACCTCGTAGATCGGCTCCAGCAGCACCGGTTCGCAGTTGGGCATGCCCTCGGCCATGGCCATGCGGCCGACGGTCTTGAAAGCCTGGTCCGAGGAATCGACGGAGTGGTGCTGCCCGTCGTAGAGGGTCACCGAGACATCGACCACCGGGAACCCGAGGGGACCGCGGTCGAGATACTCCTTGGTCCCGTGTTCGACCGCGCCGATGTACTGGCGCGGCACCGAACCGCCCACCACCTTGTCGATGAACTCGAAGCCCTGGCCGCGGGGCAGCGGGCGGATCTCGACATGAACGTCCCCGAACTGACCGTGACCGCCGGTCTGGCGTTTGAAGCGCGAATGCTGTTTGGTCGATTTGCGAATGGTTTCCTTGTAGGCCGTCTGCGGCCGCGTCGAGTCGACCTCCACGTTGTAGCGGTTCTTCAGCCGCTCGAGGGCGAGCTTCAGGTGGATCTCCCCCTGGCCGCGCAACAGCATCTGATTGGTGTCGCCGTTGTGCTCCATGATCAGGGAGGGGTCCTCCTCCACCAGCTTGCCGATGGAAGCCGTCAGCTTCACTTCGTCCTGGCGGTTGTGCGGCGTGATGGCGAGCGAGAAGACCGGGCCCGGTGTCTCCGGCCACAGAAGGCCGGCATCCGGGTTGCGTCCCTCCTCGGTCAGAAGATCGCCGCTTGCCACCGAGTCCATGCGGCCCAGGGCCACAAGGTCCCCCGCTTCAGCCTGTTCGGTCTTCTGGTTGTCGCCACCCATGAGGCGGTAGAGGCCGGAGACCCGCTCGTCGCCCAGGGTGTCGCCGTCCTTGATGCCGCCGCGCCAGACCCGCGCGATCGACAGCTTGCCGGTGTGGGACTGATGGACCGAGCGGATGACGCTGGCGGCCAGGCCATCGCCGTCGGGCACGCCCAGGCGCTGCGCGGTGACCGAGGGATCGGGCCCCTCGTGGCGCAACGCTTTCAGCAGGCGGGTGATGCCGTGCCCCTGTTCGGCGGAACCGAACAGCACCGGCACGATCAGGTCGTCCGCCAGATCCTTGCTGAGCTGTTCGTAGATGTCGTCGGGCGGTGGGACCTTGTCCTCCAGGAGCTGCTCCAGGAGGCTGTCGTCGAAGTCCGCCAGAGACTCCAGCATTTCCTGGCGGGCTTCCTGCTCGCGATCCTTCACCTGGTCCGGCATTTCGATCAGCTCGGACTGCTTGTTGATGTTGTAGCGCCAGGCCCGCTCGCTCACCAGATCGACAAAGCCGGTGACCTGTTCGTCGTCACGGATCGGGACCTGGCGCAGCACCAGCGGCTTGCCGCAGACGCCCTGCAGCGATTCCAGAAGGTCGCGCACCCGGATGGTCGCCTTGTCCATCTTGTTGACGAAGAGGATGTGCGGGATCTGATAGTCGTCGAGATACTTGAAGATCGGCGCGAGGATCAGGCTGCGCTCCGGTTCCGGCGGCGCCACGATGATCGCGACATCGACGCCCATCAGGGCGGTGTGGGTGTCTTGGGAAAGCTCGATCGAGCCGGGACAGTCGATAAAGGACCAGCGTTCGCCCAGGTATTCGCAGTGTGCGAAGTTGGGCTCCGTTGTCATCTGCCGGGCCCGCGCCTCGGGCACCGAATCGCCGACGCTGTTGCCGTCGACCACGGAACCCTTGCGGTGAATCGCGCCGGTCTGCATGAGCAGCGCTTCCAGCAGCGTCGTCTTGCCGCTGGTATAGGGTCCAACGAGTGCGGCGCATCGCGCCGCCGCTACCGATCTTGACGTCATGGTTTCCTCCCCTTCGCCCCGGGGACTGGACCATGAGTTTCCCCATGGCGAGCCTTGGGGCGAACTGTCCTTGAGTGAATGAACCTCAGTGGTTGGGCATCGGATCTTAACGACCGCTTTATGGGCACTATGGTTTCAAAGATCGCACCGCACTGGCAACAAAAATCAGGGGGTAGCGCGCGGTTGTCCCGGCGCTCTTCCCGGTCCTTCCAAGGAAATCAAGGGGTTGAAAGCCAACAGAAGAGTGTTAACGAAGCGACTGTGCTCAGGCATCCTGCCCATTACGCTGCGGCAGCAAGGGGGGCCGACCTTGCCTGCTGCGCCACTTCACGCTAAGGATTGCGCCGGTCGCCGGACCGCGGCATGCGGCAGCAAGCGAGGGTGACATGACGGCAGAGGTATTCATCGACGGCGAAGCCGGCACCACGGGGCTCCAGATCCGGGCGCGCCTCGAGGCGCGTGCCGACGTGCGCCTGATCCGCCTCGCCGATCATGAGCGCAAGGACCCCGCCGCCCGCGCCCGCGCCCTGAATGCGGCCGACCTGGCCATCCTCTGCCTGCCCGATCAGGCGGCGCGGGAGGCTGTCGCCTTGATCGACAACCCCGCCGTCAAGGTGATCGACGCCAGCACCGCCCACCGCACCGACCCGGCCTGGACTTACGGCTTTCCGGAGATGGATGCCGCCCAGGCGGCGGCCGTGACGGAAGCCAAGCGCATCAGCAATCCCGGCTGCTATTCGACCGGCGCCATCGCCCTGCTGCGCCCACTGGTGGCGGCGGGCCTGGTTCCCGCCGACTTCCCGGTGACGGTCAACGCCGTCTCCGGCTATAGCGGCGGCGGGCGCAAGCTGATCGAACGCTACGAAGACCCCTCCAACCCGGACCACATCACCGCGGCCCTGCGCAGCTATGCCCTCGGCCTGCAGCACAAGCATCTGCCGGAGATGCGGGTTCACAGCGGGCTCGATCACACACCGCTCTTCGTGCCCAGCGTCGGCAACTACCGCCAGGGCATGATGGTGCAGGTTCCCCTGCAGCTCTGGGCCCTGCCGGGCAAACCGGAGCCGGCGCGCCTGCGCGCGACCCTGGCGGAGCACTATGCCGGCCAGGATTTCGTCAGCGTCGCCGCGGCGGAGGACTGCGCAGGCCTGGAGGATCTGGACCCCGAGGGCCTCAACGGCACCAACACCATGCGCCTTTACGTCTTCGGCAGCCCCGCGGGCGACCAGGCGGTGCTGGCGGCAGTGCTGGACAACCTCGGCAAGGGCGCCTCCGGCGCGGCGGTCCAGAACATGAACCTCATGCTGGGCCTGGACCCGCAGACCGGCCTCGACCAGCGCCTCGCGGCGTAGGATTCCGACCGCGGCCGGGCAGCCTGCCCGGCCACCGCCGCCCTTCGATCAGTCCTTCTTTTCGTAGGTGATGAAGCTGATCAGCGCGCCCATAGGGTCCTGCAGGGTAGCAATGCGCCCGACCCCGGGAATGTCGAAGGGCGGGGCCAGTACCCGGGCCCCGGCGTCCGCCGCCTTCTTGGCGCGGTCATCCACGTCGTCGACGGTGATGTAGCTGGCCCAGCGTTGCGGCAGGTTGGCCATCTGCGGCGGCCGCTTCAGGATCCCGCCGACCGGCTCGCCCCCGGCCTTCAGCACGGTGTAAGTCCCGCCTTCGGCCATCTCCATGGCTTCGGTTTCCCAGCCGATGACATCGCTGTAGAAAGACTTGGCCTTCTCGTCGTCGTCGGTCTGTAGTTCGCACCAACTGAAGGCCCCGTGGGTCTGGAAAACATCACTCATCTTCCCTCTCCTCTCATTGCCCGGCGGCAGGGCCCCATGCCCGCCACGCGACTTTAACCCGCATTTCTCATCCCCTCCATGGTTCCCCCGGCGGCGTTCAGCCCGGCTGGTAGCGGGCCCATACGCCCTGGACCGCCGGGATCTCCATCAGCGCCTGGCGCAGGCGTGCGACCGCCGGCCTGTCCTGCACCGGCGGATACCAGTCCGTCAGCATCAGGAGATAGGGATCGAGGGCGGAGACCTGCGCCCCGGCAAAGAAGGGGCCCGGGCTCAGCGGCTTCTCGAGGAGGGCGAACAGCCGGTCCAGTTCGTCCGCCGCCGCCTGCTTGACGCCTGCGATCCCCGCCTCCTCGGCGGTGAAGCGCTTGGGATAGTAATAGCGCAGGTCGGCGCCATAGAGGTTCACCGCCATGAAGAACAGCCAGCGGTCGAATTCGGCGCGCGCCACGCTGCCGGGCGGCGGCGCCAGGCCGGAGTCGGGATGGCTGTCGGCCAGATGCTGCATCATCGCCGCCGACTCGGTCATGATCCGGCCGCCGGGCAGCACCAGGACCGGCACCTGGCCCATAGGGTTCAGCCTGCGGAACTCGGCCCCCCAATGCTCCTTGGCGTCCCAATCCACAAGCACCGTTTCGTAGGGCGCCCCGGCCAGAACCATCGCCACCTCCGGCGCGAAGGCGCCGGTGTTCTCGGCCCAGTAGAGTTTGTACATCGCCGTTCCTCGTGCGCTCGATCCAAACCGCGCGAAACGGCAGCTTAGCCCGGGGGCCTCCTGTCAAACCACGGACAAGCTTGTTCGAACTGGGCTGCCAGGGCGAAAAGGCGCGCTTCCTCGCCCACCGCCGCGGCGATCTGCACGCCGATGGGCAGACCCTGCGCCGACCAGTGCAGCGGCAGGGAGGCCGCCGGCTGACCCGACATGTTGAAGGGCTGGGTGTAGGTAACGTAAGGCTGGACCGCCCGGTTGAAGCCATCGAAGTCGTCGTGCATCGGATCGATGGTCCCGAGTTTCGGCGGCGGCTGCGCCATGGTCGGGGTCATCAGCACGTCGTAGTCCTGAAGGAAGGCGTTGAGGCGGTCGCCAATCAGACGCACGTTGTGCTGGGCGCGCAGATAGCGCGGCGCGGGCAGGCGCGCCCCGACCTCGGCAAAGCGCCAGCTCATGGTCTCCACCTCTTCGCGGCGGGCGGCCTTGGTGCGCAGCGGATTGCCGACCATCAGGGCATCGGCCATGTTCGCCGCGACGATGGCAATCATCGACTGGCGCAGCCGCGGATAGTCGATCGGCGGATCGGCTTCCTCGACGACATGCCCCAGCTTTTCCGCCAGCCTGACGGCCTCTTCGATCGCTGTGCGGCAGTCCTCGTGCAGCGGCACATCGTCCGCCCGCCGCACCGACCAGGCGATGCGCAGCCGGCCGGGGTCCCGCCCCACTGCCTCCAGGAAAGGGGTTTCCGGCTTGGGCAACGCATAGGGGTGATAGGCCGGCGGACCGCAGATCGCATCGAGCAGCGCCGCCGAATCCCGCACCGAACGGGTCACCGCGTGAAAGGCGGTGAGCCCCGCCCAGGCATCGCTGGTGAGATTGCGCCCGCGGCTCGGCTTCAGCCCGAAGAGCCCGCAGCAGGAGGCGGGAATGCGGATCGAGCCGCCACCGTCGGAGGCATGGGCCAAAGGCACCATGCCCGCCGCCACCGCCGCCGCGGCGCCGCCGCTGGACCCGCCCGGCGAATGCTCCGGATTCCAGGGATTGCGGGTGGCGCCGTGCTCGCGGGTTTCGGTGACGACATTGAGGCCGAACTCGGAGGTGGTGGTCTTGCCGGCAACGACCAGGCCGGCGGCGTCCCAGCGCGCCGCCATGGCGTCGTCGAAGGGGGCGCGGTAGTCGGCGAGCCAGCGGCTGCCGTTGCCGCAGGGAAGGCCGCGGCGAAAGGTATAGAGGTCCTTCAGGAGGAACGGCAGGCCGGCGAAAGGCCCGCTCGGAGTCCGCACCGCCAAGACCGATTTCGCGTGGTCATAGAGCTTGTGGACCACCGCGTTGACCCGGGGATTGCGCGCCTCGATACGCGCGATCACCGCCTCCAACAGCTCCGGGGCGGTAATCTCGCCACTGCGGATCAGCGCCGCCAGGCCCAGCCCGTCGTGACTGTCCAGCAGCCCGTCGAGGGACATCGCGGCGCGGTCCGGCCCGGTCTGACCCCCGGGGCCGTCTAGTCGCTCAGCGCCTCGCAGGCCTGCTTGATGCGCTTGCAGGCCTCTTCCAGCGCCTCGGTCGAGGTGGCATAGGAAACCCGGAAGTGGGGCGAGAGGCCGAAGGCCGCGCCGTGCACAGCGGCAACGCCGACCGACTCCAGCAGATAGGTGACGAAGTCCTCGTCGGTCTCGATCACCTTGCCCTCGGGCGTCGTCTTGCCGATGCAGCCGGCGCAGGAGGGATAGACGTAGAACGCGCCTTCCGGCTTGTGGCAGTGCAGCCCGGGGCAGTCGTTCAGCATGGAGACCACGAGATCGCGGCGCTGCCTGAAGACCTCCGCCCGCTCGCCGATGAAGTCCTGGGTCCCGTTCAGCGCCTCCACGGCGGCGGCCTGGCTGACCGAGGAGGGGTTGGAGGTCGACTGGGACTGCACCTTGGCAATGGCCTTGATCAGGGACTGCGGCCCGCCGGCATAACCGATGCGCCAACCGGTCATCGCATAAGCTTTCGAAACGCCGTTCATGGTCAGGGTCCGGTCCTTCAGGCCCGGCTCCACCTGGGCCGGCGTGGTGAACTCGAAGTCGTCGTAGACCAGGTGCTCGTACATGTCGTCGGTCAGCACCCAGACATGAGGGTGGCGCATCAGCACATCGGTCAGCGCCTTCATCTCTTCGCAACTATAGGCGGCGCCGGTGGGGTTGGAGGGGCTGTTGAGGACCAGCCAGCGGGTCTTCGGTGTGATGGCCGCTTCCAGCGCCTCCGGCTGCAGTTTGAAGTTCTGGTTGGCACCGCAGGAAACGAAGACCGGCTCGCCCTCGGCCAGCAGCACCATGTCGGGATAGGAGACCCAGTAGGGCGCCGGGATGATCACCTCGTCGCCGGCGTTGAGGGTCGCCTGAAAGGCGTTGTAGAGCACCTGCTTGCCGCCGGTGCCGACGGTGATCTCCCCCGCCGCGTAGTCCAGCCCGTTCTCGCGCTTGAACTTAGCGACGATGGCCTCCTTCAGCGCCGGGGTGCCGTCGACGGCGGTGTACTTGGTCTCGCCGGCGCGGATCGCGGTGATGGCGGCGTCCTTGATGTTGTCCGGGGTGTCGAAGTCCGGTTCGCCGGCGCCCAGGCCGATGACATCGCGGCCGGCGTCTTTCAGTTCGCGCGCCTTGGTCGAGACGGCAATGGTCGGCGAGGGCTTGATACGCGACAAACGCTCCGCGATCACGGACATCGGTGTTCTCCCAGTTTGGTGACGGGTCGCGCCACGACAACGGACCAAGGGGCAACTTAGTCCTCGGCGCGGCAGGCTGGCAACCGGCAAGGGCACGGCCGCGGCGCAGGGCAGGGTTGCGCCCTGGATCGGCAAGGGCGCCCCCCGACCCACCATGGAAGCGCCGGCAGCCTTATTCGGCCACAAGCGATCACGGAATCGCCGCAATCTCGGTCCGCTCTCGCCACGGTCCCCGGGCCCACTGGCCACCTTCAGGGAACCGGCGCGCCCGGTCCCATGGAGGTCGATTGAGACTTGGGGGACGAGAGCGATGCGACACAAGATTCTGCCTTACCGGCCGGCCAGTCTGATCCCGCCGCAAACGATCCGCGCCTGCCTGCGGTCTGTCCTGGTGGTGAGCGGCGCCCTCGGCACGGCGCTGGCGCTGCTGTTGCTGGCCATCTTCGCCCGGGGCCTGCCGACGGCCCTCGGCGCCGAAGCCGCCGGCCCGACGAAGGACCGACTGCCCGCCGGGCTCTACTTCTACGCCGGCAAGGAGGGGGGCGGCCTGGAAGCGCCGACCCTCAGCAGCGACGTCACCATGACGGTCAACGGCATGGTGAACCGGGTGACGCTGCGCCAGGTCTTCCGCAATCCGACAATCCATTGGCTGGAGGGCGTCTACGTCTTTCCGCTGCCCGAGCGCTCCGCCGTCGACCGCCTGACCATGACCGTCGGCGAGCGGCAGGTCCAAGGGCGCATCCTGGAGCGGGCCGAGGCGGAGCGGGCCTACAAGGCCGCCGCCGAGAACGGCCAACGCGCCAGTCTGGTGAGCGGCGAGCGCCCCAACGTCTTCGTCACCGCCGTCGCCAACATCGGGCCCGGCGAGGAGATCGCCGTGGAGATCGGCTACCAGGACGCCGCCGCCTACGAAAACGGTGTCTTCTCCCTGCGCTTTCCCATGGTGGTGGCGCCGCGCTACAGCCCCGCGCCTGAGCCGCGCGACGAGGCGCCGGTTGCCGGGGGACCGACGCCCGCGCCTTTGCAGCCCGTTGTCAGCGGCCCCAGCCAGGACGAAGCGCGCGACCTCTTCGGCCCGGTGGCCACCGACGGCGAGACCCGCAACCCGCTGTCCCTCACCGTGTTGCTGAACGCCGGGGTGGAACTACAGGCCCTGCGCAGCCTCCACCACGCCGTGGTGATCGAAAGCCGCGATGGGGGCCTGCAGGAAATCACCTTGCAGGCCGGGCAGGTGCCGGCAGACCGCGACTTCGTCCTGGAGTGGACACCGGTCCCCAGCGCCGCCCCGCAAGCGGCGGTCTTTGCCGAGGAGGTCGGCGGCGAGGCCCACCTGCTTGTGATGATGGTCCCGCCCTCGTCCGACGAGATCGAAGCGCCGGAGCCAGACGCGCCCCGGCCGCGGGAGCTGGTCTTCGTCATCGACACCTCCGGCTCCATGCACGGCGAGTCCCTGGACCAGGCCAAGGCGGCGGTGATCGCGGCGCTCAAACGGCTGAACCCCGAGGACCGCTTCAACGTGATCCAGTTCAACAGCGTGACCTACGCGCTCTATCGCCGGCCGGTGGAGGCCAGCGTTGCCAACGTTGCCCGCGCCTTTCACTACGTCAGCGCCCTGGAGTCCGACGGCGGCACGGAGATGGCGCCGGCCCTGGACCTCGCCCTCACCGGCGGGGCACCGGACGAGCATCTGCAGCAGGTCGTCTTCCTCACCGACGGCGCGGTGGGCAACGAGGAGGCACTGTTCCGGATCGTCGGCGAGCGCCTGGAGCAACGCCGCCTCTTCACCGTGGGCATCGGCGCCGCCCCCAACAGCTACTTCATGCGCAAGGCCGCCGAGCTGGGGCGCGGCAGCTTCACCCACATCGGCAAGCTGGACGAGGTGGCGACCCGCATGGAAGCGCTCTTCGCCAAGCTGGAGAACCCGGCCCTGACCGACATCCGTGTCGGCTGGCCCAATGCCGCCGGCAAGCGGGTGGAGACCTATCCGAGCCCGCTGCCCGATCTCTATGCCGGCGAGCCGGTGACCTTCTCCGCCCGCCTCGGCGGCGTGGCCCTGGCGGAGCTGGAGGGGCAGATGCTGGTGACCGGCGACGGGCCGCAGGGGCCCTGGCAGCAGCGCCTCAGCCTGGACGGCCTCAGCGAGGCGCCGGGCACGGCGAGCCTCTGGGCCCGCGCCAAGCTGGCCGCCATCGAAGACCGCCTCTACCAACCAGGCGACACTCCGGTCGATCCTGCCGCCATCCGCGCGGATGCCCTGGCGCTCGCCCTGGAGCATCAGATGGTCACCCGCTACACCAGCCTGGTGGCCATTGACGAGGCGGTGGCGCGGCCTGACGACGCGCCGCTGAGCAGCGAAGAGATCCCGCGCGATCTGCCGGCCGGCTGGGACGCGGGCAAGGTCTTCGGGGACAGCGCGTCCCAGGATCAGTCCGCGGCGCTGCGCCGGCACGCGCTTGCCTCCGCCCCGGCGCTGTTTGCCCTGCAGGGCTTCCAGGACCAGGCCGTCACGCTGCCGCAGACCGCCACGCCGGCGGAGCGCATGGTGATCATCGGCGGCGCCTATCTGCTGTTCGGCCTGGGCCTACTGTTGCTGGTGCTGTTCCGCCGGCGCCGCCTCGAGCAAAATCTGGTGGCGAAGCTTGCCTAGCGTCGCGGTCCAGAACCGGGTCCTGCTCGGCCTCGCCCTGCTGCTACTGGCCCTCGGCCTCTGGCAGCTCGGCGGGGCCGGGTGGATCAAGGCCAAGGCCTGGCTGGCCCAGCGCCTGCTCGACCAGGCCTGGGCCACGACACTCGCCGGCGACGCGCCGGTGCGGCCCTGGCCTTGGGCCGACACCTGGCCGGTCGCCCGCCTGGAGGTCGCGGATCTGGGCATCGACCTCTTCGTGCTTTCCGGCACCAGCGCCCGCAACCTGGCCTTCGGCCCCACAGCGCTGGAGGACACCGCCGCCCTGGACCACAGCATCGTTTCCGGCCACCGCGATACCCACTTCGCATTCCTGCGCCATCTCGAGGCGGGCAAACGCTTTCGCCTGCAGGACCGAAAGGGCGCCTGGCAGGACTACGTGGTCCGCGGCCACAGCATTCTGGACGTGCGCCAGGAGATCCGGGTGCGGCCCGGCAACGGCCGGACGCTTCTGACACTGGTCACCTGCTATCCCTTCGACGCCGTCGATCCCGGCGGGCCGCTGCGCTATGCGGTGACCGCCGAGGCGGTCGAAGGAGACGGTCTGTCGATTGGGGGGAACACCTTGGGGGGAGAGAGTTCCGGGCAAGCACGCCCGGAAGAACAAAGCTAGGAAAGGCACCCCCAGACCATGCTCTTCGATCCGACGCTGCTGACGCAGCACCGGCCCGGCCCCCTCGGCCGGGGCAGCCGCCTGCGCCGCTGGCTGGCCAGGCTGGCATTTCTCGCCGTGCTGGCCGCCGGTTTCGGCGCCGCCCTCGTCCTCTTCGCCCCACTTCTCTAGAGACCGGAAAGTTCCATGAGATCCAATCCAGCCTGGCCGTTCCCACTGGCGGCACGATCGGAAAGGCCCGCGCAGGTGGCCTCCAATCCCGCGCCTGCCGCCGCCGGCGCCGACGCAGAGGACCAATCGCTGTCCCTGCGCCGCGCTTTCCGCACCCCGCCTCCCCTGATGGGGTCGCCCTCACTGGGAAGCGGTTGGAAGAAGACGCGCGATCAGTCGTAGCGGAGGCTGGGGAACCAGTCGCCGCGGCCTTCGGGCAAAAGATCCAGGAGATGCCAGACCGGCGACATCAGGTCGATGCCGCGGGAGAGGTCCGCGCCGATGGGAGCCGACGCGGTGTAGAAGTGGCAGATGCGGCCGTCGTCGCCCTTGCGGAACACCGAGACCCCGGGCCACTGGCCGAAATCGTCCTCCATCCCGAAGTCTGCATTGAAGCGCGACCCGTGGCTGGAGAGCAGGCGGATCCGGGTCCAGCCGCGTTCGGCGGCGAAGCGGCGCAGCTTGGCGATCTCCGCCTTGGCGACCAAGACGAAGCTCGCCCGCTGGCCCACGTGCGCGGCCACGGCGTCGTAGCCGTCGGCCCACATGGTGCACATCGGGCAGGGCCGCTCCGCTTCGGCGCCAAACATGAAGTGGATCAGGATCAGGCTGTCCTGGCCCGGCGCGAAGAGGTCGCTGAGCCTGGTCTCGACCATCTCGGCCGGGTCGTTGCGCGCGAGATCGGCGGGACCTTCCTTGAACACATAGTCGGTCTCAACGACCGTATCCAAGGGCAGACGGCGGCGCAGCGCGGCCACCCTCTCCCGTTGCTCCTTGAGGGCGATTTCCGCGGCCAGCAGCTCCTCGCGCAGCCGGCGCTGTTCGTCGCTGGCCGTGGCCAGGAGGATCGGCGAACGGGCGGCCACCCGGGCCAGGGCTTCCTGCATGTCGGACATGGTAAGCCTCCTTCATTGAGGTTGCGGCGCCGGCCCGCTCCCCCTCCCGGCCACCCAGCAGCATTATCCTAGCGGGTGGCCGGGAGGGGAGCGGGCTGGAACCGAGAACGAGCGAGGCGAAACCGAGTCAGCCTTCCACGAAGGGACCGAGCTTCTCCAGGCAGGCGGTCCAGCCGCCGTTGTGCAGGGCCGCCATGGCGTCGTCGGCAAAGCCCTCGTGGGTCACGGTCAACTCGGAGCCCTCGCCCGCAGGTTCGATCTCGACGGTCACCAGGGTGTCCTTGCCATCGGTGGCCGAGGAGGACCAGGTGAAGACCAGCCGGCGCGGCCGCTCGATCTCCCGGTAGACGCAGAGGTGCTCGTGCTTGTCCTCGCCCTGCATGGTGAAGTGGAAGCGGCCGCCGACCTTCAGCTCGACCTCGATGGCCGCCATGACCATGGTGCCGGGCACCAGCCACTGGCGCACCTGCTCCGGGTCGGTCCAGGCGTCGAAGACCCGCTCCGGGCTGGCCGCCAACTGGCGGGTCAGGCGCACCGTCGGCCGGCTCAAGGCTGTGTCGCTCATCGTTCGTCTCCTTTTCTCATGGGCTGACCCGCCGGGCGGCGTTCAGGCATCCAACGCCAGCGCCAGCTTGTCGAAGGCGCTGTTCCAGCCGCTCTGGTAGTTGGCGGAGGTCTCGGCGTCGGGGAAGCGCTCGTGGATCAGGGTCATGCGGGCACCCTGCCTGCCGCTTTCGGTCTCTGCCGCTTCGATGCCGATGGTCAGGCGGCTCTCGACGCCTTTCAGGCCGCCACCGGCCCAGGACATGACCAGCCGCTGCGGCGGCTCGATGACCTCGAAGACGCCGTGATGTTCGTGATCGTCTTCGCCGCGCATCACGATGCTGTAGGCGCCACCGACCCTCAGGTCCAACTCCACCTTGGCCACTTTCAGATCGTAGGGGCAGAGCCACTGGCTCAGTTGGTCCGGCTTGGTCCAGGCGTCGAAGACCGCCTGGGGGCAGGCCTCGTAAAGGCGGGTGATGCGCACGGTGGGTGCGGTCCCGAAGGCGGCCGCCGGGGCCACGCTGTCGCTCGCTAAGGCTTCGCTCATGGTCGTTTGTCCTTTTTCTCGGGGGAATCGGTCTTGGGTTTCTGCTTCTCGAGGAAGGCCTCCAGGGCATCCAGCCGGGCCTCCCAGAACCTGCGGGTCTCTTCCATCCAGCGGGCCGCCTCCAGAATCGGCGCACCTTCGAAGGAGAGCTGATGGACCCGGCCCTGCACGTCGCGCCGCACCAGCCCCGCCCGCTCCAGCACGGAGACGTGCTTGGAGACGGCGTTCAGGGACATGTCGAAGGGCGCAGCGATCTCCGTCACCCGCGCCTCCCCGGTCATCAGACGGGCCAGAATGGCCCGCCGCGTCGGGTCGGCGAGGGCGGAAAAGGTGCGGTCCAGGGCATCTTCTGAATATTCAACCATCTGGTTGAATATATGGGTTTGGGGCTTGCCGGTCAAGAGCGCGGCTTCGCCTTCCTGCCAAGCTCCCGACTCTGCTGACAGAAAGCTGGCAGGAGGCCCCGCGCTCTGCCCTGGCTGCCCGGCACGCGAGGAGTCATAGTGGGCGGCAGCGGACCAGATCCGGCAGAGCGCCCGAGGCCGCAACGTCAGCAATGTCAGCAACGTCAACACTGGGGAGGAGCATGCGAATGCTGGGACGGATCGGCTTTCTCGGTCTCGCCTGCGCCCTCGTGCTGGCGGCCTGCGAGCCGAGCCGGCAGACGGCCCGTCCCACGCAGGACCAGCAGATCAGGGAGATCACCGGGGTCGGTGAGAGCCTGCGCTTTCCCCGGCGGGTCGGGATTTTCCTCCGCGGGCCGGTTTTCGCCTATGCGGAGGGACTGCAGGATGTCTCCATCGGCTACAACTCGACAGAGGGCGACGACCCCGCCGTGTCGACGATCTACATCTACCCGGTTTACGACCGCGTGGGCGACGCCGAGACCACCTTCAACTGGGAATTCGACACCACCAAGGCACAGATCGCGCGCTATCCCGACGGAAGCTGGGAGGTGCGGCGCGAGGCCGTCGACACCCTGCAGCCCGAAGGGCCGATCGAGGGGCTCTCGGCCACTTACCGCTTTCGCACCAGCTTTATGGGCGAGATCCGCGAGGTCTTTTCGGAACTGCACCTCTTCATGCTGGGCGACCGCTTCGTCAAGTTCCGGCACACCTACCCGGTGGAGCTGGAAGACTTTATCCGGCCCCACCTTGATGATTTGATGGCCAGCCTTAGGTGGGCGGATGTTGACGAGCGAGAGATGGCCATCAGCCTCGGCCAGGAACTTTAGCCAGGAGCCCGCGCAACCGAGGGCCCGCCGAAACCAGCAAACGAGATGAACCGCCGATGCCAAGTTCCGTTCTGACCCCCTTCCCGGCGAAGCAGATCGCCCCGCCCGCAGGCACCGCCCCGGCCACGCCCTTCAGGATCGAGTCCGACTTCGTGCCGGCGGGCGATCAGCCGCAGGCGATTATCGAGCTCAACGGCGGCCTGAACGAGGGTGAGCGCGACCAGGTGCTGCTGGGGGTCACGGGCTCCGGCAAGACCTTCACCATGGCCCACGTCATCGCCGAGCTGCAGCGCCCCTCGCTGATCCTGGCGCCCAACAAGACCCTGGCCGCCCAGCTCTACGCGGAGATGAAGAGCGTCTTCCCCAACAACGCGGTGGAGTACTTCGTCTCCTACTACGACTACTACCAGCCGGAGGCCTACGTCCCGCGCAGCGACACCTATATCGAGAAGGAAAGCTCGATCAACGAGCAGATCGACCGCATGCGCCACGCCGCCACCCGCGCCCTCTTCGAGCGCCGCGACGTGGTGATCGTCGCTTCGGTCTCCTGCATCTACGGCATCGGCTCGCCGGAGACCTATGCCACGATGATCGTCGAGGTGAAGGCCGGCCAGGAGATCCAGCGCGCGGTTCTGCTGAAGAAGCTGGTGGAGCTGCAGTACAAGCGCAACGACGGCAACTTCCACCGCGGCACCTTCCGCGTGCGCGGCGACACCATCGACATCTTCCCCGCCCACTACGAGGACCGCGCCTGGCGCCTCACCCTCTTCGGCGACGAGGTGGAATCGATCCACGAGTTCGATCCGCTGACCGGCGAGAAGACCGATAGCCTGGACGCCGTCAAGATCTACGCCAACAGCCACTACGTGACCCCGCGCCCGACCCTGCAGCAGGCGGTGAAGCAGATCAAAGAGGATCTGAAGATCCAACTCGAGTTGTTCAACCAGCAGGGCAAGCTCTTGGAAGCCCAGCGCCTGGAGCAGCGCACCACCTTCGATATGGAGATGATCGACGCGACGGGCTCCTGCGCCGGGATCGAGAACTACTCGCGCTATCTGACCGGCCGCAACCCCGGCGAACCGCCGCCCACCCTCTTCGAATACCTGCCGGAGGACTCGCTGCTCTTCGTCGACGAAAGCCATGTCACCGTCGGCCAGTTGAACGGCATGTTCCGCGGCGACTACTCGCGCAAATCGACGCTGGCCGAATACGGCTTCCGCCTGCCGTCCTGCATCGACAACCGGCCGCTGAAGTTCGAGGAGTGGGAGGTCATGCGCCCGCAGACCGTCTACGTCTCGGCCACCCCCGGCAATTGGGAGCTGAATCAGACCGGCGGCGTTTTCGTCGAACAGGTGATCCGCCCCACGGGCCTCATCGATCCGGTCTGCATCGTGCGCCCCACCGAGAGCCAGGTGGACGACCTGATCGGCGAGTGCAAGGACATGGCCGCCGCGGGCAACCGGGTGCTGGTCACGACCCTGACCAAGCGCATGGCCGAGGACCTGACCGAATACCTCCACGAGGCAGGCCTGAAGGTGCGCTACATCCACTCCGACGTGGACACCCTGGAGCGCATCGAGATCATCCGCGACCTGCGCCTCGGCGTGTTCGACGTGCTGGTCGGCATCAACCTGCTGCGCGAGGGCCTGGACATCCCCGAATGCGCCCTGGTCTGCATCCTCGATGCCGACAAGGAGGGTTACCTGCGCTCCACCACCTCCCTCATCCAGACCATCGGACGGGCGGCGCGCAATGTGGAGGGGCGGGTCATCCTCTACGCCGACAAGATGACCGACAGCCTGACCGCGGCGCTGGAGGAGACCAACCGCCGGCGCGAGAAGCAGCAGGTCTACAACGACGCCAACGGCATCACCCCGGAGTCGGTGAAGAAGCAGATCGCCGACATCCTGGAGAGCGTCTACGAGGGCGATCATGTGCTGGTGAAGACCGGCGACGAGCAGACCAAGCATCTCGTCGGCCACAACCTCAGGACCTATATCGAGGACCTGGAAAAGCGCATGCACGCCGCCGCCGCCGACCTGGAGTTCGAGGAGGCGGCGCGCCTGCGCGACGAGATCAAGCGCCTGCAGGACCAGGAACTGGGCCTCGACAAGCCCGGCACCGCCAGCGGCGACGGCAGCGGGGCCGGTTTCGCCGACCGCATCGCCCACGCCGGCGCCGCCAGCAAGTCCCGCAAGGGTAAAGGCAAGTACCGTGGCCGGCGGCGGTAAAGCTCTCGGCCCGGCAACCCTCATGAGTACAGGCACGACCTTCGAAGCGCGTATCGCCCGGGCCTTTGCCATGGACGACGAGACCTGGGCGCGCCATGCCAACCCTTGGAGCGTCTATACCCGCTTCACCGCGCTGCCCCTGCTGCTGCTGGCACTCTGGTCCCATGCCTGGTTCGGCTGGGGCGCGCTCGTGCCGATCATGCTGGCTTGCGCCTGGATCTGGTTCAACCCGCGGATCTTCGCGCGGCCGCGCAGCACCGACTCCTGGGCCGCCCGCGCCACTTTCGGCGAGCGCCTCTGGCTGGACCGCAAACGCCGGGTGGTGCCACGGCGCCACCGCGGCCTGCCGGTCCTGCTGGGCGGCCTCGCCGGCCTCGGCTTCGTCATCGCGATCTGGGCTGCGCTGGCCAATGCCCTCTGGCCGACGCTGTTCGGCCTGCTGCTCTCCGCCGCCGCCAAACTCTGGTTCTGCGACCGCATGGTCTGGCTCTACGAGGACATGGCCGCGCAGGACCCCAGGCTGAAGGACTGGGTCCGGTGAGCGAAGCCCTTGAACCCGCCGGCGCCGGGACCATCCCAGGGACCATCTATGTCGACGCTGACGCCTGCCCGGTGAAGCCGGAGATCTACAAGGTCGCCGAGCGCCACGGCTGGACGGTGCAGGTGGTGGCCAACGACATCATCGCCCTGCCGGTGCATCCGCTGATCCGGCGGGTGGTGGTGGACGGCGGCTTCGATGCCGCCGACGACTGGATTGCCGAGCGCGCCGGGCCTGGCGACATCGTAATCACCGCCGACGTGCCGCTGGCCAGCCGCTGCGTGACGGCCGGCGCCGAGGTGCTGGCGCACAACGGCAAGGGCTTCTCCGACCGCTCCATCGGCATGGCGCTGGCGACCCGCAACCTGATGGCCGAGCTGCGCGAGGCGGGCCAAGTGACCGGCGGGCCCAGGCCCTTCTCCCAGCGCGACCGCTCGGCCTTTCTCTCCGCCCTGCACGAGACCATCGTTCGGTTGACCCGGGCCGGCTGAGCCCCGAAACCCGCATATCCGCGATCACAGTTGCGCGACTGGCCCCCGCTCCGGGCCTTGCAGGCTGCCGCAAGGCAACTCACATAGCTGGGGAACGAAGCAGGAGCATCCGGACGTGGTGGCAAAGCCGGAAGTGGCGGAAAAGATCCAGAAAAGCGACCGGGAATGGCGGGCGCTGCTGACCCCCGAGCAGTACCGTGTCACCCGGCGGGCCGGCACCGAGCGCGCTTTCACCGGCGCCTACCACGATTGCAAGACCCCCGGCATCTACGCCTGCGTCTGCTGCGGCCAGCCGCTCTTCGCCTCCGAGGCCAAGTTCGACTCCGGCACCGGCTGGCCCTCCTTCACCGCGCCCCTGGCGGCGGAGGCAGTCGAGACGCGGGACGACCGCAGCCTCTGGGTCCGCCGGACCGAGGTGCTCTGCGCGCGCTGCGATGCCCATCTGGGCCATGTCTTCGACGACGGCCCCGCCCCGACCGGCAAGCGCTATTGCATGAACTCGGCGGCATTGACGCTCGATCCGGCGGGTGGACCGGAAGACTGACGGCCCCCGGCGTTCCGGCCGCCGGAAGAACTGATTGAAAAACGCAAGAAGCATCGACATTTAAAGCCGGCTCGGCCATTGTGCGGCCTGCCGCGACGCGAACCCCAGGCTTTTCCGGCCACTTGGCCTCTGGCCCCCTGCTCCAACGATCCTGAGTGCCACACCGACCATGACAGCATTAGCGTTTTTGCAGGCGGGTGGCGGATTGGTGCTGTTGTTCATCGGTGGCGAAGTGCTGTTGCGCGGCGCGGTGGGCCTGTCCCTGCGCTTCGGCCTCTCCCCGCTGCTCATCGGCCTGACGGTGGTGGCCTTCGCCACCTCCATGCCGGAACTGGTGGTCACCCTGACCGCGGGCCTGCAAGGCGCCCCCGACGTCGGCGTGGGCAACGTCGTCGGCTCCAACATCGCCAACATTCTGCTGATCCTCGGCGTCGCCGCCCTGCTCTGCCCGATCCTCAAGGAGCCGAAGCGGATTCTGCGCGATATTGGGGCCATGGTGGCGGCCACCGCGCTCTTCGTCGCGCTCGCCTTCATGCAGCGGATCGGGCTGGTCCACGGTGTGATGATGATCGCCCTGCTGGCCGTCTACCTCTGGGCCAGCTATCGCGCCGAGTTGAAGGGCGGCAACGACGCCGAGGCCGGGTTGGAGGCGATCGAGGAGACCGGTGCCGCCCCGCGCTCGGCCTGGGTGGCGCTGATGCTGGTGGTCGGCGGGATCGTCGCCCTGGCGGCGGGCTCCGAACTGCTGGTGCGCGGCGCCCTGCAGATCGCCCGCGCCGCCGGCGTTTCGGAGACCGTCATCGGGCTCACCCTCGTGGCCTTCGGCACCTCCCTGCCGGAACTGGCCACCGCCATCGTCGCCGCGGTCCGCGGCCATACCGAGGTCGCCCTGGGCAACGTCCTCGGCTCCAACATCTTCAACATCCTGCTGATCCTGGGCGCACTCTTTGTCGTGACGCCGGTGGCGGTGGCGCCGGAGATCCTCGGGTTCGACATCTGGGTGCTGCTCGGCGCAACCCTGATCGCGGTGCCGGTGATGCTCGTCGGCCGGCGCATCGGCCGAGTCGAAGGCGCGGTTTTCGTCGTACTCTACTGTGCCTTCATCTGGGTGCAGTTCGACCCGCACAAGCCGGCCGTCGCCGATCCCCTCGACGCGCCGGCGCAGAGCCTGCATCCGGCGACGGCGCCCTCTCGCGGATGACGGCCGCGGCCAACGAAGAACTGCCCGACAGACGGAATTCGGATAGTCTCCTCCAAGCGGACACCACAACCGTCGTGGAATGCCCGAGCTTATGAGCAAGAACCAAAGAGAGCAGATCGCGCCCGGTGCGGACAGGGTGGCGGTGGCGCAGCGTATCGTGATCCGTGACCTCACCCTCTCCTGCAGCATCGGGGTGAGCGACGAGGAGCGCGCGACGCGACAGCGCCTAAGGCTCAACCTTGATCTGCTGGTCGAGCCCGTGCCGCCGCGCAGGGACCACATCGGCGAGGTGTTGGACTACGGCGTGCTCGCCGATGCGGTGCGGGAGCACTGCCTCACCGCCAACGTCCGCTTGCTCGAAACCTTGGCCGAGGACCTGGCCGGGATCTGTTTCGGCTTCCCGCAGGTGCTGAGCGCGGTCATCCGGATCGAGAAACTCGACCGCTATGCCGACATCGGCGGGATCGGGATCGAGATCGAGCGCCGGCGCGAGACGTCCTAGCCGGTCTCGATAGCGCCACAAAGATCGCTAAGCCCTTGCATTTGAAGCCAATACACCGCGCGCGGGGGGCCAGTTGTGCACAGGGTTGGGCGGCCGCTCCGCTCCCCCTAATGAGCCTATGGCAAATTTGGGGCTCCGCCGTTTACTTTATTCTTGACTTGTTTTTCTGTTTGAAAAATCAATAGATTAGAATTATCTGCCTAAAAAATATGCAGATTAACAAAAATGTAGAAATAACTAAGGCTCGTCCTCCAGCCCCTATGGATAATAACAGAGTTATCCACAGCACCCGTGGATAGAATATCGGCGTTCCCGGAACGTCGCGGGAAGGTCTGCCGGATGGATGACCAGCGGCCCCAGCCCGGGCGTGACCGGGGCGTTGACCGGGGCGCCGACAGTTGTTTCTCTACCCGCCGGCCTCTCCGCATAAGCGTCTGATTCGCAATGACCAAAGCCCCCAAGCGCCGTGTGAACGACCCCTCCATCGGGGGCAAGCGTTCGGCCATGGGGATGGAAGAGGACCCGCCGGAGCCCTTCACGCCGGAGCCGGCGGACCCGGATCAGGCCACGCCCGAGGATGACGAGGCCGCCGCCGAGGCAGGCCTGCGCGGTCTGGCCCATGGCGTCGCGGTCATCGCCGAGACGGTCAAAACGCTGGCCGCCGGTCCGGGTGTCTATCGTATGCTGAACCGCCGCGGCGATGCCCTCTACGTCGGCAAGGCGCGCAACCTGAAACGCCGGGTCACCGCCTACACCCAGATGGCCAAGCTGCCGCGGCGCCTGCAGCGCATGGTGGCGGAGACCGTCGCCATGGAAGTGGTGGAGACCCATACCGAGGTCGAGGCGCTGCTGCTGGAAAGCAACCTCATCAAGCGCTTCATGCCGCGCTACAACGTGCTGCTGCGCGACGACAAGTCCTTCCCCTACATCCTGCTGACCGACGATCACGCGGTGCCGCAGATCACCAAGCACCGCGGCGCGCAGGAACGCGAGGGCGACTACTTCGGCCCCTTCGCTTCCGCCGGCGCGGTGAATCGCACCATCACCGCGCTGGAGCGTGCCTTCCTGCTGCGCTCCTGCTCCGATGCCGTCTACGCCGCCCGCACGCGCCCCTGCCTGATGTATCAGATCAAGCGCTGCTCGGCGCCCTGCGTCGACCGCATCTCCGCCGCCGACTATCTCGACCTGGTGCGCCAGGCGCGCGCCTTCCTCACCGGCCGCTCCCAGGACGTGCAGCAGCAGCTCGCCGGTGCCATGGAGGCCGCCGCCGCCAAGCTGGACTACGAGGGCGCCGCCGTCTTCCGCGACCGCATCCGCGCCCTCGCCCACATCCAGTCGCACCAGGACATCAACATCGAAGGCGTCGACAACGCCGACGTCATCGCCGCCCATGAGGAGGGCGGCCAGATCTGCATCCAGGTGTTTTTCTTCCGCGCCGGGCGCAACTACGGCAACCGCGCCTACTTCCCGAGCCACGACAAGAGCCTCGGCGTGCGCGCCGTGTTGAGCGCCTTCGTCGCACAGTTCTATGAGAACAAGCCGGTGCCCAAGGCGATCCTCGTCAGCCACGCCCTGGCGGAGGAGGAACTCCTGACCGAGGCCTTGACCGTGAAGGCGGAGCGCAAGGTACAGATCCTGCAGCCGCGGCGCGGGGCCAAGCGCAAGCTGATCGACAACGCCCTGCACAACGCCCGCGAGGCTCTCGCCCGGCGCCTGGCGGAAAGCAGCAGCCAGCGCCGCCTCCTGGAACGGCTCGGCGAGGCCTTCGGCCTGGAGACAACGCCGGAGCGGATCGAGATCTACGACAACAGCCACATCCAGGGCAGCGAGCCCTACGGCGGCATGGTGGTGGCGGGGCCCGAGGGCTTCGTCAAGAACGCCTACCGCAAGTTCCGCATCAAGGACCCGAACACCGTCGGCGGCGACGACTACGCGATGATGCGCGAGGTGTTGACCCGGCGCTTCAAGCGCGCCCTGAAGGAAGACCCGGAGCGCAGCGGCGAGAGCTGGCCGGACCTGGTGCTGCTGGATGGCGGCCTTGGGCAACTCAACGCGGGGGTCGAGGTGCTGGCCGATCTCGGCCTCGGCGACCTGGCCATCGCCGCCATTGCCAAGGGCCCGGACCGTGACGCCGGGCGGGAGCGCATCTTCGTGCCCGGCAAGCCCTCCTTCATGCTGCAGCCCCGCGACCCGCTGCTTTACTTCATTCAGCGGCTGCGCGACGAGGCGCACCGCTTTGCCATCGGCAGCCACCGCGCCGGCCGGGCCAAGGCGCGGCTGCGCTCGGTCCTGGACGAGGTGCCGGGGATCGGCGCCAAGCGCAAGAAGGCCCTGCTGCTGCATTTCGGCGCCGCCAAGGCGGTGGCCCGGGCGGGGTTGGCCGATCTTGAGGCGGTGGAGGGCATCAGCAAGGCCGTCGCCCGCAAGATCTATGATCATTTTCATAAAGAGAGTTGAACGGCTCGGGCTCTGGGTTGCCGCGGGCGTCTGTGGTAGAAGGAACCCAGCCGCATTAGGGCCTGTCGGCATTCATCTCGCCGTCGTGGTCCGAGCGAATTTGGCCCTCGGTTAGGAGCGACGAGGAAGGACATGCCCAAGCATATTCGACGAGGAACGACGCGGCCGCGGGCCAAATGCGCCGGATCCCTTCGGGACGGGGCAGATATGCGCCAGGGCCGCGTCGCGGACGCCTTGTGGGGCACCACCCCACGGCACCGCCCGCTCCTAGCCCTGGCGAATAGCTGCTCCCGCCACGACGGCGAGATGAATGTCGACAGGCCCTAGGCCGGGGGGCACCATCGCCGAGGGGCGTCAAGACCCAGATCATGCTCTAGGAAGGATTCCCGAGGGTCATGCTGACCAGCCTGCCAAACCTGCTGACACTCTCGCGCATCGCGGCCATTCCCCTGTTGCTGGTGCTGCTCTACCTGGACACGCCGCTGCTGCGCTGGTTCGCCCTGGCAGGCTACATCCTGGCCTGCGTCACCGACTACTTCGACGGCTATCTGGCGCGCCATATGAACGAGGTCTCGCCGCTGGGCCGCTTCCTCGACCCCATCGCCGACAAGCTGCTGGTGGCCTCGCTCATCGTCATGCTGGTGGCCACCCAGCAGATCGCCGGCCTGCTGATCATCCCGGCCATAATCATCCTGGCGCGGGAGATCCTGGTCTCCGGCCTGCGGGAATACCTCGCCGAGATCAAGGTCTCGGTGCCGGTGACCACGCTGGCGAAGTGGAAGACCACCATCCAGATGATCGCCCTCGGTTTCCTCATCGTCGGCGACGCCGGCCCGGCCATCATCCCGGTGCAGTGGATCGGCGAGGCCGGACTGTGGATCGCCGGTGTCCTCACCGCCATCACCGGCTACGACTATCTCTCCCGCGGCCTCAAGCACATGGTGAGCCAGAGCCCCGGTGAGTAGAGATCCACGTCACGCAGAGCGCCGGCAGTCATGAGCGGGCGGCCATGAGCGGACCCGGGCGCGTCATCGGCTTCGCCGGCTGGAGCGGCAGCGGCAAGACCACCCTGGTCACCGGGCTGATCCCCGTGCTGGTGGCCCGCGGGCTGACGGTCTCCACCATGAAGCACGCCCACCACAGCTTCGACGTCGACAAGCCCGGCAAGGACTCCTACGAGCACCGCACCGCCGGGGCGACGGAAGTGATGATCGGCTCGGGCAAGCGCTGGGCGCTGATGCACGAGCTGCGCGACGCGCCGGAGCCGGACAGTCAGGCCTTAATGCAATTCATGTCACCCGTGGACCTGCTGATCATCGAGGGCTGGAAGGCCGAGGGCCACGAGAAGATCGAGATCCACCGCCCCTCTGTCGGCAAGCCCCTGATCCAGCCCGACGACCCGAAGATCGTCGCCGTCGCCTCGGACGAAGACCTGCCGGGCCTGGCGGTGCCGCGCCTCGACCTCAACGACACCGCCGCCATCGCCGATTTCATCGTCGCGCATTGCGGCTTGGCGGGTAGAGTCATGGAGCGCTAGATGATTTCGCTTCGCGATAATGCGGTTCCAGCCCGCTCCCCCGCCCGGCCACCCATAGGATACGGGTGCTGGGTGGCCGGGCGGGGGAGCGGGCCGGCGCCGAACCGCCCGAAGGGCGACTAAGCATGGCGCAGTTGAGTGACGATTGCTTCGCCCAGGGCGGCCCGCTGATGCGGGTCGACGAAGCCCGCGCCCTGCTGGCCGACCAAGTGGTGGCGGTGACCGGGCGCGAGACCGTGGCGCTGACCGAAGCCCTGGGGCGCATCCTCGCCGAGGACGTGGTCTCAGCCGTCGACATCCCGCCGGCCCCCAACTCCGCCGTCGACGGCTATGCGGTCTACCACGCCGACCTCGACCCCGAGGCCGAGACCCGGCTGCCCATCGCCGGGCGTATCACCGCCGGACAGCAGGACCTACCCGCCGCGCCGCGCGGTAAGGCCGTGCGCATCTTCACCGGCGCGCGCATGCCAGCCGGAGAGGATGGCGGTCCCGACACGGTGATGATGCAGGAGGACTGCACCGTCGAGGGCGACACCGTGGTCATCCGCCCGGGCATCAAGAAGGGCGCCAACGCCCGCAAGGCCGGGGAGGACGTGACCCGGGGCAGCACCGTGCTCCACGCGGGCCAGCGGCTGCGCCCCCAGGACGTCGGCCAGGCCGCCGCCGTCGGCCGGCAAGAGCTGCTGGTCTCGACCCGGCTCAGGGTGGCGCTGTTTTCCACCGGCGACGAGCTGCGCGAACCCGGCACCGAGCTCGGCGCCGGCGCCATCTACGATTCCAACCGCTACACCATCCATGCCCTCCTGACCGGCCTCGGCTGCGCCGTCGACGACCTGGGCATCCTGCCGGACCGTCTGGACGCGGTGCAGGCCGCGCTCGCCGACGCCGAGGGCCGCCACGATCTCATCGTCACCTCCGGCGGTGTTTCCGTGGGCGAGGAGGACCACGTGAAGACCGCCGTCGAGGCGCTGGGCAAGCTGCACCTCTGGCGCCTGGCGGTGAAACCGGGCCGGCCCATCGCCCTCGGCCAGGTGGGCCCGGTTCCCTTCGTCGGTCTGCCGGGCAATCCGGTGGCGGTGGTGGTGACCTTCCTGACGGTTGTGCGCCCGCTGATCCTGCGCCTCATGGGCGGACGCGATACACCGCCCCACACCTTCCGGGTGCGCGCCGGCTTCGACCACAAGAAAAAGAAGGACCGCCGCGAATGGGTGCGCGCCCGGCTGGTCGACGATGCCTCCGGGGCGCTGACCGCCGAGAAGTTCCCGCGCGAGGGCGCCGGCATCCTTTCGTCGTTGGTCGCCGCCGACGGCCTGGTGGAACTGCCCGAGGACTTGACCCGCCTGGAGGCCGGCGCGATGGTGGACTTCCTGCCGTTCAGCGAAGTGGCGCAGTGAGGAGAAGCCCTTGAAGCTGTTGTATTTCGCCTGGGTGAAGACCAAGACCGGCCGTGCGGAAGAAGAAGTGAACCCGCCGGCGGGCGTCGCCACCGTGGGCGAACTGCTGACCTGGCTGGAAGGCCGCGGGCCGGAGTTTGCCGATGCCCTCTCCGACCGGGAGGCCATCCGCGTCGCCGTCAACCAGTCCTTCGCCAAGCCCAGCGACCCCGTCGGCCCCAACGACGAGGTGGCGCTGTTTCCTCCCGTGACGGGAGGTTAGAGGTGATCCGGGTCCAGGAACAGGACTTCGACGTCGGCCAGGAGTTGGCCGCACTCACCGCCGGCAACACCGCCATTGGAGGGCTCACCGTCTTCGTCGGTCTGGTGCGGGATATGGCGGGCGGCGCCGGGATCAGCGCCATGACCCTGGAGCACTACCCGGCGATGACCGAGAAGATGCTCGCCGGGATCGAGACCGAGGCGCAGGCGCGCTGGCCCCTGGAGGCGACACTGATCATCCACCGCCACGGGCGCCTCGAACCCGGCGACCAGATCGTCATGGTGGCCGCCGCCTCGGCCCATCGCGAGGCCGCCTTCGAGGCCTGCCAGTTCCTCATGGACTGGCTGAAGACCAAGGCCCCCTTCTGGAAGCTGGAGGAAACCGAGCAGGGGCCCCAATGGGTCGACGCCCGCGCCAGCGACGATGCCGCCGCCGCAAGGTGGGTGAAGCGCGATCCCGACGCGGCGGAGTAGCGCTTCGGACCCTGCCGCCCCACCGGCTGTCATCCCGGCCTTGAGCCGGGATCCATGGTGACGCGCGCAAGAGCCCTTCCGTGATACGTCGCGCCTGTCCCCGCGATGGACCCTGAATCATGTCCGGAGCGACGATTGAGGCGCTGGACGCCTCAACGTCAGCCCCGCCGCCAGCACCAGCCAGCCCGCGGCTACCACCGCCAGTACGGTAAAACCGAAGTCGGCGTAGACCAGGCCCATGGCGGCGCCAGCGAGGAAGTGGGCGACGTAGGTGACGCCGCTGTAGAGGCCCATGACGGCACCGCGGGTCCGCTCCGGGCCGCTGGAGAGCAGCGAGACGATGATGGTGAGGCCGAGGTGGTTGAGCACACCCCAGGGCGCGGCCAGCAGGACGATAGCAAGGGGACCAGCAGCGGCCGCCCAGGGCTGGGCCAGGTAGACCCCGCCGATCAGCAGCATCACCGGCGCCGCCAGGCGCCATGGGCCGAGGCGGTCGACGAGGCCGCCGAAGGCCACCGCCGCGCCGAAGCCGAGGCCGTAGCTGAGGGCGATGAGCCCGCCGAGCCCCGCCCCGGCGTCATGCAGCCCGCGTAGGTGGTCGCTCAGGAAGGTGTAGGTGCCGTAGAAGGCGATCATGTAGGCCAGGGTCACCAGCAGCAGGCGGACCACGCCCGGCTGCGCCAGGGCGATGCGGTAGGAGGCGCCGGCCTGGCCTGCCGACCTCGGCCGGGCCGGGAGCGTGAGGAAGCTGAGCGCCGAGAGCGCCGCCAGCCCGGCCATCGCCACGAAGGCGCCGCGCCAGCCGAGCTGATCGGAGAGCAGGGCCGCCAACGGTACCCCCAGCACGAGCGCCAATGACCAGCCGGTGATCACCCGCCCCACGGCCCGGGCCCTCAGTACCTGGGGCGTAAGGTCGGCGGCGAGCGCATAGATAGACGGCAGGATGATGCCGGCGGCGAGACCGCAGGCGCCCATGGCAACCGCGAGTTCCCATCCATTCGCGGCGAAGGCCACCGCCAGCAGCGCCAGGGCCAGCGCCGCCATGGCGGCGATCAAGGTTGGTCGGCGCGACCAGAGGTCGAGCTTCGGCGCCGCGGCCAGGGCGGCCAGCGCCACCCCGGCGCCGTAAGCCCCGACGGCCCGGCCGATGACCGCGGGGCCGACACCCAGGTCGCGGGCCATGTCCGTCAGCATCGGCGCCACCATCAGCGCCTGCACGCCGACCACGGCGATCCCCAGCATCAGGCAGCCGAGGTGGCGGCTCTGCCGGCCGGTGAAACGCGCGCGCTCCGCCCCCAGTGCGGCCTCGGCCATGGTCCCCTCCCGTCGCCAATTCTTTCGTGGTCAACCTCATATTTGGTCGAACATCATTCGGCATAAAGGCCTATCTCGCCGATCCAAGAAAATACGAATGGCGTTCAGTGCCGAACCTGATACGGTATCAACCATGGATACCCTGGACCGAAAGCTGTTAGGCCTGCTGGCCGAGGACGCCACCCTTTCCTACAAGGAATTGGGCGAGCGGCTTCACCTCTCGGCGCCCGCCGTGCACGAGCGGGTGAAGAAGCTGAAGAAGTCCGGCGCCATTACCGGCACGGTGGCGCGGCTCGACGGAGCGGCGGTGGGCCGCCCGCTCTGCGCCTTCATCCACATGGACACCGAAGGCTGGGGCAAGACGCAGGAGCTGATGGCCATCGTCGACGACAGCCGGGTGGAGGAGATCCACGCCGTCGCCGGCAACACCTGTATGGTCCTGAAGGTGCGATGCGAGAGCACCCAGGCGCTGGAGGACATCCTCCACCGCCTCTACGCGGTGCCCGGCATGATCCGCACCCAGTCCTACATCGTCCTCAACACCTACCTGGAGCGCGGCCCGGGGGTGTGAGGTCCGACGCCCGAACAGCAGTCTTTCCAAGCTGACACTGGCATGAGCCTCCCGACCAACGGCAAGACCCTAGGTGAGATCATCGCATGAAGATCATTCACCGTGTTTCGCTTTCCGTTTCGTTCAATGAGAAGCAGGCTTTCGGCGCCCTGGGCATTCAGTTGGACGAAGGATTTTCCAGCTTCGATATCGAGGAGTCGGACCCTCGGTGGCCCCAGGTTGCAGAGTTGATCGAGGGCTTTCAGGCCGTCGACATCGCCACCACCAAGTTCTCAGCGAAAGAGATACGGCACGCGAAACGTCTGCAGGTGGCTGCGGACAATCACCAAGGTTATCCGGAACCCTCCGACGATTTCGGCTATCTCAACGTGACCTATGACTGCTCGAACCACTGCCCCGAATGCGGCTGTGGCCTGGTCCAGAAGGCCCCCTTCCGCATCAAGCTTCGCCCAAAGCACGGCAGGCGGCATATCTTTGGACTGAACTGGGTCTTCGATGAACTTTTCGTCTCGGCGGAAGCCTGGAAGCAGGTGTTCAAGCCCCATGGCCTGCAGAAGAGACCGGTCTTGGATGCAAAGCCCGGTCGTGAGCTGCAGCGCTTCGTGCAGCTTTCAATTCCTCAGACCGACCTCGGCTTCGATCTGACGGACTATCCTAGCGAGACCTGCCCGCATTGCGGACGAACCAAATGGGAGCCCGTCTCCCGCGGCTTCTTTCCCAAGCTCAAGGGCGACTGTGACCTGCCGCTGTTCAAGGCGGCCCCCTATTTCGGATCGGGCGCCAGCGCCCACCACGCGCTGATCATGTCGCCCGCACTCTATCGCGCCGCGCAATACGCGAAACTGCGGGGCCTCTCGGTCATGGTCCTGGATGGCGATTGAGTCATTGCCAGGGCAGGAGTCTAGTATTCCGCCTCATTGTACCGGATCGCCACCACCTCCAGTTCCTGGTCGCCGGCGGGGCGTTTCCAGGTGATGAGGTCGCCGACGGCGGCGCCGTCGAGGGCGCGGGCCAGCGGGGAGACGTAGCTCACCTTGCCGGCCTGGGGATCGGCCTCGTCCTCGCCAACGATCTGGTAGTCGCGCTTCTGCCCCTCGTCGTCCTCCACCGTCACCACGGCCCCGAAGGCCACTTTATCGCGGGGCTGTTGCGCGAGGTCGACGGGAATCGCCGTGCGCAGGCGCTCCTCCCAGTAGCGCACCTCCTGCTCGACCCGCGGCAGATGCGCCTGGGCGGCCAGTTCGTCGTCGTGCGCCTTCAGGCTGGCGCGCTCGGCCTCGTACTCGGCCAACTTGTCGCGCAGCATCTTAAGGCCGGCCGGCGTCACGAAGTTCGGATGCGCGGAGACCGGCAGGTCGACCCGTTCTTCCGGCGCACCGGCATCGTCTTCTTTCACAAACGCTCGGGACACGTTCCTACCTCCTTGCATCCCGGAAAAGAAAACCGGGCGGCACCGCCTGGATGCCGCCCGGTCTCTTCTTATCGGACGGCGCCGGCCCGCGCCCCCGCCCGCCACCCAATGCAATTATGCTCGTGGGTGGCCGGGCGGGGGCGAGGGCCGGAACCGCAAGAGCATCACGCCACCTTGACCGCCTTGGCCGGGGCGTGGGCGCGCACCAGGGCGTCGTAGTCGGTCATCAGGGTCCGGGTGATCTCCCCCGGGGTGAAGTGCCGGCCCTCGATCTCAGAGACCGGGGTCACCTCCACCGCGGTGCCGGTGATGAAGACCTCCTGCGTGCGGTCCAGTTCCTCCGGCATCAGCGCCCGCTCGATCACCTCATAGCCGCGCTGCTTGGCCAGGTCGATCACCGTGCGCCGGGTGATGCCGTCGAGGAAGCAGTCCGGGGTCGGCGTGTGGATCTTGCCGTCCTGCACCAGGAAAACGTTGGCGCCGGTGGCCTCGGCGATCTGGCCGCGGTAGTCCAGCATCAGCGCGTCGGCATAGCCCCGGGCCTCGGCAGCGTGCTTGGAGAGGGTGCAGATCATGTAGAGGCCGGCGGCCTTGGAGCGGCAGGGCGCGGTGTCCGGCGCCGGGCGGCGGTAGTCGGCCATGGCCATGCGGATGCCCTTCAGGCGCGCTTCCGGCGTGAAGTAGGCCGGCCAGGGCCAGGCGGCGATGGCCACGTGGATCTTGGTGTGCTGGGCGGAGACCGCCATCATCTCGCTGCCGCGCCAGGCGACCGGGCGCAGGTAGCCGTCCTCGATGCAGTTGGCCTCCAGGACCGCCATGGCGGCGGCGTCGATCTCGGCACGGCCGTAGGGGATATCGAAGCCCAGCAGCTTGCCGGAATCCAGCAAGCGCTGGTGGTGCTCCTCCATCTTGAAGATGCGCCCGGCATAGGAGCGTTCGCCCTCGAACACGCAGGAGCCGTAGTGCAGCCCATGGCTCAGCACGTGGACCTTGGCATCGCGCCAGGGCAGCATTTCGCCGTTGTACCAGATGACGCCGTCACGGTCGTCGAAGGGAAGTATGGACATGGCTCTTATCGTCCCTAGAACTCTGATTGCTTTTCATGGCCGGACGGCTGGACCGCGAACCCTGTCGCGCTTGTTTCCCGTTCTCCCGCCCGGTCGGCTAACCCCAAAACCCCAGTCGCTGCATCCTTGGAAGTCCGGCGATCACCAAACTGACCCTTGAATCCTCTGCAAAATCAGTCAGTAATGCTCACCAATTAGCGATTTTATGCGCTCGATAGTCTCGAATTGATACTTTTTTTCAAAACTATCGAGTCTGATGTAACAAGATTAGGCAGATATGTCAACATGGCTGACATAAAAGGCGGGCCCAACCCCCTCTTCCTGCGTGAGGAGGAACTGCGCCAGGCGATGGAACTGCTGTTCTTCGCCTACCGCGATTTCACTGGGGAGCCGGACAAGATCCTGGTGGACTACGGCTTCGGGCGGGCCCACCACCGGGTGATCTATTTCGTCGGCCGCCATCCCGGGATCACCGTCTCCGACCTGCTGGCGATCCTGCGCATCACCAAGCAGTCGCTCTCCCGCGTTCTCGGCCAGCTGGTGCGCGAGGGCTTCATCGTCCAGCGCCCAGGCCTGCGCGACCGCCGCCAGCGCCTGCTGGAGCTGACCGACAAGGGCCGCGAGCTGGAGACCAAGCTGAGCGAGCGCCAGCAGCGGCGCATCGCCCAGGCCTACCGCAAGGCCGGGGCCGAGGCGGTGGAGGGCTTCCGCACCGTGCTCACCAACATCATCGACGAACCGGACCGCGGCCGCTTCGAACGCCCCGAGACGCCGGCGAAAGCGCCGGTGAAGACGTCGGCCAAGACCCCAACCAAGTCCGCCGCCCGCGGCTAGGCTTGTGCGGGGCGCCGCCCTATACTGCCGGCCATGATCCAATCCGCTGCCAGCGAACCGGCGCATATCCTGGTGGTCGACGACGACACGCGGCTGCGCGACCTGCTGCAGCGCTTTCTCAGCGACCAGGGCTTTCGCGTCACCACCGCGGTGGACGCCGCCGACGCCCGGGCCAAGCTGGCGGCCTTCGCCTTCGACCTGCTGGTGCTCGACATCATGATGCCCGGCGAAAGCGGCCTGGAGCTGACCCAGACCCTGCGCCACGACAGCGCGGTGCCGATCCTGCTGCTCACCGCCATGAACGAGACCGAAGACCGCATCGCCGGCTTCGAGTGCGGGGCCGACGACTATCTGCCCAAGCCCTTCGAGCCGCGCGAGCTGGTGCTGCGCATCCACGCCATTCTGCGCCGGGTGCCCGCCGACGTACCCAAGCCCAGCGCCCGGATCACCTTCGGCGCCTTCTCCTTCGACCTGGACCGCGAAGAGCTGACCCGCGACGGTGACTTCGTGCGCCTCACCGCCGCCGAGGCTTCGCTGCTCAAGGCGCTGGCGCGCCGCGCCGGGGAGCCAATCACGCGTCAAGATCTCTCCGAGGAAAGCCAGGTCAGCGGCAATGCGCGCACCATCGACGTGCAGGTCACCCGGCTGCGCCGCAAGATCGAGGCCGATCCGAAGTTCCCCCGCTATCTGCAGACCGTGCGCGGCACCGGCTATGTGCTGATGCCCGACTGACAGCCGGCCAATGACCGACAGCGCCACCAACCCGCTCTATCCCCACGGCGTTCCCGCCGGGCCGCTCCGGCGACTTCTGCCGCGCTCGCTTTTGGGGCGCGCGGTGCTGATCATCGTCACCCCGCTGATCCTGCTGCAGGTCATCTCCACCTGGATCTTCTACGACCGCCACTACGACACCATCACCAAGCGTCTGGCCCAGGGCCTCGCCGGCGATGTCGCCGCCGTGGTCAACCTAATCGAGCGCAGCCCCGACGACAGCGATCTGGTGCGCATTTTCAGCCTCGCCCGGCGCACCATGCAGTTGGAGTTGTCGGTTAGCGAAGGCGCCACCCTGCTGGTCCCCGACCAAATCCCGCTGCGCGGCATCGTCGACCAGCGCCTGCGCACCGCCCTGGAGGAGCGGCTGGTCCAGGCCTTCGCTGTCGACACCCGCAGCCTGGACGAACGGGTCGAAATCCTGGTGCAACTGAACCAGGGTGTGCTGCGGGTGCTGGTGACCGACGAGCGGCTGTTCTCCTCCACCACCTACATCTTCATTATCTGGACCATCGGCAGTTCGATCCTGCTGTTCGGCGTGGCGGTGATCTTCATGCGCAACCAGGTGAAGCCGATCCGCCGCCTGGCCAGCGCCGCCGAGGGCTTCGGCAAGGGGCGCATGGTGGAGGACTTCAAGCCGGAGGGCGCCACCGAAGTGCGCCAGGCCGCCGTCGCCTTCATCAACATGCGCGACCGCCTGAACCGGCAGGTCCACCAGCGCACCGAGATGCTGGCCGGCGTCAGCCACGACCTGCGCACGCCGCTGACCCGCATGAAGCTGCAGCTCGAAATGCTGAAGGACACGCCGGGCACCGAGGAGCTGCAGTCCGACGTCGCCGAGATGGAACACATGGTGGAGGGCTATCTCGCCTTCGCCCGCGGCGAGGGCAAGGAGACGCCGGTCACCACGGACCTGACCGCCCTGCTGCGCGACGTGGTGGGCCAGATGACCCGGGACGGCCGGGTCGTCGATCTGCACCTGGAGCAGGAAATCACCCTGCCGCTGCGCCGCGAGGCGATGCGCCGCTGCCTGACCAATTTGATCGGCAACGCCCAGCGCTACGGACGCCAGGTCTCGGTGCGGGCGGGGCGGCGAAAGACGCTGATCGAGGTGACCATAGACGACGACGGGCCGGGCATCCCCGAGGCGCAGCGCGAGGACGTCTTCAAACCCTTCTTCCGTCTGGAGCAGTCGCGCAACCCGGCGACCGGCGGGGTCGGCCTGGGCCTGACCATCGCCCGCGACGTGGCGCGCAGCCATGGCGGCGACGTGGTGCTGGAGACCGCCCCCGGCGGCGGCCTGCGGGCCCGGATCTGGCTGCCGCGGTAGAGTCCTTCGTATTCTAACGGCATCGACCCGCTCCCCAGCTCGCGCCAGGGGCACATGAATGCCGGGCGAATTCGCCTTTGCTCTTTCAAGCCACAACGCCGCCGGGGCGCCTTCCAGTGCCTGGATTTAGATTGCATTAACGCCAAGCCCCTAAGCTCCGCTCACTCACGAAAGTCTTGTTGGGAGAGGGTCATGGCGGCCACGAGCGCGCTCATTTCCGAAGAAGAAGTGGAACTCCAGATCGAAGGCGAGGCCCTGGACGAGGCCCGGGATCTGGTGACGAACCTCGAACTGCGCGTGCAGCAGGTGAAGAACGGCATCCTCGATCCCAAGGAAGCGGCCAAGACCCTGGCGATGGAATCGGCCAACCTGCGCATGAAGGCGCGCTCGGTGAACTTGGTCGGTTTCGGCCCCCTCACCCACCAGCTCGACGAATACCTGAGCGAGATCGAGTCCGTCGAAACCAGGCACGCCGACGACCTGATCGCCTTCGCCGACCGGATCGGCAGCCTGCTGGACGGCGAGACCGTGGAGGTCGAAGAGGTTTCCGCGGTGCTGCGCGAACTGCCGCAGCAGAGTTCCTTCAACGTCGAAGATGTCGAGATCACCGACACCATGGTGACGGTGATCATTCCGCAGCGCGCCGCCGCGAAGGTGGTGGGGCGCGAACTGGCGGCCTGCGGCTACCGCGTCTCCAGCGTCACCAACCCCATCGAGGCCCTGGAACTGATCCTCGAGACCAAGCCGGATCTGGTCATCACCTCCCAGGTGATGCCGCGGCTGAGCGGCGTCGACCTGGCCTGCGCGCTTTCGGCGATGCCGTCGACCCGCTCCATTCCCATCGCGCTGCTCACCAGCCTGGACCCCGACCATCCCGACCTGAAGTCCCTGCCGATGAACGTCGGTCTGATCCGCCGCGGCGCCCAGTTCGGCGACGACCTCGCCGACGTTCTGCAGCGCTTCAACATCACCTGATCGCCGGACCACCCGATCGCCGGGCGCGGGCCGAGAGGTCGCCCCTCAAAAACACGCCTAGATTGCATCCTACCCGTCGATCCTACAAGGCCGTGAGGATCGCCGGGCAAGCCCTGGCCTATCGCCCCGCCGGAAATGCCGTGCTAGGCTAACGAGCCGCAGAAAACAAAAAAGGTCGAGGCGAGGGGGATGAAGGCGACGATGTTCGACCGCTACGGCGGCTTCGCCGTCGTGCACCGCGTGGTCTTGACATTCTACGACAAGATGCTCGATTCCGACATCGTCGGGCCCTACTTCGACGAGATCGACATGCCGGCCCTGGTCGACCACCAGACCAAGTTCATCTCGCAGGTCATGGGCGGCCCGGCCAGCTACTCGAACGAGGTTCTGGAACAGGTCCACCGCAACCTCGACATCAGCCTGGAAGCCTTCGATGAGATGGCGGATCTTCTGGAAGCGACCCTCAAAGAGTACGAATTCGAGCCCGCCGACATGCACCAGGTCATGAGCGAAATCAGAAGCCGCCGTTCCTTCATCGTCACCGATCAGTAGCCCCGGCCGGCGATGGACTTCGAGCTCGACGCCTTCAACAAGCTCTTGCTTGAAACCGTCGGTGTCGGGCTGATCATCGCAACCTATCCCGAACTTGACGTGCGGTTCCGAAATCAGCGGGTCGCAGACTGGTTCCCGGGTTTCAACGAGGAAGAAGGATCGCTCTGCGCGCGCCTCGAGGCCATCGACGAAAACGCCCTGCGCGCGAAGCTGGAAGCCGGCGGCAGCTATCAGACCACCATCGAGACCAAGGTGCGCCGGCGCACCCACGTTCTCGCCCTGACCGCGACCCGCACGAGCTTCGCCAGCGAGCCCTGGGTCATCGTCGAGCTGCAGAACGACACCAAGGTGCGCGAGCTGGAATCGATGATCGACTCCTACGCCAAGATGGTCGAACGGCAGAACCGCCAGCTCAAGAAGGAGAAGGAACGGGCCGAGAAGCTGCTGCTCAACATCATGCCGGAGTCGGTCTACGAGGAACTGAAGACGTTCGGCGTGACGACGCCGCAACGCTACGACGAAGCCTCGATCCTGATGCTGGACTTCGTCGGCTTCACGCGGATCTCCGTCGAGCACGATCCCTCGACGGTGATCACCGAGCTGAACGACATCTTCACCTCCTTCGACCGCATCGCCGAGCACCAAGGCTGCGAGCGGATCAAGACCATCGGCGATGCCTATGTCGCGGTCGCGGGGCTGCCGGAGCCCTCCGCCGACCATGCCCAGGCCATCGCGCGGCTGGCGCTGATGTGCGTGCGCTACCTGACGCGGCGCAACGAGACCCACAAGATCCAATGGCGCTGCCGCGTCGGCCTGGCGCCGGGGCCGGTGATCGGCTCCGTGGTCGGGATTCAGAAATACGTCTACGACATCTTCGGTCCCGGCGTGAACCTGGCCGCCAGGCTGGAAGCCCTGGCCGGTCCCATGGAGATCCTGATGGACGAAGGGATGCACCGGAACCTGCGCACCCAGTTCCAGATAGAAGACCGCGGCGAGGCCGAGGTGCGCGGCTTCGGGCCGCAGCGCATCTACCGTCTGCTCGGGTCCGACGACCTGGCGGTCTCCATGGAGCCCCTCAGCGCCATCGACTGACGGTGCACTCCGGATACTCCTCGGCGATCAGGCAAGATCCGCCGGCAGGGTCCGGTCCAGGATGGCGCGGCTGTCGGCATGGGCCATGCCGGCGCCGTAGGTGTGGCGGAAGGTGCCGTCGAGGCGGCTGGCGATGAAGGCATCGGCGACGGCGGCGGGGGCATGGGCGCGCAGCAGCGCGGCGGCGGCGCTCAAGGCCAGGGTCTCGACGAAGCCGCGGGCGTTGGCCTCCAGCATCGAAGGGTCGGCGAGCAGGGCGCGCAGCGAGTGCAGGGAACTGCGCAGCACCGGGTCGCTCTGCCCCACTTCGGCCAGTTCCGCGAGCACCGTGGCGGCGGCTTCGCCGTCGCTGCCCAAGACCCGCAGGACATCGAGGCACATGACGTTGCCCGAGCCCTCCCAGATCGCGTTCAGCGGCAGCTCGCGGTAGAGCCGCGCGGCCAGCCCCTCCTCCACATAGCCGTTGCCGCCCAGGCACTCCATGGCCTCATAGCCCAGCGCCGGGGCCATCTTGCAGACCCAGTACTTGGTGACCGGCGTCATCAGCCGGCGCCAGGCGGCCTCCCGCTCGTCGGTCTCCGCGCGCTCGAAGGACCGCGCCAGGCGGAAGGCCAGGGCTGTCGCCGCCTCCACGTCGAGCGCCATGTCGGCCAGCACCTGGGCCATCAGCGGCTGGTCGATCAGATGCTTCTGAAACACCCGGCGGTGGCGGCAATGAAACAGAGCCTGCGCCAGGGCGAGACGCATCTGGCCGGCGGAGGCGACGGCACAGTCGAGCCGGGTCAGGGTTACCATCTCGATGATGGCGGGCACGCCGCGCCCCTCCTCGCCGATCAGCCAGCCGTGGGCGCCCTGGATCTCGACTTCCGAGGAGGCGTTGGAGCGGTTGCCGAGTTTTTCCTTCAGGCGCTGCAGGCGCAGCGGATTGCGCGCGCCGTCAGGCAGGAAGCGCGGCACGAAGAAGCAGGAGAGACCGCCGGGCGCCTGCGCCAGTATCAGGAAGGCATCGCACATCGGCGCCGAGAGAAACCACTTGTGGCCGACCAGGATGTATTCACCGCCCGGGCGGCCGGCGCCCGCCGCGCGGGCCTGCGTGGTGTTGGCGCGGACGTCGGTGCCGCCCTGCTTTTCCGTCATCCCCATGCCGATGGTGACGCTCGCCTTCCGGTCATGGGGGATGAAGTCCTCGTCGTAGCGGCGCGACAGGATCTTCGGCAGCAGCGGCGTGAAGATCTCCGGCTGCATCCTCAGGCTCGGCACCGCGGCGTTGGTCATGGTGAGGGGGCAGAGATGCCCGGCCTCCATCTGCGTCACCATGAACAGCCGCGCGAGGCGCGCCACCGTCGTACCGGGGCCAGGCGCAGCGCCGGGCGTGCCGAGATGCTCCCAGACGCTGCAGTGCAGGCCGGCCTCGAAGCTCATGCGCATGGCCTCGTGATAGGCCGGATGGAACTCGACCCGGTCGAGCGGAAAGCCCTTCTGGTCGAAGCGCTGCAGTTTGGGCGGATTCTCGTTGGCCAGCCGGCCGATCTCGAAGGCCTGGGCGCTGCCCACCAGCGCGCCGAAGTCCGTGAGCTCGCCGGCGGCCGCCCCGGCCCCCTCGCGCCGCACCGCGTCCTGCAGGGCGGCATCGCTCAGATAGAGATTCAGGTCCGCAAAGGGCGGGCTCTGGTTGGTCACCTCGTGGGTCGCAGGGGTCGATTCGGGCATCGCGGCCTCGTGACAGTTTCAAGACACTATAGGCGCCCTGGAGGCCACGTCATCAGCGATCCCCTTCGCCCAGAGATCGGATTTCGGGGAACAGAGCTGGCGGCGGCGGTACTACCGAATACCCCGGAGCGCCCCCAAGGTGCGGGACAAGAGGACTTGACTCCCTCACCGCGCCAACGAACCCTGTCTGGCGGGGCAGTGATTGATCCATCACTTGCGGAGGCGGACCAATGACGATGTCGAATGCAATTCCCGCGAGGTTTCGCGGAAAACTAGGCTGCGCGGTTTTCGGTTTCTCCCTGGCGGCCGCGGCGGGCGGGGCCGCACTTGCCCAAAGCAGTCTTCCCAATGCCTGTCCGGTCGACGGCTGCGAAGTCAAGATCGCGTCGGTCAGCAAGGCCGGCAACGAGTTGGCTGTCACCTTCGAAGCCAACTTCATGCCCGATCTGTCGAAGAACCACATCCACATCTGGTGGGGCGAGACCTACACGGTGGAGCAGGTCAGCAACAACGCCGAGCCGACCTATGGCGTCAAGCAGGGCGACTGGCATCCGACCGACGACTTCCCGGCCTACACGACCCAGAGCGCGGCCTCGCTTTCCGTGCGCAACGGGGCGCGGACCCTTTGCGTCACGGCGGCAGACAGGAACCACGACATCCTGAATGCCAAGGTCTACCACTGCATGGACGTGGGTGACCACTTATAGTCCAGCCCATGACGCTGCCTGCTTATGTCGGCCGCTACAGGGTAGACAATGAGATAGCGAGAGGCGGCTTCGCGACCGTCGTCCGGGCCTGGGATGAGGAACTTGAATCCTTCGTAGCGATCAAGATTCTTCATCCCAATCTCGCCGACGACGAGGATATCCTGATGCGCTTTCTGGAGGAGGCCCGCCTCCTCCGACGCATTCGTTCGCCCAATGTCGTCACCGTGCACGACGTGGGCCGGCTGAACGACGGCCGGCCCTACTTCGTGATGGACTTCGCGGACCGCGCCACTCTGGCCGATCGCATTCGCCCGGGGGACGGGAACGGCCCCGATCCGCGCGATCTGACCGTTTTGATCGACGCCCTGGCCGACGGCCTGACGGCGATTCACGAGGCCGGCCTGGTGCATCGCGACGTCAAGCCGGCCAACATCCTGTTTCAGCTTGCCCGCCGGGCCCCCAGCGATCCCGACGCCACGGTGATCGGCGCGGAGGCCACGCCGCAGCGTCTGGTAACCGAGGACGAGCGCGTCCTGGTCGGCGACCTCGGCATCGCCAAGGACCTGGCCAAGCACGGCCCCTTGGCGACCATCATGGGCGGCACCCCGCTTTATGAAGCGCCGGAGCAGCGCGACGGCCTCCCCGAGATCACCCCCGCCGCCGACATCTATTCCGCCACCGCCCTGCTGTGGCACGTGCTGACCGCGGAGCGCCCGCCCAATGCCGAAGCCGTTCCCGGCCGCCTGCCCGGCCTGCCCGCCCACTGGCACACGGTGGTCGAGCAAGGCATGGCGCTGGACCCAGGGGCCCGCTTCACCACCGTCGAAGCCTGGCGCTCGGCCATTCACGACGTCCTCGCCCACGAGGTCACCACGATCGACGATGACCGCCCCACCGAGACCCGCGTCACGCCATCGACCGCCTGCCCCTACAAGGGTCTGGCCGCCTATCAGCCCGAAGACGCGGGCAATTTCTTCGGCCGCGAGGCCCTGATCGACGAGCTGGTGCGCCGGGTGCAGCTCGAGCGGGTGCTGGTGGTCGGCGGGCCGTCGGGCAGCGGCAAGTCCTCGCTGGTGCGCGCCGGGCTCATCCCCGCCTTGCGCGCCGGTGCCCTGCTCGGCAGCGAGTCCTGGCGGATCGCGCTGCTGACGCCGGGCCGCGACCCGCTGGCGGAGCTGCACCACCGTGTCGCCGCCAGCCTGCCGGATGGGAACCCGTCGGTGTCGATCGAAGACCTGCTGGCCCGGCCCACCATGGCCCGCCATCTCGGCGAGGCCGGCGACCCGCAGAACCCGCTGCTGCTGTGCATCGACCAGTTCGAGGAACTGTTCACCCTGGCGCCGGAGACCCAGCGCAGCGCCTTCATCACCGCGCTCTCCGCCATGACCGACCCGGCCGACAGCACGGTCCGGGTCGTCATCTCCGTGCGCGCGGATTTCTACGCCGCCTGCGCGACGGTGCCCTGGCTGGCCGAACGCATCACCGGCAATCAGGTGCTGGTGGGGCCGATGACCCGCTCGGACCTGCGCCGCGCGATCAGCGAACCGGCCCGCCGCGCCGGCCTCTACGTCGAGCGCAACCTCGTCGAAGCCATCATCGACGAGGCCGGCGAAGAAGCCGGATCGCTGCCGCTGATCGCCCATGCCCTGGTGGAGACCTGGGTGCGCCGCCAGGGCAACACCCTGACCGTCGACGGCTTTCGCGATGCCGGGGGCGTTGCCGGGGCGATCAGCCAGACCGCCGATGCCACCTATCAGAACACCTTCGGCCCGGCCGAGCGCGAGGCCACCAAACGGCTCTTCCTGCGGCTGGTGACCCCCGGCGAGGAGACCCCGGACACCCGGCGGATCCTGGGACGCTCCGAGATCGACCACGACACCGACGCGGAGGTCATGCGGCGGGTGGTGGAACGCCTGACCGAGGTCCGGCTGCTGACCGTCGACGATACCAGCGTGCAGATCGCCCACGAGGCCCTGCTGCGCACCTGGCCGCGGCTGCGCGACTGGATCGAGGAAAGCCGCGACGACCTGCGCACCCGTCAGCGCATCGCCCGCGCCGCCGCCGAATGGGATGCGGCGGAGCGGGATGCGGATCTGCTCTACCGCGGCACGCCCCTGCTCTCCGCCCAGGACTGGATGACCAAGAGCCCCGACCTCTTGGGCGAACTGGATCTGGCCTTCCTCGAGGCCTCGACAAGAGCCAAGGCCGAAGCCGAGGCCATCGACGCGGAGCGGCGCCAGCGGGCCCGGCGGGCGCGGCGCTTCGCCATCGCCGTGCTGTCCTTCCTCTCGGTCGGCGCCTCCGCCGCCTCGGTGGTGGCCTTCCTGGCCTGGCGCGAGGCCCGTCAGAACGAGGAGATGGCCGAGCGGGCGACCGCCGTGGCCACCGAACGCTTCGCCGGGGCCCTGGGCGCCGCCGCAAACGGCCTTGTGGAGTCCGATCCGCTGCTCGCCCTCGCGCTCGCCGCCGAAGCGGTCGCCCGCGCGCCGGCGGCGAGCCCCGGCTACGATGCCCGCGCCGCCATGATCGCGGCACGCCGGGCCCTGGCCGGGGCAGGACCTTTCGTCGTCGGCAGCCCGATTTCGGCCGGCGACGCGCTGGCCATCGCCATGACGCCGGACGGCTCCCTCCTGGCGGCAGGGCGGCGCGACGGCTCCATCGAGTTGATCGACGCGACCCTGCGCCGGCCCATCGGGCCAAGCCTGCAGGGGCATGCCGGCGGGGTTCAGGACCTCGACTTCGCCCCGGACGGCCGCCGGCTGGTCTCGGTGGGCGACGACGGCGCGGTCCACTTCTGGAGCGTCGCCGACGGTCTGGGACGCCACGAACGCAGCCTCGGCCAGACGCCGGACATCCTCTGGGGCGTGCGCTTCGACCCGCAGGGAACGAGCCTGGCCACCGCCGGCGAAGACGGCACGGTCCGTCTCTGGGGCGCCAGCGAAGGCGCGGCGGAGCGCGCGCCTCTGGTAGACGTGGTACGCGACTTCCTGAGCGTTTCCTTCAGTCCCGACGGGCGTGCCCTGGTGGCCGGCACCGGCGACGGCGCAATCTTCGCCTGGGCCCTGCCCTCGGCGAAACCGCTCTTCGAGCCCATCGGCGATGCCCACAGCAGCGATGTCTGGGAGCTGGAATTCAGCCCCTCGGGCGACCGCTTCGCCACGGCCAGCAGCGATGCGACCGCCGTGATGTTCGACTACCCAAGCGGCCGCATCCTGGGCCCGGCCTTCGCCGACGCCGGCCCGATCAACGCGGTCGCCTTTTCGCCGGACGGCGAACTGCTGTTCGGCGGCGGATTGGACGGTGCCCTGCACCTCTGGCATGTGGACCGCGAACGCCTGCTCGCCTCGGCGCCCGGCGGACACAGCCAGGCCATCGCCGATATCGAGGTGAGCCAGGACGGTCGGCGCCTCGCCACCCTTGGCCGCGACCAGTTGATCCGCCTGTGGAGCATGGGCAGCAGCCATGCTCTGGCCCAGACGCGCAGCGTGCCGGGCGAGGCGGCGAAGGGGCTGGCCATCAGCCCCGACGGTCTGCGCCTGGCGGCGGGCGACAACGACGGGACCATTCAGGTCTGGCGTCCGGACGGGCGCAGCAGCCCCCAGACCCTGACCGGCCACGGCCACCAGGTCTGGGCCCTGGCTTTTTCGCCGGACGGGGCGCTGCTGGCCTCCGGCGACCGCAGCGGCGAGGTGCGCCTCTGGGACCTGGGCGACGGGCGGCTGCTCCGGTCTTTCGCCGCTCAGCAGGGGGCCATCTGGTCGCTGCTGTTCACCGCCGAGGGAAGCCGGCTGGTGACCGCCAGCGACGCCGGCGTCGGGCTTTGGAACGTCGAGACGGCCAGCGCCGAAGCCACCCTGGACCACCCGGCGGGGCGCATAACCCGCGCGGCGCTGTCGCCGGACGGCGCGTTGCTGGCCACGGTGGCGACCGACGGCCGGGTCAGGCTCTGGGATCTGGAGTCCGCCAGCGTGACACGGGAACTGGCGGCGGAGGACGATGTGGTCTGGAGCGTGGCCTTCAGCCCCGACGGACGGCATTTGGCGACGGCCTCGAGCGACGAAGTCGTGGCGCTCTGGGATGTCGAGAGCGGCCAGCGGACCGGGGTCCTGACCGGCCACAGCGGCGGGGCCACCGACCTCGCCTATCTCGCCGACGGTGTCACCCTGGCGGTCACCGACCGCAGCGGCCAGCTCCATCTCTGGGACGCGCCGACGGGCCGCCGGCTGGCCGCGAGCGCGCAGGGCCATCAGGGGGCGAGCTGGCGGATCGCCGTCCATCCCGATGGCGAGCGCTTCGCCACCAGCGGCGACGATGGTCAGGTGCAGCTGTGGAACCAGCTCAGCCTCACCCGCGCCTGCGCGATCAGCCGGCCGGCCTTCGACCGCAACCGCCGGGATCAGTACCTCGGCCTCGGTGAAGACCCCGCGGCCTGCCAGGCTCCTTTCGACCGATAGGTTGGAGATCAATCATGGCCGACAGTACGAATGTTGAGGGCCCCGCCATCGAGGCGCTGGTTCAAGACTACTTTCTCGGCATGTATGAGGGAGATGTCGAGCGTCTAAGGCGGATCTTCAATCCGCAGTGCTGGCTCTTCGGAGAGAACCGCCGAGGCAGTCACGAGTTCCCTCTGTCCGGCTTTCTGGATCAGATCGCAAGCGGGCCTGTGCCCAAGACCGAGGACGAACCCTTCGACATGCACCTCGTCTCGGTCGACCGTAGCGGTCCCGTCGCGATTGCGAAGGTCGCGGTCCGCTATCAGAACCGGCATTTCACCGATTATCTGACGCTGCAAAAGACCGCGGCGGGCTGGCGCATCGTCAACAAGGCCTTCTTCAGTCCGGACTGAGGGCGCATCGCTTGGGGCCAGCATACGTGACCAATCGCGGCGAGACCCCGTCCGTCAGTAGAGCCGGCCGCCGTTGGGCACCGGCTGGTCGGCGGTCACCAGCACCACCTCGCCCGCGCCATCGGGAAAGCCCAGGACCAGGATCTCCGACATGAACTTGCCGATCTGCTTGGGCGGGAAGTTCACCACGGCGGCCACCTGTTTGCCCACCAGATGCTCCGCCGCGTAGTGGACGGTGATCTGGGCCGAGGTCTTCTTGACCCCCAGGGGCTCGCCGAAATCGACCCAGAGCTTGATCGCCGGGCGCCGCGCCTCTGGGAAGGCCTCCGCCCGCGCGATGGTGCCGACGCGCACGTCGACCTTGAGAAAATCGTCGTAGGAAATGTGGCCGTTTTCGCTCATCGCGCTGGGGATCGCTCTCGTAAGGCTATGGGACGGCGGCGCGGCGACGCTATCACCGCCGGCCAAGCCCGGGCAAGCCCGGGCCAGCCCAGGCCAGCGATGTGCGGGCGGGGCAAAAAACAAGGGCCGCCCGAAGGCGGCCCCTTAACCGATCAAGTCTTGGAAGATGCGTCGAAGACTTACTTCTTCTTCGCGGTCTTCTTCACTTCGCTGGTGAACTCGCCGAAGGTCTCGCTGACGCGCTTGGTCAGGAGGTCGGTCGCTTCACCGTTGGACTTGGCAACCATCTCGGACAGCTCACGCAGGTTGGCGAGAGCGGCCTCGTAGGCCTGCTTGCTCAGCTCGAGCTGCTTGGCGAGCTTGTCCTGCGGGGTGCCGGCGGCGTTCACTTCGGTGAAAGCCTTGGAGGCTTCCTCGATGCCCTGACGGACGATCTCGGCCTGGCGGCGGATCACCGCCTGAGCGCCCTCGAGGGCGACCTTGTTGGCGGAAGCGACGGCTTCGATGTTGCGCTTCTGGGCCTGGACCAGGGTCTGGGCGTCAACGCCGGGGACCTTGAACTGCTCGGGAACGGCGGTGAAGTCGACCTTCTCCCACTGCTCGGCGAACTTGCTGGGGTCCATGAAGGCGGCGAAATCAAACTTAGAAAAATCGCCGTTCAGAAAGGGGTTACCGGAAACAGCCATTACTCGAACTCCTCGATCTGTGCGGGCGCCGCCCGCCTTTATGTTGCACCGCACAATTCCTTGCGTGACCGTGATATAGGCGGTTCCCAGCACAGGGTCAAGGGATTTTTTTTGCACTGCACAATAAATCTGCGAAGGGTCTGATTCGGTTGGGATTTGGCTGCCGGCACAGGCTCCGGTGGTAGTGCCCGGGCCAAAAAACCTGTTGGCTCCGGCACCGCAGGAGGCGCCGGCCGCCGCCGTCAAACTATGAAGACTCTAGCCCGCCGCGCCGCCGGCCCTGCGGCTGGCCCAGCGCCCGAGCATGGCATCGGCCCGCTTCAACTGCTTGTCGAGGCTGGCCATGGTCTTGGCCATGTCCTCGCTGTCGTCACGCAGCCAGACCCTGAGGGTCGAGAGATAGATTGCCGAGATGCCCTTGATCCGCACGATGCCGCGCAGACCCGTGGTGGAGAAGCCCGCGGTCTCCAGCATGGCCGCCATGGAGCGGCGCAGCCGGGCCAGTCCGCAGCAGACGGAAAGCGGATCGCGAAGCTGGTCCTGCAGGATCGCGCCGATGGCCTCACGCTGCGGCTGCATGGCCTCGAAACGCCGCATGAGGACGTCGAACAGGCGGTCTAGGGCCGGCCCCTCGCCGACCTCCCCGGCCTCACCGTCCTCCTCGGCCATCACCGCCGCGTCGACATGGTCGGCAAAGCCCTCGATGATCGCCTGCTTGGAGGGATAGAGCGGGTAGAGGGTCGACAGCGGCACCTTTGCCGCTTCGGCAATCTCCGCGAGGGAGAGATCCCGCCAGCCCCGCTCCGCCGCCAGGGCGAAAGCGGTATCGATGATGTGCTTTGGAATGTCGGCCTTCTTCACCATGGGGGAACTCCTTGGCTGCGGTCGCCGGTCGATGGCCCCATTCTAGGCAGCCGGGGATGCCAGGTGAAGCCTCCGTCCCGCCGGCGCCCTGCGGCAGTTCAGCGCTGCTTGATGTCCGCCACCACCCCGTCGGTGAGGCTGCGGAGCTGGTCCGGCTGCAGGGAGAAGACCGCGTTGGGCGTGCCCGCCGCGGCCCAGAGCTCCGGCAGGTCCATCAGGTCCCGGTCGATGAAGGCATGGGGTTTCACGCGGTGGGCCACCGGCGGCACGCCGCCGATGGCAAAGCCGGTGGCCTCGCGCACGAAGTCCGCCCTGGCCCGTTCGATGGGCTCGCCCAGCAGGCTGCCGACGGCAGCCTCGTCGACCCGGTTGGCGCCGCTGGCCAGCACCAGCACCGGCGCGCCGCTGCCGGCAGCGCGGAAGATCAGGGACTTCACGATCTGCGCCACCGAACAGCCGATGGCGGCAGCGGCGTCTTCGGCGCTGCGCGTGGAGGCGGGAAACTCCCGCACCTCGAACGCATAGCCGACAGCCTGCAGGGCGGTCTGGACCTTGCGGGCACTTTCCTTCAGCGATCCTTCCGGCATGGACCCTTTCCTCTCACCGCGGCGCCCCAAGGTGCCGCCTTTGCCGGGCCACATCAAGCGCGGCCGGCCGCGAGCGGGCGCCGCCAGCGCCGCCGCAGCAGCCAGAGACCGCCAGCCAGCGCACAGATCAGTTCCATCGCGCTGATCCAGAGGCCGCCGTGGGCCGGGTCCCAGTGGCTGAACGGCCCGGCCAGCCGCAAACCGCTGTCCAGGGGCCAGAATAGCAGCGGGCCGTCGTTCACGTGGCTCACGATGTCGGCCAGGGCATGGGTCATCGCCCCGGCGAGAAAGGCCAGACAGCAGCGGCCCAGGTCCGGCGCAGCGCGGAGCAGCAGAGTGGCGAGGAGTGCCAGCCCCAGAAGGCTGAGGGGTGCGTGCAGCAGATTGTGCAGGCCGATCACCACCGAGTCGGAGAAATAGAGCGCGTCCATCTCGCGCTGGACCACAGGCTGGGCAAATCCGCCCTCCCGCCAGGTCACCTTCGTCGCCAGGGCCATCCAGACCGCGGCCACCGGAATGTCCGGCGCCACAGCGCCCAGCAAGCAGGCCCGGCGCGCGGTCCCACGCCAACCGAAGAGCTGCGCACAGCCGTATCCAATAAGGAGGTGTGTCGGAGTCTTCACGCTCCACGCCCCTATCAGAGTGTGACCCAGCGGTGGCCGCGGAAGGCCGAGTGGTGCGTGAAGTCGGTCGCGTGGCTCCAGGCCAGCATCAGATAGCTGGCCGCGCCCGGCGTAAGCCTCACACCCAGGGCCTTGCCGCTGCGGTGCGGCAGGCGAAAGCCGAGGTGGGAGCGCCCCTCGGCAAAGGAGGCACCTTCCCGGATCAGGGCGGCGCGGGCCTCGGCATCCGCGACCGGCGCGTGGGTCGGCACGATGGCCCGGTGCAGCGCCACGCGGGTGGGTGCCTGCGAGACCTGGGCGATGACGAAACAGGTTCCCTTCAGCCGCTCCACGTCGTTGAAGCCGACCGCCAGCCAGCCGGCGGTGGGCGCGCTCAGCCTGCCCTGCAGAGCATCGTCACGGTGACGCCAGCGAAAGCGCAGGCCGCCGGCCTCCACCGCGGACCAGTCCGGACCGGCACCGGCTTGACCCGGCGACGCCTGGCTGTTCACCGAGCTGCCCAGAAGCAGCATGCCGGTGAGAAAGAACCGGCGTTCGAGGCACCGCATCGCACCGTCCTTGCATTTATGGTCAAGAAACTTGACTATAATGACAGAGATCACATTTAGTCAAGCTCCTTGACCATCAAGGAAGGACTCCGCTGAGGTGACTGCACGCGAAAACGAGGATCTGAGGCCGGACCACATCGGCTGGCCGCTATGGCAGGCAGCCTTCCTCTGGAAGGAGGCCTATATTGCCGCCATGCAGGCGGCAGGGCACGACTGGTATGGCCGGGCGCAGAGCAACATCACCGCCTTTCTCGACCCGCGCGGCACCCGCCAGCGCGATCTGGTCGCGCGCTCCGGGCTGACCAAGCAGGCGGTCCAGCAGTTGGTCGACGACCTGGAGGCCGCCGGGATCGTCAGCCGCAGTCCCGACCCGGAGGACCGGCGCGCGAAGATCATCCGCTTCACCGCCAAGGGCAAGGCCGCCCTCAAGGACGGCGCCCAGATCAAAAGACTGATTGAAGCGCGCATGACCGAGGGCCTGGGCGCGGAGGGCATGACCCAGCTCCGCCGGCTGCTGGAAAGGCTGATCGCAAGAGGCTTCGACGACCGCGCCGCCTAAGCCGGCCGTTGGGCAGCTCGTCGATTGTGTGCGAGCGCGAGAGCCAGCGCAGCACTGCCCAGGGCGGGCTGCAGGAGGTCCGCCGCGATCCCCAGTTCCCAGGCGGTGGCGCCCGCAATCAAGGTCCAGACAAACGGCAGGATGAGGAGATGCAGCGGGTGGCGTCCCTCGGCCAGCAGCAGCAGGCCCAGGGTGAAGAGCGCCGTCGGGCCCGGCGCCAGTGCAAAGAGTCGAGCCGAGGCCCAGCCCTCCCCCAGGCCCGCGAGCAACGGCAGCAAGACCAACGCAGTGGCGATGCAGAAGAATCCGAACCAGGCGGACGCGCCGCGTCCCACCGCGAAGCGGATGCCCCCGCGCAACACCAGGCTCCAGGCCAGCAGCGCGGCCTGGGCCAGGAACAGGACCCCAAACGCCGGGGCGGTGAAGCTGAGCGCGGCGAAATAGTGCAGGTGGAAGACCAGGCCGCAGGCCAGCCAGGCCCCGGCGAGGATCACCCCGATGGCGCGTCCGGCAAGGCGGTGGCGCGTGGCCGCAAGCCCGACCGCCCCGAAAGCTGCCGCCAGACAGGCGATCTGCCAGGGCCAGAGGCTTCGGTTGATCTCGGCGAAGAGCGCGGAAAGCACCTCCGCGTCGAAGGACAGCATACCTCCGCCATCTCCTTGAGCTCGGGTCCTTCAGGTTCTAACGGAAGCGGCAGTGTTCGCAAAACGTCGATATCGCATCCACTTCGGTCCTTGCGCGCGACTTTCGAATCGAAAACGCCCATCCGCTATTCCAACGCATTCCAAGGCAGGGACATCCACCCCACGTCGTTTCCGGCAACCATTAGGGCTAGCGTGGTTTCGACCTACGTCGAAATCGGTTCCAGCCCGCTCCCCCGCCCGGCCACCCAGCGCCAGTATCCTATGAGTGGCCGGGCGGGGGAGCGGGCTGGTGCCGTCAATACATGAAACCCTCTAGCACTGCACTTGCCGCTTGCAGTCGGCTGCAATTGGCACGATATGAACGCGGGCGGGAATGATCGGGAACAGCGGATGACGGCATCGCAGGATCGGTCGGGCGCGGCACGGCGCTCCCTGTCCAGGGCGCTGATGTGGGCCGTCAGCCGCTATCGGGAGTTGGACGCGGTTCCCCTGGGTCGGATCCTGGAAGACCAGGGCCAGGGCTCCTTCGGCTGGTCGATCCTGATCTTCGCGGCGATCAACCTGATGCCGCTGCCCATCGGCTCCAACGTCATTACCGCCATCCCCCTGTTGCTGCTGACCGGCCAGATGGCCCTGGGATATACCTATGTGCGCCTGCCCGGCTTCATCAACCGGCGCCAGGTGCCGCGGCGCAACTTCCAGCGCGTGGTGCTGCGGCTGAAGCCCCTGCTGCGGCCCATCGAAAAGGTGATCCGCCCGCGCCCGCCGGATCTCTTCAGCGCGCAGTCGGAACGGCTGATCGGCATTCTGCTGTTCGCCGTTTCCTCGGCGCTGTTCCTGCCGATCCCCTTCAGCGGCTGGCTTTCCGCCGCCGCCCTCTTCGTCTCGGCCATGGGGCTGGTCGAGCGCGACGGCATCGTCACCCTGCTGGGCCTCGGCCTCTGCGTGGTGGCGCTGATCGTCACCACGGTAGCCGGCACCGCCCTCATCATCGGCGCCAACAGCCTGATCTGAGACAAGGGACCAGCGTCTGCAGTCACCTTCCGCAGCGTCCATTGCATCACAGCCGTCATGCTCGGGCTTGTCCCGAGCATCCATGGTTCGCACAGACCCGAACCCCTCCGGCGGAGGCTCCAGCGAGCGCCACAATGGACCCTCGGGACAAGCCCGAGGGTGACGATCTTTGTTTGGTCTACTCCGCCGCCGCCGGGGCTGCCGCCGGGATGCGGCCGACCAGGACCTCTTCGCCGGGGCGGGGGTGGCGGGGCACGTTGAAGGCCATGATCAGCGAGCAGCCGGCCATGGCCGCGCCGGTCAGGAAGACCGCCGGCGGCGAGATCAGCCAGAGGAAACCATAGGCCGCCGGCAGCACCACGGCGGCGATGTGGTTGATGGTGAAGCTGACGCCGGCGGTGGAGGCGATGTCCGCCGGATCGGCGATCTTCTGGAAATAGGTCTTGATGGCAATTGCCAGGGCGAAGAACAGGTGGTCGACGATGTAGAGCCCGGCGGCCACGACCGCGCTCTCGACGAAGGCATAGGCGACGAACACGCCGATCAGCCCGATGTACTCGAAGATCAGGGCATGGCGTTCGCCGATGCGCCCGATCAGCCGGCCGATCTTCGGCGCCAGCCAGACGTTGATGGCGGCATTCACCAGGAACAGCAGCGCGATGGCGCCGACGTCGAAGCCGAACTTTTCCACCATCAGGAAACCGGCGAAGACGATGAAGATCTGGCGCCGCGCGCCGGACATGAAGGTGAGCGCGTAGTAGAGCCAGTAGCGCTTGCGCAGGATCAGGGTCTTGTGCTGCTCCACCTTCTCGGGGAACTGCGGAAAGCCGAGCCAGGCGACCAGCGCGATGGCCACCGTGGCACCGCCGCCCATGAGGTAGATCCAGACGTAGTCCAGCGACAGGAAGTCGCTGGTCAGCCAGATCATGGCGAAGACGATGATCGCGGTGAAGGAGCCGACGGCGATGATCCGCCCCAGGGTCTCCGGCGCCTTCGCCTTGTCGATCCACTGCAGCGAGAGGGAGGTCTGCAGGGTCTCGTAGTAGTGATAACCGATGGACATGACGACGGTTGTCACATAGAGGCCGATCACCGAGGGGAAGAAGCCGGTGATGGCGGTACCCAGGCCCAGCAGCAGCAGGGAAATGTAGGCGAGGCGCTGCTCGCGGATCAGCAACAGCACGAAGACCACGGCAAAGGCGAGGAAGCCGGGCACCTCACGCAGGGACTGCAGGATACCCATCTCGGCGCCGGTGAAGGCCGCCCGCTCGATGGCGAAGTTGTTCAAAAGCGCCTGCCAGGTGGCGAAGCTCAGCGGCACCGCCGCGGCCATCAGCAGCAGGAGGACTTCAGGCCTCTTTAGGTTTTGTGGGCGCCAGGTCTGGGAACGCCCGGAGCCGGCAGATTTGCTTGGGATCGTCGTCATGGACCCTGTTTAGGCTGTC
>NZ_JANQOI010000185.1 GCF_028289705.1 Pelagibius sp.
CGTCGCTCCTCGTCGAATATGCTTTGGCATGTCCTTCCTCGTCGCTCCTAACCGCGGGCCAAATCCGCTCGGACCACAACGGCGAAATGGATGTCAACAGGCCCTAGATCAGGCTCTCGCGGCCGATGAAGCGGTGGCGGATGCGCTCGCAGATCAGGTCGATCGACGCCACGGTCACCAGGATGATGAGAAAGAGCGCGGAGATGTCGGTGTAGTACTGGAAGGAGATGGCGGTGCGGATCTCCTGTCCCAGGCCGCCGGCGCCGACGAAGCCGATGATGGAGGAGGAGCGCACGTTGATCTCGAAGCGCAGCAGGGTGTAGCTCACGTGGTTGGGCAGCACCTGCGGCACCACCGCAAAGCGGACCATCTGCACCCAGGAGCCGCCGGCCGCGCGCAGGCCCTCCAGGGGCTTCATGTCGATGTTCTCGTTGACCTCGGAATAGAGCTTACCCAGCGCGCCCATGGTGTGGACGGCGATGGCCAGCACCCCGGCCATGGGCCCGATGCCGAAACAGAAGACGAAGATCAGTGCGTAGACCAGCTCCGGCACCGTGCGCGCGATCTCCAGGAGGCGCCGGCAGACGAAGAGGACGGGCCGGTTGTTCATCAGGTTGCGCGAGGCCGGAAAGCTCAGCAGGAAGGCGCCGATGACGCCGAAGACCGTCGCCAGAAAGGCGATCAGCATGGTCTCGACCAGAAGCTTCAGCCACAGCTTGTAGGGCAGGAACCATTCGGCGAAGTCGGCGCCCAGGGTCTCCCACCGCAACACCGGCAGGATCTTTACGATGAACTCATGCAGCCGCGGCAGGCCGTTCCAGATCTTCACCGGATCGACCTCGCCGATGACCATGGCCACCGCCAGGCAGGCGGTGAAGATCAGCAGGAAGAGGGCATCGAGGCGCCGCTTGCGCCGCCGTGCCGCCGCATAGGCGTCGTGGAAGCGGGCCACCGCATCGCTGGTGGCGGCGCCGGCGCCCGGAGAGAGGACGAGATCGGCCAAGGTCTTACCGTCCGCGTGTTGCTGGGGCTGGAAGCAAAGAGGGACCGCCGGCACCCCGAAGAGCGCCGGCGGCCAGGCCGCAAATCATTCAGCTACCGCGGTTGCGGCGGATCTTGCGGATCTCCTCACGCATCTCGACGATCCACTGGTAGCGGTCGTGGTTGACGCGGATCCAGCCGATCTGCTTCGGGTTGGCGGTCATCGCGGCGAAGGCTTCCGGGTCCTTCTCGGGAATCTCCATCAGCAGGGTGGCGATGTCTTCCTTCATGGTCTCCGGCAGGTTCTTGCGCGCGGTGAAGGGGCCGGAGGTGATTTCCGGCGACTTCCAGATCGGGCAGATGACGCCGGCTTCGAGCATGCCCTTCTTGACCATGCGCTGGGGAATCCCGGATTCCTCGTTGGTCATGTAGGTGGCGGCGGCGTCGAACTGGCCATTGCTGACGCCCAGCACCCCGGTTTCGTGGGCGCCGGAGAAGGGCGTGGCGCCGAAGTAGGTCTCCGGATCGTAGCCCTGCTTCAGCAGGTTGTAGTAGGGCACGGCATAGCCGGAGGTGGAGTCCGGATCGGCGAAGGCCAGGGTCTTGCCCTTCAGGTCTTCGATCTTCTCATAGCCGCTGTCGCAGCGCACGGTGACGATGGAGTAGTAACCGGTGCTGCCGTCGGCCTGTTTGCGGGAAACCAGAGGGTCGACCCCGCCGTTGGTCTCCGTGTAGGCGGCGGCATAGGAGGAGGAGCCGAAGAAGGCGAACTCGATCTGGTCGGCGGCGATGGCCTGGATCACACCGTCATAGGAGGAGGCGGTGTAGATCTTGACCGGCAGACCGGTCTCTTCTTCCAGATACTTCTTGAACTTTGTGTAGCGCTGGATGCGGTCTTTCTCGTTTTCGCCGGAGAGGATGCCGAAGCGCAGCTCCTTGAAGTCCGACTTCCAATCGCCGGCCAGGGCGGTTTGGCCGGACAGGCCGGCGGCCAGGGTCACGGCAAGGGCGGCGGTGCCCAGAAAGGTCCTACGAAGCATGGATCAGTTCTCCTTCGACTGGTGAATGGGATGCCAGACACTGCGGCGTTCCGGCCGGCAGCGATTGGATGGGACGGGATGCATGGGGTGCTGCCGCGGGCGGTGGCGGCGGCGTCAGGCCGAGAGCACGACCCGGTCGGGTCGGGGCTCCTGTCCAGCCCGCGGCCCGATCTCTGTGCCGTTAAGCTGTCCGCTGACCGGTCTGTCCTCCGCCGCGAAGCCGGGAAGGGCTGTCGAGGTGACGCTCTCGGAGATCGCGTCCTCTTCGCCGGCGGCGCCATAGATGGCGTGGACGGCGGCCTGGGTCAGGGCCTGCGGCGCGCCGTCGAAGACCACGGCGCCCTGGGACATGCCGACGATGCGGTCACAGTAGCTGCGCGCCTTGTCCAGGGTGTGGAGATTGCAGATGACGGTGATGCCGTCTTCGCGGTTGATGGTCCTGAGCGCCTCCATCACGCGGGTGGCGTTGCGCGGATCGAGGGAGGCGATGGGCTCGTCGGCCAGGATCAGCTTGGGCTCCTGCAGCATGGCGCGGGCGATGGCGACCCGCTGCTGCTGGCCGCCGGAGAGCGTATCGGCGCGCTGCAGCGCTTGGTCTGCCAAGTCGAGCCGGTCCAGCGCGGCGATGGCCAGCGCCCGTTCGGCCGCGGTGAAGTGCTTGGCGAGGGACGAGAAGGTGCCGTGGCGGTTGATGCGTCCGATCAGCACGTTGGTCAGCACGTCCAGCCGGTTCACGAGATTGAACTGCTGAAAGATCATGGCGCAGTCGGCCCGCCAGGCGAGCAGTTCGCGGCCCTTCAAGGTGGTGACCTCCGCGCCGGCGAAACGCACGGCCCCGGCGGTCGGTTCGAGAAGCCTGTTGAGCAACCGCAGGAGCGTCGACTTGCCGGCCCCGGAGCGGCCGATGATGCCGATCATCTGACCTTCGGGAATCTGCAAGGAGACGTCGTCGACCGCGGTGGTCCGGCCGAAGCTCTTCGAAAGTTGACGGATTTCCAGCATCTGCTTCCCCTTCATCGTGGGCCTGGTCCCGCTGGCCGCCCGCCGCCCAGGCAATGGGGTCCGGCGCCCGCTTGAGCCTTCGGGTTTACGACAGCTCCGCCCTAACATCCGGTTGTCTAGACAAATTCTCCCGGTTCCAGGTTGTCCAACAAACGGCCCTTGTTTTGAAAGATCTCAGCGGCGCTTTCGGCGCCCTGCCACAGCTCCTTGTGCAGGCGGTGCGGTTTTCTCCGCCGGCCGCCTTATCGCGCAAAGAGGTTCTCTTTGTTCAACGCGCAGGACTCTATCAATTGGGCGATGACACAAATGTGACGCTGCGATCATGCTTCTGGGTCATTCCTGTAGCGCCCCACGCGGGTCTTTCTGTCCCTTGGGCGTGGCGCAGCCTTCGAGCACCAGTGTTTCCCCAAGCCAGACGAAGCGTACCAAGGCGTTGGTCGCGACCTCGTAGGTCGGCATGATCCGCACTTCGACGTGTAGCATCAGCGACATGAAGATCAGCTTGCTGAGGCCGGTCCAGATCCGCTCCGGCGAGAAGTCGTAGACCGTTGGATCGAGGCTTCGATGGACCCAGAATGCGCACAGCGCCTCTGTGAGCCTGACCACTGGTGAGTGGCCATGCTCGTGACATGGAAATTACGGCTTGGATCGAAGGCCGCAAGGATCAAGACCCTACAAAAACCAGAGTTCTCGCACTGGCTCAGCTACGGAAAAGACAGGCACTCCGGTGTACGCAGGGGTTGCTTCACGGGAGCACGGCTCGGAGAAGTCTGTGGCGCAAGTGCAAGCTGGTCCCTTAATTTGGTGAATGCGATAATCGAGCATTTCAGATGGCTGAAACGCGCATGGCGCGCATACTAGTGATCTGATATCATTTATTGATTGCTATTTGCGAGGGCTCTCAGAGGTATCGTGCGACCAGTGATCACCGCCGAACCAATCGGGATTCCAGTGAGATGGTTTAAGAGAGCTTTCGCCGTGCAAGAGCGTAAAGAACTTGAACCCGGCGCCCTGTTGGAGCGAGCAGTTACCTTAGCACGCCAGATCGACAACCCGTTTGAACGTGCTGTCGCCCTGGCCGATGTATCACGCTACCAGGCGGAAATGGGTGATAGGTCAGGCGCGATGAGCACGGTTCAAAATGCGCTTGCGGGTGTGGGTGGGATACGGTCAGACGCTTGGCGTGAGAGGGCGTTGGATTTTATTGCCCGTTCCCAGACTGAGATGGATGATCAAGGGGGAGCGTACGCCACCGCATGCAAAATTCAAAACGCATCGCTACGCGCCGCCGCGTTCGTCAACGTTGCCGAGGCTCAAGCAACAGCCGGTGACGTGGTCGGAGCGCTCGCAACAGCACACAATATTGACGATGCATCGTTGCGCGCCGCCGCGCTCGTTTTTATCGCCGAATCGCAAGCAAACGCCGGTGACGTGGCCAGCGCTCTCGCAACGGCGCATGGTATTGCCGACGCATTCTGGGGCGCTGCGGCGCTCGCTAAGATAGCTTCTGCTCAAGCTGGCTTGGGAGATTGGGAAGGTGCAATATCGACTGCGCGTAAAGCTCTTGCCACCGAGCGTCGAATAGCTCACGCATCCAGGCCAATCGCGGGTCCATCCTGGCGAATCTCTAGTGCGCCCTGGTGCCGAATTGCTGACTCGCCCTGGTCTTGGCAGGCTTACTTGATCACGGGAATCGTCGAGGCGCTGGCAAAAGCAGGTGACGTGGATGGAGCGCTCGCAACCGCACGCGACATCGACAATGCATGGTCGCGTGCCACTGGGCTCGCTACCGTGGCCGCAACCCAAGCCGAAGTGGGCGATCGGCAAGGTGTAGTGTCAACGATGCGCGAAGCGTTCATCGCGATAAACGAGGTCGAAGATGCGGCGATGTGCGCCGGAGTGGTCTGTGTACTGGCAGAGATCCAGTTGAAAGTGGGAGACCTAGCAAAGGCATCGGAAACCGCAGAAACGATTCAGAGCCAAGCCCTGAAGGCGACGGCGTTGGCCGAAATCGCCCGCGCCAGGGCGCAGGCGGGCGACCGGCAAGGCGCGGCCGACACATTCCGAGATGCGCTCGCCCACGCACCCGAGGATCAGCGAGGTGCAATCTTGGGCATCCAAGCAGAAACAGGCGACGTGGCAACGGCGCTGAAAAGTGTAGAGGCGATCAAGAGTCACGCCCTGCGGGCGATGGCCTTGGCCGAGATTGCCGCACGGCTTGCCGCAACACGTTGAGTCCCATCTTGCCTCTATCGGAGAGTAGCGCAAACCGTGGGCTCTCACTATCCATGAACGACTAACGGGCTAAGCCTTCGCGGTGGAGAAGAGATAGCCGGCGCCGCGCACTGTCTTGATCACCTGCGGCTTTGCCGGGTCGCTTTCGATCTTGCGGCGAATGCGCGCGATGCGAATATCGATGGATCGGTCGAAGGGCTCCCAGTCGCGGTTGTGGGCAAGGTTCAGAAGTTGATCGCGGGTCAGCACGCGGTTGGGATGGTCGGCAAAGGCCTTCAGGAGATCGAATTCCATGGAGGTCAGCGGCACCTCGGTGCCGGAGGCCTCGAAGAGTTTGTGAGATTCCAGGTTCAGGGTGTATTCGCCGAAGCGAACCGTGCGCACCGCCGTGCCGCCGTCGCCGGCGGTCTCCTCCTCCGCCTGGGAGGCGCGGCGCAGAACCGCCTTGATGCGCGCCAGAAGCTCACGCAGGTCGACCGGCTTGGCCAGGTAGTCGTCGGCGCCCATTTCCAGGCCGACGATGCGATCCACCACTTCGCCCGCGGCGGTCAGCATGATGATCCCGACATGGGTGTTTTCGCGCAGGAAGCGGGCAAGGGTTAGGCCGTCTTCGCCGGGCATGCGGATGTCCAGCAGAACGAGATCGACGTCCTTGTCGTCGATCACCTCGCGCAGACCGTCGCCACCATCGACGGTGGTGACCTCGAAGTCATGGAGTTCCAGGTATTCCCCGATGGTCTCGCGAATGCCCGGCTCGTCATCGACGACGACAATGTGCTTCTGCCCCTGCATCTCAAAGGCTCCTGAACTCGCTGTCAGCATAAGGTTCATTTGTGCAATCCCGCCGCTCCTCGTTTTTCATCGGTTTTCGGTTGCGGCGGTTTGGTCATCAAGGGGACGGTCGTCCTGCCGTCCGAGAATCTGGTCGACGAGCTCGCGCACCTCCTCCAGGCTGAAGGGCTTCTCCATGTAGGGGCGGTGCACCCTCTGCAGGAAGACCCGGGCCGAGGGGCTCAGCGTGTCGCCGGAAACGAAGGCGGTGCGACTCAGCAATTGCGGATCGCGCCGCTCCAGGGCGGCATAGAGGCTGGGGCCGTCGAGCCGCGGCATGCGGACGTCACTGAGGATCATGTCAAAGCTCTGGCGGTCGAGCAGGGCCAGTGCCTTCTCCCCGGAGTCGGCGGTTTCCACTTCATGGCCTTCCGCTTCCAGGATATCGGCCAGCATCTGGGCCACGTCGGGCTCGTCATCGATGATCAGCACCTTCGCGCTGGTGCCGGACCCGGCCGGCGTCGGCTTCGCGCTCGGGCCAGGCTTTCCTGCAGGTTCGCCGCTGGCCGGGAGGCTGACGGTGAAGACCGCGCCCTTGCCGGGCTCGCCCCCGACGCTGATGCGGCCATCGTGAGCCTCGACGATCCGGTGGGTCACCGCCAGGCCGACGCCGGTGCCCTCGCCGATGTCCTTGGTGGTGAAGAAGGGATCGAAAATGCGGCTGCGGGTCTCCTCGGGAATACCGGGGCCGGAGTCGGCGATTTCCAGGAGGATCTCCTCGCGGTGCGCATCGTAGCGGATGGCGATGGCCAGCCGGCGCTCGCCCTGAACCTCCATCATGGCCTGCTGGGCGTTGACGATGAGGTTGGTGACCACCTGGTTCAACTGGTCGGGGTCGGCATGAATCGACGGCACCGCCGGATCGAAGTCCACCGCCACCTCGATGTTGGCGGTGCGCAGTGAATAGCCGGTGACATCCAGGGTCGCCTGGACGATTTCCTTGAGGTCCACGGCCCGGCGTTCGGGCGGGCGCTGGCGGGCCATGGCAAGGAACGACTTTACGATCCGCGAGCAGCGGTCGGCGGCGTTGCCGATCTTGGTCGCCCGCTCGACAATCCGCGGATCGCCGGCCGTCTCCTTCATCAACTGCGCATGGCCGACCACGACGGAAAGCGGATTGTTGAGCTCGTGAGCGACGCCGGCCAGAAGGGAACCGAGCGCACTCAGTTTTTCGCTCTGGTAGAGCGCTTCGCGCTGGCGTGCCATCTCGGCTTCCACGGCGCGCCGCTCGGTGAGGTCGTAGGCGCTGGCGACGACCATCTCCTCACCCTGATACTCGATCAGGCTGGAGGTGATGGAGACCCAGATGTGGTTGCCGTCGGCCTTGCGAAACTGAACCTCGAAGCCCTCCAGAGTGCCCCGCTCGCGCAGCAGCTTCAGATAGCGCTGGCGGTCGCGCGGATCGACATAGACATCGCGCACGTAGGAGGGCTCGCCGGACTGCTGAAGCTGTCCGAAAAGCACCCGGGAGGCGGGGCTCTCATAGATGATCAGGCCGTCGCTGGCCCGGGTCATGGCAACCGGCACCGGCGAGGCCTCGAGGATGCTGCGGACCAGGTTCTCGCTTTCCCTGAGGGCGCGTTCCATCTCCTTGCGGGCGGTGATGTCGGTGCGGGTGACCACGATCCCGCCCTGGCGTGTGGGCTGGTTGGCGAACTGGAACCAGCGCCCATCGGACTGCTGGAACTCCATGTCGGTGCCGAACTGCATGCGCAGGCGCTTGCGTTCCTCCAGCCATTCGTCGACCCGACCCTCCGCGCCGACGTACTGGCCGCGCTCGGCGCCGGCGCGGATGAAGTCGATCCAACGCACGCCCGGCTTCAGGATATCGGTGCTCAGCTTGTTGAAGTCGCGGTAGCGCTGGTTGCAGGTCACCAGGAGGTCGTCGGCATCGTAGAGCGCGAAGCCCACCGGCAGCGACTCCACCGCGTCCTGAAGGGTTTCCTGGGCCTGGCGGATCTGGGCCTCCTTCTCGCGCTGCTCGGTCAGATCGACGACACCGCCGATGGCGATGGTCTTGCCGTCGATCTTGCCGAGACGCGAGAAGACGGCGCCCCAGAAGACCGAACCGTCGGCCCGCCGCAGCAGCGTTTCGCGACCGTCGAGACGGCCTCGTTCCATGAGCTCCGCGGTGCAGCGCACTCGGTCCTCGGGATCGGCGTAGGAGCGTTCCGACTTGTAGAGCTCGGTGACGGGCCAGTCGTAGCCCAGCAGCGCCGCCGCCTCCGGGCTGTGGTAGAGCACGATGCCGGTCTCGACGTCGGTGAGCCAGAGCGGGAAGGGATTGTTTTCAACCAGCTCGCGGAACTGCTGCTCGCTTTTGCGCAGCGAGATCTCCGCTTCTTTCAGCTTGGTGATGTCGGTGCGCACATAAACCCGTCCGCCGCCGAGGAGGGGGTGGGTCGTGGTTTGTTTCCAGCCGCCGCTCTTCAGCTCGAACTCGATGGGTTCGCTTTCGGACTCGTGGATCTGGCGGCGCCAGACTTCGGTAACTGTGGGCAACTGCCCCTCGGGGTGGCCGCCGAAAGATTTGAACAGGGGCATGGCACGGCAATAGGTCTCGTAGGCCGTGGTGCCGACCATGGTTTCCGGCGTTTCGTCATAGAGGTCTGAGTAGGCGGTGTTGCAGAGAACGAGTCTTTCTTCGGCATCGTAGATGGCAAAGCCGTTGGGCATGCTGTTGACGGCGTCCTGCATCAGCCGCCACAGACGCTCGACCTCCGCTTCCGCGGAGACGCGCTCGCTGACATCGCGCAGTTCCGCGACCAGCGCCGGCTCGTCGCCGAAGTCGATGATCGAGACCAAGGCTTCGACCGGGAGTTCCCGGCCGTCACAGCTCCGCGCCATGAGGTTCAGCGGCGCAGCAACCGCCTGCGCGTTTTCCCCTTGCAGGAGGTCGTCCACGGTCGTCTGAAAGGCGTCCTGGCTTTCCTGCGTAAGGATCGCGGATTTTAGCAGCGTGGTGTCGGTCTCTGCCGTCTCGCCGAGGAACAGGGTGCGGGCGGCGTGGTTGGACTCCAGAATCCGCCCTGCGCGGTCGCACAGAAAGATCGGATGGAGGGCCTGGTCGATGATCGTCTTGCATTGGGCGACGATTTCGTCCCGGGCCAGCGCCGCTTTGCGTTCCTCCGTGATATCGAGGATACAGCCGCTGACCAGCAGCGTGCCGTCGGGCGCGGCGGGTCCGGCCGGCGACACCGACATCTCGTCGCGGAACCAAGCGTAGCGTTTCGCGCCGAAGGCGATGCGGTATTCGGCGGTGGCCGAACCGGTCCTTGCGGCCAGGGCCAGGGCTTGCTGGTAGCCGTCGCGGTCATCGGGGTGCAGCAGGGCGGCGACGGGGTCGTCACGGCCGCAAAGGTCGTCGGGGCGCCGGCCGATGCGCTGTTCGGCAGCGGTGCTGACGAAGTCGAGAACGAGTCGGGAGCTCAAGATCCGGCCGTGGTAGAGCACGATCGGCAGACGCGCCGCCACGAGGTCGAGCAAGTGCTGCTCGGCCCGGTCAGGCAGCTCCACAGAGCGGGGGCTTTCGGGCCTCGCCCGCGCCATCGCCTTGCCTCCTGTTGCGCCTTTTTGTTGCCTGTCCAGGGTGACAGGAGAAGCCGGTCCATGACACTGCGTCAGACCGGCCGTGAGGCAGAGTAGCCGAGGGCTACACCATAGGAAAGAAGCGAAGGATCCGTGCGGACCCGGCGCAAAGGCCGCGCCATTGTCCGCTGTTGCCTGCCATGGTTGTTGTGAGGGACCTGCCACCGTCCTTGCCTACCCCGATGAATGTCTACCCCGTTGACTGGAGCCTTGCCGCGTTCGGCCCGGTCGTCAGGAAACCGGACCAATGCGCCACCCAACGCACCGGCCCGGCTCATCCCGATCTAGCGCCAAAGGCTGTGGGCTCGCCCGCGGTGGCCATGCAATTGCTCCTCGACTTCATATGCGGTGCTGATGATCGACGAGCGGTCCAAGCCGATATCCCGCAGCATGTGGTCCTCGAGGGCGGAGAGCTGCACCACGGTCCTGCGGACCCGCATGCGACGCGCGGTGGGACCGAAGACCTGTTGTGCGATCCCCGCGGCAGTGTTCACCACCTTCTGCACCAGGGAGGGTTTGACGGCTGCGCCGAAAGGACTTGCAGGCCGCACGCCCGGCAAGACCATTGGCGAGCCAAAGACATCAGAATTACTCATCGCTCTGCTCCTTGACTGAAAAGTGAATGCTTGGTTCGCCCATCCGGCCGACTGGACCTCCGCCTCCCGGAGACCGCCGACCGGCGTGGATGCCAGATATAGGAGCGCCCTGTTTCGCCAGGATTTCGCGACAAGCGGCTTTTGGTATCAATTGTTCGCTACCGGAGCGCGGCGCTTTCGCCGCGCGGTGCCGGGGGTTGAAGGCGGAGGAGCGAGAGACGGCCGGCAGGACCGGCGCAGCATCGGCGGACAAGGCCGCTTATTCATGATATTCAACGACTTATAGGAAGTCTTCGAGGCGAAAGGCATGCCGTCGTATTCAAGCATTTGCTGAACCGTCACCCTGAAACACTTGAAACAATTCCTGTCGCCCGTGCCTCAGAATCTCTGAAAAGCGATCGCAAGAGCCTCTGGCGCCGATTGTCTGCTCTACAGAACGCGTCGGCCGCTTGCCGGTCGCCTCGGCAGTTGTAATCCGTTAACCTTTCGTCAGAACCGGTGACCCTAGAGTTGGCACTGCCATTTGCGGCCGTTCGCTGCGACACTGGCGCCGGCGAGGTGACGGGAAGGAAGACGTCTTATGAGGCATGGTCGGCAAGAGAGCAGGACGGGTCTGGCTGGCCGTTTGAGCGGGTGCCTTCTGGGCGCGGGCCTGCTGCTGCTGTCCTTGGGTTCCCCGGCGGCCGCCCATCCCCATGTCTGGATCGATTCCAAGACAACGCTCCTCTTCGACGCAGAGCAGCGCGTGGCGGCCTTGGAGATCGTGTGGCGCTTCGATGAGTTCTACAGCATCTATGCGATCGAGGGGCTGGACAAGAACGACGACGGCGTCCTGGAGCCGGCCGAGCTGCAGCCCCTGGCGAAGCTGAACGTGACCTCTCTGAAGGACTACCGCTACTTCACCTATGTTCGGGCGAATGGCCGGGATACGGCTTATGGCGAGGTCGTCGACTACGGCTCGCGCTTCGAAGACGGCATTCTCAGCCTGCGTTTCGTGCTGCCCCTGAAAGAGCCCGTCGATCCCCGCCTCGCCCAGCTTTCCTTCACCAGCTTCGATCCCAGTTTCTACATCTCGATAGAGCCGCAGCCTGAGGCGCCGGTGGTCCTGTCGGGCGCTGTCCCGGAGGGCTGCAGGGTCCTGCTGGACAGGGGTGACGAGACCGAGTCCCTCAATCTTGCCGAATCCCTCTTCGTCGACGCGACGGCAGCCGACAGCATCGCCGCGGAGTTTGCCTCCCGCGCGGCGCTTGACTGCGCCACCTCCACGGGCATGCGATGACAGCCGCATTCCCGCGGCCCGGCCGGGCTCTGCGGCTTGGGCTTGTCGTTGCGTCGCTGCTGTTGGGGGTCTGCCTGATCGCCGGGCCGGAGGCGCTGGCCCAGACCTCTTTGGTTCCGCCGCCGGACGCGGCAGCCGAGGAGGCGGCGCCGAGCGGTCCCTGGCGCTCTCTGCAGCTCTATGCCGCCCAGGTTCAGGAGGACCTGCGCCGGCGGCTGCCCGGCGCCTTTCGCATGCTCGAGGTCGACGCGGTGGAGGGCGCGGCGCTGCTGGTCTTCCTGAGTTTTCTTTACGGTGTCTTTCATGCGGTCGGCCCCGGCCACGGGAAGATCGTGATCTCCACCTATCTGCTGGCCAACGAGAGCGCCGTGAAGCGCGGCATCCTGCTGGCCTTCCTGGCCGCACTGGTGCAGGGCCTGGTTGCGGTCGTTCTCGTCGGCGGCCTGAAGCTCGTCCTCGACGTGACCAATCGAACCGTCGATGCGGCCGCCGAGATCCTGGAAAGCGCCAGCTATGCCATGATCGCGCTGGTCGGCTGCTGGCTGCTCTGGTCGTTGCTGACCCGGACAGGGGCCCTGCTGGCCGGCAACTCGGCCGCAGCCGGTCCGGAGATCGGCCATGGCCACGCCGATTCGGAGAACCCGGCGTCCTGCGGCCACAACCACACGCTCGACCCCGCCCTGCTGTCCCGCGGCGGGCTCGGCGCGAAGGCTTGGGGCATTGTCGCCGCGGTCGGCCTGCGGCCCTGCCTGGGCGCCATCCTGGTTCTGGTCTACGCTACCTTTCACGGGCTCTTCCTGGTCGGCGTCGCGGCCACGGCGGCGATGTCCCTCGGCACTGCGGTCACGGTGTCGGCGCTGGCCGTGATGACGCTCTACTCGAAGCGCCTGGCGATTGCGGCTCTGGGCGGACGTAGCCGCTGGGTCGACCGCGCCTATCAGGTCCTCGGCTTTGCCGGCGCGCTCCTGCTGATCCTGCTCGGCGGCCTCCTGTTCTTCGGCTCACTGGGCGGCTCAAAACCCTTCTGAACCGACGACGGTTCATTATCCTGTTGTTTTTTCTATCAAAATCTGAAACTCGTCCTTCTGTGGTAATCCTCACAGACCCTTCCCACGACCCGGCGTAGTGTCCTTCTCGACGGACATTGGTCCAAACAGCCATGAAGGCGACCTGCTGGACCGGGGAGACTTTTGTCAAACCGAAGGGGTTGGTGGACAAAAGGGGAAGGGAGAGCACCGTTATGTCAGAAGTAAACACGCTATTGGTGGGACGTAACCGCCTGTTCCTGGAGGGGCTGAAGAGCCTCTTGAAGGGGAGCTCTTTCGAAGTCTGCGGCGAAGTGGACTGCGTGACGGCAATCGAAGACGAGGTTGCCGCTGCCGGGGAGCTCGATCTGATCCTCATCGAACTGCGCGGCGACATCTCGCTGCTGGTGGAGGATCTGCGCCGGTTGCAGGACGAGATGCCGGATACACCGGTTGTCGTGCTGACCGACGAACGGGACCCGCGCACCCTGGCCGCCTGCTTGAATGCCGGCGCCGATGCCTTTCTGCTGAAGGACATCTCGCTGGAGGCGCTGATCCACTCGCTGAAGCTGGCCATGATGGGCCAGAAGGTCATGCCGACCGATCTGGCAGCGGCCTTAATCAACGGCGCGGTGGGCGTTGCCGCCCTCGGCAACAAGCGCATCGAAGAGTACGGCCTGTCGGACCGCGAGCAGGAAATCCTGCGCTGCCTGGTCTATGGCGATGCCAACAAGGTGATCGCCAACCGCCTCGACATCACCGAGGCGACGGTGAAGGTCCACATGAAAAGCCTGTTGCGCAAGATCAAGGCGGGTAACAGGACGCAAGCCGCGATCTGGGCGCTGAACCACGGTTTGGCCCCGGGCTTGCCTCTGGGAGGTGGGGCCGATCCCATGTTTCCCGCTTCCAACGGGGCGCCGGTTCTCTCTCAGCTGACCGGATAAGCGTCAGCTCTTTGCAGGGCGTCAGCCGGCCTTCGGGCCTATGGCCGGCGCCACGACCGGCTCCCTTTCCTCACGCTTCGGCGGTCGGCTGCCTCGGTGGCCGACCGCCTCGCGCTTTCTCTTTTCCCAACAATCAGAGCGTTTCGTGTTTTGACGGCACCGGCCCGCTCCCCCTCCCGGCCACCCATAGGATACTGGCGCTGGGTGGTCGGGAGGGGGAGCGGGCTGGAACCGCTTCGACGCAAGTCGGATCTAACCGCCGACCTGTGCCGTCCAGGCATCGATGGACCCGCCGCTGCCGGGATAGACGATGATCGCCCCCCGGCCGGAACCGGCGGTCACCATGTTGGTCCAGGATGCGATGGTGGCCGCGGTGCGCTGGCTGGTGAGAAAGCTCGGGGTCGAGGATCCGCCACTGCGCGGCGCGAAGAAGGGATTGAAGATCCCCGCACCGTCGACCGGGCTGCGCCGGAAGCTGCTGCCGCGCCCGGCAAAGCCGGGAAGGAAGGGGTTGGCCTGTGCGGTGACGAAGGCGTTGGATCCCGGGCCCTCGAAGACGTCGACCAGGGCACCGCTGGGCCCGCGCAGCAGATTGTCCGGCGTCAGGCCGAAGATTTCCTTTTGCAGGATCGCCTGCCGGCCCGCGAGGCTCATGCCCGCGCCGCCGCTGCCGCTGAAGGAGAAGGGCCGGTTGTTCCACTGGGCCTTGGCCTCCGGCACGGCGGTGGCCATTGCAAAGGCCAGGAGCAGGCCCGCCAGGCCAAGCTGCGCAAAGCGACGGCCCTTCGGGCCGGATTGAGTCCAGGATTGAAAACGGAGCGCCATGTGATGACTCCCAAGGTGAGCGATGGAGCGCACCGTCGGGCGTCCGCGGCTCACCGGTCCAGGAGCGAGCCTGCGGACTTCCGGGATGCGTAATCTATCACTTTTGGGGAATGGCGCCGGGAATCAATGTGCCGGAAGAGGTAATACCCCCATATAGCCTCAGGACCAGCCGCCTGAGCCGTTTCTCGGGGTGCCGTTGGGGGTAGGCGCCGGCGGCTCGTCGTCGTCATCGGCGGCGTCTTGCCCGCGCAGGCTTTCGCGCAGCGGCAGCAGGGCCGTTGCCGCCAGCACGGCGGCCTCGGTGCGGTTGCGGCATTCCAGTTTGACCAGGATCGTGCGCACCAGCGATTTGACCCTTGTCTCGCTTTCGCCGAGCCGCTCGGCGATCCCGCGGTTGCTCTCGCCGACCGCGAGCAGCGGCAGGATTGCCTGTTCGCTCTCGCTCAGGCGGCAGAGCATGTCGAGATGGCAGTAGGCGCCGGAACCGCCCTCACGCGGCGCCGCCATCACCGAGTAGCCCTCGGCCGCGAGGCTGAGGCTTTCCTCGAGGAAATCGAGCCCGGCCTCCAGGAGGATCAATCCGTCGGCACGGGTGGCCAGGTCGCCGAGATAGGCGCATTTCGATTCGGGAACGGCCAGGAGGATGCGGGTGTTCTCTCCCGACCAGCGGTCGATCTGCTGGTCGAGACGGCCGAGCCGGCTGCCGTCCTCGGCCGCCAGGATCAGATAGTCGGCGTCGGGCTCGCCGCGCCCGTTGGCCGGAAAGATGCAGATGTCTCCGATTCGCGTGTTGGGGACGCGGCGCAGGGCCTCCAAAAGGGGCGCCGTATCGATCCCCGATGCCAACAACGCGCAGCGCCGGTCGCCGGGCTCTGCGCTGTGGTTCGGATCTTCAGCGGTGTGATCGAACATCTTGGGACAACCTCCAGTCAGACAAGCATCGGTGCGATCGGCGCCGTTCCCAGGGATTCTGCGGATATTCACGCCTTCATATCGGGAATCCTAGCACGGGAAATCCTCACAATCTTTTGCGCAGGCATAGTAATACTTTGGTATAGGGTATTAATACTCGAGTAGAAAAAGCCGAGATAGTTACCCAGTCTGATAAGTATTAGTGCGTTTTCATTTTTAAATACACGTTCGCTCACTTTATCATTCAAATAGATCCCGTACCATCCCCGAGCATTGATCCGGCATCGCGAAGCAAGCACGCCGGGTCGCCAGAGACAGATCCCAGAGACAGATCGATGCATAGGGGATGGATCATGCGTGCAAGGGCTTGCGCCTTTATGGTCGCGGCCGGGATGGCACTGACGGCTTGCGCCGGCCCGCCGTTTCCGGATTCCGGTGTGCCGCCGGTCTTCAGCTTTCCGGTCACAAGCAACCAGACACCGTACAGCCAGTGCCTGAGCAGCCTGTCGCAGGCGCCGGGCAACAACCTGCCGGTCTTTTCCGTGGGCGAGGTCGCCGACAAGACGGGCCAGGTGAACTACGACGACAACGGCCATGCCCTGACCCAGGGCGTTTCCGAGATGGTCATCTCCGCGCTCTGGAAGACGCGCAAGGCAAGGCTGATCGAACGCCTCGACCTGCGCATTCCCCTGGCGGAAATGAAGCTCTCGGAGCAGGGCCGCCTCGGCCGTGGGCTGACGGAGTATCAGCTTCCGGCCAGCGACTTCATCGTCGTCGGCGCGCTGACGGAGCTGAACTACAACATCACCTCCGGCGGTGCCCGCCTCTTCGTCAACGGCATCGGCGGCGGCGGACGCACGGTGGTGATCAACGTCGCGCTGGACCTTCGTGTGGTCAACGCGCGCAACTTCTCGGTCGCCTATGCGACCTCCCTGCAGAAGCAGATCTACGGCTTCGAGGTCGAGGCCAATGTGTTCCGCTTCTTCGGCAACACCCTCATCGAATTTGACGCCGGCATGATCCGCAACGAGCCGTTGCAGCTCGGCGTCAGATCCGTCGTGGAGATGGGTGTCTACCTCCTCATGACGGACTTCCTAGGTCTTCCCGCTATCCAAGGCTGCGATCTCGTGGAGACCGACCATTTCGCTGGATATCTGAAGGAGACAAACGATGAAAGCGAGTAAGTCCTTGTTGCTTTGCGGGGCCGCAGTCGCTGCGCTCGGCCTCGCGGTGTCGCCTGCTGCGGCCTTCGATGAGGTCGACTGGCACTGGGATCTGGAAATCCTCGAGCATGTCAACAAGACGGTGGATATCAACGTCGATATCGATCCGGAAGGTCTGATCCTGCTTGAGGACCTGCAGATCTTCATCGGCGACGTGACGGCCGAGTCCTACGTGAACGGCGTCTACAACAACCAGCCGATGGAAGACGGCGGCATGGCCAGCGGGACCATCGACTTCACGGTCACGCTCGACGGCATGACCGACGATGAGACCGATCCCAGCACCGTCACCGGTACCGCGGATCTCGGCGGCGACCTCATGGGCTCCACCAACGACGTGTCCGGCACCCTCGACGAGGGTGACGACCAGCTCGACGTAGTGATGGCCTTCGAGGACATCCCGGTGGAGAACATCGAGATCCAGCCCGGCGGGTCCTTCGACGCCGTTACCGAGCTGCCCGAGGTGGTCAGCGCGGCAACTGCGGTGGGCAACAACGTCAGCATCGACAGCGACGTGATGGTGGAGATCCACGAGGGTCAGTTCGTCTTCGGCGGCAGCAACTTCGGCGATGACGACGATCCCTTCCCGACGCCGGTTCCGATCGGTCCGGGCGGCGGGATTGCCCTTGCCTCGCTGGAAGACGGCGAGACCTTCGGCGCCAACAACAACGTCTACCCTGAGGCCGCCGCGCTGCTGACCCTGGCCGCGCTGTTCAACCTCCTCGACCCGGCGGAGATCTCTGCCGTGTCGCAGGTGGACGACATCCTCAACGCCTCGGTCGACTCTGCCGCCACCGCGGTTGCCAACAACAAGTCGCTCAAGGTGGAGGCCAAGGTGCGGGACGACGCCGTGGTGATGGGTGACGTCACCCAGTTCGCCGTCGCCAACGTCTCGGCCCTGTCGCAGGTCGGCACCAACTTCTGTGAGGACGAGTGCTTCGGCGCCCAGCCTTACGGCGTCCAGGTGAACAACTACACCAACCTCGGTCAGCTCGACCGTCCGCTGGTGTCGTCGGTCGCCACTGCCGTGGGCAACAACCTGTCCATCAGCGTCAGCACGCCGAATCCCGGCGGCGCGATCATCACGGACTGATCATCACTCAGCCCACCAACCCCGGGGAGGGAGCAGAACACCTCTGCTCCCTCTTCCCCGCCCCGGCGGGACCCGGTCCGGCCTCGAGGAGGTTGACATGAAACAGACAGTGATGCGCATTGCGGCGGGGGCTTCGAACCTCTTTGTCTATTCGCTCGTGACCATAGCCATGATCGGGCGCCTGGCCGGCGATGCCTCGGCGCAGATGTACGAGCGGCCCTGGGGCTTTGCCGCCCGCAGCGGCGGCAGCATGGCCATCTTCATGAAGCAGGTGGACGAGGGCATGCTCTCCTCCAGCAGCGGCAGCGGCCAGGCGGCAATTGCCGGCACCACGACCTATCTGGTCTGCGGCGGCGAAGGCTCCGCCGGTGCCCGCGGCAACTCTTCCTGCATCATCCTGAACAACTCCGACAGCGCGCTCAGCCTCGGCCAGGACGCCGTCGGCGACCAGACCGCGGAGAGCACGGTAACGCAGACCCAGAACAACGGCGCCGATGAGGTCAGCGAAATCCTCGAAGGCGACTCGACCAACTGAGACGACGGGATGGATCCCGCGATTTCTCGCGCGATACCAACCAAAGGCACAGAGCAGCGGCGGCCCCCGGCCGCCGTTTTGCTTTTTCCGGGAAGGCTTGCGGCGGAGAGGTTGACACCTCCGCTCCATTGAGGGGGCAATTATATACTTAACTGAACAGAATGTGGCACCATCTGAGCATGGACAGGCCCGCGTTTTAGAAGAAATGCCGCTGGGCAATTTTGGTGATCCGCTCCGCGAGCTTGACGAAGTTTTTGAGTGTTTCAACGACAGGCTCACCATCAACGACCTGTCCCTCGCCAAACGCTACCTCAAAAATGAACTGTGGCTCGGGTTTGGGTTGGCCTGGCTCGGGGGTGGGACAGGAAAACAGTACCGCGCCGTCTTGCATCGGGAACTGCCTATCGGCGGGGCGGAGGAAGATTGGGCGTTCCTTGAGAAAGCTACGCATGGCTTCCCAGAGCTTGGTGATCTCCTCGGCCTCCCCCTTCGTTGGGACGTTGGAAGCAAGGTCGGGATTCACGGATCGGTGTGCAGCCCCTACAGGTATGATCGATCGGTGTTTGTCCAGAAGGTCGAGGGAGTGGAGCATCCAGAGGGCTTCGTTCCCTCCTGGGTGTGGTTTGAGTCGCCTCGCGAACTTCATTGCTTTGGGGCTGGCGCCACGCATTCTTTCGTTGACCCTAGCCCCGATGTCCCCTGGGATTTTGGCGAAAGGGAAGTAAGCGGTTTTTGGATTTCCTCCGTTTGCGACAACCAATGCCGTGGCCAGCAAGTCAAGCGAGGAGCGTAAGTTGTGGATGATGTCGCCAATAATCGCGCTCCATCCAGCGGGAACGCATTCGATGATTTTGACCCGGAAGAGAATCTTGCCAGGCTCGCTACTGTTATCTGCGATGATGCGATAGGGTTTGCGCCCGTGAAAGGCTTCGACCTCTACCCTCAAGTTGTTGAGGTGTGTTTGGGCACGTTCGATCTTCATCCATACCCCTTGGAGGGGATCTTGAGTTGGTTGCGACACGATGAGCGCCTCTAACAAAAAGAAAAGGTCTGGTGACGAGAGATTTAAGGAAGTGGTGCGACACTTCCTGAACACCCCGCCGAAGCCGAATACGAAGAACAAATCAGTTGACAGGAAGAGCGGCCAGGACAAGCCTGACCGCTCAACCCGTGCAAATAAGTCGTGCTAGGACCTACTTGCACTTACGGGGCGCACGGCGGGGATGCGAACGCACCCTCACCCTCTTTGGCCCCTTGGGCGGGGTCTTACACCCGCCGCAATTGCGCTTTGCCATTGGAATCTCCTTCCGTTGGCAGGAGAGGTTGAGCCTCTCGCCCTGACGCACTCCATGCACGTCAACGGTAACCGCGATGGAAATGCCAGGCAGCGCAACTGCGTACACTGCCAAAAACGAGTCCGAGTCGGCTAGCCTTTCAACCGACGCTTGCTCCAATTGCGGGCGAGCGGGCGCAGGGTGATTTCCTTGAAGGTGAGCCGCTTGGTGACGTCCTTACCGAGCGTCAATCCGCCGATAGGTGAGGCGCTTACCCTCGATGCTCTGAATGGCTTTGGTGGTGCGCTCCATATCCTCAGTACCGAGGGCTGAGCGTTCGTTGTAGCGGAAGCCAAACTCCGCCAGGTGGCGCTTGAGGTGCTGTTCGCTGACGTGGTGATAGGTGCCGTTGATGCCGCGTTTGAGCAGCGAGAAGTAGCCTTCAATGGTGTTGGTGTGGGCATCGCCGCGAACGTACTCGTCAATGCGGTGGTTGACTGATTCGTGGCGGGCGAACTCAGGGCCAAGAAGGCGGTACTGGCCCGCGTCGTCGCTCATGAGCGTTGAGGCGCGGTCAACCTGAGCAAACAGGATGGGGCGCAGGTTCTTAGCGCTGACGCTCTTAACGTGGTAGGAGCGCACGCGGCCACCGCGCTCGACCAGGGTGAAGGCAGTCTCCTTGCCGGCGCTGCCGATGTTCTTCGGGTTGCGCTCGGGGACATGTTTAACTTCAATGAACTGCCGTCGTCGTCCCTCCCGACATCGTCACCCTCGCGCTTGACGCACGGCTGTCCGGTTTAGCGCGCCAGTGCGCAAGCTGGCGATCATCGCGCGTGTGGCTCACCCCCCTCCCAACCTCCCCCCGTCAAAGGGGGGGGAGATTTTCTAAGCCGCTTCAATAACTTCCCCCTCCCCCTTCGATGGGGGAGGGATGGGGTGGGGGTGACACCCCACCCGCCGCAAGCCGTCCGTTACGCAAGTCCGATCTCGCGTCCTGCGACCCTCTCTTGGCTCCGACGCCTCGCGAATCAACCCTCTCCGCCAAACAGAAAGACGCTAAACCGGACAGCCGTGGGACAAGTCCGAGGGTAACGATTTGGGAAGTGAAAGTGTTGGCGGGCTGTTGAAATCAGATCTTTCGGTGCGAGCCGGCTCCTCGGCACGCCGTGGAAGTCGCCGCTGCGCGGTGACCTCTAGTCCTGCCGGCAGACCATCATCTCGGTGGGCTGGGCGGCGCCGGGCAGGCAGATGCGCTGCAGGCTGCAGCGGCCATGCGGGCCCTTTGCCGGCGTGGACTCCGGGGGCGTATCTGCTGCGGTCTGCGGTGCCATGTCCGCCTTTGCCCGGCGGCACTGCGGCGAGACGCTGTCGTCGGTCTGCGACAGTGCCTGCTGCAGATCGTCGGGTGAATTGGCGCCGAAGGCGCCTGGCTGGTCCGTTGATCCCGAATCTGACGAGCCGCCGCCGGTGACTGCGCTCAGCACCATACCGGCCGCGCCCATGGCGCCGGTCACGCAGCCGCCCAGGCAGAGGGGCGACAGCAGAACGAACGCAGCCAGGGCTGCGCGCCGCAGGGACAAAGCCTCAGGTCCGGCTCCACGCTGGCGCATCCTCGGGGCTCTAGAAGGCGGGCTGCAGCAGGGCGTCGCTCTTGATCGAGGACAGGTAGCTGCGCAGCATGAAGATCTCCTCGGCCGAGAGCACGAAGCGCGGCATCGGCGGATGGTCCGCCGCCAGCCAGGCTTCCAGCCGGATGGTCGACCAGTCGGCGGCCTGGGCGATCTGGCTCAAGGTCGGCGCCGCGGTGGTGCTGTAGGGCGCCTCAGGGGCCGCGTGGCAGCGCTGGCAGTGCTCAGCAACCAGGGCCTGGCCGCCGGCGACGGCATCGCCGCGGGCCTGGCCGATGGTCGGCAGGTGGGCCCAGAACGCCGCCACGGCCAGGCAGAGCCAGGCGGCGATCAGGCCGTCCCTGACGGTCCAGCGGTCCCCCTCGCCCTTCCCGTCGCCCTTTCCGGTGGAGCGGTTGCTATTGGATCTGGCTGAGTGCATGGGTGAAGCCCTTCAGTGAGAAGCGGGCGACCACCGTGCCGTCGTTGACGCGGTAGGCCGCGACGCCCTCCAGGTCGTGGCGAAAGCGCTGCAGCACCTCGTCGGTTGCCTCCAGCTTCACGGCGGCCTGGCAGAACAGATGGTTGCAGGCGCTGGTCATGAGGCTGGTCTTCCAGCCGCTGTCCAACTGCACCGCGATGGGGGCATTGGCCCCGGCCTGGTGGCTGATGCGGAAAATTGCGCGCAGCCGGCGGGTGCCCCGTTCCGGGGCAATCAGGATCTGCAGGCCCGGCGCCTGATAGTCGGCGAGGCAGGCCGTCTCGCCGCAGACCACGGTCCAGCGTTCGGTTGCCGCCTGGGCGGACCCTGCGGGCAGACTGGCCGCTGCGAGCAGGCCCGCGGCCAGGCAAAAGCCCGCAAGGCCGAGGGATGCGGTCCGGCTGAAGCGGCTCTTTGCGTTGACTAAGTTGATCATGGCGCGATCTCCCAGCTCTGCGAAAGGCGCAGCGATAGAGCGGAGTCTGATCCTTCGACGGGAAACGCGCGAGTGAGCAGGGGGAGCAGAGGCTGGCACTTGTGGCTTAGACCCCCCGGGGGAGATCCGCCTAAGCCCTAGGAATGGGGCCTGGCGCGAAATGTGCGGCTTTTGTGCTCCCGGTGTGAGATTCCCCACACGGTCTTCGCCGCACCCTGCCTATATATGAATTGTCGTTGTGGAGGTCCTCCCTCAAGCCACGATGACGGACCTTAGGTGAGCCTCAAAAGCCCCGTCCGCTGCCCATCGGACGGGGCTTCCTCCTTTTGCGCCGGGTATTCCAGCGGCTGTACGGCTTGAGGGGATCTGCGAAGACGTCGAGAGGGCCGCTACGGCCCCGGGGGGATCAGTCCCCGGAGACCTCGTGCACCATCCGCTCCAGTTCGCTGATATCGGCGACGATGAGCGTACGGCCGTCGCGTTTGATCAGCCCGGACTTCATCAGTTCGTTGAGTTCCCGGGTGACGGCTTCGCGATGGGTGGAGATGCGGCTGGCGATATCGGCATGGGTCGGCGCGGGCGCGAGGCGGGCGGTGTTGTCCTCCTCCACGTGGTCGCGCGACAGCCTCAGCAGCTCCGAGTGGATGCGGTTTTTCACGGCAAGGGTGCTGAACTCGAAAATCCGCTCGCTGAGCGAGCGCACCAGCCGCGTCAGATAGGTCAGCATGGCCATGGAGACGGCCGGGTATTCCTGCAGGATCGTGCAGAAGGTCTCGGCCGGGACGGAACCGATCATCACGTCGGTGAGGGCGATCACATTGGCGGACCGCGGTGCCCCGTCGATGGCGGCGAACTCGCCGAAGCAGTCGCCCGCGGAGATATCGCGAAAGGCGACTTCCTTGCCGGCGCTGGAAAACAGGATCACCCGCACCGTCCCCGACACCATGAAATAGACGTCGGTGGAGATCTCCTGATGGCCGATGATCTGCTGGTGAGCCTTGTAGTTGCGCCAGTTCACGCGCTGCGACAGGCGCTCGATCTCGCGCGACTGGAGACCTTTGAAGATCTCGATCCGCTCAAGCGCGTATCCCGTACCTCCAGAAAGCCGCTGGTTGGCTGTCATCGCCCCATCGTTTCGTTTTTGGGTCTCGGCGGCCGCGGCGTACCTCACCGCAAAGGTCGCAAGACCAGATCAAGCGGAAGCGTAACGCTGCCGAATTCGGAACCGCCCCGCTACGGATTGCAAGCGTAGCCACCAGGGGAGCGGAAATTTGCGCAATACTACTCCGCGTCGGGCGGGATGCAACCGGCTGATGATGGTAGTTCGATCGCGATTGCCGCTTATGCGCGTGCACGCCGCTAGCGGGGTATGCTGCCGTGGTCGGCTGCCGGCCCTTGAGTCGCCCGGCGCATCGGGCTAAGAGGCCGACTGCAGCTCAAATCCGCCAAGACCGAGAGAAATCGCGACCCCAAGAATGTCACAGCCGCAGGAATCCTTCCCCTACGGAAGTCTCAATAACTGGTTGATCGATATCGTGCTGCCGTTCTGGGCGACGACGGGGTTCGATTCGCACCACGGCGCCTTCGTCGAGAAGCTGGATCTCTCGGCCGAGCCCAGCGCGGATGATTACACCCGTGTGCGGGTGCAGGCCCGGCAGATCTACGTCTTTGCCCACGCCGCCCACCTCGGGCTCTATCCCCAGGGCCTGGACCTGGCCCGCCGGGCCTGGGGGTTCCTGGATCGCAACGCCTGGGACCGGGCGGAGGGCGGCTGGTTCCACCTTCTGCGCCGGGACGGCGGCGTGCTGGACCGGACCAAGGATTGCTACGATCACGCTTTTGTCCTGCTGGCCCTGGCGTGGCTCTATCGCGCCGGCGGCGATGCGGCCGTCCTGGGGCGGGCCAGGGAGACGGTGGCCTACCTCGATTCCTCCCTGCGCCTCGAACGGAACGGCGGCTTCGACGGTTATGCCGAGCGGGCCCGGGCTGACGGTGAGGAGATCCCGCTGCCACGCCGGCAAAACCCGCACATGCATCTCTTCGAGGCGCTGCTGGCACTCTACGAGGCAACGGAAGAGCCCGAGTGGCTCGAGCGTGCCGACGCCATCCGCGGCCTCTTCGAAGCCCACTTTCACGATGCCGACACCGGACAGCTCATCGAGTTTTTCGATGGCGACTGGAAGGAGGTCAGCGTCGACGGCGCGCTGATCCGCGAGCCCGGCCACCATTTCGAATGGGTCTGGCTGCTGCACCGCTTTGGCCAGCTCTCCGGCAGCGATGCCGTCCTGCCCGCCATGCAAAAGCTCTTTGCCTGGGGCTGGGAAGCTGGATTGGACCGCAGACCGGAGGGGCTGTTCGCCGCCTATGACGCAGCCGATCCGGATGGCCGGATTTTGCAGGGCGGCAGCAAGCGGCTCTGGCCGCAGACCGAAGCCCTGAAAGCCTGCCTCGCTCTTGCCGAGCGCCGGGCCAGCCCTGACGCGGAGGCCGGTATCGACGCGCTGCTGCGTGGGATGTTCGCGGGCTTCGTCAGCTTCGATCACGCGCTCTGGCAGGATCAGTTGGATGGCACAGGCCGGATGATCGCGCCGGCGATTCCCGCCAGCAGCCTCTACCACCTGTTCCTGGCCATGGCCGAAACCCTGCGCGTGATGCCGGCGCGCGCTGTGGCTGCCCCGGGTTCGCCATAGGTCGAAAAGAGGTCAGTCCTCGGCGAAGTGCTTTGCCCAGGCGAGCCACATCGCCGCTGTCCAGGTGAAGCGGTCGCCGCCCAGACCACGTCCGCTGATGGGATCGAAGTATTCCCAGAAGCCGCTCTGGCGCACCAGGTCCGCCGTCGAGCGGGCCAGCCGTGCGGCCCACTCGCCGTGGCCGTTCTCGCTCAGTCCTTCGGCGATCATGTAGTTGACGATCCCCCAGGTCGGCCCGCGCCAGTAGCGCAGGCGGTCGAAGCGGGAATCCCCGGGGTCGAAGCTGGGCAGGGGATAGGCGGTCCGTTCGGTCCAGCGCTGCAGGACTTCGACCAGTCTTGCCGTCCGTTCCGGTCCTGGATTGCCGGCATAGAGCGGCAGGAAGGACGCGCTGGTGGCGCTGTCGCTCATGGCCTCTGCGCTGAGGTCGTAGGAGCGGAAGACGCCGGCCTGCTCGTCCCACAGCCGGTCCAGGGCGGCATCGCCGCGCGCTTCCCAGTCTTGCAGTTCCGCCAGGTCGTCTTTGTGGCCCAGGTCCTCCGCCAGGTGCCGCAGGTCGCGGTCGGCCCGGCGCAGGATCGAGAGGGTGCCAATGTCCACCATCTTGAACGGTGAAGCGTCATAGGCCGCCTTCGGCTCGTAGCCTGCGCCCTTGAGGCTGAGGATCAGGGAGAGATAGCGGTTGTACTGATCGTGGCGCGGTCTCTGGTCCGCATCGATGCGGTCGAGGTCGCGGCGCTCGAATGGCGGCAGGCCGTCTGTCGGCACAGGGTTCAGGGCAGCATCCCAGTCGGGGCTGTTGTCGCGCCCCGATTCCCAGGGATGAAGAATGGCCACCATGCCATCGGACTGCGGATCGCGGGCGGAGTGGAACCAGCGGTGCCAGGCCAGCAGCTTGGGATAGAGGCGTTCGGCGGCGGCCTGGGCCTGGTCCCTGTCGCGGGCGCCGCGCCACAGCTTCAGGGCGATGCTGGCGGCTACCGGCGGATCGGAGATGCCGGAGGTCTGAACCGCGAGGCTGCCGTCCCAAAGCGATTCCGTTCCCCAGACGTCCGGCCCCGGGAAATAGCCGCTGTCCTCCCGGTGGAAGGCAATGTGGGGCACCATGCCGTCGGGCCACTGGGCGTTGAAGAGGCTCTCGATCTCCTGCCAGGCGCGGGCTTCGTCGAAGGTGGCCCAGCCCAGGGCGACGAAGCAGCTGTCCCAGTTCCATTGAAAGGGATAGAGAGCGGGGCTCGGCACCGTGTAGCCGCCGCGGTCGTTGTCCTGCAGAATGCGCCGCGCCTCGCGGCTGCAGTCCTCGGGGTTGCTCAGGTTCCTGCGCTCTTCGGGCGCCGTGGCATCAACCATTTTTCATCGACTACCCAGATCACATCCAATGGTTAGGGGGAGGCTCCAGCGCGGGGGCCCCAGTCAGTGCAGGGCCTGACCGTTCTCGCTGTCAAACCAGCGCAGCCTGCCGGGCGCAAGGGCCAAATGAACCTCCTGGCCGCTGCGGATCGGCGAGTCCGCCGCCGTGGTCACGCGAAAGAGCTGCTGGTCCACCGAAAGCGTCAGCAAATTGTGGGGACCCAGCGGTTCGACCACCGTCACCTGGCCGGTCAGATGCTCGGGCGCGGTCTGGTCCGTGACCACCACATCTTCCGGCCGGATGCCCAGGGTGACGCGCTCGCTTCCCGCCCTCGGCGCCGGCAGGCGGGCACCGGCGACCTTGCAGTGGCCGTTCTCGCGGTTGGTTTCGAGGAAGTTCATCGGCGGGTTGCCGATGAAACCGCCACAGAACTCGTTGGCCGGGTTCTGGTAGACTTCGATGGGACGGTCGTACTGGATGATGTGGCCGCCGTGCATCACCGCGATCCGGTCGGCGAGGCTCATGGCTTCGACCTGATCGTGGGTCACGTAGATCGTCGTGGTGCGGCTCTGCGCCAGCAGGCCCTTCAGCTCCGCGCGCATCTCCAGGCGCAGCAGGGCGTCCAGGTTCGACAGCGGTTCGTCCATCAGCAGCACCTCCGGTTCCATGGCCAGCGCCCGGGCGACGGCGACACGCTGGCGCTGGCCGCCGGAGAGTTGGCCGGAATAGCGCTCCAGCAGGTGCTCGATGTGCATCATGCCGGCCGCCTTCTTCACCCGCGGTTCGATCTCGCTGTTGAGCATCTTTTTCATGCGCAGGCCGAAGGCGATGTTCTCGAAGATCGTGAGATGCGGGAAGACCGCGTAGTTCTGGAACACCATGGCGATGTTGCGGCCCCGCGGCGGCACGCCGTTGACCTGGCGGTCGCCGATCTTGAGGGTGCCGGAGGTCTCCGTCTCCAGACCGGCGATGATGCGCAGCAGGGTCGTCTTGCCGCAGCCGGAGGGGCCGAGGAGAACGGTGAACTCCTCCGGCTGCACATCCAGGGACACGGACTTCAAGGCCTCGAAGTTGCCGAAGACCTTGCGGACCTGCTCAACGTAGATGCCTGACATGGCGGTTGTGCTCCCTTGTTCGGGCGGCCGAGCGCGGCGCCCGGTGATTGCTCAGCGGTTGGCGATGCCCCACATGCTGAAGAGGTACTTGCGCACCGCGAAGATGAAGATCAGCGCCGGCACCACCAGGAAGAAGCCCCCGGCGAAGCGGAAGTAGAGCGGCGATTCCGACAGGGTGGTCAGCAGAAAGGCGGTCAATGTCGGCTGCTGCAGGGTCAGGATCGTCGCCGCGAAGACCTCGTTCCAGGAGATCACGAAGGCAAAGATCGCCGCCGCCGCCAGCCCCGGCGTCGCAATCGGCATGACCACGCGCCAGAAGGCCTGGGCCCGGGTGCAGCCCATAGTCCAGGCTGCCTCCTCCAACTCGAAAGGGATCCCCATGAACAGGCTGGAGCTGATCAGCACGGCAAAGGGCAAGGCCAGAGCCGAGTGGACCAGGGCCACGCCGAAGACCGTGTCGTAGAGCCCGAGCTTGATGAAGGTCACGGTCAGCGGCAGCGCCAGGATGGCGATGGGAAAGGCGCGGGTCATCACGATCATCAGGCGGAAGCTGTCCTTGCCGCGGAAGCGGAAGCGCGCCAGGGCATAGCCCGCCGGGGCACCGAGCCCGATGGAGATGATCATGGTGAGCGCCGCCACCAGGACCGAGTTGAGAAAGGCCGAGAGCACCCCGCGGACCCCGAAGAAGAAAGCGATGGTGTCGGTGGAGATGTCGGTCGGCAGGAAGGCCTTGGGCCAGGCGAAGACGGCATCGCGCGGCGAAAAGGCGCTGAGCACCAGCAGGTAGATGGGCAGCAGCACCCAGAGGCAGAGGATTACGCAGACCGTGACGAAGAGCCACTGCCAGACGTTCCAGCGCGGCAGAATCCGGTCCAGGAAGCTGCGCTCGTCCTTCAGGCTGTCAGGGGTGATGTCGGCCATCACTGAGCCTCCTCTTTGACCCGCAGGACGCGCAGGTAAAGCACGGTGAAGGCGATGGAGATGACCAGGGTCAACACCGCATAGGCCGAGGCGACGCCGTTGTCCCGATAATCGAACTGCCAGAGGAAGGCCTCGCCCATGAGCACCGGCAGGTCGCGTCCGCCCAAGGCGACGACCACGGCGAAGACCTCGAAGGCCAGGAGAGTGCGCAGGATCAGCGCGGTCTGCAGGCTCGGCTTCAGCAGCGGCAGGGTGACCTTGGTGAAGCGCTTCCAGGCGCTGGCACCGAAGATCTCTGCCGCCTCGTTGTATTCCTTGGGAATGAGCTGCACGCCGGCCACCAGGATGACCATGACGATGGCCGTGGCCCGCCAGGTCTCGGCCAGGACCACCGCGATGAACAGCGCGACGGGCGTTTCGTAGCTCAGCCAGAGCGCCGGGCCGTCGAGGATGCCGAGGGAGGAGAGGATCGTGTTGATGTAACCCCGTTCGCTCAGCAGCGCCAGCCAGACCACCCCGGCGGCGAGGTCGGAAATGCCCAGCGGGATGGTCCAGACGTAGAGCACAAGATCGCGGCCGGCGCGGATCTTGGTCAGCATCATCGCCATCGTCAGCGCAATGGCAAGCTGCAGCGGCACGACGATCAGCACCAGCAGCAGGGTGTTCCAGAACGACAGGCCGAAGTTGATGTCCTCGATCATGGTCCGGAAGTTTTCCAGGGTCCACTGCCCCTCGGCGCGAAAGGCGATGAAGAAGGCGTCGGCAAAGGGGTAGGCGAAGAGCAAGAGCAGAAAGATCAGGCTCGGCGCCAACAGCCAGTACGGCAGCGTGCGTTCGGTGATCATGGGTCTTCCTCTTGCCGCCGGCCGAAGGACCGCGGCAGGGGCCTCGGGTCCTTCGGCGACGGCCGGTCAGAGCGGGAAGGCTACTTCACGGGGCAGGCGCCGGAGCTCGGCTCGTCCGGAGCCCAGCAGGGCGCGCCCGTCTCCTCCATCAGCTTGCGCAGGTTCCCGGCCTGGCGGTCGAGGGTCTTGTCGATGTCGGCGCCGCGAATGACGATGAGCTGGAAGGTATCCAGGAAGACCTTGTTGAACTCGCGGCCCTTATCGCCCAGACCCACCGGAAGCAGGCTGGGATTGGCGTCCGCCGAAGCGGCCTGGGCCGAAACCGCGGCCCCGGCAATCTGCACGCCCCGCGGCAGGTCGTCCGGCAGGTCCATCTCCACCGCCGGGAAGAAGCCGATGGCCTTCAGGGTCTCGATCTGGGTTTCCGGCCGGGTCATGTAGTCGATGAGCTTCACTGCGGCGGCCCGGTCGGGGGCGTTGGCCGGGATCGCGAGGCCCGCCACCACGGGCATGAAGCCGCGCCCTTCGGGGCCCGCCGGGGCGGGGAAGGCGATGAAATCATCGGGGCGCCGGTTGAAGGCGTCCATCAGCCGGGCGGTATGGTCGAAGGCGATCCAGACCTCGTCGGCCATCAGCGGTTCCTGCATGAAGTCGTAGGAGGTGGAGCGCGGGTTCACGTGCTTCCACATCTCCTTGAAGCTGGCCCACATGGCCACGGCCTTGTCGCTGCGGTACTCCGTCACCACGGAATCGGTGAAGGAGGGGTAGAGGTAACCCTGGAAGAAGCGGTGCATCAGGCCCTTGCGCCCGGCGGGAAAGCCCAGTTTGCGCTCACCCGTGGCGGCGCTCACATTGGCCGCCCACTGGGCCAACTGGTCGTAGGTCAGCGCCATCACGTCGGCCCCCTCGGGCAGGTACTGCAGCGCCTGGCGGTTGGCGGCCATGACGTAGCTGGCCTGCATCCAGGGCACGTAGTGCTGCTTGCCGGTGCCCAGCTTGCCCAGCTCGACGAAGGTGCCGATCAGCTTGCGGTCGCCGAGGCCGGAGAGCACGTCGTCGATGGGTTCCAGCGCATCGGCGCTGGCGAGGACCGGGAAGTTGCCGTGCAGCGCGCCCAGCAGGCCGACCGAGACCTTGCCCGCCTCGGCCTCGGCGAGGATGCGGTTCAGGAAGGGGCCGTCCTCCTGGGGGATGTAGTCCACCTCGCCGTCGTATTGGCCGAGGACCTCGTTGCGCATCGCCTCGGCTTCCTCGATGGGGCGGGCCTGGGTCGACAGGAAGATGGTTTCGGCCGTCGCCGGAAGGCCGGACAGCAAAAGGGCCGAAACGGCAGCGGCCGACAACCCTGTCTTCACGATTGCGTTCATCATTTCCTCCACTGCTTTTCGTTTTGCTTGGTTACGGTTTGCTTGCTTGCCGGCGGCCGGGATCTCCGCAGGCCGCCGGATCTTTTTCATGCGCCTCCCGGCGCGGGCCCGGTGGACTCGCGCTCGATCAGCGGGGCCTCCAGAAGCTCTTGCAGATCGTTCACCGCCGTTCCGCCGAGGCGCGCGCAGGTCATTTCCGCGAGTCGGGCGCCGGCGCGGCGAATGTCCTGGCGCATGGTGGTCAGGGCCGGCTCGGCCTGCGCGGCCATGGGCAGGTCGTCGAAGCCGACGATGGACAGTTCTTCCGGCACCGTGATGCCCAGACGCCGGGCGATGCGCAGCGCGCCCAAAGCGACGGTGTCGTTGGCGCAGAGCAGGGCGGTGGGCCGCGTCTCCGCCTGCAGCAGGCGCTCGGCCGCGGCCGTACCGCCACGCTCGTTCAGCTTGGTCACGGCGTAGAGGTTTGGGTCGAAGGCGATCCCCGCTTCGCGCAGCGCATCTTCGTAGCCGGCCTTGCGCTCGCCGGCGGTGAAGAGTTCCTCCGGCGCGCCGATCAGGGCGATGCGCCTGTGGCCCAGTTCGATCAGGCGCCGCGTGCTGCGGCGAAAGGCGGTGCGGGCATCGGCGTCGATGAAGGCGATGGGTTCGCGGGTTTCCGCCCGGCCGTGGGTGACGAAGGGGACGCCGCGGTCGATCAGATAGTCGATCCGCTCGTCCTGGCGCCGGGTGCGGGCCACGATGATGGCATCGGCCCGCCGGCCCTCCACCAGGCGCTTGTAGGCATCCAGCTCCGCCGGGCCTTCCGGAACGGCACAGACCACCAGGTCCAGATTGGCGTTGTGCAGCCGTTCGCCGATGCCGACCAGCAGTTCCAGAAAGAAGGGATCTTCGAAATGGCCGAACTGGCTCGGCAGGATGATGCCGACGGCTTCCGCGGTGCCGCGCTGCAGGGCCTGAGCCAAACGATTGGGCACGTAACCCACCCGGCGGGCCGCATCGATGACCTTTTCCCGGGTCGACTCACTCACGTCAGAGTAGCCGTTCAGCGCCCGGGAAACCGTGGTCACCGAGAGGTTCAGGTCCTGCGCAACGCGCTTGAGGGTCATTTCCTGCGTTCCAAAACGTTTTGGAAAGGATAATTCGAAATATTATTGCCGTCAATCGGTAACTTTATTGCGTTGCAATAAGAGGGCCTCAGAGAGGCCTCTGGGAGGGGATAATGGGGTATGCGCGCTAGGGTTGCTTGAGCGCTGGCCGAGGTAGCCCGCGCCAGCAGGAGGCCGGGTGCCTGCGAGAGGGAGTCGTGCCGCGCCGCGCAGGCCTGCGCGCAGCCCGGAGCAGGCTTGGCGTAAGGCGAAAAGAGGTTAGTCTTCGGCGCAGTGCTGCGCCCGGATGCGCGCAGCGCCGCAAGGGCCGGCGGGTCACTGCGAAACCGGAGTCTGCAGCCTATGAAAAAGACGGCAACCAAGACCGCTCTGGCCATCCGTCACGTGGCCTTCGAGGATCTCGGAAGCTTCCGTCCGGCCCTCGAAGAGCTGGGCTACGACATCGCTTACTGCGAGGCTGGGCGCGACGACCTCGGCGACCCGGCGTTCCTGGAGGCGGATCTGCTGCTGGTTCTCGGCGGGCCCATCGGCGCCTACGAGGAGGAGGCCTATCCCTTCCTACGCCAAGAGATCGCCACCGTCGAGAAGCGCCTGGCGCAGGGCCGGCCCACCATCGGTACCTGCCTGGGCGCCCAGATCATGGCACGCGCCCTCGGCGTCCGGGTCTACCCCGGCGGCGTGAAGGAAATCGGCTACGGCCGTCTGGACTATACCGAGGAGGGGCAGCGGGTCTTAGCCCCGGTTGTGGAGGCCGGCGCCGCGGTGCTGCACTGGCACGGCGATACCTTCGATCTGCCCGAGGGCGCGGTGCGACTGGCCTCCAACGAGCACTACCCCAACCAGGCCTTCGCCCTCGGCGACTTTGCGCTGGCCACCCAGTTCCACATCGAGGCGACGGCGGCGGGACTGGAGCGCTGGTTCATCGGCCACGCGCTGGAGATCGCCACCACCCCCGGCATCGACGTCCCTGCCTTGCGCGCCGAGGCCGCCCGCGAAGGCCCGAAGCTGGAAGCCGCCGCCGGCGAGACCCTGCGGCGGTGGCTGCGGGTGACCGAACCGGCGTGACGGCCGCTAAGGACCGTCGCGGCCCATGGCAGAGGCGCGCTATCGCCCCTCGGCCAGCACGTTGGCGCCCATGCGTTTTTCCAGGCGGCGCACCAGCCAGGAGACGACGAGGATCAGCACCAGGTACTCGAAGACCAGCACGGTGTAGATTTCGAGCGGGCGGTAGACGGTGACCGAAAGCTCGTTGGCGCGCCGCGTCAGCTCCGGCAGGCCCAGCACGTAGACCAGCGACGACATCTTCAGCATGTAGACGAACTGGTTGCCCATGGCCGGCAGGATGCGGCGGATCGCCTGGGGCAGCACCACCAGGCGCATCTTCTGATAATAGCTGAGCCCGAGGGAGTCGGCGCCGTCGATCTGGCCACGCTCGATGGACTGGATGCCGGCACGGAAGATCTCCGCCTCGAAGGCGCTGTCGCAGAGCGCCAGGGCGACGACGCCGGCGATGAAGGGCGAGAGCGAGATGCCGAGGAGGATCGGCAGGCCGTAGTAGGTCCAGAGCAGCATCACGAGGATCGGGATGGCGCGGAAGATCTCCACATAGATGCGGTTGAACCAGCGCAGACGTTTGTCGGCGGCGAGTCCCGGCAGCGCGACCAGCAGCCCGATCAGCACCGAGAAGAAGATCGAAACGCCGGAAATGGCGATGGTCAGCCAGAAGCCGCTCAGGAGGAAAAAGAAGTTCTCCCGCCCGCGCGGGGTGGTGGGCAGCACTTCGTACCAGCCCCAGGAGACGTTGCCGCCACCACAGGCGCCGAGCAGCAGCAGGGCCGCGATCAGGGTACCGAGGGTGAGGAAGAAGCGTACGGTCGGACTGGTGGTGGCTGTCAGCTTGGTCATGAAAACAGGAACGGCGCGAGCCTTGTGTCTTTCTTGGTTGACGGCACCGGCCCGCTCCCCCGCCCGGCCACCCATAGGATACTGGCGCTGGGTGGCGGGGCGGGGGAGCGGCCCGGAACCGATTCGACGTAAGTCGAAGACGTCCTAGGGCTCGCTCCGCCTCTCTCTGATTGGGTTAGCGGCGGATGGTCCGGCCGTTCAGTTGGCCGGAATCCACTTGTCCTGAACCTGCTGGAAGAACCCCTTGTTCTTCTTGATCTGGATCCAGTGGTTCAGATAGTTGAGCCAGATCTGGTCGTTCTGGTCGACCAGGAAGGCGATGTCCGCGGGGCTGGCCGGCTTGTCGACCGGCACGATCATGATGCTGTCGTGCGCTTCGATCAGCTTGGAGGCTTCAACGTTGCTGGTGACGGAGACGTCGGCGCGGCCGGCCAGGACCTCCTGGAAGTCACGGGCCGGTGCCTCGATGGTGCGGACGGTCGCATTGGGGAACAGGGTCTTGACCTGCTGTTCCTGGCTGGTGCCCAGGGTTACCGCCACGGTCACGTCGGACTGGTTGATGTCCTCCCAGGACTTGAAACGCTCGGCGTTCTTCTTCTGCGTCAGCGGGACGGTGCCGAGCTGGTAGTAGGACTCGGTGAAGCCCACGCTGCGGATGCGCTGCGCCGTGATCGAAGCGCTGGTTGAGATATCGTACTTGTCCGCGACGATGCCCGGCACCAGGGTCTTCCACTCCGTGGGCACGAACTCGACCTCGACACCCAGGTCCTTGGCCAGTTCGGTCATCACGTCGATATCGAAGCCGGCGTAGCCGCCGCTCGCCGGATCCTTCATCGACATGGGGTTCCAGTCGCCAGTGGTGCCGACCCGCAGCTTGCCGGACTCCAGGACCTTGGTGAGGGTGGAGTCCTGGGCCGCGGCCGGCTCCGCCCAGGCCAGGCCGGCTGCCAGCAACGCCGCCAAGATGAACTTTACCTGTTTCATTGTCTGTCCCCTTCGTTCCCTTCAGCTCCCTGTGAACGCCCGTTCCGGGACGCCGTCACAGCATCAAATCAAGCCCGCCGCCCGGCGGCAAGGCCGCTTCGGCAGCGCATCCCACATTTCGCTTAGTCGACGACCAAGTGGTGGGGCGGGCGCGCGAAGACCCGCTGGACCATCGGCACGAAGAACTCCAGCGGCGCGGTGTCGTAGTTCGGGCAGATGGCGCGCTGGTCGTAGCGGTCGACGAAGGCGGCGGTGCACTCGAAGTAGCGGTGCCCGCGCCAGCGCTCCCGCTCGTCGGGATCGAAAGCGGGGTCATGCACGCCGGCCAGATGGACATGCTGGAAGATGGTGTGGTGGCGCAGCATCCAGTGGGTGCGCTCGGAGACGTAGCTGGCCAGCAGGCAGGCCGCAAATTCGGCATGGCTGTCGGGACAGAGGACCACGCCGACGTCGTGGAGCAGGGCGGCCACCACGATCTCTTCGTCCTCGCCGGCGCGATAGGCCAGGGTCGCCGCCTGCAGGCAGTGACGGTAGTTGTTGATCTGATAGCCGAAGCTGGCGTCACCCTCCGAACACTTCAACAGCCGGAGCACCTGGCGCAGCTGTTCGCGGGCATAGAAGGAGTCCCGCTGCCGGTTGAGCAGGGCCCAGTCCTCGGCGGTCACATCGTCCAGTTCGACGGTATCGATGTAGTGCCAGCCAGCCTCCAGCAGGGGGCTGCGGCTGTCCGGGCCGAAGCGCGCCGGGTCGCCGGGCGCGCGGCTTGCCCCTCGCGGCGGCCCAAGGCCTCCGCCCGGCCCCACTTCGGGGGCCCGCAGTCTGCGGTCTCTCATGCCGTCTCCCCGTCCCCGTGCTTCGCCCGCCCGCGGCAGTTCTTGGGCTGCTGCCGCCTAGAGCCCTTTATGTTTTGTCGGCGCCGGCCCGCACCCCCTCCCGGCCACCCAATGCGATTATCCTGGTGGGTGGCCGGGAGGGGGTGCGGGCTGGAACCGCTTCGACGCAAGTCGAAAACGCCTTTGACTAACAAAAGTGTCGGGGAAGTCGCTGGGCCTGTCAAAGCGCGAATCCGCCGGAAACGTCATTCCAGGCCTTGACATCGAGCCTATCCAAACGTAAATGATAATCATTCTCAATTAGAATTATTCTAAGGAAGAGGGCCGATGCGCCGGGACTTCGCAAAAACCATCTCCTTCGCCGTCCTGCACTTTGCGGTCGGCTTCGGTGTGACCTACGCGCTCACCGGCTCGGCGGTGATCGCCACCGGGGTGGCGCTGATCGAGCCAGCGGTGAATACAGTGGTATTCTTCTTCCACGAGCGCGCCTGGCGCAGAATGGACCGGCGCGACGCCGGTCCGGCCGCCGCTCTGGCAACGGCAGCAAGGGCCGCTTGACCCGGGGCCGGCCCGGCGGCCGGCCGGGCAGTCGCGTGCTGGCTAGCGCAGGCTGGAGAGATTTGCGATCAGCGCCTTGTGAGACTGCTGGATCTGCTCGGCGATCTTGTGGGCCATGTCCTGGTCATGGCTGCAGCAGTTGCGCGCCGCTTCGCCGCTGCGTGCCGCGGTCTCCTTCATCGCATCCGCCATCGCCTGCTCGATGACCTTAGCCAAGGCCGCGCGCTGGTCTTCGGAGAGGTCCGCGCCCAAGGCCTCGCCGGCCTGTTGCACCGCCGCCTCCGATCGGTCTTTCAGATTCATCCCCGACTCCTCGCTCCCGTCCCGCTGAGAGCCCGGTTCGGCTCTCCCTCGGTACGAAACTTGTGCCATATCGCGCCGGGAAAGGCGAACGCTTCATCGGCTCCCATCTCTGGCAGAAGCGCGCTCACATAACCGCGCCGATCTGCCAGGGAATGAACTCGGCGTCGCCGAAGCCCAGGGCCTCGGACTTGGAGGGATGGCCGCTGGCGACGGCGAGGATCTTGTCGAAGATCTCCTGGCCGACCTCGGCGACGGACTTCTCGCCGTCGACGATGCCGCCGCAGTTAATGTCCATATCCTCCGCCATGCGCCGGTACATGGCGCTGTTGGTGGCCAGCTTGATGGAGGGGGAGGGCTTGAAGCCGAAGACCGAGCCGCGGCCCGTGGTGAAGCAGACCACGTTGGCGCCGGCGGCCACCTGGCCGGTGACCGAGCAGGGGTCGTAGCCCGGACTGTCCATGAAGCAGAAGCCCTTGGCCGCCACCTCTTCGGCGTACTTGTAGACTCCCATCAGGTTCGTGGTGCCGCCTTTGGCGGCCGCCCCCAGCGACTTCTCCAGGATGGTGGTCAGCCCACCGGCCTTGTTGCCGGGAGAGGGGTTGTTGTTCATCTCCCCGCCGTTGCGCTTGGTGTAGTCCTCCCACCAGCGGATGCGGTCGATGAGTTTTTCGCCGACTTCGCGGCTGATGGCGCGGCGGGTCAGCAGGTGCTCGGCGCCGTAGATCTCCGGCGTCTCACTGAGGATTGCGGTACCGCCGTTGCGCACCAGCAAGTCCGCCGCGGCGCCCAGCGCCGGGTTGGCGGTGATCCCCGAGTAGCCGTCCGAGCCGCCGCACTGCAGGGCGAGGGTCAGTTCGCTGGCCGGAACGGTCTCGCGGCGGGCGGCATTGGCCGCCGGCAGCATGGCGGTGATGCGCTCGATGGCCGCATCGACGGTGCGGCGGGTGCCGCCGGTCTCCTGAATCGTCAGGGTCTGAAAGCGCTCGCCCGGCTGCAGGCCATAGGCATCGAGCAGGAAGGGGATCTGGTTGACCTCGCAGCCGAGACCGACCATCAGCACGCCGGCGAAGTTCGGATGGCGGGCATAGCCCCAGAGGGTGCGCTGCAGCGCCTCGTAGCCGTCGCCGCTGTCGGCCATGCCACAGCCGGTGGAATGAACAAAGGCCGCGACCCCGTCGACATTGGGGTAGTCGTTCAGGATGCCGGTCTTGTTGAAGGCCTCGGCGATGTAGCGGGCGACCGTGGCCGAGCAGTTCACCGAGGTGAGGATGCCGATGTAGTTGCGCGTACCGGCGCGGCCGCCGGGGCGACGGAAACCCTGGAAGCTCGCCCGCGCGTCCTCGGTAACGAAGTCGGTCGGCTTGGCGCCTTCGCAGTAAGCATAGTCGCGCTCGAAGTCCCCCATGCCGCAGTTGTGGACATGGACGTGATCACCGGCGGCGATGGCCCTGGTGGCAAAGCCGATGACCTGGTCGTACTTCACCACCGGCGCGCCCTGGGCGATGGCGCGGGTCGCCAGCTTGTGGCCGGTGGGGATCACCGTGGTCGTAGTGACCCCCTCCTGCGGCACCGGGGTCGCCTCCAGGATTTCGGCCCGGCTCACCACCACGTTGTCGTTGGGGCTCAGGCGGACGGTCAGGCTGGCCTCGCCGCCGTCGCTACCGGTCGTTCCGCGTTGCTCGAGTTTCGTGGCGGTCATGGTCTGTGTCCTTGCACCTTGCTCCGACCGAGCCTGTGCCGCTCGGCTCTGTTTGTTGACTCATTGTGCCACGGCGCGCTGTCCGCGCCGCCGCTCTTCTTCGTCCACCTCCCCGGCGAACTCCGCTTCGGAGACCCGCAGCAGGTCGTCGGTCGCGCGCCGCAGATGGGCATCCATGGCGCGGCGCGCCAGATCGGGCGCGCGCTGGCGCAGCGCCTCGATGATCTGCAGGTGCTCGTCCAGGGAGGCCGCGCGGACCTGCACCGCGCGCACCCGCTGATGAAGTCTTGCCCACATGGGCGAGGTCTCGCGCAACTCCCAGAGGAGCTCCACCATTTTGATCAGCGCGTTGTTGCGGGTCGCCCGGGCGACGGCGATGTGAAAGCCGCGGTCGCCGTCCTCGCTGACAAATCCCTCATCGTGCTCGCGTGCCATGAGCGCCAGGCTGGCCTCCAGGGCTTCGATATCGCTGTCCTGGATGAGCTGCGCCGCCAGAAAGGCGATTTCACATTCCACAAGGCGCCGCGCCTCCATCAGCTCGAAGGGTCCAAGCCCGAGTTCGTCGCCCTTTGAGCGCATCGGCTGCGGGGCGCGGTCGGCCACCACGAAGATTCCTGCACCGACCCGCACCTCCACGAGGCCGGACAGCTCCAGCGCGATCATCGCCTCGCGCACGGTAGCCCGGCTGACGCCAAGCTGGCGCGCCAGGTCGCGCTCCGCCGGCAGGCGCTGCCCAAGCGGGAACTCGCCCTTGGCGATGAGGTCCGCCAACTGCTCGAAGACCTGCTGGAACAGCCGCTTGGTCTGAATCATCTCGACCGGCATGCGGTCATCGTCCTTTCTCCACCGCACAGAGGGGGTAAGGGAAATCCCGAAAGGTCAAGATATCAGGTGGTCAGGCCAATCTAAAGCGAAATAGGGCGTTCCGGATGAATCCCAAGAACTACCACGAGTTCCGCCTGCCGCAGGGTCCGCCGACCACAATTCCCGATAGCAGATCCGGCCCGGCACCACCGACCGAATTTGACACAGGTGCCGCTACTTCACGTTAACGTCATATGGTTGGCGTAATCTCGGAATTCATTAAGTGTATGACGGTAGAGTTGGCCCACGAGGCGCGGGGCCACGGCCGGTCGAGGGGAAGTCTCAGATACCGGCCGTGCATCCCGTTGCCAAGGTCGGGCGACCGCCGGTTGGGACGGCAATGGGTCGGGCATGCCTTGAACCGCACGTTTTTGCGAAGACAAGAGCAGGGTGATGGGACATGACTTTGGAAAAGGCGCATACAGGCGGCCAGCAGCGTCCTTGGGACAAGAGCTACCCGCCGGGACTTGATTGGGACAGCGAGGTCTTACAGGAACCGCTGTTCCGGGCCTTCGACCGGGCGGTGGCCGGCTATGGCGAGCGCCCCTGCCTGGACTTCCTCGGCAAGCGCTACAGCTATGCCGAGGTCAGCGTCCTGGTGGACCGGGCGGCCCGGGGCTTTCAGGACCTGGGGGTCCGCAAGGGCTCCCGCGTGGCGCTCTTCCTGCCCAATACGCCCTACTATGTGATCAGCTACTTCGCCCTGATGAAGCTGGGCGCCATTGTGGTCAACGTGAACCCCCTCTATGCCGAGGAAGAGGTCATCGGGTTGATCGAGGACTCCGGCGCCGAGGTGGCGGTCACCCTGGACCTCAAGCTGCTGCTGCCGAAGCTGGTGACGGCCTTCGAGCGCACCGCGCTGAAGACGGTGGTGGTCTGCGCCATGGGCGAGATCCTGCGCTTCCCCAGCCGCCAGCTCTTCGCCATCGCCAAGCGCGGCGACCTGGCCAAGGTGCCGAAGGGCGAGGCCTACCTGCGCTTTTCCGAGATGATCGACAACGACGGCAGCTTCACGCCCGCGGAGGTCGGCATCGACGACGTGGCGGTGCTGCAGTACACCGGCGGCACCACCGGCGTGCCCAAGGGCGCCATGCTGACCCACGGCAGCATCTCCGCCAACACCAGCCAGGTCTGGAACTGGTTCATCGGCGCGGAGATGGGTAAGGAACGGATGATGGCCGTGCTGCCGCTGTTCCACGTCTTTGCCATGACGGTGATCATGCACATGAGCATCCGCGGTGCGGCGGAGATCATCCTGCTGCCGCGCTTCGAGATCACGCTGTTGCTGAAGACCATCGCCCGCACCCGGCCGACCTGTTTCCCCGGCGTGCCCACGCTTTACAACGCGGTCCTCCACTACCCGAAGCTGGAGCGCTACGACCTCTCCTGCGTCAAGTACTGCCTGTCCGGCGGCGCCTCCCTGCCGCAGGAGGTGCGCGAGGGCTTCGAGAGCATCACCGGCTGCAAGGTGCTCGAGGGCTACGGCCTCAGCGAGGCCTCGCCGGTGGTCACCTGCAATCCGGTGCTCGGCAACCCGAAGGACGGCTCCACCGGCTTGCCCATGCCGGGCACCACGGTGGAGATCCGCTCCCTCGACGACCCGGACAAGGTCATGCCTCTGGGCGAGAAGGGGGAGATCTGCGTGCGCGGGCCGCAGGTGATGGCCGGCTACTGGCAGCGCCCCAAGGAAACCGCCGAGACGCTGCGCGGCGGCGTGGTCCACACCGGCGATGTCGGATACATGGACGAAGACGGCTTCACCTTCCTCATCGACCGCCTGAAGGAGGTCATCATCTCCGGCGGCTACAACGTCTATCCGCGCCACATCGAAGAGGCGATCTACCGCCATCCGGCGGTCGCCGAGGTCACGGTGATCGGTGTGGCCGACGACTATCGCGGCGAGGTTCCGAAGGCCTTCATCCGCCTGAAGGACGGCGAGAACCTGGAGACCGAAGCCCTGAAGGAGTTCCTGAAGGACAAACTCTCCCCCATGGAGACGCCGCGCCAGGTTGAGTTCCGCGACGAGCTGCCGAAGACCATCATCGGCAAGCTGTCGAAGAAGGAGCTGATCGCCGAGGAAAGGGCCAAGGCGACAGAGGGGGCGCCGCGTAAAGAGGAAACAATGACCAGCGACGCTGCGCCAACATGACCAAGCTTTATTCCGTAACCGAGCTGGCGGCGGAGCTGAAGGTGACGCCGCGCGCGCTGCGCTTCTACGAGGACAAGGGCCTCATCGCCCCGCAGCGCGCCGGCAAGACCCGCGTCTATACGCACCGCGACCGCGGCCGCATGATCCTGATCCTGCGCGGCAAGCGCCTGGGTTTTTCGCTGCGCGAGATCGCCGAGTGGCTGGACCTCTACGATCAGGACCCCGAACAGGTCGAACAGATGCGCCTGACGCTGGCCAGGACACGTCAGCGCATCGAGACCCTTGAGGCGCAGTACAGGGACCTGACGGAAACCCTGCAGGAACTGCGCGAGATCGAATCAGCCGTCGAGGATTTTCTGAAATCGAAGGGGGCCGAAGTCGAAGCGGCCGAGTAGTCGCCGAGAGCCGCGAGAGCACCCCGGATTGAGCCCAATGCCGACCCAAACGCCGACCCAAATGCCGAAAGGTCCGAGTGATGCATAAGAACGTCGTGATCGCGGGTTACGCCCGCTCCCCCTTCCACTTCGCCAACAAGGGCGACCTGGTGAAAGTCCGTCCCGACGAGATGGCCGCCCAGGTGGTGCGCGGCCTTCTCGGCAAGACCGGCGTCGATCCCAACGACATCGAGGACCTGATCGTCGGCTGCGCCTTTCCCGAGGGCGAGCAGGGGCTGAACGTGGCCCGGCTCATCGCTTTCCTGGCGGACCTGCCGATCTCGGTGGCGGGCACCACGGTGAACCGCTTCTGCGGCTCCTCCATGCAGTCGATCCACATGGCCGCGGGCAACATTCAGATGGACGCGGGCGAAGCCTTCATCTGCGCCGGCATCGAGTCCATGAGCCGCATTCCCATGGCCGGTTTCAATCCGCTGCTCCATCCGGGCCTCGCCGAGCGCTTCCCCCAGGCCTACATCTCCATGGGCGAGACGGCGGAGAACGTCGCCCAGAAGCACCAGATCACGCGGGCGCGCCAGGAAGAATTTGCAGTCGACAGTCACCGCAAGGCGGCGGCGGCCCAGGCCGACGGCAAGCTGCAGGCGGAGATCGTGGCGATCCAGGCCGACGGCGCCAGCGTCGAGGCCGACGGCTGCATCCGCGCCGACACCTCGGCCGAGGCCCTGGCCGATCTGAAGCCCGCCTTCGCCCTCGACGGCAGCGTCACCGCCGGCACCTCCTCGCCGCTGACCGACGGGGCCTCTGCGGTGCTGGTCACCTCCGAGGATTATGCCAAGGCCCATGGGCTGGAGCCGCTGGCCAAGGTCAGGTCGATTGCCGTTGCCGGCTGCGATCCGGAGGTCATGGGCATCGGCCCCGTCGCGGCCAGCCGCAAGGCGCTGGAGCGCGCGGGCGTGTCCGTCGGCGATCTCGACATCATCGAACTGAACGAGGCCTTCGCCGCCCAGGCGCTGGCCTGCGCCGACGAACTGGGCCTCGACCTCGACAAGACCAACGTCGACGGCGGCGCCATCGCCCTCGGCCATCCCCTGGGCGCCACCGGCGCGCGCATCACCGGCAAGGCCGCGCAGCTCCTGAAGCGCGACGGCAAGAGCCTGGCGCTCTCGACCCAGTGCATCGGCGGCGGCCAGGGCATCGCCACGGTGCTGGAGGCCGCCTGATGACCATCGCATCCGCTGCCGTCATCGGCGCCGGCGTCATGGGCGCGGGGATCGCCGCCCATCTCGCCAACGCGGGCGTTCCGGTCCTGTTGCTGGACGTCGTGCCCAAGGAGGGCGACAACCGCAACGCCCTGGCCGAAGGCGCCATCACCAAGATGCTGAAGGCCGACCCGGCGCCCTTCATGTCCAAGCGTCTGGCCAGGCTGGTGACCCCCGGCAATGTCGAGGACGATATCGACAAGCTGTCCCAGGTCGACTGGATCGTCGAGGCGGTGATCGAGGACCCGAAGATCAAGCGGGCGCTCTATGAACGCCTGGAAGCGGTGCGCAAGGACGGCTCCATCGTCTCCTCCAACACCTCGACCCTGCCGCTGTCGCTTTTGACCAAGGACATGCCGGCGCGCTTTGCCGGCGACTTCCTGATCACCCACTTCTTCAATCCGCCGCGCTACATGCCCCTGCTGGAGCTGGTGGTGGGGCCGGATACCCGGCCCGAGGTGCCGCAGACGCTGGGCGCCTTCGCCGACCAGCAGCTCGGCAAGGGCGTGGTGATGTGCAACGACACCCCCGGCTTCGTGGCCAACCGCATCGGCACCTTCTGGCTGCAGTGCGCGGTGGTGGAGACCCTCAACCGCGGCCTCACCATCGAAGAGGCCGATGCCATCATGGGCCGACCTCTCGGCATCCCCAAGACCGGCGTCTTCGCCCTGCTGGACCTCGTCGGCCTGGATCTCATGCCCAAGGTCGACGCTTCGCTGGCGGCGACGCTGGCCAAGGACGACGCCTACCAGGGCCTGCGCCGACCCTTCCCGCTACTGGAGCAGATGATCGCGGAGGGCTACACCGGCCGCAAAGGCAAGGGCGGCTTCTACCGCCTGAACAAGGCCAACGGCGCGCGGGTGAAAGAGGCCATCGACCTCAACACCGGCGACTACGCGCCGGCCGCCAAGGCCTCCCTTGCCAGTGTCTCTGCCGCCCGGCGCGGCGGCGCCAAGGCGCTGGTGGCGCACGACGACAAGGGCGGCCTCTTCGCCTGGGCGGTGATGTCCCAGACCCTGGGCTACGCCGCTGCGCTGGTGCCGGAGATCGCCGGCGACATCCTCGCCGTCGATCGCGCCATGCGCATGGGCTACAACTGGAAATTCGGCCCCTTCGAACTGCTCGATAAGCTGGGCGCCGCCGACTTCGCCGAGCGCCTGAAGGCCGAGGGCCGGGAGGTGCCGCCGCTGTTGGAAAAGGCCGCAGGGGCCGAAGGCTTCTACCGCGTACAGGACGGCCGCCTGCAGTATCTGACAGTGGATGGCTCTTATGCAGACGTCGAACGCGGCGAGGGCGTGCTGCTGCTCTCCGACGTGAAGCTGCGCAGCGAGCCCCTGGCGAAGAACGGCTCCGCCTCCCTCTGGGACATCGGCGACGGCGTGGTCTGCCTGGAGATCCACACCAAGCTCAACACCATCGATCCGGAGGTCTTCAAAATCATCGGCAAGGCGCTGCAGATCGTGCCCAAGGACTACAAGGCGCTGGTGGTCTACAACGAGGGCAGCCATTTCTCCGCCGGCGCCAACCTGGGCCTGGCCATGTTCGCTGCCAACGTCGGCGCCTGGCCGATGATCGAGGACATGGTGGCCCAGGGCCAGAAGACCTACACCGCGCTGAAGCGTGCGCCCTTCCCGGTGGTCTCCGCCCCCTCCGGCCTCGCGCTGGGCGGCGGCTGCGAGATCCTGCTG
>NZ_JANQOI010000189.1 GCF_028289705.1 Pelagibius sp.
GCTGCCGGTGAAGACCGTCGGCGTGATGGGCGACGCCCGCTCCTACGACTACGTCTGCGCCCTGCGCGCCGTCACCTCCACCGACGGCATGACCGCGGAGAGCTATCCCTTCGACCACGAGTTCCTGGCGGCCACCGCCACGCGCATCATCAACGAGGTGCGTGGCATCAACCGCGTGGTCTACGACGTAACGTCCAAGCCGCCGGGGACGATTGAGTGGGAGTGATCTGAACGCTTCGGCGGGCAGCGTTCACCACTTGCCAATCACATAAGTCTGTGCTTATCTCTTGGCATGGTCGAGAGCGACGTCTTCAAGGCCCTGGCCGATCCGACCCGGCGTTCGATCTTCGAGAAGCTGGCGGGGGGCGGCATGAACGCCAGCGCTCTGCGCGAGGGCATGACGATCAGCCAGCCGGCCATGTCCCAGCACCTCTCCGTGCTGCGCAACGCCGGGCTGGTGCGGGAGGAGCGGCAGGGGCGTTTCGTCAACTACGAGGTCGATCCGGAAGGCCTGGCGCTCATCGCCCGTTGGCTCGCCAGGTATCGCGCCTACTGGCCGGCGCGGATCGAGGCTCTGAAGGTTTTGCTGAAGGACATGGACCCATGACCGAACGGGAGAGCAAAGAGGAGGCGGCGGATCTGGTGCTCGAATACGAGCTCGAGGCGCCGCCCGAGAAGGTCTGGCGGGCGATCAGCGTGCCCGCGTTGCGCGACAGGTGGCTCCCCGACGGCGACTTGGCGCAGGTGGAGCCGGTGTCGAGCGAACCCGGCGCGGAAGTGCGCTACAGACTGAGGGACGAAGAGCCGCCCTTCCTGGAAAGCCTGGTGACGTTCCAGGTGAGGCCCAATGGAGGCGGCGGCACCATCCTGAGGATCGTTCACGGGCTGGTGGACGAATGCCTTCAACCGCGGCCTCCCACGGCCGCGAACAGCAACCGGTCCTGCCTCATGCGCGCGGCCTGACGCCCGAGTCAGCAACGGAAAGTTCAGAAGACAGGAGTTCGCCGATGCGCGAAGCGATGCAACTCGTCCCCATGGTCGTCGAACAGTCAAGCCGCGGAGAGCGGTCTTTCGACATCTATTCGCGGCTGCTGCGCGAGCGGATCGTCTTCCTCAATGGCGAGGTCAACGACGCGGCTTCGGCCTTGGTCTGCGCGCAGTTGCTCTTCCTGGAGGCCGAGGACCCGAAGAGGCCGATCCACTTCTATATCAACTCGCCCGGCGGCGTCGTGACCAGCGGCCTCGCCATCTACGACACCATGCAGTACATCAAGGCGCCGGTGCACACGCTCTGCATGGGAACGGCCCGCTCCATGGGCTCGTTTCTGCTGATGGCGGGGGAGGCGGGTGAGCGGGCGGCGCTGCCCAATGCCAGCCTGCATGTCCATCAGCCGCTGGGTGGGTTCCAGGGGCAGGCCTCGGACGTCTTCATCCATGCGGAGGAGATGCAGCAGACCAAGCGCCGCATCATCCGCCTCTATGCCCGGCATTGCGGGCGGTCCTATGAGGAGGTCGAGCGCACCCTCGATCGGGACAATTTCATGTCCGCGGAAGAAGCGCTGGACTGGGGGCTGATCGACCGCATTCTTGAGGAGCGAGCGCCGACAGAAGACGCACCCCCGGCGGCATAGTACCGCCGCCGGCGTAACGGCGGCCGGTCAGGCGTGGCCGACCTGCAGGCAGCGTTGCGGCAGCAGGGCGGCCATGATGGTGGCCACCTTCTCCGGGTCCTCATGGAAACAGACGCCGAGGGTTTCGCCGCGGCGCCATACAACCTGGCCGCCGAAGTGGACCGAGCCGGCCAGCACCAGGGTGACCTTGCTGCCCACCGGCAGGTCGCCGTTGGTCCAGACCTTCACGCCGTTGAGGGAGGCATCCAGCACCGTCCCTTCCAGCGCGCCGGCATCGGTGAGCAGACGGGCCTTCAGCACCGTCGCGGCGCGGATGAAGCGGCGGCGGTCCTTGCCGTTGTCCGCACCTTCTGCGGAGGGTCTGCTCAGCGGCGCGTCGGGGTCTTGCGGCATCGCTCTCATCCTCGCCTGGCCCGCGCGGGAAAGGGCAGCTTGGCCGCCGCGCCCGGGCCCTGATGGAAAGTGAGCCAGCGGCAGTTGGGGGAACCCGCCGCTGGCTCGATCGAGACAGATACTCTTCCTAAAGCCGATTGGGGAAAGCTCAGGAATTCTCTCATGGTCTCACGAAGAGATTTCGCAGGGCTTAAGCAACGAGGTTAAGAGGGCCTCTATAATCGCATTACGCGAAAATAATAATAAGATTGTTTGCAAATCAACAGGTTGCCGGACGCTGTGAGCAGTCAACGCGAAGCGTAGGCTCAGCGGTTTCTCCTGTACCTGAAGCCCCTTACCGCGGACATCTAGGAAACGACTTTAAGTTTCCGATTAAAGACCTTGAGGGCGTCTCTCAAGCTCTTGGCCCGCGTCAGTTTTTCGCGTCCCGAGAAGACCACGAATTCAGGGTGGCGGGTGCTGCCTTGCTTGGCGATGGAGAACAGCGGCGCATCGTGGGTGTGGCGGAACACGGAAAAGATCGCCGCGCCGCCGACCTGGTCGATGGCATAGTCCCGCCAGTCGCCGCTGGCCACATGGCGGCTGTACAGGGAAAGCAATTGATTGAGTTCGGTTCGATTGAAAAATACGCGCCTGGGCGCCTTGCGGTGCTCGCTGAGGCGGTAGAGTTGGCTCATGAACGCAGTCAGTCTCCCAGGCGTCTCATTCTTTTCATATTAGCAGTCTTCCCGAATTTTGCAGCGCCGTCCAGCGGGCAAGTTTGTGCAGCGCACAACGCCTGGCTCGGGGCCGGACGCGGAGGATCGGGCCGAAGATCGGGTCTTGATTTCAGGGAACCGGGCGGGGCCGCGCGGGCGGCGGTCTGCTCTTGGATTCTGGTTGCTATTGCACCCTGGCCTGGCTGCTGGCCATGTCGTCGGGCTCGCGATAGCAACTGATCCCGCCGAGCGTCCGGTAGCAGTAGGTCTGGGCCCGCTGGGCGGCGGCCTCGGCCTCGGCGGCCCGGCGCTGCTCCTCTGTTTCGAAGGGCTGGCAGTAGGTCTCGTCGTTGGCGGTATGGAGCAGCGAGCAGTCGCTGTCGAAGGCCCAGGTGGCCATATGGTCGCTCATGGTCTTGTCCGTGTGGACGAAGCTCACCAGGCTGGCCCCGGCCAGCATCGCCTGGGAAGCGGGATCGCAGGCGCCCAGGCCCAGCGCGAAGGCCGGGGCGAGAAGGCGGCTCAGAAGACGAAAGGAAAGCGGTGATCTCATACCTTGAGCTCCGGTTGCGGCCTGGCCGCTTGTGGCGTTCTACCGCACTGCCCCATGTCGCTACCTGGGACACAGGGCAGAGCGCGGGCACCCGTGGCCAGATGCCACAAATCCCGATTGAATCCTATGGATCCCAGTGTCCCGCGGGATCCTGAAGAAAATGTTAACGTGCGTGCGATCGAGAAAGCTGGCAGAACGGCGGGCCAAGCCGTTGAAACCAGGCCGTTGAATCAAGAGTGACTTATGGAGGACTAGCCATGGCAGCGGTGCCGCCGATCTGTGAATTCGGCTGGAAGGCCGTCGATTTCTCCCTGCAAGGCATCGACGGAAAGACCTACGGCCTGCGGGAGATTGCAGGCCCCAAGGGCACGGTGATCGTATTCATGTGCAATCACTGCCCCTATGTCCGGTCCATTGCCGGCCGCCTGGGCGATGAAGCCCGCGCCCTGCGCGAACTGGGCATCGGCTTTGCCGGGATCAACGCCAACGATTCCAGCGCCTATCCCGAGGACTCCTTCGAGAATATGAAGGACTTCGCCCGGGAGCACGGCCTCGACTTCCCCTATCTGATTGATCCGACGCAACAAACGGCTGAGGCCTATGGTGCGGTCTGTACCCCCGATTTCTACGGGTTCAACACCGATCTGGAGCTGCAGTACCGCGGGCGCCTGGACGAATCCAAGACCACCCTGGTTCCCAATGCCCGGCGCGAGCTCTTCGAGGCCATGAGCGCGGTGGCCGAGACGGGCCATGGGCCGCAGGACCAGATCGCGTCCATGGGCTGCAGCATCAAGTGGAAAGCGGCCTGACAGCCAAGACCGGATGGTGGGGCCCACCACTGGAGGGTTGATGCCCGCCGTCCGGGGCTTTATCAACGATGCGCCGCACCTGGGGGCCGCACCTGGGGACTATGGCGCGAGGGAAGGGGTCGAGCGGCAAGGAGCGATAAGTGGCCGACATCTTTAAAGAAGTCGAAGAAGATCTTCGCCGCGACAAAGCAGCGGACTGGTGGAAGAAATACAGTCTGTTCATCTACACGGCCGCCGCCGTCGTGGTCCTGGCAACCGCCGGCTACCAGGGCTGGCGCGCCTACGATGAGAAATTGCGCGGCGAGCAGTCGGACAGCTTTGTCGCCGCCCTTGCCATGATTGACGACGGCAACGAGGCCGGCGGCCGCAACGCCCTGCAGGCGCTGAGCGACCCCTCGGGGACCGGCTATCCGCTGCTGGCGGCCCTGGTTGAGGCGCGGCTGGCGGCGGACTCGGGGGACCCCGCGGCGGCCGAGGACATCTGGGGCCAGCTTGCCGCCAACGGCTCGACGCCGCAGGCCATCTCGGCGCTCGGCGAAATCCTGGCGGTCATGCGGGACATGGACCAGGGCGACACGCTGGCTCTGAGAAGCCGTCTGGAGCCTCAGACGGCGGCGGATGCGCCCTATCGCTTCACCGCGCTGGAGCTGCTGGCGGCCCTCGCTCTGAGGGAAGGGGACAGCGAGACCGCGCGCGAGCACCTGACCGAAATCACCGACGATCCGCTGGCGCCTCACGGTCTTCGCTCGCGCGCCGCCGAGCTGCTTGCCACGCTGTCGGGATGACCGTTTGATGCGCCCCCTTGTATCCCGCGCGGCTGTCGCGCTCGCCCTTCTGCTCGCGCTCGGCGCCTGTGGCTTCGACGACTTCTTCGGCGAGGAGGAGGGCCCGCCGCTGCCCGGACAGCGCATCGCCATCCTCGCCTTCGAGCGGGGCTTGCGGCCCGACCCCTCCATCGCTGACCTCGCGGTGCGGCTGCCCGAGCCCTACGTGAACACCGACTGGGCGCAGCCCGGCGGTTCGGCTGCCCATGCCATGTACCATCTCTCGCTGAGCGCCAACCCGCGGCGGGTGTGGAGCGCCGACGTCGGCGAGGGCTCGGGCTCGGTGGCCCAGATCCTGGCGCAGCCGCTGGTGGTCGGCGATCTGGTCTACGCCATGGATGCGCGCTCCCTGGTCTCCGCCTTTTCCACCAGCGGCGGCCGACGGGTCTGGCGTGTCGACCTGGAAGACGACGACGAGGACGATGGCTTCTTCGGCGGCGGCATCGCCTACGACAACGGCAAGGTCTTCGTGGCCACCGGTTTTGCCAAGGTCTTCGCGCTCAATGCAAGCAGCGGCGATGTGATCTGGGAGCACAAGGCGCCGGCGCCGATGCGCAGCGCGCCGGTGATCAGCGACGGCCGCGTTTTCGTCGTGACTTTCGACAACCAGTTGATCGTCCTCGACGCGGAAAGCGGCGAGCGGCTGTGGAACCACGTCGGCGTGCAGGAGACCGCCGGCCTGCTGGGTTCGGCCAGTCCGGCTGTGGCCGGCAACACGGTTGTGGTGCCCTACACCTCCGGCGAAGTGCTGGGCATGTTGACCGACAGCGGGCGGGTGCTCTGGTCCGAGAACCTCAGTGCCATCCGGCGCATCGACCCCCTGGCCGACATCGCCCAGATCCGCGGCCTGCCGGTGATCGACCGCGGGCTGGTGCTGGCGGTGAGCCATGCCGGGCGGATGCTGGCCATCGACCTGCGTCAGGGCGTGCGGGCCTGGCAGGCCGAACTCGGCGGCGTCGAGATGCCCTGGCCGGCCGGTGACTTTGTCTATGTTCTGACCAAGGATTCCCAGCTTGTCTGTCTGCGCCGCCGTGACGGCAGGATCCGCTGGGTGCAGCCCCTGCCGCGTTTCGTCGACCCCGATGACCCCGACGAGCCGATCCGCTGGACCGGGCCGGTGCTGGCGGGCGACCGCCTGGTGGTTGCCGGCTCCCACGGGGAGGTGCTGTCGATCTCGCCCTACGACGGCAAGCCGCTGGGCTTCTTCGACCTGGGCGACGGCGTGGCCGTACCGCCGGTGGTGGCGAACAACGGACTCTATCTGCTGACCCACGGCGGACAGCTCGTCGCGCTGCGCTGACCGGTCCACTCTCCCGATGCGCCGGGTTGTCCTGGGCTTGCGGGAGGCGGGGCGAAGCCCTATGCCAAGGCCATGAGCATCACCGTCGCCATCCTGGGCCGCCCCAACGTCGGCAAATCCACCCTGTTCAACCGCCTTGTCGGCAAGAAGCTGGCCCTGGTGGACGACACGCCGGGCGTCACCCGCGACCGCCGGGAAGGGGAGGGCAACCTCTTCGGCCTCAGCTTCCGGGTGATCGATACCGCCGGGCTGGAGGAGCGCTTCGACGGCAGCCTGGAGGGGCGCATGCGCGCCCAGACCGAGCGCGCCTTGGCGGAGGCGGACCTGGCCCTGCTGGTGATCGACGCGCGCAGCGGCCTCACCCCCCTGGACGAGCATTTCGCCAACTGGCTACGCCGCAGCGACCGGCCGGTGGCCCTGGTGGCCAACAAGTGCGAGGGGCGGGAGGCGGAGGCCGGCCTGATGGACGCCTACGCCCTCGGCCTCGGCGAGCCCGTCCCGATCTCCGCCGAGCATGGTCTCGGCATGAGCGATCTCTTCGACGCCATCCACGCCGCCGTGCCGGAGGACGAAGCGGAAGACCCGGAGGACGATACGGAGGATGAGGCCGGCGGGCCGCTGCAACTCGCCATCGTCGGCCGGCCCAACGTCGGCAAGTCGACCCTGGTGAACAAGCTTCTGGGCGAGGATCGCCTGCTGACCGGCCCGGAGGCGGGGATCACCCGGGATTCCATTGCCATCGACTGGTCCTACGAAGGGCGCCCCCTGCGCCTGGTGGACACCGCGGGCCTGCGCCGCCGGGCCCGGGTCACGGAGAAGATCGAGAAGCTCTCCAGCGCCGACAGTCTGCGGGCGGTCCGCTTCGCCCAGGTGGTGGTCCTGCTGCTGGACGCCGAGGAGGGCCTGGAGAAGCAGGACCTCACCATCGCCCGCATGGTGGTGGACGAGGGCCGGGCCCTGGTCATCGGGGTCAACAAGTGGGACAGCGTGGGCGACCGGGACGCGGCGCTCGCCGGCATCCGCCAGCGGCTCGAACGCTCCCTGCCCCAGGTGCGCGGGATTCCCCTGGTGCCGCTCTCCGCCCGCCAGGGCCAGCACCTCGACCGGTTGATGGCGGCGGTCTTCGCAGCCTACGAGGTCTGGAACCGGCGCATCGCCACGGCCGACCTGAACCGCTGGCTGGAGGCGGTGACCGCGGCCCATCCGCCGCCGGCCAGCGCCGGGCGGCGCCTGCGCCTCAAGTACATGACCCAGGCCAAGACCCGGCCCCCGACCTTCGCCGTTTTCTGCTCCAAGCCGCAGGACCTGCCGACCTCCTACCTGCGCTATCTGGAAAACGGCCTGCGCGAGGCCTTCGACCTGCCGGGCACGCCGATCCGCATCAACATGCGCAAAGGCGAGAATCCCTACGCCAAAAAGAAGTAAGCTGGCCGCCGGAGGTTTGTTCGAGGGGCAGAATGGCGACGGTCGAGACGGAAGGTGCGCGGCTCTACTACGAGGTCCACGGGGCGGGACCGGCGGTGGTCTTCGCCCATGGCCGCGGCGGCAACTGCGCGAGCTGGTGGCAACAGGTGCCGGCCTTCGCCGAGCGCTACAGGATCGTCGTCTTCGATCACCGCGGCTTCGGGCGCTCACGCTGCGATGGCGCGCACTTCACTTGCGACCACTTCCCCCGGGACATCCTGGCGATCCTCGATGCCGAGGGGATCGAGACGGCGGCCCTGGTCTGCCAGTCCATGGGCGGCTGGGGCGGGCTGAAGGCGGCGGTCAGCCATCCCGAGCGGGTGAGCGCCCTGGTCCTCTCCAACACCCCGGGCGGGCTCGACACGCCGCTGGCCAACGCCGCCATCGCGCATCTGGCCTCAGGCGCCATCCCGCCGGGCTCCGCCCAGCTCGGCGCCAGCTTCAGGACGGCCAACCCGGAAGCGGCCTATCTCTGCGCCCAGATCTCCGGCCTCAACACGAACTTCCCGAAATCCTTCCTGCGCCTGACCCGCGCCGGCTTCGTCGGCCAGGACGAACTGCAAGGCTATGCCGTACCGACGCTGGCGATCACCGCCCCCGAGGACCTCTTGTTCCCGCCGCCGGTCATGGAAGAAGTGGCGTGCACGATCCCCGGCGCTCGGCTTGTCGAGTTGCCGGGTGCGGGTCATTCGCCGTACTTCGAGACGCCGGGGGCTTTCAATGCGGCTGTGCTTGGGTTCCTGGATGAAGTGGTGGACTCCGCGTAACGCAACCACAGTCGCCCCCTCACCCAGCTTCGCCTAAGCTCGATCTTTCGATCTCGCCAAGGCTTCGCAACCCTCTCCCACGCTGGGGAGAGGGTTTCTTGTTATCCCTCTCCCCGGCGTGGGAGAGGGAGGGGCCCGCGTGAGCGGGAGCAACCGTCTTTATGTCTGGGCTTCTGGTTGTTTACCGCGCTTGCACAACTTCACCGTTGCGCCGGCAGGCGGGGCTGGCCAGCTCGAGGAAGAGGTCGCAGATCTCTTCGGGGGTGCGCAGGCTCATGGGGTCTTCGCCGGGGAAGGCGGCGGCGCGCATGCCGGTGCGGATGGGGCCCGGGGAGAGCAGGTTGGCGCGCACCGTGGTCTTGGTGATCTCGGCGGCGTAGCTGCGCACCAGCGCTTCCAGGGCGGCCTTGGAGATGGCGTAAGGGCCCCAGTAGGCCATGCGGCCGCTGGCGGCGCCCGACGTCACGAAGACCGCGCGGCCCGCGTCGGAAAGGCGCAGCAGCGGATCGAGACTGCGGATCAGCCGGTAGTTGGCGGTGACGTTGATGTCCATCACCTCCTGCCAGGCCTCCGGCGGGATATGGCCGACGGGGGTGAGCGGCCCGAGAATCCCGGCGTTGCCCACCAGGATGTCCAATTTCCCGAAGCGCTCGTTCAGGGAGGCACCGAGGCGGTCCAAGCCGTCGAAGTCCCGCAGGTCGTGGGGGACGAGGACCGGCTGCAGGCCGCCGGCGGCGCGGATCTCGTCGTCGAGTTCCTCGAGGCCGCCCACCGTGCGGGCGATCAGGACGAGCTGCGATCCTTCCGCCGCGAAGCGCTTGGCGACCGCCGCGCCGATGCCCCGGGAGGCCCCGGTGACCACGGCGATGCGTCCGGCCAGTTTTCCCGTTCCCTCCGCCATCAGGCCTCCGCCTTTCGGGTTCGTTTGCGCCGCAGGACCCGGCGCGAGCCGCTGCAGAGGAACAGCCCGGCAATGGCGCCGACGCCGGCATAGATCAGGCCTTCGACCGACAGAGGCATGGCCGGCGCGAAGTCGCCCAGGGTGGCGCTCACCAGTCCGCCGTCGAAGTGCTCGATGAAGGTGAAGGGACGTTGCAGGGTACCGGCAGCGCTCAACGCCTGATAGGCCGCTTCCATATCCGCCAGTTCGAAGAAGCTCTCGCGCATGCGCGCGCCCTCCAGGCTGTGGGGATCGCTGGCGATGAAGCTTTCGATGTAGTCGGGCACGCTCATGCTCTTGGCGGCAGCGTCTTCCTTGATCTCCTCGACCCGCACCCGGGCCTGGTCGATGCGCCCGCCAAGTCGCTGGAGGTAGTGGGCGAAGTACTCCGGGAACTGGGAGAAGCCGGCGCCGCCGGCGGCGGCGAAGAGGCTGTAAAACAGGCGCGCGAACATCTAGAGCAACGGAAACCGACGGTCAGGCACGCTCTGCCAGAAGGGAGAGTTGGGCCGGCGCCTCGCTGTGCTCGAAGTCGGTCAGGCGGATCGGGTACTCGCCGGTGAAGCAGGCATCGCAGTACTTGGGCGCGTCTGCGTCACGCCCGCTTTCGCCCATGGCCCGGTAGAGGCCGTCGATGGTAATGAAGGCCAGGCTGTCGACGCCGATGTGCCCGGCCATGGCCGCGACGTCCATGGAGGAGGCGAGCAGTTCCTGTTTTTCCGGCGTGTCGATGCCGTAGAAGCAGGAATGAGCCGTCGGCGGCGCGGCGATGCGCATATGCACCTCCTGCGCTCCGGCGGCGCGCACCATCTCGACGATCTTGATGGAGGTGGTCCCCCGGACGATGGAATCGTCCACCAGGATGACCCGCTTGCCCTCGATGGAGTTGCGGTTGGCGTTGTGCTTCAGGCGGACGCCGAGGTTGCGGATCTGCTGGGCGGGCTCGATGAAGGTCCGTCCGACATAGTGGTTGCGGATGATCCCCAACTCGAAGGGGATCTGCGACTGCTCGGCGTAGCCGATGGCCGCCGGCACGCCGGAATCCGGGACCGGGATCACCACCTCGGCGGCGACGGCGCTTTCCTGCGCCAGCTCCGCGCCGATGCGCTTGCGCGCCTCGTAGATGCTGGTCCCCTCCATGAGGGAATCGGGCCGCGCGAAGTAGATGTACTCGAAGATGCAGGGGCGGCGCGGGGCAGGCGGGAAGGGCCGCAGGGAGTGCACGCCGGACTCGTCGAGCACTATCATCTCCCCGGCCTCCACGTCGCGGACGAACTCGGCGCCGATGATGTCCAGGGCGCAGGTTTCCGAGGCCACCACGTTGGCGGTCCCCAGGCGGCCGAGGACCAGGGGCCGCACCCCCATGGGGTCGCGCACGGCGATCAGGCAATTCTCGGTCATGGCCACCAGGGAGTAGGCACCCTCGATCTGGCGCAGGGCGCTGGTCATGCGGTCGATCAGGCTGGCGGCCTCCGAGGTGGCGATCAGGTGGATGATGACCTCGGTGTCCATGGTCGACTGGAAGATGGCGCCTTTCTCCACCAGCACGCGGCGCAGTTCGCGGGCATTGGTGAGGTTGCCGTTGTGGGCCAGGGTGAAGCCGCCGCAGGAGAGGTCTGCGAACAGCGGCTGCACGTTGCGCAGCGCGGTCTCGCCGGTCGTGGAATAGCGGTTGTGGCCGATGGCGGCGTGGCCAGCGAGGCGGGCGATCACTTCGCTGGAGGAGAAGATGTCGCCGACATGGCCGAGGTCGCGGTGGGCGTTGAAGTGGGCGCCGTCGAAGGCGACGATGCCTGCGGCTTCCTGGCCGCGGTGCTGCAGGGCATGCAGGCCGAGGGCGGTGTGGGCCGCCGCGTCCTCGTGGCCGTAGATGCCGAAGACCCCGCATTCTTCATGGAACTTGTCGTCGTCGAGGTCTTGGTCAAGGCCTGAGCCTTGGGCAGGAAGCAGAGGATTGGTGGTCATCACTGCTTGTTCCCTCCTGATGCCGGCTCGTCCGCGATCAGCCCTTCGATGGCCTTTTCGATCTCGCCGCGCATGTCCTGGTTATACTCCGGCTGCTCGCTGGGCGCATCGCCTTTCCGGAGCGGGCTCACCAACTGCCGATAGGTCTGTTCCTGGCGGCGCAGTTCCTCGGCCCTGCGCCGGGCGTCTTCCGCCGCTTCGTCGCCCTTCTCCAGCAGGTCTTCGGGCACCAGGGCGAGCAGCAGGTCCGCCCCCCGTTCGACGAGCGGGCGACTCCGCGCCTCCATGACCCAGTCGAAACGCTCTTCCTCGGGCATCAGGAAGCTCAGCAGCATCCATGCGAGCACGACGATCACGGCACCCCGGGCGAATCCGAAAAGCAGGCCCAGGGAGCGATCCAGGGCACCGAGGCTGCTCTGCTGAACACGGTTGGAGAGCAGGCGGGTGACCACGGAGAAAAGGACCAGCGAGACCAGGAAGATCACCACGCCGGTTACCAGGCTGGCGAAGAACTCCGTCGGAATGTACTGCTCCACCAGCGGCCGGGCATGGGGAAAGGAATAGAGCGTCACGAAGGCAGCGGCGATCCAGGACCCGATGGCCAGGACCTCGTGCACGAAGCCGCGCACAAAGGCGAAGATCCCTGAGACGATCAGCACGATGATGACGATCAGATCCGCCAGATTGATCGGCAGGCTGTCCATTGCGATACCGTCTAATCCTTTGCCCTGCTAATCCAATGCCCGGGGCCTAGCCGGCTGTCGGCTGCACGCGAAGGGCGCGCCGTTTCGGCCCCTCAAGACGGGCGACCAGATCCTGCAAATGCGAAATCTCCTCGATGGTCAGTCCATCGCCGCCGGACTTCGGCCTGCCGGCTCCGCGGCTGCCCCGCGGGGCGACCCAGGCCCGCGTAAACCCCAGCTTCTGCGCTTCCTTCAACCGCAGCTCCACCTGGCTGACCGGGCGAATCTCGCCCGACAAACCGATCTCGCCGAAGATCACGGTCTCTTCCGGCACTTCCTGGCCCGTTGCCGCCGAAACCAGCGCCGCGGCAACCGCCAGATCCGCCGCCGGCTCGCCGATTCTCAGGCCTCCAGCAACGTTCAAATATACCTCTTGCCCGGCCAATGCCAGCCCGCATCGGGCCTCCAGCACCGCCAGCACCATGGCCAGTCGGCCGGAATCCCAGCCGACAACGGCGCGGCGCGGCGTCGCCAGGGGAGAAGTGGACACCAGAGCCTGGATTTCAACCAGCAGCGGGCGCGTGCCCTCGAGCCCGGCGAAGACCGCCGCCCCGGCGATGTTGCCCCGCCGCTCCGCCAGGAACAGGGCGGAGGGGTTGGCCACCTCCTCCAGGCCGGCATCGGTCATCTCGAAGACGCCGATCTCGTCGGTGGGGCCGAAGCGGTTCTTGGCGGCCCGCAGGATGCGGAAGTGGTGGCCCCGGTCGCCTTCGAAGGTCAGCACCGTGTCGACCATGTGTTCCAGCACCTTGGGCCCGGCGATCTGTCCTTCCTTGGTGACATGGCCCACCAGCAGCAGGCTGAAGCCGCGCTTCTTGGCTAGGCGAATCAGCTCCTGGGTCGCGGCGCGGACCTGGGAGACGGTGCCGGGCGCCGACTCCAGGCTGTCGATGTAGAGGGTCTGGACCGAATCGACGATCACCACCTGCATCGCCTCCGGCCCGTCCAGGGCGGCGAGGATGTCGCGCACGGAGGTGGCCGCGGCCAGTTGCACCGGCGCCTGGGAGAGGCCCATGCGGCGGGCACGCAGGCGGACCTGATCGATGGATTCCTCGCCGGAGATATAGGCGCAGCGGGCCAGCGGCGCCGCACCGCTGCCGGTCAGCCGCGCCGCCACCTGCAGCAGCAGGGTCGATTTGCCGATGCCCGGGTCGCCGGCCACCAGCACGGCGGAGCCGGGAACCAGCCCGCCGCCGGTGACTCGGTCGAACTCCGCCAGGCCGCAGGTCAGCCGCGGCTGCGGTTCGCTCTCGCTGTGCAGGTCCACGAAGGCGAGCTTCCGCGACGCGCGGCCACTGGCGGAGAGGCCGCCGGGGGTCTTCTCGACGACCTCCTCTGTCATGGAATTCCAGGCGCCGCAGCCCTCGCAGCGTCCGGCCCACTTGGCGGCAACGGCCCCGCAGCTCTGGCAGACGTATCGTGACTGTGCCTTTGCCATGGTTACGGTGCTCTCCGGTCGTCCGGCGGGCGGCGGCGCGGCGCGATCTCAATGGGCAACACTAGAGCGCGCGCACCTGCATCTGGATCGGTCCTTCGGCGCGGCCGTTGATGAACTGATCGACGTAGGGATTGCCCGAGTCGTCGATGGAGGCGGTCGGCCCCACCCAGATGATCTGCCCGTGATAGAGCATGGCGGCGCGGTCCGAGATTCGCCGGGCACTGGCCATGTCATGGGTGATCGAAAGCGCCGTTGCCCCCAACTGCTTCACGCATTTGACGATCAGCCGGTCGATGACGTCGCCCATGATGGGGTCGAGGCCGGTGGTCGGCTCGTCGAAGAAAATGATTTCCGGCTCGGTGGCGATGGCGCGGGCGAGGCCGACGCGCTTGCGCATGCCGCCGGAGAGTTCGGCGGGCATGAGGTTGCCGACGTCCTCGTTCAGGCCGACGGCGGCCAGCTTCTCCAAGGCGATGACACGGGCCTCCTCCCGGGGCATGTGTTGTCCCTGGATCAGGCCGAAGGCGACATTCTCCCAGACGGTCAGGGAGTCGAAGAGGGCGGCGTTCTGAAACAGCATGCCGAACTTGCGCCGCACCCGGTCGAGGTCTTCGCCGGCCAGGCCGATCACCTCTTCCCCGTCCACCTGGATCGATCCGGCATCGGGATGCAGCAGCCCCAGAATGCACTTCAGCAGCACCGACTTGCCGCTGCCGGAGCCGCCGATCACCAGGAAGGACTCACCGGGAAAGACGTCCAGATCGATGCCGTCGAGGACCACCTTGTCGCCGAAGACCTTGGTGAGGCCGCGGATCCTGATCTTGGGCATCTGGCCGTTGCTGGCTGCGGTCATCGGGCGAAGAACAGTTCGGTGATGAAGTAATTGAAGCAGAGGATCAGGATGGAGGCGGTGACCACGGCGTTGGTGGTGGCCGCGCCCACGCCCTGGGCACCGCCGCGCGAGTTGTATCCGTGGTAGCAGCCCATCAGGGTGACCAGAAATCCGAAGACCGCGGCCTTGACCAGCCCCGAGACCACGTCCTGTATCTCCATGAAGTCGAGGGTGTTGGTCAGATAGGTGGTCGGGTTGAAGCCGAGCTTCTGGGTGGCGACGACGTAGCCGCCGAAGACGCCGATGATGTCGGCGATCAGCACCAGGATCGGCAGCATGGTGAAGCCGGCGATGAGCCGTGGCGCGATCAGGTACTTGAAGGGATTGGTGGCCAAGGTGTCGAGAGCGTCGATCTGCTCGGTCACACGCATGGTGCCGATCTCGGCGGCCATGGCCGCGCCGACCCGGCCCGCCACCATCAGGCCGGCCAGCACCGGCCCCAGCTCACGCGTGATGGAGACGACGACGACGTTTGGAATCGCGCTCTCGGCGGAGAAACGCTCGAAACCGGTGTAGCTTTGCAGCGCCAGCACCATGCCGGTGAAGATCGCCGTGAGGCCGACGACCGGCAGCGAGTAATAGCCGATCTCCACCATCTGCCGCCAGATCAGCCGCGGATAAAACGGCGGCCTGAGGCAGTGCGATATGGAGAAGATGGTAAAGAGGGAGACCCGGCCGGTGGCTTCGAGAAAGAACAGGAAGGTCCGGCCGATCGGCTGCAGAATCGGCATCTACATCTAGCCCGAATAGATCCGATGGTAGCGGCGGCCGAGAGCCGTCAGGATCTCATAACCGATGGTTCCCGCTTCCTGCGCCAGTTCATCGACGCCGTGCCCCGGCCCGAGCAGGTCCACCATCCGCCCCGCACAGGCGACGTCCGGCGCGATCTCAGTGACATCCAGCGCTAACAAATCCATGGAGACCCGGCCCACCACAGGAACTTCTTGACCGTCGACCCAGGCCCGCCCCCGACCGGAGATCGAGCGCAGGTACCCGTCGGCATAGCCCGCGGCGACAGTCGCGATTCGGGCCGGCCCAGCGGCGCGGTAAGTCGCACCATAGCCAACGCTCTGGGGAGCGTCAATCGCCCGAACCTGCAGGATTCTGGCCCTTAGGCGGACCACCGGAAGCACCGGGCTGGCTGCTTCCGGCGTCGGGTTTACGCCATAAACCGCGGCCCCCGGACGGGCCAGATCGAAGTGGTAATCGCGGCCGAGGAAAATGCCGGAGGAGTTGCAAAAGGAGGCCGGTGCCATGGGCAGCATCTCCCGCGCCGCCCGAAAAGCGGCAAGCTGTTCGGCGTTCTGCGGGTGGTCGGGTTCGTCGGCGCAGGCCAGATGGCTCATGACCAAGGTGGGCACGATCCCTTCCAGGCGTTCCGGCGCCGCGTGAAGCGCCGTCACCTCAGCCTGCGGCAGGCCGAGGCGGTTCATGCCGCTGTCGAGCTGGATGGCGGCGGCGAGGGCCCGGCCCCGGCGGGCCGCTTCCTCCCGCCAGGCATCGATCTCCCCCAGCGAGTTCAACACCGGCAGGATGTTGTTCTCCACGAAGTCGGCTTCGGTGCCCGGCATCAGGCCATTGAGCACGTAGAGGCTGACCGCCGGGTGGCAGCGGTCGAGGAGCGGGCGCAGCGCCAGGGCCTCGTCCAACTGCGCGACGAAGACGCTGCGCGCGCCTTGCTTGACCAGGACAGGCGCGATCTGCTCCGCGCCCAGGCCATAGCCGTCCGCCTTGACGACGGCGGCCAGCGGTTTCTCGAGAAAGGCGCTGCGCAGGCGCCGGTAGTTCTCGGCGACGGCCTGGAGGTCGATGACCAGGGCGCCGGAAGCACGCGCCGGAACCTGCCCCTCCGCTGCCGGGCCCGCGCCCTCGTCAGTATTGTTCGGGGAGGTGGTCATCGGCGATCAGGTCGCTGAAGCGCGTGGTGTCGCCGTCGAACGAGAACTCGCGCGAGCCGATCGGCCCATGGCGCTGCTTGGCCACGATGACCTCGGCCTTGCCATAGGCGCGTTCACAGCGCTCCTTCCAGCGTTCGAGGCGCTCGTGGAACTTGTTGTCGTCCTCGCCGTCGCGCTGGGTCGGCTCGGCGCGCTCGGCATAATACTGTTCGCGGTAGATGAACATCACCACGTCGGCGTCCTGCTCGATGGAGCCGGACTCGCGCAGGTCGGCAAGTTGCGGGCGCTTGTCCTCGCGCTGCTCGACGGCGCGGGAGAGCTGCGAGAGGGCGATCACCGGGACATCCAGGTCCTTGGCCAGGGCTTTCAGGCCGCGGGTGATCTCCGAGACCTCCTGCACCCGGTTTTCGGTGCGCTTGTTGGCCGGCGGCTGCATGAGCTGCAGGTAGTCGACCACGATCAGCGACAGGCCCTGTTGGCGCTTCAGGCGGCGGGCGCGGGTGCGCACCTGGCCGACGGAAAGCGCCGGCGTGTCGTCGACGAAGAGCGGCAGCTCATAGAGCTCCTTGGTGGCGGCGAAGACTTGGTCAAACTCATCGTCGCTGATGTCGCCGCGGCGCATCGCGTCCGAGCGCACGCCGGTGCGTTCGGAGAGAATGCGGGTGGAGAGCTGTTCGGCCGACATCTCCAGCGAGAAGAAGGCGACCGGCTGTCGCTGTTCGACCGGATCTCCCTCTGCATCCTTTTCGATGCGCGGCGCGCTGGCCACGTTATAGGCGATGTTGGTGGCCAGCGAGGTCTTGCCCATGGAGGGGCGCGCGGCCAGGATCACAAGGTCGGAGCGGTGGAAGCCGCCGAGCAGTCTGTCGAGATCCTGCAGCCCCGAAGAGACTCCCGAAAGACCGTCGCGGTTCATCGCCGCTTCGGTCATATGCAGGGATTCCAGCACCGCCGTTTTGAACGGCGCGAGGCCGCCTTCGGTCTGGCCGACCTCGGCGAGCCTGTAGAGGCGGTCCTCCGCCACTTCGATCTGCTGCGTCGCCTCCGCGTCCAGGTCGTGCTCGAAGGCTTCGTTGACCATGTCTTCGCCGAGGGTGATCAATTCGCGGCGCAGGTAGAGGTCATGGATGGTCTTGCCGTAGTCGGCGGCGTTGATGATGGTGACGTAGCTCGCCTGCAATTGCGCCAGATACTGCGCGCCGCCGACCTCCGCCAGTGCGCTTTCCTGCTCGAAGAGGTTCTTCAACTGAATGGCGTTGGCGATCTGGCCACGTTCGATCAGCTTGCCGCAGGCCTCGAAGATGCGCGCATGGACACCGTCGGCAAAGTGTTCCGGGCGCAGGAAGTCCGAGACTTTCTCGTAGGCGGCGTTGTTGGCGAGAATCGCCCCCAGCAGCGCCTGCTCCGCCTCGTCATTGGACGGCGGCAAACGCAACTGCTCGCCGGTGGCGAGCGGGTCGTGGAGCGGGGCGAGATTGGGGCGAGTCGATTCCATGGCCGTCTAGAATATCAAATGGACATCGCAGTCCAACCCGCGGCCCGGAAAGTGGTTAGGGGGATTGGGCGAAAGACGGGGATAACGAACCTCCGGGTCGCGCGGGTGCCCGAAAAAAAGAAGCGGCCCCGCAGGGGGGCCGCAGAAATCGTCTGTACTGCCGTACTGCCGTAGCAACGCGACGGCCGCTTAGGCGTCCTTCGGCTGCTCGTCGGACTCTTGAGGGGCCTCGGCGTCGCCGGAGGCGCCTTCGGCAGCTTCGTCCGTGGTGGTCTCTTCCTGGTCCACCGCCTCGACGACGGCTTCGATCTCCGCCTCGGCGGCCTCTTCGGCCTGGCGCAGATCCTCGGCGGTGACGACTCGTCCGCTCTCAATCTGGGTCTGGGCCTCTTCTTCCGAGCGGGCGACGTTGGCGGTGATGGTGACCGCGACCTCCGGGTGCAACTGCACGCGCACCGGATGCAGGCCGAGGGTCTTGATCACCGCGGTCAGGGCGACCTGTCGGCGTTCGATGGTGACGCCAGCCTCGGTCACGGCGTCCGCAAGGTCTCTGCTGTTGACCGAGCCGTAGAGCTGCCCGCCCTCGCCGGCCTGGCGCACCAGGGTCACGGTCATGCCGTCCAGCTTCTCGCCCACCTTCTGCGCCTCGTCGCGGCGCTGCAGGTTGTCGGCCTCGAGTTGCGCCCGCTCCTGCTCGAAGCGGGCGAGGTTGTCCTTGGTTGCCCGCAGCGCCTTCTTCTGCGGCAAGAGGAAGTTCCGCGCATAGCCCGGCTTGACCGACACAACATCGCCCATCTGCCCGAGCTTTTCGATGCGCTCCATCAGGATCACGTCCATGGTCTGACTCCTGGCTTGGCCGCTACTTCAAGACGTAAGGCAGAAGCGCCAGATAGCGGGCGCGCTTGATCGCCCGCGCCAGCTCGCGCTGCTTCTTGGTCGACACCGCGGTGATCCGGCTGGGCACGATCTTGCCGCGCTCGGAAACGAAGCGCTGCAGCAGGCGGGTGTCCTTGTAGTCGATCTTCTGCGCCTTGGGGCCCGAGAAGGGGCAGCTCTTGCGGCGGCGGAAGAAGGGGCGGCGCGCGGTGCCGCCGCTGTTGACGATGCGAACGGTCATTCTGCTGCTCCTTCGCTGGTGGCCGCCTGCTGGGCCGGCTTCTCGGCAGGTTTCTCGGCGGGTTTCCTGTCACCCGAACCGCGATCGTGATCGCCGCGCGGGGAGTAGGGACGGCCGCCACCCCGGCGGTCGCCACGGTCGCCGCGTCCGCCGCGGTCGTCGCGGCTGCTGCGCTGCTGCATGACGATGGAGGGACCCTCTTCCAGCGCGTCGACGCGCACCGTCAGATAGCGGATCACGTCGTCGCTGAGACGCAGATTGCGCTCGAGCTCGTGCAGGGCCGGCGCCGGAGCGTCGAGCCTGAGCAGCACGTAGTGCCCCTTGCGGTTCTTCTTGATCCGGTAGGCCAGGGTTCTGAGGCCCCAGTACTCGGATCCGGCCACTTTGCCACCGTTGTCTTCGAGGATTTTGGTGTAGTCGGCGACCAGGCTCTCAACCTGGGCCGAAGACACGTCTTGGCGTGCGATGAGCACGCATTCGTAGAAAGCCATTTGTGACTCCTTCTGGCTCTTCACGGGCCGGCGCTGATCCGTTCAGCCGCCCGGCCCTAGCCGATCCCCCTCTGGGCACCGGCAAGGAGTGCCCGCGCCCCAATAAGGACGCGAAGCGGCGGGACTATACACATTCCCGGCAGCGGTGCAAGCCGCAAGCCGCCGGGGCAGGGCGGCGTCCCCGATGCGGTCCCCTGGAGGATCGCGGGTCTCCCCGGGGCCCGGATTCCGCGGCTCCCTGGCCCGAACCCGCTTGACAGGCCGCATGGCGGCGCTATCTCTGGGCGCCACCTCAAGCGATCCATTTCAGTTCTCAGAGCGGAGTCACCTTACATGAGCCTGGCGTTCGTCTTTCCGGGGCAGGGATCTCAGGCCGTCGGCATGGGCCAGGCGCTGGCCGAGGCCTTTCCCGTCGCGCGGCATATCCTACAGGAGGTCGACGATGCCCTGGAGCAGCATCTCTCCCGGCTGATGTTCGAGGGCCCGGAAGAAGAGCTGCGCCTGACCGCCAACGCCCAGCCGGCGCTGATGGCCGCAAGCCTGGCGGCCCTGCGGGTGTTCGAGCAGGAGGGCGGCCGGCCGCTGGCCGAACGGGCGGCCTTTGTCGCCGGTCACTCCCTGGGAGAATATTCCGCCCTGGCCGCCGCCGGCGCCCTGGAACTGGCCGATACCGCCCGCCTGCTGCGCCGCCGCGGCGAGGCCATGCAGGAAGCGGTGCCGGTGGGCGAGGGCGCCATGGCGGCGCTGCTCGGGCTCGAACTGGACGCCGCCGAGGAGATCGCCCAGGAGGCCGCCGAAGATCAGGTCTGTGCCGCCGCCAACGACAACGCCCCGGGCCAGGTAGTTCTCAGCGGGCATCGGGAGGCCATCGACCGGGCCATCGAGCTGGCCAAGGGGCGCGGAGCCAAGCGGGCCATCCAGCTTCCGGTCAGCGCGCCCTTCCATTGCTCTTTGATGGCTCCGGCCGCCGATGTCATGGCGGACGCGCTCGCGACCGTCGGCATCAAGATGCCTGCGGTGCCGCTGGTCGCCAACGTGACGGCTTCACGGCTGAGCGATCCCGACGAGATCCGCCGCAAGCTGGTGGAACAGGTGACCGGCAAGGTGCGGTGGCGCGAGTCGGTGGTCTACATGGCCTCTCAGGGCGTGGAAACGACAGTCGAGCTTGGCGCCGGCAAGGTGCTCACGGGGCTCAGCAAGCGCATCGACCGCAGCCTCGGCGCGGTCGCCGCCGGAACCCCGGAGGAACTGGAGACGCTGCTGCAGCAGCTCTGACCGGGCGCCGCGGCAGCGGGGCTGATAAAGAGACCGCGCGCGGTGGGACCTGTTACAGTTCGGACCTTTCGCATTTGAAGCCCAATGGCCGCGGAGAAGCCTAAATGTTTGATTTGAGCGGAAAGACAGCCCTGGTGACCGGCGCGTCCGGCGGCATCGGCGGCGCCATCGCCGCACGCCTGCATGCGCAGGGAGCGACCCTGGTGCTCAGCGGAACCCGGGAGGAGGCGCTGCAGGCGCGCGCTGCCGAGCTGGGCGAGCGCGCCCATGTCATGACCTGCAATCTCGCCAATGAGGGCGAGGCGAGTGCCCTGGTCGGGCGCGTGGAGCAGGAACTGGGGCAACTCGACATCCTGGTCAACAACGCCGGCCTGACCCGCGACGGCCTGGCCATGCGCATGAAGAACGAGGACTGGCGGGAGGTCATCGAGGTGAACCTGACCGCTGCCTTCCGCCTCTCCCGTGCCGCCCTCAAGGGCATGATGAAACGGCGCTGGGGGCGCATCGTCGGCATCAGTTCGATCGTCGGGGTCACCGGGAATCCGGGGCAGGCCAACTATGTAGCCTCCAAGGCCGGATTGATCGGCATGTCCAAGGCCCTGGCGCAGGAAGTCGCGACCCGCGGCATCACCGTGAACTGCGTTGCGCCGGGGATGATCGAAACCGCCATGACCGATGCCCTGAACGAGCAGCAGCGCGCCCGCCTGTTGGCGGTGATCCCCATGCAACGTCTTGGAAAAGTAGACGAAATCTCCTCCGCCGTGGTCTTCCTGGCAAGCGATGAAGCCGCTTATGTGACGGGCCAGACCTTGCATGTAAACGGTGGAATGGCCATGATATGAGGGCACCCGGGGGAGGCTCCTCAATCAAGCGCCCGCAGGGCGTTGGCAAATCTTTGAGAACTGTGATATGAGGCGGCGCCTTGCGCAGCAGCAAGGTCGCAAACCACTGTGACGGTACCCGCTTCACGCCACGAAGCGCAAGAATCTGAGGATCGAATAAAATGAGCAACGACATCGCCGATCGCGTCAAAAAGATCGTCGTCGAGCATCTGGGCGTCGACGATGGAAAGGTTACCGATACCGCCAGCTTCATCGACGATCTGGGGGCGGACAGCCTGGATACCGTCGAGCTGGTCATGGCCTTTGAGGAAGAGTTCGGCTGTGAGATCCCCGACGACGCGGCCGAGAAGATCGTGACCGTCAAGGACGCCATCGATTTCATCCAGGAACATTCCTGAGCGGGTGATTCACGCGACAGCAGCGACGAGATGCAGGCTGTCGCCTGAGCGGTTCACCGTGCGAGGGCCTCGATAGGTATGAGACGGGTTGTCGTTACAGGACTGGGTTTGGTTACGCCGCTTGGCAGCGGCGTTGAGCACGTCTGGAAACGCCTGACCAACGCGGAATCGGGCATCCGCGGCATCCAAAACTTCGACGTGTCGGATTTGCCGTCCAAGATTGCCGGCCAGGTGCCTCTGGGGGAGACCTCGGAGGGCCATTTCAATGCCGACGACTATCTGGCGGCGCGCGATCAGCGCAAGCTCGACCGCTTCATCATCTTCGGCGTGGCGGCGGCGCAGCAAGCGATCGAAGATGCCGGCTGGATGCCGGAGGATGACGAGAACCGCTGGCGCACCGGCGTTATGATCGGCTCCGGCATCGGTGGGCTGGAGACCATCTATGACGGATCGATCACGGTTCACGAACGCGGACCGCGGCGGCTGTCGCCCTTCTTCATTCCGGCGGCTCTGATCAACCTGATCTCGGGACAGGTTTCGATCCGCTATGGCTTCAAGGGGCCGAACCACTCGGTGGTGACGGCCTGCTCGACCGGCGCTCATGCAATCGGCGATGCGGCCCGGCTCATCATGCTGGACGATGCCGACGTGATGATCGCCGGCGGTGCCGAGGCTGCCGTCTGCCGGCTTGGGATCGCCGGCTTTTCGGCGTCCCGCGCCCTCTCGACGAACTTCAACGACACGCCCGAGCGCGGCTCGCGCCCCTGGGACGAAGACCGGGACGGCTTCGTCATGGGTGAGGGCGCCGGCGTCCTGGTTCTGGAAGAACTGGAGCACGCCAAGGCGCGCGGCGCGACCATCTATGCCGAGGTCGTCGGCTACGGCCTGTCCGGCGATGCCCATCACATCACCGCGCCGCCGGAGGACGGAAACGGCGGCTACCGGGCCATGCAGGCAGCACTGCGCCGCGCCGGTCTCGACCCCAGCGACATTGATTACATCAATGCCCACGGCACCTCGACGCCGCTGGGCGACGAGATCGAGGTGGGCGCAGTGCAGCGGCTCTTCGGTGATGCCGCCAAGGCCCTCACGATGTCCTCGACGAAATCGGCCATCGGCCATCTGCTGGGCGCGGCGGGGGCCGTGGAATCGATCTTCTCGATCCTCGCCATCCGCGACAACGTGGCACCGCCGACCCTCAACCTCGACACTCCCTCGCCGGCCTGTGAAGGCATCGATTTGACCCCGCACCAGGCCAAGGAACGGCCGATCCGCCGGGCGCTTTCCAACTCCTTCGGCTTCGGCGGCACGAACGCCAGCCTGATCCTGGCCGAACTCCAATAGCGAGACGATGCGGCGATTAGGCGGTCTTGCCGTTCTTCTCGTCGTGGTGCTGGCTCTCGCCGGCGGCGGTCTTCTGATCTATGTGCTCGACCGCTTCGAGGCACCCGGCCCGCTGCGCGCGGAAGCCACGATCATGGTGCCGCGCGGGGCGGGGCTGCAGAGTATCGCCCAACTCCTTGCCGAGCAGGGGATCGTCGCGGACGCGACTCTCTTTGCCCTCGGCGTGCGTCTCGAGGGGGATGCCCAGGCCCTGAAGGCCGGCGAGTATGCCATCGCAGCCGGCAGCTCCATGGCCGAGGTCGCCACCGTGATCTCCAGCGGTGCCACCGTGGTGCACCGGATCACCGTGCCGGAAGGCCTCACCACCAGCGAAATCCTGTCCTTGCTGAAGGATGCCGAAGCACTGGACGGCAGCGTCTCCGGAACGCCCCCGGAAGGGGTCCTGCTGCCCGAAACCTATCACTTCCACCGCGGCGATCAGCGCGCGGCGGTGCTGGCGCGCATGGGCCAGTCCATGGAACAGACGGTGGCGGAGGTCTGGGCGGCGCGGGCGGAGAACCTGCCGCTCAAGTCGCCGGAGGAGGCGGTGATCCTGGCGTCGATCATCGAAAAGGAAACCGGCGTCGATGCGGAGCGCGCCCTCGTGGCCGGCGTCTTCGTCAACCGCCTGCGCAAAGGCATGCCCCTGCAGTCCGACCCCACGGTGGTCTATGGGATCACCGAGGGCAAGGCGCCGCTGGGCCGCGCTTTGACGCGCAAGGATCTCGCCACGCCGACCCCCTACAACACCTATCAGATCAGGGGCCTGCCCCCCGGGCCCATCGCCAACCCTGGCCGGGCCTCCCTGGAGGCTGCGGTCAATCCGGCGGAGACCGACTATCTCTACTTCGTGGCCGACGGCAACGGCGGCCATGCCTTCGCAAAGACCCTGTCGGAGCACAACCGCAATGTCGCCAAGTGGCGCAAGCACCTGAAGAGCCTGAAGAAAAAGACGGACTGACTCGGGCAGGTTCGTGACGGCCGAAGATCAGCTCGATGCCGGCTTTTCGGGCAGGCGGCTGAGCAGCGGATCGGTCCAGGCCGGGGGCAGCAGGGACAGCAGCCAGACCACCGCGAAGAGGCGGCGTGGGAAGACGATGCGGGCCTTGCCCGCCGCCAGGCCACGCTCGATGATGGCCGCCGCCTTCTCCGCCTCCATGAGCAGAGGCATCGGAAAGTCGTTCACCGCCGTCATGGCGCTTTTCACATAGCCCGGGCAGATGACCGAGACCGTCAGGCCCTGGGGTGCCACCATGCCGCGCAGAGCCTCGCCCCAGACCCGCACGGCTGCCTTGGAGGCGCAGTAGGCGGGCGCACCGGGGAAGCCCCGGAAGGCGGCCAGAGACGACATAATGGCCACCTGGCCGCGGCCCCTGGCTCTCATCAGCGCGATGGCGGTCAACACGGTCGACACGACACCGTCGACATTGATCGAGAGGATGTGGCGGGTCTGCTCGGCGTTCTCCCCGAAGAGGCCCGTGCCCGCCGAAACGCCGGCATTGGCGATGACCAGATCGAGGGGCCGCTCCCGGTCGATCTCGGCCATCCAGGAGTCCAGGAGGGCCCGGTCGCAGACGTCCACCACCTTGCTGACCACCTCTGCGCCGGCCGCGCGGCAGTCTTCGGCCACCTGCTCAAGGCGCTCGCGATCGCGGCCGGTGATCGCCAGCAATCGCCCTTCGCCTGCGTAGCGGCGCGCGAGGGCCGCGCCGATCCCGCTGGACCCGCCGGTGATCATGATCGATTTGGGATTTTGCATGGTGTTCAGACTGCTCCGCGGGGTGCTCTTGGAAGGGCGGTCATCCGGGGCTGCCAGTGGCTGCCCTGGACGCTTGTTGTGCTCAGAAGCCGCCAGTATATATGGGACCGCCGCTGCGGGGTGCCGGAACTGGACCGGGGCGGGCCAAGTCCGACGTGCGGGGGAGCGACGGCCGAGTGACCAAGACCAAAGCTTTGGTGCACAGCATGACGGGCTTCGCGCGCATGGAAGGCGGCGATGACTCGGTCAGTTGGGCCTGGGAAATCAAAACCGTCAACGGCCGCAGCCTGGACGTGCGCTCGCGCCTGCCCGGCGGCTATGAAGCGCTGGACCCGCTGGTGCGCAAGGCGGTGGCCGGCGCCTGTCACCGCGGCAACGCGCAGGTCAATCTGCAGGTCAAGCGCGGCGAAGCCCAGCAGGCCTGGCAACTGAACGAAGAGTTGCTGGAACAGGTTCTCGACGTGATCGGTCGCTTGGAGTCCCGCCTCGATGCGGCGCCGCCGCGTCTGGACGGGCTGCTGGCCTTGCGCGGCATTCTGGAACCGGTGGAAGAGGAAGACAGCGCCGAGGACCGGGATCGAAGGCGGCAGGCCATAGAAGCCGATCTGAAGACCGCGCTCGGCAGCCTGCTGGCCATGCGGTCGGAAGAGGGCGCACGGCTTCTCCAGATGGCCCGGGGCCATATTGACACCATCGAGCGCCTCTGCGGCGAGGCGGCGGGCTGTGCGGCCACCCAACCGGAGAGTCTGCGCCAGCGCCTGCGCGAGCAGATGGACCTCTTGCTGTCGGAGAGCAACGCCCTTTCGGAAGAACGGCTGGAGCAGGAGCTCGCGCTGCTCGCCGGCAAGGCCGATGTGCGCGAGGAACTTGACCGGCTGCAGGCCCATGTCTCTGCGGCGCGCGCCCTGCTGGACGGTGGCGGCGCCATTGGCCGCAAGCTGGATTTCCTCTGTCAGGAGTTCAACCGCGAAGCCAACACGCTTTGTTCCAAATCGGCGGACGTCGAGCTCACGCGCATCGGTCTCGACCTCAAATCGGCCATCGAACAGTTGCGCGAGCAGGTTCAGAACATCGAGTAGCGGGCGTGGAAGACGGCAACATCAAAAGGCGCGGGCTGATGCTGGTGCTGTCCTCGCCTTCCGGCGCCGGCAAGACCTCCATTTCCCGCCGCCTTCTGGAACTGGACGGCAATCTTTCGCTGTCGATCTCGGCCACGACGCGGGCGCGGCGGCCGGCAGAGACCGAGGGTGTGCATTACTTCTTCGTCTCCGACGCGCGCTTTCAGGAGATGATCGACCGGGAGGCGCTGTTGGAACACGCCATGGTCTTCGGCAATCGCTACGGCACACCGCGTGAGCCGGTGGAACGGGCCTTGGAGAAAGGCCAAGACGTGCTCTTCGATATCGACTGGCAGGGCACACAACAGGTTGCCGAGAAGGCGCGCGAGGATCTGGTGAGCGTGTTCATCCTGCCGCCCACCACCGAGGAGCTAGAGCGGCGCCTGCACAGCCGCGCTCAAGACAGTGACGAGGTCGTGCGCGCGCGCATGGCCAAGGCGGCCGACGAAATGAGCCATTGGGCGGAATACGACTACATCATCATCAACCACGATCTCGACCAGAGCGTGGATCAGGTCGAGGCCATCCTCGCGGCGGAGCGGCTGAAGCGGGAGCGGCGGATCGGCCTGCGGGATTTCGTCGAGGGGCTGAGACTCGGCCGCTGACGGCCGATGCCCTTGGACAAGGGATCAGCGCTCCGGCGGTGCGTGCGCGTCCAGCAGTTGCGCCAGCCTGCAGAAATCTTGAACGCTCAGTTCCTCCGCCCTCGCCGTGGGCTCCAGGTCAAGCGACGTGATCGCCGCCACGCTGTCTGCGAACAGGGGCTTCAGGCTCTGGCGCAGCATCTTGCGCCGCATGCCGAAGGCGGTCGCCGTTACCCGCTCGAGGGTCTTCAGCCTGGCCGGGGCCAAAGCGGCACTGCGCGGCCGCAGCGACACGACGCTGGAAGTCACTTTCGGCGGCGGCGTGAACGCGCGTGGGGGGATGTCGAACAGGATCCTGACCTCGCAGAGCCATTGCGTGAGGATGGTCAGGCGCCCGTAGTCGGCGCTGCGCGGCTGCGCCACAAGACGTGCCGCCACCTCCTTCTGAAACATCAGGGTCATGGCCGCGAGCGCATCCGGGTCCGCGGCCAGACTCGTCAGCCAGCCGGTCAGCAGGGCCGTGGAGATGTTATAGGGCAGATTGCTGACGATCTGGCGCGGCGGCTCCCCGAGCTGCGCCGGAGCGAGGGTGAGGGCGTCACCGGCCAGGATCTCGAGACGATCGGGATAGTGGGCCGCAAGCTCTGCCAGCGCTTCAAGGCAGCGCTGGTCCTTTTCGATGGCGATGACCCGGCGGGCGCCTTCCGCCAGCAGCGCGCGGGTCAGCCCGCCGGGGCCCGGGCCCACCTCGATTACCGTCCCGTCGGCCAGGTCCGGGGCACTGCGGGCGATGCGGCCGGTGAGGTTCAAGTCCAGCAGGAAATGCTGTCCCAGGGATTTGCGCGCGCCCAGACTGAAGCGCCGAATGACCTCGCGCAACGGCGGCAGCGGCGGAGCGGTCTGGTTCATGGCCTGGCGGCGGACCGCGGCTCTCCGGCGCTGCGGTGGCTCCGGGCGGCCATGGTCGCAGCCATGGCCAGGGCCGCAATCAGACTGGTTGCGGAGGCTTTGCCCCGGCCGGCGATGTCCAGCGCCGTGCCATGGTCCGGCGAGGTGCGGATGATGGGCAGGCCAAGGGTAACGTTGACCGCCCGCTCGAAATCGATGGTCTTGATGGGGATCAGCGCCTGGTCGTGATACATGCAGAGTGCCGCGTCGTAGCGCGCGCGGGCGGCCGGATGAAACAGACTGTCCGCCGCGAACGGACCGGCGACATCCAGGCCCTCTCCGCGGAGCTGGGCCACCGCCGGTGCGACGATCTCCGCATCCTCGGTGCCGAGCTGACCGCCCTCGCCGGCGTGTGGATTGAGCCCGGCGACCGCCAGCCGGGGGCGGTCGATGCCGAAGCGCGTACGCAGTGCCAGAGCCGTCGTGCGGCCGGTCTCGACGATCAGGGCACCGCTGAGACTGGCCGGGACCTCGGCAAGCGGCCTGTGAACCGTGACCGGCACAACCCGCAGCGCATCCCCGGCCAGCATCATCACCGGTTTTTCGGCACTGCCGCAGAGCTCAGCGAGATACTCCGTGTGTCCGGGGTGGTGAAAGCCGGCCTCCATCAGGACCTGTTTGTGGATCGGATTGGTGACCACCGCCGACGCGGCGCCGGACAAGGTCAGCGTGACCGCCTGACGGATGGACTGCAGCACCGCGGCGGTATTCTCCGGCTTCGGACGGCTGGGATCGGCCTGGACCGCCGTCCCGAGCGGCAGGACCGGCAGGCCGACCCCGAATGCCTCCGCACAGGCATCCGGACTGTCGATCCGTATCGCGGCAACGGGCAGGTCCAGATCCGTGGCGATCCCGGCCAGGCGTTCGGGATCATCGATCAGGAAGAAGGGGTGCAGCCGCTCCGCTTTTCTCTGCAGCCAAGCCCTTAGGGCGATCTCGCCGCCGATGCCGGCGGGCTCGCCCATCGTAACGGCCAGAGGCGGGGGCATGGGGTTCGGTCCGGCGCTGCCGGCCGGGATCATATGCGAACGTCTACGTTGGCCGTGCGGCGCAACTCCTGCATCGATCGCTGGGCCAACTGATTGACCCTTTGGTCGGTGAGGTTCTGCTCGATCCTCGTGCGGTCGACAACGTTGCCTTCGTTCTTGCGCATATCGCGCAGCAGGAGAATGTGGAAGCCCGCAGGCGTGCGTATCGGGGCAGAGATGTCGCCCGGCCCCATCTGGAAAAGGGCGGTGTTGAGCTCTTCGGCGAGCTCGCCGTCCTGCACCCAGCCGAGATCGCCGCCGAGCCTTGCGGTTCTGGACTGCGAGAACTGGCGGGCGAGGCCCGAGAAGTTTGCCCCGGCCCGCAACTGCTCCAGCAGGCGGTTGGCATTGGCCAGGGCTTCGTCTTCCTTGGCGGCGGACTCCACAGCGACGAAGATCTCCGAAATCCGCCGTTGGACGGAACCCTGGCGAGCCTCCAGCCGGCTCACGACTTCCTGAATCTCTTCATTGGAGATTGCAATGGTCGGCCGCAGCCGCCGCTGAATCACTGTCTGCCAAGCGATCTGGGCACGAATCTGATCGATCAAGGTAGTCGGGATGATGCCGCGATTACGCAGCATGGCGAGGAACTGCCCCTCGGTCATGTTGTTCTGCTTCGAAATCTGCTGCAAGGCCGAGGCCACCTGGTCGTCGGTGACGGAGATATCCAGGCGTTCGGCCTCCTGAAGCTGCAGGCGCTCGTCGATCAGTCCGTTCAAGACCTGAGGTGTCAGACGGCGGCGCACCTCCTGGGAATCGCGGACCCCGGCGCCGACGATGGCGAGGCGCACCCGCATCGCCAGATCGAGCACCGAGATGACTTCGTCATTGACCACCGCAGCAGGACGGAAGGCATCTTGCGCGTGGGAGGTGGAGACGGGCAGAAGCGAAACCAGAGCGGCGAACCCGAGAATGAAAAGGCCGAAGCGCCCTGGCGCCCGTATCGGAAGGCTTACATTTCGCACTGGCATCATGAATTTCCTGAAAACCGCGGCGCCACTATATCCCCAGGGCTGGCAGCGTTTCAAACGGAAGCTGCTGCAGGGCTTTGCCGCGGATTTCTCGGGGCAAACGGCGTTCAGCCGCCGGCGGCCTCACCCAGGTGTTTGAGCACAACCCGGACGAAAACGCTGTCTTCCGGCTCGATATCCCGATCGCTGAAGAACGACCTTTCGCCCACGCCCTCGATCAGGAAGCACTCGTCCTGATAGCTCAGGCTGACAGCGGTCCTCAGGGAATCGTTTTCGATCAGGTCGCGGCGGTGGCTGACGCCGACCGACCAGTTCTCGGTCAAGCGTGAATTGATTCCAAAGAGGAGCTCCTCGCGGTCGCCGAACTCGTCGTCGGTTTCCTGGTTGATGAAAAAGTAGGAGAGGTCGAGGTTCAGCGCCGGCGGGCCGAGGACTAGGTCGACTTCGCTGCGCTCGGCGCTCAGATCGTCTTTGTCCAGGCGAAACCGGTAGAGAAAGTCGATTTCTTCGATCGGGCGAAACTGGACCCGGCCGACGACATCGGACTCCTGGTCCTCCAGGCCCGAACCGTCGGCGAAGGTGTCGCGCGCCTCTGAGAAGCGAAAACTCTGGCCGGCAAAGGCGCCTGCGGAACCCTCCGATCCGAAGGTCGCCGTCCACTTGAGGCCGACGTCGACGCGGCTGCCGGAGTCCACCCGGTCGTTTCCGGCAAAGCGATTGAGGTCGAAAAGGTTGGTGTCGTCGAACTCGAAATCCAGGCTGTCCTCGTTCGGAATCTCTCCGGGATTCGAGCCGTTGGGGGCGAAGACCCCTTGCACGATGGGCTCAATCACCTGACGCACCGAGCCGTCCTGCCGCGCCCAGGGATAGCGCCACTTGACGGCGAGCTGTGGAAAGACGCGGCCGGTCGTGTTGCTGCCCGCGGCACCGCTGGGATTGACGGAATCGGATCCCGGCTCGACGCCGTTCACCCAATAGCCGTCGGTCTGTACCTGTGCGGTGACCTCGTAGATGTCGCCGAGCGGGCTGGTATAGGGCACGTGATAGCCGCCGATGAACGACAGTCGGCGGCTGTCGCGGCCCTCCTTGCGGGTCAGCACCTGGACATTGCCGTCTATGGTATAGCGGGCACCGGGCAGTCCGAAGCCAGGTTCGCTGACGAAGTTGTAGTCCGCCAGCGGCACGGCGATGGGGATTTCGTCGTTGATGTCGGTGCTGCGCAGGCCCTGATAGGCGAAGCCGCGCACCGCGGCATAGTTGCGCCCCTTGAGCCCCTCGAAGAAGGCGGTGCTTTCCAGGGTCCGCGGTGTGCCGAAGTCGAAGGCGCGCAGATAGGTATCGTCGGTCACGCGGTTGACATCGAAGCCCCAACGCCAGGTCCGGTCGACCTCGAACTGTCCTTCCGCATCCAGATGACCGCGGAAACGGTCGTTGGCGACGCTGCCGACCTCCTCGCGGTCAGCGATGGTGGCGCTGCCGAAGAGCTCGATCTCGCCATTTTCGAAGAGCTGCCGGTACTCGAGGGTCAGATTGACCCCCTGTTTCGTCGAGAGGATCGGCGCGACCGTCAGATCCTTGTCGTCCTCGATGGCCCAGAAGTAGGGGACCATGAGGGAGGCGCCGAGGAAATCGCTGTTGCCGACGGTCGGCGCCAGAAAACCGCTGCGCCGGTCGACCGTCGGGTCCGGGTGAGCGAAATAGGGCGTATAGATCACCGGAATACCGAAGAACTCCAGCCAGGCGTCGCGATAGATGATGTCCTTGGCTTCCTGGTCGTGCACCACCTCGCTGGCCTTGATCTGCCACAGCGGCGCACGGCTGGGGTCTTCGCGGCAAAGGTCGCAGGGGCTGAAGACGCCTTTGCTAAATTCGGTGCGGTTTCCACCGCTGCGCGAGCCGCTGGCGGCGGAGACGCGCGTGCCGTCGGTCATCAGGACGCGGATTTGCCGGACGAAGCCTTCCTTCAGATCGCCGGTCAACTCGACAAAGTCGGCAAAGACCGTGTCGCCACTGGGTTCGATGAGGGTCACGTCGCCCTCGGCCGTGACCACATCGGTGTTCAGATTGTAGGTGACCTTGTCGGATAGCAGGACACGGTCTTCCTGGGAAATCTCCACGTTGCCGGCGGCGACCACCAGGCCGTTTTCTTCATCGTAGGTGAGTTGATCCGCGGTGATGAGGGCAGGGACATCGCCGAGCGCCTCGACATCCAGCTGCTGCGCAAGCGGCCGGACCGCGCCGGAAAAACAAAAAAGAATGATGGCGGCGGCAATCGCCACCGCACGCCCCGTGCCCCCCTGCATGACCTCTCGCTTATCCGTCCTCCAGATGCAGCAACATCGCCACCCCAAGCATCAACGACACGCCCGCCGGAGTCCAGGCCGCCAATACCACGGGTATGGTCCCCGAGAGTCCAATTGCGAAAACGAAATTGGACATAAAGTACAGCAGAAAGCCCGTCAGCAGCCCCGCCATGATGATCAGACCGACCCGGCCGCGTCGCTGCGGGCGCATCGAAAAGGTCGCGGCCAGCAGCACCATTGCCGCAAACAACATCGGCAATGCCAATAGCCGATGAAGCTGCAGCCGGTGGGGCAATGCTGAAAACCCTGCTGCGTCCATTATTTCAATGAATTCCGGAAGATTCCAAAAAGAAATTGTCTCCGGCGGTGCGAAGCTCTCCTGAATCTTGTCCACCGTCAGCTCTGTCGGCAGGTCGAGGGTCTCGTGAAAGACCGATGCCTCGCCGGGCCGGGAGACCCAGGCTTCATAAAGGCGCCAGTATCGATCCTGGAGCTGCGCCCGTTCCGCGTCGATGCGGTTGACGAAGCGGTCCTGGTCGGCATAGCGGAACACGATGACGTTGTGCAGCAGCACGGAACCCGAACTGACGCGCGACGCGTGGATCACGGACTGGCCGTCACTGTCGGCCTGGCGCAGCCAGAGGCCTGTCTTGGAGACCGCAAGAAAGCTGGATTCATTGCGCACATAGTTGGCTTCCAGGCGCTCGAAGCGGCTCAACAGGATGGAGGCGAGGGGATTGAGCGCGGTGACCGTCAGAAAGCCGACCAGAAGGGCGCTGCCCAGCACCGGCAGCAGGAACTGCCAGACGGAAACGCCGGCGGCGCGCGCTACGACGAGCTCATGAGACCGGGTCAGGCGCCAGAAGGTGGTCATCGCCGCGAAAAGCACCGTAAAGGCCATGACCTCCTGACTGAGGTGCGGCAGCTTGAGAAAAGCCATCTCAAGGGTCACGGCCAGGGAGACGTTCTTGGTCGCCAGGCGGTCGATGAGGTCGACCACCGTGGCCAGAAAGATGATGCCGACGATGGCGAAGACGAAGCTGCCAAACCAGAAGAAGAATTGGCGCGCGATGTATTTCGTGAGCGTGGGCGAGAGGCGCAGGCGCCGCATCGCCGGGACGGAAGCGGCGCTGCTCATGGCGTGGCCGCCTCGCCCAGCGGCTCCTGCGCACGCCGTTGCGGCCGGCGCAGCAGAACGAAGAAGGCGAGCCCAAAGGACACCATGACCGCCGCGTACATGGCCGGAATGGCTACGGCGTTGCGGCTGGCCAGATCGTGCAGGGCGAGCGAGAGGCCCTCCAGGGCGGCGACACAGGCGATTGCGGAAAGCACCCGCTTGATCTGCCCCCGGCGGTTGAATTCGCCGGCCAGCAGCGCCGCCATACCGATGACGACGAACACCAGGCTGTAGAGCGGTCCGACGATGCGGTAGTGCCCCTCTGCCAGGAGTTCCTGGCGGTAGCGTTGGTCGCGGCTGTCCTCACCGGGAATGAGAAGTTCGTGCAGAAAGCGCTCCTTGGGTTCGCGCCAGCGCGCCTGCGGCGCGTTGCCGAACTCCGTGAGTTCGACGGTATAGCGCTCAAAGTACAGCAGGGAGAAGCGGCCAGTTCCCGGCTTCACCTCCTGCCGGTTGCCGTTTTCCATGACCACCCGCGGGCCGTTCTCGCTGGGGACCAGAGCGCCGCGCTCGGCCATCATGGTCACCGGTTTTTCGGGGTCGCGGTTGTCGTGCACCAGGATGCCGCGCAGTTCGCCTTCCGGCGACCGCTCGCGGACATAGACGGTGATGTCGTCGGAGATGGTGGTGAAGACCCCTTCCTGAAGCAGCACGGCCGAGAAGTCGCTGCGAAAGGCGTTCTGTAAGTCCTTGAAGTTCCGAAAAGAGGCCGGGAGGAAATAGAGGGAGATCGAGTAGACGGCCAGGGTCACGACAATGCCGAGAATGATCGCCGGACGGGCGAGCTGCAGCTGCGAGAGGCCGGCGGCGCGCATCACCACCATCTCGCTGTCCATGGCGAGCTTGTGGTAGACGAACAGCGCGGCCACGAAGCAGGCGATGGGCAGCACGACCCCCAGGAAGGACGGCAGGAGAAGCCCGACAAAGGCCAGGAAGGTCGAGGCCGGCAAGCCGCGGTTCACGATATAGTCGATCAGGCGCAGCGATTGCGTCAGCCATATCGCAAAGGTCAGCGCCAGGGTGACGAAAAGCGTTGCCGTCACCAACTGTCCGAGTACGTAGCGTGTGATTGAAGGCATCAGGCCCGGCCGCTTCGGTCTGGAGGGTCAGGAATAGCCTGAGCCACGGGCCCCCGTCCAGCCAATTCCCGCCCCTAGCTCCAGTCGCGCCAAGGGCTTACGGCCTGACACTTGAACTTACGGGCCGGCGCTGACAGGCTACGCGCTCCTAACCTTGGAAGCCTATGATCTTCAATTGCCGGCTTGCTGTGGGACCCAGCGGACCGGCTGACTTATTCCGTGAGGGGATTGATGGATATTGCCTTTGCCGCGCCAAGTCTTCCGAACTCCGGCGCTCTGGTGGTCGGCGTGCTGGATCAGCGAAAACTGACGCCCTCGGCCGCGCATTTGAACAAGCTGACCGACGGAGCACTGGAGCGCGCCATCGATGCCAACGGCTTCGCCGGCAAGCGGGGCGAGCTGCTGGAGATCGTCGCGCCGGCGGGGCTGAACAACAGCCGTATCCTGCTGGTGGGGATGGGCGCGCCCGCCAAGCTGACCGTCAAGGATCTGCGCAACCTCGGCGGCAGCGTGGCCGCACATCTGTTGCGGGTGCGCGAGGTCAAGGCAGCGGTGCTGCTGGATAAGCTGAGGGGCGGCAAGGCTGCGCCGGAACGGGCCGCCAACTATGCCCTCGGGGCCGTGCTGCGCAGCTATCGCTTCGACAAGTACAAGACCAAGGAAAAGCCGGAGAAGAAGCCTCGGCTGAAGGAGATCAAGTTTCATCTCGAGGATGCTGCGGCGGCCAAGAAGGCCTTTCAGCGGCTGCAGAAGCTGGCCGACGGGGTTTTCCTGACCCGCGATCTGGTGAGCGAGCCGGCCAATGTGATTTTCCCCAAGTCGTTCGTCGCAGAGGCCCGCAAGCTCGGCAAGCTGGGCATCAAGGTCCAGGCGCTGGGCGAGAAGGAGATGGCGAAGCTCGGCATGGGCTCCCTGCTCGGCGTGGGGCAGGGTTCGGCCCACGAGCCGCAGCTTCTGGTCATGGTCTGGCAGGGCGCCCCCAACGCCAAGGACAAGCAGCCCCTGGCCTTTGTCGGCAAGGGGGTGACCTTCGATACCGGCGGCATCTCCCTCAAGCCCGCTGCCGGCATGGAAGACATGAAGTGGGATATGGGCGGCGCCGGCACCGTGATCGGCCTGATGAAGGCCCTGGCCGGCCGCAAGGCGAAGGTGAACGTCGTGGGCATCTGCGGCCTGGTGGAGAACATGCCCTCCAGCACCGCGCAGCGGCCCGGCGACATCGTCACCTCCATGTCCGGCCAGACCATCGAGGTGCTGAACACCGATGCCGAGGGGCGCCTCGTGCTTGCCGATGCGCTGTGGTACGTGCAGGAGCGCTTCAAACCCAAGCTGATCGTCGATCTGGCGACCCTGACCGGCGCCATCATCATCTCCTTGGGGCATGAGAACGCCGGGCTGTTCAGCAACGACGACAAGCTGTCGGACCAGCTCACCGCCGCCGGCAAGGAGGTCGGCGAACTGGTCTGGCGGATGCCGCTCAGCAGCGACTACGATAAGCTGATCGACTGTGACGCGGCGGACATGAAGAACATCAGCGGCGGGCGGGCCGGTGGATCCATCACCGCAGCCCAATTCCTGCAGCGCTTCATCAAGAACGGGACTCCCTGGGCCCACCTCGATATCGCCGGGGTTGCCTGGTCCGCCAAGGAAAAGGCGACGGTGCCGAAGGGCGGGACCGGCTTCGGGGTGCAGTTGCTGGACAGCTTTGTCGCCAAGCACCACGAGAAGTAGGAACGTCGGTCCAGGGGAATAGTGGGGAAGGGGCTTCGCCCATGGCCGAAGTTCGCTTCTATCATCTGACACGGACGGCCCTGGACCGGGCTTTGCCGCAGATGTTGGAGAAGACGCTGGAGCGGGGCCAGCGTGCCGTCGTGCGCGCGGCCTCGGAAGAGCGGGTCGAAGCCCTGGCGGCAAGCCTCTGGACCTACCACGACCGATCCTTCCTGCCCCACGGCAGCCTCAAGGACGGCAACGCCGACCGGCAGCCGGTCTGGCTGACCACCGAAGAGGCCGTGCCCAACGGCGCCGAGGTTCTGTTTCTGACCGACGGCAGCGAGGCCGAGGATCTGGAACGCTTCAGCCTCTGTGCGATCCTCTTCGACGGTTCGGACGAAGACGCCGTGGCGGCGGCGCGCGGGCAATGGACGACGCTCAAATCAGCCGGTCACGCGGTCACCTACTGGCAGCAGGACGAAGCCGGCCGCTGGAGCCAGAAGGCGTAACCCCCGATCTAAGCTTCCTCGAGGGCTGACTGGAGTTCCAGCCAGCGCTCTTCCGCCGCGGCGAGGCGCTGCTTGACCTGGCCGAAGGCGACTTGCAGTTCCTGCAGAGCGGCGGTCGGCCCGTCGTAGGCCTCCGGGTCGGCCAGCTTGGCTTCCAGCCTGGTCTTTTCGTTTTCCAGGCGCGCAATCTCCGCTTCGGCCCCTTTGCAGGCCTTGCGCAGGTCGGCGACGGCGGCCCTGGCTTCGGCGGCAGCGCGGCGGCGGTCTTTTTTGGAGACCGCCTGGTCGCGTTTTGGCTTTTCGCCCCGCTGGCGCGCGCGTTCCTGCCGACGCTGTTCCATCAGCAGCTTGCGGTAGTCGTCCATGTCGCCGTCGTAGCTGGTCACCGTACCATCGGCGACCAGCCACAGGCGGTCCGCCGTCAGCTCGATGAGGTGCGGGTCGTGGCTCACCAGGATGACCGCGCCCTCGAAGGCGCCGAGTGCCTGGATCAGCGCCTGGCGGGAATCCACGTCCAGGTGGTTGGTCGGCTCGTCGAGGATCAGCACATGGGGGGCGTCGCGGCTCATCAGGGCGAACAGCAGGCGCGCCTTCTCGCCGCCGGAGAGCTTGCCGACCGCCACCTCCGCCCTGTCGACGCCGAAGCCGAAGCGGCCGAGCTGGGCGCGCAGCTTGGTTTCTGTCTCCAGCGGCGATAGGCGCGCCATGTGCTGCAGCGGCGTTGCCTCAAGGTCCAGTTCTTCGGCCTGATCCTGGGCGAAATAGCCGATCTTCAGCTTGCTGGAGCGGGTCATGCGGCCTTGCATGGGCTTCAGCCGGCCGGCGAGGAGCCGGGAGAGGGTCGACTTGCCGTTGCCGTTGGCGCCCAGCAGGGCGATCCGGTCGTCCATGTCCAGGCGCAGGTCGAGGCGCGAGAGCACCGGCTTCTCCGCCTCGTAGCCCACCGCCGCCCCTTCCAGGGTCAGGATCGGCGGTGACAGCCGACCCGGCTCGGGAAAGCCGAAGGTGACGGTGCGCTCTTCCATGACCGAGGCGATCGGCTCCATCCGCGCCAGGGCCTTGAGGCGCGACTGCGCCTGCCGCGCCTTGCTGGCCTTGTAGCGGAAGCGGTCGACGAAGGCCTGGATGTGGCGGCGCTGCGCCTGCTGCTTGGCCTGGAGAGCGGTCTGGTGTTCCAGGTGCTCGCGGCGCAGTCGCTCGAAGCGGTCGTAGTTCCCGCTGTAGGCGGTCAGGCGGCGCTGCTCCAGGTGGATGATCCGGTTAACGGCCCGGTTCAGCAGGTCGCGGTCGTGGGAGACCAGCAGCAGCGTGCCGGGATAGCCCTTCAGGAAGCCCTCCAGCCAAAGCGAGGCTTCCAGGTCGAGGTGATTGGTCGGCTCGTCCAGCAGCAGCAGGTCCGGCGCCGAAAACAGCAGGGCGGCCAGGGCGACCCGCATGCGCCAGCCACCGGAGAATTCGCCGCAGGGCCGCTGCTGGGCGGCCTCGTCGAAGCCCAGGCCGGCGAGGATGCGGGCGGCCCGGGCGGGGGCGCTGTCGGCGCCGATGGTGGCCAGGCGCTCGTGCAGCTCGGCGATCCGGGCCGCATCGCTGGCGACCTCGGCCTCGGCCAGCAGGGCAGTGCGCTCGCGGTCGGCGGCCAGGACGGTATCGATCAGGCTGGTGGGGCCGGAGGGCGCGTCCTGCGCAACCTTGCCGACGCGCAGGTTGCGCGGGATCGAGATGCCGCCCTGGTCGGGATGCAACTCGCCGGAAATGAGCTTCAGCAGCGTGGTCTTGCCGGAGCCGTTGCGGCCGACGAGACCCACCCGTTCGCCCTTGTTGACGGCGACCGTGGCCCCCTCGAACAGCGGGTCGCCCTGGACCCGGTAGGCCAAATCGTTGATGTGCAACATCGCTGCGGTGCCCGGTGACCTTTGCGGCTGGTCCGGCGGGCGGCTCGGCCACGCCGGGGCCGGGTGATAGCACGGGATCGGGCCTGCCGAAAGGCCCGGCCCCTCGTGGATTCACCATGCCGGGAGCGCCCGGTCAGAGCCGTTGCCCCTGGGTGGCAAAGCGTCTATAAGCCCGGCGCGGAGAGGAAGAGACCCGGGCCGCGGCGGCGATCCGGGTGTTTCAAGACGACAGTTTCAATGGAAGGAGGGCCGGGGTCCATGGCCAAAGAACGAACCTTTTCGATCATCAAGCCGGACGCGACCAAGCGCAACATCACCGGCAAGATTGTCGACCGCCTGGAAGAAGCCGGCCTGCGCGTCATCGCCAGCAAGCGCATCCATATGACCCGCGAGCAGGCCGAGGGCTTCTATGCCGTTCACCGCGAGCGCCCCTTCTTCAACGATCTCTGCAGCTTCATGACCTCCGGGCCGGTGGTGGTCCAGGTCCTGGAGGGCGAAGATGCCATCGCCAAGAACCGCGAGGTGATGGGTGCCACCAATCCCGCCGATGCGGCCCCCGGGACCATCCGCGCCGATTTTGCCGAGTCCATCGAGGCCAACTCGGTACACGGCTCCGACGGGCCGGACACGGCGGTTCAGGAGATCAAGTTCTTCTTCACCGATCAGGAACTGGTGGGCTGACCACTGTCTGGACCGCCGGAAGGCAGCAGACAGCAAAAAAAAGGGGCCGGTCCTTGAGGACCGGCCCCTTTCGCATGGGCGCTGGCGTGAGCCAGGCGAAAGCTGCGATGCCTAGAGCAGAAAGATCGCCATGCCGAGAAGCACCAGGACCACGAAGGCCGTGGACCAGGTGACGAGGCGCACGAAGCCCTTCCAGTTCGATTGGTGCTCGCGGAGCATTTGGTCGTCGGACATGGAATAACCCTGTTCTCGGTTGTTCGGTTCCGGGTCTGTTTTGCGGTGCCGAGTGGCCCGGGAATCCTCGGCTTGTTTGCCGCTATGGTTCTAGCCCGAGACCTATTGTGGGGGCAAGTCTTGCGGACCGGGGGGCTCAGGCCCCGGGGTCGGGGTTGAACAGCGCCGGACCGTCAGCCCCGCCTGCCTCGACAACGGCGCGACCCCCGGCCAGCCGGACGCGGCTTTCGGCCAGCAGGCGCAGGCAGTGGGGATAGAGGCGGTGTTCGGCCTGCAGCACCCGGGCCGCAAGCCGGTCCGGATCGTCGTCGGCGAACACCGGGACGGCCGCCTGGCCGATGATCGCACCCTCGTCCACGCCTTCGCTGACAAAGTGGACGCTGCAGCCATGCAGCTTGACCCCTGCCGCCAGGGCGCGGGCGTGGGTGTCCAGGCCGGGGAAGAGCGGCAGGAGCGAGGGATGGATGTTGACGATCCGGCCCTGCCAACGGCGCACGAAGCCCGCGGAGAGCACGCGCATGAAGCCGGCCAGGCAGATCAGCTCGACGGCTGCCGCCTCCAGGGCCGCCGTCAGCGCCGCTTCGAAGGCGGCGCGATCGGCGTAGGCCTTGTGATCAATCGTCTGGTGCGGGACGCTAAAGGTGGCGGCGTGGTCGAGGCCGCCGGCGCCGGGTCGGTTGGCAATGACCGTGACGATCTCAGCGGGAAAGGCCGGCTCGGCCGCCGCTTCCAGCAGGGACCGCAGGTTGCTGCCACGCCCCGAGATCAGCACCGCGACCCGCATCGTTCAGTTCCGGGACCTCACGACGGCCATGACAGATCCAGGCCCTCGACGCTGACAGGCGCCTGCGCCCCCTGCACCGGCTCGATCCGGCCGATCTCGAAGACCGCCTCGCCGGTGTCCCGCAGCGCCTGGATGACGGGATCGTGGCGCCCGGGGTCGACCACGAGGACCATGCCGATGCCGCAGTTGAAGGTCCTGGCCATTTCCTCGGGGGCGATCCCCGCGGCATGGGAGAGCCAGCGGAACACCGGCGGGACCGGCCAACTGCCCCCGGACAGCCGGACGCCGAGGCCCGGGGGGATAACGCGGGGCAGGTTCTCCGTGAACCCGCCGCCGGTGATGTGGGCGAGGGCCTTGACGCCGCCCGAGGCCAGGGCCCGCAGGCAGGGTGCAACGTAGATCCGGGTCGGAACCAGCAGGGCCTCCCCCAGGCTCTGGTCCGGGGCGAAGGGCGCAGGCTGCCCATAGGCGAGGCCCAGGGATTCGACCACCCGCCGCACCAGCGAGAAGCCGTTGGAATGCAGCCCTGAAGAGGCCAGCCCCAGGACAAGATCGCCGGCCGCCACCTCGGCGCCGGTGAGCACGGCGTCCCGCTCGACGGCCCCGACGGCGAAGCCGGCCAGATCGTAGTCGCCTTCGGCATAGAGGCCCGGCATCTCCGCGGTTTCGCCCCCGATCAGGGCGCAGCCGGCCTGACGGCAGCCCTCGGCGATCCCGGCCACGATGGCCCGGCCGGCCTCGACCTCCAGGCGGCCCGTCGCGTAGTAGTCGAGGAAGAACAGGGGCTCGGCGCCCTGGACCACCAGATCGTTCACGCACATGGCCACCAGGTCGATTCCCACGGTGTCGTGCCGGCCGGCGGCGATGGCGACCTTGAGCTTGGTGCCCACGCCGTCGTTGGCGGCCACCAGCAGGGGGTCCTCGAAGCCGGCGGCCTTGAGATCGAAAAGGCCGCCGAAGCCGCCCAGGCCGGCATCGGCCCCCCGCCGGGCCGTGGAGCGGGCCAGGGGCTTGATCGCCTCCACCAGCGCGTTGCCGGCATCGATATCGACGCCGGCGTCCTTGTAGCTCAGCGTGTTGTGGTGGGGGTCCCGGCTTGTTATGGCTTCCTCCCAGCACTTGGAGTATTTAGGTGGAGAGCAAAGAAGGCCCGCTTTGTGGGGCGAAGATAGAGAATCCGGGACGGTTTGCAATGCGGTTTCGCCGGGGATTCGGCGCCGTTTTCACGGCTGGGATGCTGGGCTTGCTGGGCGGCGTTTGGTTGCTGGCCGGCAACGCACCGGCCCACGCGCAGAGCGACATCTTTACGGTTCGGGCGGTGCCGGTCGACGAAACCGCGGAGACCGCGGCGGCGGCCCGTCAGGCGGCCATCTCCGCCGGCCAACAACTGGCGTTCGACCGCCTGCTGGCCCGGCTCGTCCCCCTCGACCAGATTGCCCAGGTGCCTGTGCTGGGGCCGGGGCTCCTGGAGTTCTATGTGCTCGACTTCTCAGTGGCGAACGAGCGGACATCGCCGGTGCGCTACCTCGCGGATATGACCTTCCGCTTCAACGCGGGGGAGGTGCGCACCCTGCTGCGCAACAGCGGCGTGGGGTTTGCTGAAACCCGTAGCAAGCCGCTCCTGGTGCTCCCTGTCTTCACCGGGGAGGGGGATGTGCCGCGGCTTTGGCTGGACCCCAATCCCTGGCGAGTTGCCTGGTCGCAGCGTCTCGCGGACGACGGGCTGGTGCCACTGCAGGTCCCGCTTGGCGATCTGCGCGATGTGGCCTCGATCGATGCCTCCCGCGCTCAGGCCGGCGACTTCGCAGGCCTCTCGGCAATCGGCGAGGCCTATGGCGCAGGGGAAGTCCTGGTCAGCGAGGCGAGCCTCAGCGGCGATACGCTTGCCGGCAGCGCCCGTCTGGCCATCGTCAGCAACCGCTACGAGATGGGGCAGCTTCGCACGACGCAGCGCGACGAAGTGGTGCAGGCGGTTGAGGAGGCTGAAGCCGATTTCTTCGCCCGCGCCGCCCAGTCGGTCGACTCGTCGATCCAGGAAGCCTGGAAGCAGCAGAACTTGCTGCAGTTCAGCAACCAGCGCTCCATCGCCGTCTTCGTTCCCCTCGGCGGGCTATCGGACTGGATCGAGGTGCGCCGGCGCATCGACGGGGTTGCCTCGATCCAGGCCATCGGCGTCACCAGCCTGTCGCGCCGGGTGGCGGAGATGGAGATCACCTTCGTGGGCGATGAGCAACGGCTGACGCGGGCTCTGGCGCAGCGGGATCTCTTTCTGTCCCTGCGCGAGGACAGCAATTGGGAGCTGACGCTTGCCGGCAGGGGGCCTGCCGTTCCCACGGACCGGCCGGCACCGCCGCTGCAATGAGCGAAGCCCGCGACGAGACCGGCCAGGGCGAATCGCCCGCCGTGGCGGCAGACCGAACGGAGCCGCTGCCGGCAAACAGCGGGCCGATCGCGCGCAGTTTTCGCTTCTGGCTGATCCTGCTGGTGGTCGTCCTGCTGCTGACCTATCTGCTGCGCAGCGTTCTGCTGCCCTTCGTCGCCGGCATGGCAGTGGCCTATTTGCTGGACCCAGTCTGCGACCGCCTCGAGCGGTGGAAGCTGTCGCGCACCTGGGCGACCACCATCGTCACGGTGCTCTTCGTCCTGATCTGCGTGATGATCCTGGTGATCCTGGTGCCGGCGGTGGTCGGCCAGATCACCGCGCTGATCGAGCGGGCACCGGCCTATCTGGGCGCGATCCAGCGCGAGATCGGCGAGGCGATTGCGATGCTGCAGGACCGCCTGGAACCCGAGACCCTCAAGCGCCTGCAGGAGGCGCTGCGGGGTTCGGCCGACAAGATGATTGCCTGGGCCACCAGTCTCTTGGCCGGTGTCATCTCCGGCGGCGTGGCCTTCTTCAACTTCCTGGCTCTCTTGGTGATCACGCCTGTCGTGGCGTTCTACCTGCTGAGGGACTGGGACCGCATCGTCCACCAGGTCGACGATGCCCTGCCGCGCAAGCACCTGCAGACCATCCGGGTCCTGGGCCGGGAAGTGGATGACACCCTGGCCGGTTTCCTGCGGGGACAGGGCATGGTCTGCTTCATCCTTGCGGGTTTCTATGCCATCGGGCTCACTGTCGCGGGGCTCGATTTCGGATTGATCGTCGGGCTGATTGCCGGCTTCCTGTCCTTCATTCCCTATGTCGGATCGCTGGTCGGGCTGTTCCTCTCCGTGGGCCTGGCATTGGCCCAGTTCGACAGCTTTGTCGACGTCGCCATTGTCGCCGCGGTGTTCTTCGTCGGACAGGCCGTCGAAGGGAACTTCCTGACCCCCAAGCTGGTCGGCGAGAAGGTCGGCCTGCACCCCGTCTGGGTCATGTTCGCTCTGTTGGCCGGCGGCGCGCTGTTCGGTTTTGTCGGCGTCCTTCTGGCAGTCCCGGTGGCGGCGATCGTGGGTGTGGGCGTGCGCTTTGCCATCGCCCAGTACCGCGTCAGTTCCTACTACACTGGCCTTCCCGACAGTCCGTCCGATCCAAGAGGGGCGGGCACGGACGACACGGCGTGACAGCCTCCCAGCAGTTGACCCTTGATCTGGGCCATCGGCCGGCCCTGGAGCGCGAGGACTTCCTGGTTGCGCCAAGCAACGAGGTGGCCGTGGCCTGGATCGACCGCTGGCCCGATTGGCCGTCGCAGGCCCTGGCCATCTTCGGGCCCGCGGGCTGCGGGAAGACGCATCTCTGTCAGGTCTGGCGGCGTGCCTCCGAGGCTGTCGAGATCGACGCTGCGGGCCTGCGACAGAGCGAGCCACCGGCTCTGCTCGGCGAGCGGCAGGTCTGCGTCGTTGAGGACGTGGCTGATGCGCTGGAGCATGAGCCGCAGGTGGCGGAGCGGCTGCTGCATCTCTACAATATGATTCACGAACGCGGGGGCTTTCTGCTGCTTTCCGACCGCAAACCTCCGGCACGCTGGGCCTGTCCGCTGGCCGACCTGCGCTCCCGGCTCTCTGGCATGCAGGCTGTTGCCTTGAGCGAACCTGACGAACTGTTGGTGCAGGCGGTCCTGGTGAAGCTGTTCGCCGACCGCCAGCTCTCGCTCACGCCGGAGGTGGTCCGCTTTCTGATGCCCAGGATCGAGCGCTCCTTCGATACGGTGCGGCAGATCGTGGCGGCCATCGATGCGCGCGCCCTGGAGGCGAAGCGGGAAATCACGGTGCCTCTGGTTCGGCTGGTGCTGTCGGATCAGGGCGCCGAAGAAACGGTCAACGATTAGAGGGGAAGTCTGATGGATCTGGGGATCAGGGGGCGGAAGGCCCTGGTTTGTGCTGCCAGCAAGGGCCTTGGACGGGCCTGTGCCATGTCCTTGGCGCGTGAGGGCGTCGATATCACCATCATCGCAAGGACCGCCGGACCGCTGGAGGCGACCGCCGAAGAAATCCGCAAAGCAAGCGGTGTCACCGTGACCGCGGTCGCGACCGACATTACGACACCGGAAGGACGGGCTCTCGCCCTGGAAGCCTGTCCCTCGCCGGACATCCTGGTGAACAACGCCGGCGGGCCGCCGCCGGGAGACTTCCGCGACTGGGATCGGGACGACTGGGTGCGTGCGCTGGATGCCAACATGCTGACCCCCATCGAGCTGATCAAGGCGACGGTCGACCCGATGATGGAGCGGGGCTTCGGGCGGATCGTCAACATCACCTCCGCCGCGGTCAAGGCCCCCATCGACATCCTCGGGCTCTCCAATGGTGCCCGCGCCGGCCTGACCGGCTTTGTCGCCGGCCTGGCGCGCAAAACGGTGCGGCACAATGTGACTATCAACGGGCTGTTGCCGGGCCCCTTCGACACCGATCGCCTGCACGCTACCCTGAAGGCGGTGGCGGACAAGGCCGGGCAGCCTGCGGAAGAAGTCGCCCGCGAACGCGCCGAGGGCAACCCGGCGGGACGTTTCGGCAGGCCGGAGGAGTTCGGAGAAGCCTGTGCGTTCCTTTGCGGGGTCCATGCCGGCTTTATCACCGGCCAGAACATCCTGCTGGACGGCGGCGCCTTCCCTGGGACTCTCTAGGCGCTTTCCTATTTTGGCGGAACCGGCCCGCTCCTCCACCCGGCCACCCACTAGGATAATCACATTGGGTGGCCGGGTGGGGGTGCGGGCCGGCACCGATTCGACGTAAGTCGAAGATGCCAAAGGCGCCAACCGTCGCGGCGGTTGATCAAGTTTCTGTGACATTTGTGGAAAGGGGAGGGATAGCTCGGCCTCGGCGCCCGTAGCACCGATCACACCATGGCTTGGAGGCAGCTCTGGAAGGATCGGATATGTTCAAGCAGATTGTTCTGGCCGCATGTGCGGCCCTGGTATTCACCGCAAGTCCCGCCCTGGCGGATGACGATGATGACGACCGCCGGGGTGACCGCTGGCATCGCCATGCGCACCACGATCATGGCTGGCATCACAGCCACGGCTGGTATGAGGAGAGACGGCACCACAGGAGGGCCCGGCCGCACTCCCACTACGAACATCGCAAGCACAAGCATCGCAAACACAAGAAGAAGGTGGTGAAGCACGTCTACCATCATGGCCACGAGCACCACGGTCATGGGCACCACGGCCACAAGAAGCACAGGAAAGCGAAAAAGAAGGTCTACGTCGAAAAGCACGTCTATCACCACTACCCGAAGCGGCACGGCCACGCTGGGTATGGCCACCACGGCCACCACGGCAAGCACGCCCATGGGCGCCGCCATGACGACAGGGACTGGGCCATCTTTGCGATCCTGGCCCTGCAGATCGTCGATGTCCTGAACGAGAGCCAGCGGCACAGTTATGCGCTCGCCCAGCGGCGGGCGACGGTCGCCCCGCTGGGCGAGTCGATCCGCTGGAACGACGGCTCGGCCCGCGGCCAGGTGATCGCCGTCCGTGACGGGCAGGACAGCGGCGGACGCTATTGCCGGGAGTTCCAACAGGAGGTGGTGATCGGCAACCAGCGCCAGGCGGGCTATGGGATTGCGTGCCGCCAGCCGGACGGTGCCTGGGAGATCGTTTCCTAGCACCTCTGCGAGGCCCCTGGCGCTGAGCCCTAATGGGGACCTTCCCGCGGTCCGAAGACCCATGCGGGAAGGTCCCCTGGCTCATGGGGCTGGGTAGGGATCACCCATTCGCCGAGGACCGAATATCCAAATTCCGGCACGGTAACATTGATCTCTGTCAATACCTTAGGCATGGAGGCCTAATAGCCTGCGATATTCCAGGCTGCCGGCCCTTGCCCTTGCGGTGGGCGTCGCCGATCTGTCATCAATTGGCGACATCCGGCGTGCTATAGCGGCCGGAAATGGCGTATCATGCCCTGAGGATCTGGAGTAGCGCGTGGAAGACGGCAACGCTGTAACCTTGGACGTCGAGCCGCTGGAGCACGAGTCGGACCTGCCGGAAGGCTCGAAGCTGGCGGCCATCGACCTTGCCTCGCCGGAGCGTCTGATCAACCGCGAGATCTCCTGGCTTGCGTTCAACGAGCGCGTCCTCGAAGAAGCCTACAACGCCAATCATCCGCTTTTCGAACGGCTGCGGTTTCTCTCGATCTCCGCCAGCAATCTGGACGAGTTCTTCATGGTGCGCGTCGCCGGGCTGCTCGGGCAGATTCGTGCCGGCGTCAAGGCGCGCACGCCCGAAGGCCTGACCCCGGGCCAACAGCTCACGGCAATCAACGAGCGGGTTGCCAAGCTGTTGCGCTGGCAGCAGGAAAAGTGGCACGACCTGATCGGCGAGCTTAAGGCGGAAGGGGTAGCCGTCGTCGGCGCCCGCGAACTGAAGCAGTCCGAGCGCCGCTGGCTGGACGACTATTTCACCGAACAGCTCTATCCGGTGCTGACGCCAATCGCCATCGACCCGGCGCATCCCTTTCCCTTCATCCCGAACTACGGTCTCTGCCTGGTGGTGGAACTGCAGGGCGATGAGGACAACAACCAGATCAACGGCCTGATACCGCTGCCGGCGAAGATCGATCGCTTCATCAAGCTTCCCGGCGACGCGGCGCGCTTCATTCGTCTGGAGGAACTTCTAAAGCTCTACTTCGACGAACTCTTCCCGGGGTTCAAGGTCAACTCCGCAGGGTGCTTTCGCGTGCTGCGGGACAGTGACCTGGAAGTCGAGGAAGAGGCCGAAGACCTGGTGCGGGTTTTCGAAAGCGCCCTGAAGCGCCGGCGCCGCGGCTCGGTGATTCGTCTGACCGTAGATGCCGACATGCCGACGGCTCTGCTCGACTTTGTCATCCGCGAACTGCAGGTGGACAACGAAAACGTCTTCCCGCTGGACGGCATGCTGGGACTGGCGGACACCAAGGAGATCATCAACGACGAGCGCCAGGACCTTCTCTTTCCCGCCTACAATCCGCGGTTCCCGGAGCGCATCCGCGACTTCGGCGGCGACTGCTTCGCGGCCATCCGCGCAAAGGACTTCGTCGTTCATCACCCCTACGAGAGCTTCGACGTCGTCGTGCAGTTCGTACGCCAGGCGGCCAACGATCCGGCCGTCGTGGCGATCAAGCAGACGCTCTACCGCACCTCGGAAGATTCGCCCATCGTCAAGGCGCTGACCGAGGCGGCGGAGGCCGGCAAGTCGGTGACCGCGCTGGTGGAGCTGAAAGCACGCTTCGACGAAGAACGCAACATTCGCTGGGCCCGCAATCTCGAGCGCGCCGGCGTGCAGGTCATCTACGGCTTCATCGAATTGAAGACCCACGCCAAGATCTCCCTGGTGGCGCGCCGGGAGGGCGAGTCGCTGCGGACCTATGTGCATTACGGGACCGGCAACTATCACCCGATCACCGCGCGGATCTACACCGACATCTCATTCTTTTCCTGTGATCCCCTGCTGGCGCGCGATGCCACCCGCCTGTTCAACTACATGACGGGCTACGCCAAGCCCAAGGCCATGGACAAGATCGCCTTCGCGCCGCTGACCCTGCGCTCGACCCTGCTGAAGCACATCGAAGCGGAGATCGCCCATGCAAAGGCGGGGCGGCCGGCGGCGATCTGGGTCAAGCTGAACTCCCTGGTCGATGCCGAGATCATCGATGCGCTCTACAAGGCCTCCCAGGCGGGTGTCTCCATCGACCTGATCCTGCGCGGCATCTGTTGCCTGCGGCCGGGTGTGCCGGGTCTGTCGGAGAACATCCGGGTCAAGTCCATCGTCGGGCGGTTCCTGGAGCACAGCCGGATCGTCTGCTTTGGCGCCGGCCGGCCGCTGCCGTCGCCGCAGGCCAAGGTCTTCATCTCTTCGGCCGATTGGATGCCGCGCAACCTGGACCGGCGTATCGAGACCCTGGTCCCCATCGAGAACGCGACGGTCCACCAACAGATGCTCGACCAGATCATGATCGCGAACCTGAACGACGAGGCGCACTCCTGGATCCTGGAACCGGAGGGCACCTATCGGCGGATCCGCTCCACCGCCAAGTCGTTCAGCGCGCATACCTATTTCATGACCAATCCCAGCCTCTCCGGGCGCGGCTCCGCCTTGAAGAAGTCGAAGAAGGCGCCGCGGCTGGTGCTCAGGAAAACATGACGACCTAATGGACGCAGCATCGCGGGCGGGGGTCTCGACGCTTCCAAGATCAGCCAGGAAGGATGGCCGCCTGGCGGTCATCGACATCGGGTCGAATTCGATTCGCCTCGTCGTCTTCGACGGTTTGAAGCGTGCGCCAGCCACCGTGTTCAATGAGAAGGTCCTCTGCGGCCTGGGACGGGGGCTGGAGCGCAGTGGCCACCTCAATCCCGAGGGTGTTGCCCTCGCCATTCCGAACCTCGTGCGCTTCACCGCGCTGGCAAAGGCCATGGGTATCGAACGGGTCGACCTGATCGCCACGGCGGCCGTCCGCGATGCCGAGGACGGCCTCGATTTCGTCGAGGCGGTCCAGCAGGAAACCGGCCATACCATTCGCGTCTTGAGCGGTGCCGAGGAGGCGCAGCTCTCGGCGCTCGGTGTGATCGCCGGCAACCCCGACGCCGACGGCATCATGGGCGACCTGGGCGGTGGCAGCCTGGAACTGGTCGAGGTGAACAACGGCCAGATCGGCCACGCGACGACGCTGGCGCTGGGGCCCCTGCGGCTGATGGAAAGCTGTGGAGACGACCGTCAGACGGCGCGGGCGCTGATCGACCAGACGCTGGGGAAGGTGGATTGGCTGGCCGCCGGCGCCGGCCGCGCCTTCTATCCGGTCGGCGGTGCCTGGCGGAACCTGGCGCGCCTGCACATCGAACAGAAGCGCCACCCACTGCGCGCCATCCACGGCCATACCATTCTCAGCGACGAAGCCATCAAGCTGACGCGGCTGGTCAGCCGGCAGGGCAAGAGTTCGCTTTCCGGGATCGAGTTCATCTCCAGGCGGCGGCGCGAGACGCTCCCGCTCGGCGCGCTTGTACTTTCACGCTTGTTGAAGGTCACAAATTCGGCTGCGATTACCTTTTCCACTTACGGCCTGCGCGAAGGCTATCTCTTCAACCAGCTTTCCAAGCGCCTTCAGGGTGAGGATCCTCTGATCTCGGCGGCGGCAGAGATCGCCAAGCGCGAGGGACGCTTCGGCGGGCTGGGAAGCAGTCTGATGACTTGGTGTGCGCCGCTGTTTCCCCAGGAAACCAAGGAAGAGGCTCGCCTTCGCCTGGCGGCCTCGCATCTCTCCGACCTCGGCTGGCGTGAGCACCCGGACTTCCGCGCCATTCAGGCGCTGCGGCGTATCCTGCATTTTCCGCTTGTGGGTATCGACCATCCCGGACGCAGCTTTCTGGCCTATACGGCGTTCCTGCGCTATGGCGGGGTGGTCGACGCGCCGGAAGCGGCGGTAGCCACGGCACTGCTGACGGAGGATTGGCGTGAGCGCGCCCGGCTACTAGGCTCGGCGCTGAGACTGGCCTTTCGGGTGTCCGGCGCGACACGCGGTGTGTTGGACCGAAGCCACTTGAACGTGGACGGCAGTGCCTTGGAACTGATCCTTCCCGACGACGGCTCGGTTCCCGACGGCGAGGCCGTCCAGCGGCGCCTACGCACCCTGGCCCTGGTCGGCGGCTTCGAAGAGGCCCGCATCGTCGTTTGAGGGTTGGTGCTGGGTGCCCGGAAAGGGGCAGGCCGGTTCCGTCAAAACATGTCACGCCCTAGCGTACGACGATGGTCTTGCGCACCGAGAGTACCGTCTTCGGCCAATCGCCATTCAGTCTGCGTACCCGGTAGAGACCGACATATTCACCGGGCACCAAGTCGGCCCCCTTGCGCCGAATTCCGAAATGCGTGGTCCATATAGCCTTGTTCCCTTCCAGTTCCCGCTCGTTTCTGAAGAACGTGCTGCCGTCTGGAGCAAGGATCATCATGCTTTGCCTGTCTCCCGCCAACAGCCCCCAACTCGCGGCCCAGAACACCAGAATCCGCTCCTCTGCGGAGACCTGGGCGAGGGGCCGAATGCCCGCGAGCATCTGCCGCTTGCTCGGCGGTGCTGCGGCGAAACCGGCCGAGAGCAAGCCGCCGGCCTGGTAGTCGAGCTGGGCGGCCGCCTCGGCCGACCAGAGGCTGGTGCCCGCGGCACCGCAGTCCGCCGAAGGCTCCAATCCCGTGAAGGGGTCGAGCAGCCGCGTGCCATGGGCCACCGCAAAGTGGAGATGGGGAAAGTCGCTGTTGCCCGAGAGTCCGATCAGCCCGAGCGTGTCGCCACGCTTGACCCTGTCTCCTTTCTTGACCGCGATCGAGCCTTTCAGCATATGGGCGTAGGTGGTGATCCAGTCGTCCCCGTGGTCGATGGCGACCCAGTTGCCATTGCGCTCCTCCCGGGTCTTGCCGGGTCCGCTGTCTTGCATCAGGACATCCGGCTGGCCGTCGAAGGCAAAGATCACCTGTCCATCGGCGGCGGCGACGACGTCGACACCGGCGCGCATCTCGATCTCCGTGGGAACCCGGAAGTCAATTCCGCGGTGGCCGTCGTAGCTCAGCGACCCGCAGGTATGGTCCTTCCAACCCTTGCCGGGGTCGTAGTCGACGTAGTTCTGGATGGTGCAAAGGCTGCCCATGGCACAGTCGACGGGCAGGTCGAATCCGCCGCCGGGCGGCGAAGCCTCCTCCGCCCCGGCGTTCGGGGCGAGGACCAGCAGAACTGAGGCTAGAAGAGCTCCGAGGCGCGTTCGCGCCATTTTCAATCGGCGTCCTGGGTGGCACCGACCATGACCACGCGGACGCTGTTGCCCGCGGCTGAAAGCGCGACTGAACCCTTCTTGAGAGCCAGGGCATCGCGGCCAAAGATCTCAAAACGCCAGCCCTGGAGCGCCATCACATCGGCCTCGTCGTCGGCAGCGATCTGCTCGAGGTCGGCGGTGCTGGCGATCAGCTTCTGGGCGACGTCGTGCTCGTCGCAGCGCAGCTTCAACAAGACCTTCAGCAGGTCGATCAAAGGGCCCGCCCCGTTGGGGGCGACGGGCTTGGGTGGCGGCTTCGGCAGCTCCTTGTCGGGCAGCGCCAGCGCCTGCCCGACGGTTTCCAGGATGGCCCTGCCGATGCGCCCGCGCGCCATGTCGCGGTTCACGCCGCGGGAGCGGGCGAGTTCCTCCTCGCTGGTCGGACGATGGGCCGCGATGTCGAAGAGTTGCTCGTCGCGCAGCACCCGGGCCCGGGGCACGTCGCGCTGCTGGGCCTCCTCCTCCCGCCAGGCCGCCAGGGCCCGCAGGACCGCCAGATAGCGCCGGTCGTTGGACCGGGTCTTCAGGCGCCGCCAAGCCTTGTCCGGGTCCAGACGGTAGGTTTCGGGCGAAGTGAGGATGGCCATCTCTTCGGCCAGCCAGGCCGCCCGCCCGGACTTGGAGAGCCGGCCCTCCAGCTTCCTGTAGATCTTGCGCAGATGGGTGACGTCGGCCAGCGCATAGTTCAACTGCCGGTCCGCCAGGGGGCGCCGCGACCAGTCCGTGAAGCGCGACGACTTGTCCACATGGGCGCCGGTCATCTTGCGCACCAGAGTGTCATAGCCGACCGACTCCCCGAAGCCGCAGACCATGGCCGCGACCTGGGTATCGAAGATCGGTGCCGGCAGCCGGCCGGTCAGATGGAAGAAGATCTCCATGTCCTGGCGGGCCGAATGCAGCACCTTCAGAAGGCGCTGATCGTCGAAGAGGGCCAGGAGGGGGGCGAGGTCGAGATTCGGGGAAAGCGCATCGACGGCGGCGACATCATCCGGCCCGGCGACCTGAACCAGGCAAAGCCTCGGCCAATAGGTCGAATCGCGCAAGAATTCGGTATCAACGGTGATGAAATCGGCCTTGGCCAGTCGTCCGCAGAGGGCCTCGAGCTCCGCGGTTTCCGCAATCAATGTCATGGCAGCGGTATACACGCTATTGCCAGGGGGCGAAAGCGCCCAGGCGCCGCCAGACGGTCACGAAACCATGATGGCCGATCCATGGCCGGCTGGCCCCCGGGCGGGCCCGGTCCAGGGCGGCGGGAAGCAGTCCGGAGCGACCAGCGGACTTGACAAAATCCCCGATTCCCGGCCATTTGCGCACTCGCTCAGAGCCCTGCCGATTTGATCCCGGAACCTGCTTCTATGCACCCTTATCGCACCCATAGCTGTGGAGAACTGCGGCCTGTCCATGCCGGCGAACGGGTTCGCCTCTCCGGATGGATTCACCGAAAGCGCGACCACGGCCAGCTCCTTTTCGTCGATCTCCGCGATACCTTCGGGATCACCCAGTGCGTGATCGACGTGAGCAGCCCTCTGTTCCAACAGCTTGAGGAAACCCGGGTCGAGAGTGTCATCACGGTGACGGGCCCGGTGGTGAAGCGCACGCCCGATACGGTTAACGCCTCGGTTCCGACCGGCGAGGTCGAGGTCCAGGTGGAGGAACTGGCCCTCCAGTCCCGCGCCCAGGTTCTGCCGCTGCAGGTCAACTCCGATGAAGACGCCGGGGAGGAAACCCGGCTGCGCTACCGCTACCTCGATCTGCGCCGTGAGAAGATGCAGGCGCGTATTCGTCTGCGCGCTGCGGTGATCAACTCGATCCGCCGGCGCATGGTGGAGCAGGGCTTCCAGGAGTTCCAGACCCCGATCCTGACCGCGAGCAGCCCCGAGGGCGCGCGCGACTATCTGGTGCCGAGCCGCCTGCATCCGGGCAAGTTCTATGCCCTGCCGCAGGCGCCCCAGATGTTCAAGCAGCTTCTTATGATTGCCGGCTTCGACCGCTACTTCCAGATCGCGCCCTGCTTTCGCGACGAGGACAGCCGTGCCGACCGCTCCCCCGGAGAGTTCTATCAGCTCGATCTGGAAATGAGCTTCGTGACTCAGGAGGACGTTTTCGGCGCCCTGGAGCCGGTGCTCGGCGGTGTCTTCGAGGAGTTCAGCGGCGACAGCAAGGTGACGGCGGCGCCGTTCCCGCGCATCCCCTATCGCGAGGCGATGCTGAAGTACGGATCGGACAAGCCGGACCTGCGCAATCCGATTGAGATTGCCGACGTGACCGAGGCCTTTCGCGGCTCCGGTTTCGGGATCTTCGCCAAGGCCGTCGAGGGCGGTTCGGTGGTGCGGGCGATTCCCGCGCCGGGTGCCGCCGACAGGCCGCGCAGCTTCTTCGACAAGCTGAACGACTGGGCGCGAAGTGAGGGTGCCGCCGGTCTGGGCTACATCATCTTCGCCGCCGACGGGACGGCCAAGGGTCCCATCGCCAAGAACCTGGACGGCGAACGGACCGCGGCGATCAAGGCGGCGGCGGGTCTCGCCGACGGGGACGCGGTGTTCTTCTCCTGCGACAAGGCCGGTGCGGCAGCCAAGCTGGCGGGGCAGGTGCGCAACCGCCTGGGTGACGAGTTGGACCTGCTGGAGAAGGGCGCCTACCGCTTCTGCTGGATCGTCGACTACCCGATGTTCGAGCTGGACGAGGAGAGCGGCAAGATCGAGTTCAGCCACAACCCCTTCTCCATGCCGCAAGGAGGGCTGGAGGCGCTGGAGACGAGCGACCCCCTGGAGATCCTGGCCTATCAGTACGACATCGTCTGCAACGGCGTCGAGCTTTCCTCAGGCGCCATCCGGAACCACCTGCCGGAGATCATGTACAAGGCCTTTGCCATCGCCGGCTATCGCCAGGAGCAGGTCGATGCCGAGTTTTCCGGCATGATCTCCGCCCTGAAGTTCGGGGCCCCTCCGCATGGCGGCTCGGCGCCGGGCATCGACCGCATCGTGATGCTTCTGGCCGATGAGCCGAACATCCGGGAGGTGGTGGCCTTCCCCATGAACCAGCGGGCCGAGGATCTGATGATGCAGGCCCCGGCCGCCGTCGACCCGCGGCGATTGGCGGAGCTCTGCATCAAGCTGGACCTGCCGCCCGAATAACCGCCGGCACGCCGGGAGGGACCTCATGCTCGACCAGACGCCCGTGGATCAGGGCTTCGCCATGCCCGCCGAGTGGAGCCCCCATGCCCGCTGCTGGATGGCCTGGCCCTGCCGCAAGGCGCTTTGGGGCGAGGGGCTGGAGCCGGCGCGCCAGGCCTATGCGGCGGTGGCCCGGGCGATTGCCGGGTTCGAGCCGGTCGTCATGCTGGCCAACCCCGATGAACTGGCCGAGGCCAAGACGCTTTGCGGCGAAGCGGTGGAATGCCGCGCCATGGCGCTGGACGACTCCTGGATGCGCGACATAGGTCCCACCTTCGTCGCTGACGGGAAGGGTGCCCTGGCTGCGGTCGACTGGCGCTTCAATGCCTGGGGAGAACGCTTCCATCCCTTCGATCAGGACGCGGCCCTGGCCGAGCGGCTGCTGGGCCAGCTCGGCGTGCCGCGGTTCGCCGCGCCTCTGGTGCTGGAGGGGGGCTCGATCCATGTGGACGGGGAAGGGACCCTGCTGACCAGCGAGGAGTGCCTTCTGGCCGCCAACCGCAACCCCAGCCTGAGCCGCGAGGAGATCGAAACGCTGCTCGGCCGCTATCTCGGGGTCAGCCAGTTCGTCTGGCTGGGCCGGGGCCTGCAGGACGACGACACCGACGGCCACATCGACAACCTCGCCTGCTTCGTGCGGCCGGGTGTGGTCATGACCGTGGTTTGCGACGACCCTGAGGACGCGAACCATCCGGTCCTCCAGGACAACCTCGATCGTCTGCGCAAGGCGAAAGACGCCAAGGGCCGGGCGCTGGAGGTGATCGAACTGCCGCTGCCCCGCGAGGCCCGCTATCTCGATGGGCAGCGCCTCGCCCTTTCCTACGTGAACTTCTACATCGCCAACGGCGGAGTGGTGATGCCGTCCTTCGGCGACAGCCAGGACGCTGCGGCTTACGAGATCGTCGCCGCGGCCTTTCCGGAGCGCCGGGTCGTGCAGGTTCCGGCCAGCGACATCCTGGTGGGCGGCGGCGGCATTCACTGCATCACCCAGCAGCAGCCGCGTCCCTGACAGGTCCTAATCCTCTGCGACGGTCCAGATGCGGGCGTGGTCCGTCGCCCGTTCCGGCTGGATGACGCGCACGCGCTCCGCGATGCCCTCCGGCGTCATCTCCCGCTCGATGGCCAGCAGGGTGCCCAGCTTGTGATCGCAGAGGCTGAGCGCATCGTCGAGCTCGGCGCGCGCCGCGGGAAGCGCTTCCGCCAGGCCAGGCGCGCCAAAATCCGACACGAAATGCCGGGCCAGGCGCTCGACCGCCTGATAGAACGCCGCCTCCTCGATTTCCGCCACCTCCACCAGGGTGGTGAACCCGAAGCTCTCGGTGCCCAGCCAGGCGGAGGTGAAGGCCAGCCGTTGGCGGTGATCGCAGCGCTCCAGGTCGACCTCGGAAAAGGAGAAGGTGCCAGGAATTGCCCATTCGCCCGGCTGGCAGGCACGGGCAAAGATCTGCAGGTCGGACTGGTCCAGGCGGATGGCGCGGGGCAGACGCATGACAGCAGCTTACCTTAGGCACCGCCCGGCGGGAACGCGGTTGCGGAGGAAGCGCGCGCCGGGGTCAGGTCCGCAACAGGCGTGGCCGTTTGTTGCGGTAGAGATCCTGGTCTGCGAGGAAGAGAAGGGTTTCCGGCTGGCTGTTCAGATCGTAGACCGCCATGCCGAAACTGGCGGAGACCGGAAGCAGATGGTCCTGCCAGGGGACCTCGAGTTCGTTGATCAGCGTGGAGAGCTTGCCGGCGAGAAAGGCACTCTCCTCGGCCGAGGCGTGGGTCATGATGACCGCGAACTCGTCGCCCCCGACCCGCGCCACATAGTCGCTCTCCCGGGTGCTGCACTTCAGGGCATAGGCGACGGCGCGCAGCAAGGCATCGCCGGCCTGGTGCCCGTGGGTATCGTTGACGGCCTTGAAGTGGTTGAGATCGCAAAGCAGCAACAGACCGGTTTCGCTCAGCCGGCGGGCACGGGCGAGGGCACGAGACAACTCGGTTTCGAAGCCGCGCCGGTTGAGCAGGGCGGTCAACTCGTCGGTGACAGAGAGGGACTCCAGGTAGCGAATGCGGGCGCGTTGCAGGGCCATCGACTGTTCGGCCTCCGCAGCCGCGGCGAGAAGCTGATCCAGAAGTTGCAGGGCCGAGGAATCGAGCCCTTCCGGCACATCGCGGGCCATGCGCCGCAGGCGGTCCGCCGCAGAACAAAGCTGTGGCAAGCTGTCGCGGCTGATCAGCTGTTCGAGTTGAAAGTCGTCGGCGTGATTCGGAGTCATGCTCAAACCTGCCCCATGTGGAACGCTACTCCCAATGCTGTCGGTGCAAGCCACGGGCCAAACAGAGTTTAATTGATTTCAAACGGTTATGGGCTTCGGGCCGAATGCCCTGGGCAGATCTGGCCGGCCGATAGGCAATTCCTGCCGCCGAGGTAAGGCTTCGGGGTCGGCACCGTGGCCGGCTAGGACCCCTACCGAAAGGCTTGATATTTAACGGATTTGCAAGCAGTTAGATCTAAGCACGATCGCTCACTGTAGCTGCGGCCCAGGGTCGCGGGGGGCCAACCATGCGTATTGCCGGATTGATCGCCGCGCTGGCATTCACCGTTTGCTGCACGGCAGCCGCCCTTGCCGCCGAGGGTGGGCGCGGTGTCACGCTGGTCCCGCATCAGGCAACCTACGAGCTGAGCCTGGGAGACGCCAGCGGCGCCAGCCCGGTTGTCCTGGCCAACGGCCGCCTTTACTTCGAATGGGCCGATGCCTGCGATGGCTGGACCGTGGTGCAGAAGTTCCGTGTCAGCCTGGTCTACGAGGACGGCTTTGCCCACAACTTCGGCTGGTCTCTGTCTTCCTGGGAGTCGAAGGACGGCAAGCGCTATCGCTTCTTCATACGCCGCTTCGGCGACAGCGGCGAAACCGGCAGGGTCCGAGGGGAGGCACGCTTGCAGGACGACGGCTCGGGCGAGGCGGTCTTCAGCGAGCCGGAGGAACGGCGCATGCCGCTTCCCAGCGGCACGATCTTTCCCACGCAGCACACCATCGATGTACTGACCCGCGCGCAAGACACGCTGGCGCCGCAGTGGCGGCTTGTTTTCGACGGGTCTGGCGACGAAGGGCTGTTCGGGGTCTCTGCCGCCCTGTCGCGCCGGCTGCCGGCCGGGGCCGGAACCCAGATCAGCTCTCCGCTTCTGGAGCAGGTGCCCTCCTGGCGCATGAACCTGGCGTTCTACGGCCCCGACGAGTCGAACGTCGAGCCCGATCAGGAGCAGGATCTGCGGCTGTTCGCCAATGGGATCGTCGACGAGATGCGCTTGAACTATGGGGATTTCGCCCTGGACGCCGATCTCATCGCCGTGGAACAGCTTCCCGGCGCCGGCTGCTGAACTGCGAAATCTCCAGCGCCGAGGCGGCGGTCAACCGCGCTCCTTGGGCTTGGCTGACGGCGCAGGATGGCGCCCGGGGCCGCTGCCCAAGGCCCGGCCCTTGATGATGGAGTCCTCTCCCAGCTTGTCGCGGACCTCATCGATGACCAGCTCCACCTGCACCCGCTTGTTGCGCGCCGGGTCCAGGAGGTCGGGCAGGTCGGCGTCCTCGTCGTCCACAAGATCCGCAACACCGGCTCCGATCAGGCGGAAAGCGCGGCCGTCGGCTTCCTGCTCGAGAAGCGGCGCCGCCACGCGGTAGATCTCTTCGGCCATCTGCGTGGCGTCGCCCAGGCGGCGCGAGCGGGAAACCAGCTTGAAGTCCGCGGTCTTGAGCTTCAGATGCACCGAATGCCCGGCGAGGGAGGCCTTCTTCAGGCGCCGTGCAACCTTCTCACAGAGCGGCCAGAGGCGTTCGCGGAGCTGGTCTAGGCGCGTGATGTCTTCGTTGAAGGTCGTTTCCGACGAAATGCTCTTGGTCTGCCCCTCGGCGATGACGGTCCGGTCGTCTTCGGCCCGGGCAAAGCGGTAGAGCCGGCGGCCGATGCGCCCATAGCGGGCGATCAGGTCCGTCTCCTCGAACGGCAGAAGGTGGCGGACAAGGGTGATCCCGTCACGGGCGAGCGCCGCGCGCAGCGACCGGCCCACGCCCCAGATAATGCTCACTGGCTGATCGGCGAGGAAACCGCGAGCTTCGGCCTGGCCGATCACCGCAAAGCCTCTCGGCTTGTCCAGATCGGAGGCAATCTTCGCAAGGAACTTGTTGAAGGAAAGCCCGACCGAGGCCGTGAGGCCGAAGTCGTCTTCGATCTCTTTCATCAGCTTTGCAAGGCTGCGGGCGGGCCATCCCCGGTGAAGCTTCTCGGTCCCGCTCAAGTCAAGGAAGGCCTCGTCGATGGACAGCGGCTCGACCAGGGGGGTGAGGGCGCGCATGCGTTCGCGTATCTCCTTGCCGATGGCGCTGTACTTGGCCATGTCGGGGCGGATTACCACGGCCTTGGGGCAGGCCTTGAGGGCCTTGAACATGGGCATGGCGGAGTGGACACCGTCGAGGCGCGCGACATAGCAGGCGGTCGAGACCACCCCGCGCCGGCCGCCGCCGACGATCACCGGTTTGTCGCGCAACTCGGGACGGTCACGCTTCTCGACGCTCGCGTAGAAGGCGTCACAGTCGATGTGGGCGATTGCCAGGCGGTCCAGCTCCGGATGGCGGATCAGCCGCGGGCTCTCACAGCTGGGGCAACGGTCTGCCGTCTCGTCTGTGTAGGCTTCAAAGCAGTCGCGACAGAGCGCCGGCACAGCGCACCTCTACAGGCCCAGAGCGTTCGGCAGCTCGTCCGGCTGCCATAGCTGGGCTGCGCCGAAGACGCCGCTGGAGTCGCCGTGCTGGGCCTTCAGCATCCGCGTAGCGAGGTGGTCGGAGAAGACGAATTGCGGCAGCAGCCTCGGGACGTTCTCGTAGAGGCGGGCAATGTTGGAGACGCCGCCGCCAAGAACGATCACGTCCGGATCGAGAATGTTGATCACCGGTGCGAGGGCGCGGGCAAAGCGGTCCTCATAGCGCTCCAGCGCTCTGTTGGCCTCCGGGTCACCCGACTCTGCGCTGGCGGCGATCTCTGCGGCTGTTGCCGTGGCTCCAGTGGCGGTTTGGTAGTCCAGTGCCAGGCCGGGCCCCGACAGGAAGGTCTCCACGCAGCCCGTCTTCCCGCAGTAGCAGGGCGGGCCCGGCAGTTCGTCCGGGCGCGGCCAGGCCAGGGAGGTGTGCCCCCACTCCCCGGCGATGGCGTTTGCGCCGACATGGGGGCGGCCGGAAAGGGCGATGCCGCCGCCGACCCCGGTGCCAATGATGATTCCGAAGACCACCGCCGCGCCGGCCGCCGCGCCGTTGGTCGCCTCGGAAACGGTCAGGCAGTTGGCGTCGTTGGTGATGCGCACGGGCCGGCCGAGCCGCGACGCCAGATCGCGGTCCAGCGGCTTTCCCAACAGCCAAGTTGAGTTGGCATTCTTGATTAAACCGCTGGCTGCCGAAAAAGCGCCGGGGATTCCGACCCCGACACTGCCGCGCTCGCCGAGTTCGGATTCGATCTCCTGCACCAAGCCGGAGATGGCGCCGAGGGTGGCGTCATAGTCGTGGCGGGGCGTCGGCACCCGGCGCCGAAACACTGCGCCGCCGTCGCCGCCCAAGGCGACGGCCTCTATCTTCGTACCGCCAAGATCAACGCCGATCTGCATGAAATCTTTGCCTTTTTTGTCTCTTGGTCGCAATGTCCCATGGACATAATCTAGCCAAAGCTTACCAAAAATTAACTTTATCGTTCTATCAATGCAGTGAGGTCAGCAGGGTGACGTTGCAGGCTCGCTGCAATGGGGGCTTCGCCGCTGCATTGGAACTCTTGTCGGTGCCGTCTATCTGAAGGACAGTGCCTCCTTGCAATGAATGCCATCGGGCAGGGCAAACAATATGATGAATGGAACAAATACGGTCTCGAGTGAGAGCATGGCGAAGACCGTGCTGATTGTGGAAGACAACGAACTGAACATGAAGCTCTTCCACGATCTGCTGGAGGCGCATGGCTACAACATTCTGCAGACCAAGGACGGTATGGAAGCTCTGCGCCTGGCGCGCGAGCACCGCCCTGACCTGATCCTCATGGATATCCAGTTGCCCGAGGTCTCGGGCCTGGAGGTGACCAAGTGGATCAAGGAAGACGATAACCTGAAGGCCATTCCAGTCGTTGCCGTAACCGCCTTTGCAATGAAGGGCGACGAGGAGAAGATCCGCGAGGGGGGCTGTGAAGCCTACATCGCCAAGCCGATCTCAGTGACCAACTTCCTGGAAACGGTCGAGCGCTTCCTGAACTAGTCGCGGTGAGGCGGCGTCCCTTATGACCGCGCGAATTCTGGTCGTCGACGATATCCCGGCAAACGTCAAGCTGCTCGAAGTCAAGCTTTCGGCGGAGTATTTTGACGTCCTGACGGCTTCGGACGGCCCCTCTGCGCTGGAAATCGCCCGCAGCGAAGCCCCGGACCTGATTCTCAGCGACGTCATGATGCCGGGGATGGATGGCTTTGAGCTCTGCGAGCAGTTGAAGGCCGATCCGGCAACCAGCCATATTCCCCTGGTCATGGTGACGGCGCTGAGCGATGTCGCCGACCGGGTGCGCGGCCTGGAGGCCGGCGCCGACGATTTCCTGACCAAGCCGGTCAACGACATCGCCCTCTTCGCGCGGGTCCGTTCCCTGGCGCGGCTCAAGCTGATGATGGACGAGCTGAGGGTACGCCAGGCTGCCAGCGGCAAGGGCGAGGTCCTGGCCGAGAGCGACATCGAGATCGAGGGCAAGATCTCCGACGCCCACGTGCTTCTCGCCGATGCCAGCGACACCCTGGCGGGCAAGGTCTCCGACTATCTGGCGGAAGACGGCCACCGTACCGACCATGTGAAGACGGTCGCAGAGGCCATGGAGGCGGTCCAGGACGCCAGCTACGACCTGCTCATCGTCAGCCTCCACCTGGCTCAAGAGGATGGCTTGCGGCTCTGCTCCCTGGTTCGCTCCCAGGACGACACACGCCACGTTCCAATCCTCTTGCTGCTGGACGAGGAAGACCTGCCGCGGCTGCCCAAGGGCCTGGAGATCGGGGTGACGGACTACCTGATCAAGCCCATCGACCGCAACGAGTTGAAGGCGCGCACCCGCACCCAGATCCGCCGCCGGCGCTATCACGATAAACTGCGCGACATCCTGCGCAGCTCGGTTTCGATGGCCTATACCGATGCCCTGACCGGGGTCTACAACCGCCGCTACATGAACGCCCATCTCGATCGCAAGATCATGGAGATCGCCGAGACCCTGAAGCCGGTTTCGGTCCTGATGTTCGATCTGGACCACTTCAAGAGCGTGAACGACACCTACGGCCACACCTCCGGCGACGAAGTCTTGCGGGAGCTGGCGCTGAGGGTCTCCAAGGGCGTCCGGGACCTGGACCTGGTCTGCCGCTATGGCGGTGAGGAATTCGTGATCGTCATGCCGGATGCGGACGTCGATGTCGCGGTGAACGTGGCCGAGCGCATTCGCAGTCTGGTGGCCGGGGAGGCCTTCGAGATTTCCGGCCGCGATCAACCGCTGGGGGTGACGATTTCCATCGGCGTGGCGACGACCCGAGAACCCACCGAGACTCCCGAGACCCTTATCTCCCGCGCCGACGAGGCGCTTTACGGCGCCAAGGCGGCAGGGCGCAACGGCGTGCGCTCGGCGGAGCTGGAGCGGCTCTCCCAACGCTCCGCCTCGGCGGCGGGCGGAGGGATCGTTTAAGACCGGACGCCACCCGGGCGGTCGGCTACCGGATCCCGGGCCCCACCACAAAATCCAGGCTCCAAAGCAAAACGACCGCCTCTGAGGGGCGGCCGTTCACAGCGACTTGGAAAGGATCCAAGGTCACTTCATCTTGGATTCCTTGAAGATCACGTGCTTGCGCGCGACGGGATCGTACTTCCGGAACTCAAGCTTCTCGGTCATGGTGCGGGGGTTCTTCTTGGCCACGTAGAAGTAGCCGGTGTCCGCCGTGCTCACCATCTTGATCAGTTGCGTCGCTGGCTTGGCCATGTCGCCTGTCCTTTACCTGAACTCGTCGAGGGTGCCGGGAAAATACTGAGCTTTCGGCGGCTGTCAAGCCCGGCCCGGGAGCGGTCAGCTCTGCCTGGTGATTATGACAGAAATCCTATAGCCTATCCGCCGGATGCCGGGACCGCCTCGGGCGCCGCCTCCGCAGTGTCCGGCGGGCCCTGCAGGGCCAAGGCATAGAGGCTGGGATCCTCGAGCAGACTGGTGGCAACCTCCAGGTCGATCTCCGACTCCTCATCGCGCATCGGACAGTTCGCCCTCAAGGTCTCGACCGCCTGATCGTCGTTGGTGTCGATGTCGCGCCGGCGCAGATCACGCGAGAGGGGCATGGCACCGGCCCTGATCAGTGCCAAGACCTGGTCGGCCTGCTCGATCTCGCCGGTGGTGCAGATGTCGGGCAGGACCCCGCGGCGGTGCAGGGCATAGCCGGAAGGGGCATGGAACCGCGCCCAGGTGAGGGTGAGCTCGCCCTGGTTGGGCAGCCGCAGGACGGTCTGTACGGTGCCCTTGCCGAATGAGCTGCTGCCGACGACCACCGCCCGGCCGGAGTCCTGCAAGGCCGCGGCGACAATCTCCGAGGCCGAGGCGGAGCCGCCATCCACCAGAACGACGATGGGCGCGCTGGCCGCGAGATCGCTGCGGCTGGCGCTGAAATACTGATGGCTGTCCGGATGCCGGCCGTGGGTCGAGACGATCCGGCCGCCTGTCACAAAGAGGTTCGAGACCTCGACTGCCTGGTCGAGAAGACCGCCCGGATTGCCGCGCAGGTCCAGCACGAAGCCCTCCAACTGCTCGCCGATGTCATCCTGGGCCTGCTTGATCTTCTGCTTCAGGCTGTCGGTGGTGCGCTGGTTGAAGCCCGAGATCCGAATATAGGCAAGATCTCCCTCGCGCCGATAGCTGACGGTCTGGGGGACGATGTGCTGACGGACCACGGCGATGGCGAGCGGGCTCTCGTTTGCATCCCGGTCGATGGTGAGCCGCACCTTGGAGCGGACCGGGCCGCGAAGCTGGCGAACGACCTCGCGCTGGGAAAGGCCCTCCACGGGGGTGCCGTTGATTGCAATGATCAGGTCGTCATCGATCAGACCTGCCGACTCCGCCGGTGTGTTCTCCATTACCGAGACGATCAGGACACCTTCCTCGATCAGACGGATGCGGACCCCGATGCCGCCGAAACCGTCGCGGCTGGCACGGTTCTCGCGGGCGGCTTCACGCCCGGCATAGCGGGAGAAGCTGTCCAGTTGGCTCAGCACGCCGTCGAACACCGCCTCGTACAGAACCTCCGGTTCCGCGGTGTCCAGATCGCTCGAGTGATAGCGGCTGGCACTGATGGCTGCGGCCGTAAGGGCGCCCCAAGCTTTGGCATCGTTCGGCGCCGGCATCGGATAGCTGGCCATGGAGGTACCGTCGACGCTCACCTTGAGGCGATCGCCATCCTGTTCCACGCCGATGGCCGGATCGATACTGGCAAGGCTGCCCATGCCGGCGATGGCCAACTGGGAGATCGCCACGTCTTCGATGAAGATGTCAGAAACGTCCTGGTAGCCGCGGCTGAAGAGGCGTTCGGCGCGGGCCTCGTCGTAGCCGAGCGGTGGCGTACTGTCCTGCGAGGCGCAGGCGACCATGAGGAAGGCCAAGCACAGAGGGCCAGCCCGCCGCAAAAGACCGCGGAAATCAAGAATCCTAGCCGCTTCCGTACTGTACGACCCGAACCTCATCGCCACCCTGAGGAATCCCCCCATACGCCCCTTGGTTCGAACAATAAGCGAAGTCATTAACCTCACGCAAAGCACAAATTCGTTGAACCGTAGAGAAACCTAGCCTGATTTGTCTGCTAGTAAGCACCAGTCAGGGTCAAAGATTCGTTAACGTCCAAGTAATAATTGCCTGTAGAGGCGTTCGCGCTGGGCGCTTCTTTTTGACCACGCCGCCGGAACGCCGAAGTCCGATAGCACCGCTCAAGACCTGCGCTTGGCCTTGCTGCGGGCAGTAACCCTGGTTTTGCGGGTTCTTTGTGGCTTTTTTGGGGCCGGGCGCCGGGCGCGCTCTGGATCGTCAGCGGAACGCCTACTTTTGCGTGTATTTTCCCTCTTTTGCTTGCCGGCGTCTTTTTCGTTACTTGGCTCAACCAAAGCGAAGAGCAGACCGCCGGTGATCGGCTCGGCCTCCAGCAGGCGAACGGTCACGGGATCGGCGAGCCGGTAGACCCGTCCCCAGCGCTGGCCTTCCAGGCTGTGGCGCGCCTCGACATGGTCGTAGTAGTCGTCGGGCAGCGTGCTGATGGGGATCAGCCCATCGGCGCCGTTCTCGTCCAGAGTGATGAAGAGGCCGAAACGCGTGACCCCATTGATGCGCCCGGAGAAACTCGCGCCGACCCGGTCCCGCATGAAGGCGGCGGTAAAGCGGTCGACCGCATCGCGCTCGGCCGCGGCTGCCTTTCGTTCCGTAGCGCTGATATGCGATGCGGCTTCGGTGAATCCCTGTTCGGCGTCCGCGGGCAGGCCGTCCTTGCCCAGCCCCAGGCCGCCGATCAGGGCGCGGTGGACCAGCAGGTCGGCATAGCGCCGGATGGGCGAGGTGAAGTGTGCATAGTGGGAGAGGGCGAGGCCGAAGTGGCCGATGTTCTCGGGGCTGTAGACAGCCTGGCTCTGAGAACGCAGGACCAGATCGCTGACCAGCGCGGCTTCCGGCTTTCCGGCGACCTTGGACAGGACCTGGGTGAGGTGGCGCGGCCGCACAACCTTGGAGGCGTTGAGGCGAAACCCCATGTCCCTGAGGACATCGGCCAGGGCCTTCAACCGCACGGGGTCCGGCTTGTCGTGCACCCGATACATGCAGGGGCGGGCCAGGCGCTCCAGTTCCCTTGCCGCGGCCACATTGGCGGCGATCATGAACTCTTCGATGAGACGATGGCTGTCCAGGCGTTCGCGCGCTTCGATGGCGAGCACCCGGCCGTCCTGCGCCAGGCGCACCCTGCGCTCCGGCAGGTCCAGTTCGAGGGTGCCGCGCTCTTCGCGCGCCGTGAGAAGGGCCCGATAAGCGCCGTAGAGGGCGGGCAGCACCGCCGCCATGACCTCTGCATTGTCGTCACTGGTGCCTTTCGAGGGGCGGCCGTCGTGGGCGTTCTGCACCTCCTCGTAGGTCAAGCGTGCGGCTGAGCGCATCAGTCCGCGAACGAAGCGCTGGCGCAACAGCCGGCCGCTCCCGTCGATCCAGAGGTGGACCGCCATGCAGGGCCGCTCTTCCTTCGGATTGAGCGAGCACCAGCCGTTGGACAGGGCCGCCGGCAGCATCGGCAGCACCCGGTCAGGGAAGTAGACCGAGTTTCCGCGGGTGTAGGCGCTTTTGTCCAAGGCCGAACCGGGACGGACGTAGTGGGCGACATCGGCGATGGCCACCAGCAGGTGCCAGCCGCCCGGGTTCTTGACGTCCTCATCAGGCTCTGCGAAGACCGCATCGTCGAAGTCTCGTGCGTCGGCCCCGTCGATGGTGACCAGGGGTACCTGGCGCAGATCTTCGCGCCGGCCGAGCCGGGCGGGACCGGCGGCCTCGGCTTCGGCCACAGCCTCCGGCGGGAACTCGTTGATCAATCCGTGCTCGTGCAGGGTGATGAGGCTGAGCGCCTTGGGATCGTCGCCGCGGCCGAGGCGTTCCAGGACCCTGACCGAGCGCAGCCCGAGCCGCGGGCCTCCGCGGCGCTCGGGCAACACCTCCGCCAGCACCAGTTCGCCCGCCGTCGCACCGCCCGCGTTTTCCTTGGAGAGGAGGAAGTCTCTCTTGGCGCGCCGGTCGGTCGGGCGAAGGCGTCCACCTTCCTCACCGATTTCGTAGAGTCCCAGTACGCGCCGCTGAGGACGGTCCAGCTTGCGGATGACCTGGGCTTCGTAGGTCGCCTCGCCCGATTTCTTGAGGCGGGCCAGGACCCGTTCGCCGACGGCCAGCGCCGAGCGGCTGCCGCGCTCCGGGGCGAGATAGATGGTTGGGCCCGGCTGGTCTGAGTCCCACACGGCGGGCCGGGCCAGCATCTCTCCGTCCTCGTCCAGACCCGCCACCTCGATCACCATGACGCCGGGCAGGCGGCCAGGGTCGGTCAAACGACGTGCCGGCTGGCGGTCCAGCTTGCCTTCCGCCTGCAGGTCCTTCAGCAAGGCCTTGAGCTGAATGCGGTCGCTGCCTTTGATGCGAAAGGCGCGGGCGATCTCGCGCTTGCCGACAGGCTCGCTGCTTTCCTTGATGAAGGTGAGAACCTGTTCCTTGGTCGGGAAGGGGGAGGAACGGGCCTTGCCGGCCGGGTCCTTCTTGCGCGGCACCGCTAGTCGGCGGCCGTCGTGGTGACGGCCTTTTTCCGGGCGGGCGCTTTCTTCGCCGCTTTCTTTGTGGAAGCGGCCTTTTTCTTGCCCGCCTTCTTGGTGGCGGCCTTCTTCTTGCTGGCCGCCTTTTTCTTGGCGGCCGGCTTCTTGGCGGCTTTCTGAGCTTTCTTCTCCGCCTGGGCGGCGAGCAGCGGCAGCGCCTGTTCCAGGGTGATGCTCTCTGGATCGATGTCCGAGGGGATCGAGGCATAGAGCCGCAGGTGTTTGACGTAGGGCCCGAAGCGCCCTTTGCCCTGGGTCACCGGCTTGCCGTCATCGGGATGGTCGCCGAGGGGGCGGCCCGCAGCCGCGCCGCGCTTGGGCGCCTCGGCGAGCAAGGCAACCGCACGGTTGAGGCCCAGGGTCAGCACGTCGTCGCCTTCCGTCAGAGAGCGGTAGGTCGACCCATGTTTCACATAAGGGCCGTAACGGCCGATCCCCGCGGTGACGGCCTTGCCGTCTTCCGGGTGGGCACCGACCTCTCGCGGCAGAGCGAGCAAGGCAATGGCCTTTGCCAGATCGACATCGGCGGGCGGCAGCCCCTTGGGCAGGGAGGACCGCTTGGGCTTGGTATCGCCCTCCACCTCGCCGATCTGCAGGTAGATCCCGAAGGGCCCCTTGCGCAGGGTGATCGCCTTCCCGGTCTCCGGGTCCTCGCCCAGCAGTTTGGGGTTCGTCAGATCGATACCGTCGGCATCGGCGTCGTCACTCGGCACCGCCAAGGGCCGGGTGAACCGGCATTCCGGGTAGTTGGAGCAGCCGATAAATCCGCCGTTGCGGCTGAAGCGCAGGCCCAGTCGTCCTTCCGAGCAGGCAGGGCATTCGCGCGGGTTCTTGCCGGGGTTCTTGGGATCGATGGGAAAGAAGTGCGGGCCCAGATCCTCGTCCAGGGCGTCGATGACCTGGGTGATGGAAAGGCCGCTGGCCCCCTCGACCGCGGCGTAGAAAGCGCTCCAGAAGTCGTGCAGGACGCGGCGCCAGTCCGCCCGCCCGCCGGAGATGTCGTCGAGCCTCTCCTCCATCTCGGCGGTGAAGTTGTACTGCACATAGCGCTCGAAGAAGCTGGACAGGAAGGCGACGACCAGGCGGCCGCGGTCTTCCGGGACGAAGCGGCGGCGCTCCAGGCGCACGTAATTGCGGTCCTGAAGGACCTGCAGGATGGAGGCGTAGGTGGAGGGGCGCCCGATGCCCAGTTCCTCCATCTTCTTCACCAGGCTGGCCTCGGAGTAGCGGGGCGGCGGCTGGGTGAAGTGCTGCTCGGGCAGGACCTCCTGGCGCCGCAGGGCTTCGCCTTCGGTCAGCTTCGGCAGGCGGCGCTCACCGGCACCGTTCCCAGAGTCCTGATTCCCAGAGTCCTGATCGCCGTTCCTGCCCTCGTCTTTGCTTTCCTGATAGATCTTGAGAAAGCCGTCGAAGGTGATCACCGATCCCGTTGCGCGCAGTTGGGCAACGCCGGCATCGACCCGCACATCCACCGCCACCTGATCGAGCTCAGCGCTGGACATCTGACAGGCGACCGTGCGCCGCCAGATCAGGTCGTAGAGCTTCAGCCCATCCTGGTCGAGGAAGGCCGCCACGTCCTTTGGCCGGCGGAACAGATCCGTGGGCCGGATCGCCTCGTGGGCTTCCTGAGCGTTCTTGGCCTTGGATTTGTACTGGCGCGGACCATGCGGCAGGTAGGGATCGCCGTAGTCGGAGGCGATCAGGGCCCGGGTTTGCTCCAGGGCCTCCTCGGCCATCTGGACACCGTCGGTACGCATGTAGGTGATCAGGCCGACAGCCTCGCCGCCAAGGTCGATGCCCTCGTAGAGCTTTTGCGCCACCCGCATGGTCCGGGTCGCCCCGAAGCCTAGCTTGCGCGAGGCTTCCTGCTGCAGGGTCGACGTGGTGAAGGGAGGATAGGGGTTCCGCTTGGTCTGCTTGCGCTCAACCCGGTCGACGCTCAGCTCGGAGGCCGCTTCCAGCTTCGCCACCGCAGCCATGGCGGCGCTTTCGTTGCCGAGGTCGAAACGGTCCAGTTTGGTGCCCTCGAGATGGGTCAGCCGGGCGACGAAGCTGGCGCCCTCGCTGTTCGCAAGCGTGACATCGATGGACCAGTATTCCTGGGGCTTGAAGGCCTCGATCTCGGCTTCCCGCTCGGACACCAGACGCAGCGCCACCGATTGGACCCGGCCGGCCGAGCGGCTGCCCGGCAGCTTCCGCCAGAGCACCGGGGAGAGCGTAAAGCCCACCAGGTAGTCCAGGGCACGGCGCGCCATGTAGGCGTCGATCAGTTCCTGATTGAGGCTGCGTGGGTGGTCGAAGGCTTCGGCGATGGCCCGCTGGGTGATCTCATTGAAGACCACGCGCTCGACGTCGACGCCGTCGAGCACCTTGCGCCGCCGCAGTTCGTCGACGATGTGCCAGGAAATGGCTTCCCCTTCGCGGTCCGGGTCGGTGGCCAGGAAGAGGTGCTTGCTGTCTTTCACCGCCGCGGCGATTTCGCGAAGGCGCTTTTCGCCCCGCTCGTCGACCTGCCAGCTCATGGAAAAGTCCTCGTCCGGACGTACCGAACCGTCCTTGGCCGGCAGATCGCGCACGTGACCATAGCTGGCAAGGACGTGGTAGTCCTTGCCCAGATACTTGTTGATGGTCTTGGCCTTAGCCGGTGACTCGACGATGACGACGTTCATGCTGGCGGATGATTCGGGCTGTTCCTTACGATCTTCCTAACGCCTAGGGACCGCGCACATACCATTCGGTGGAAATGCGGCACTGCGGCCCCGGAACAAGGCCAGTCGTCATAATGGGTCTGCAGGGCCTTTGTAAAGCCGCGCGACACGGTTTCCCGGATGGCGTTCGATCCGTCCGGCCAGTTCCAGGTCCAGAAGGGCACTGTGAACGACGGCGATTGGCAGCGACGAGCGGCGCACCAATTCGTCGACCATCAGCGGTTCGGCGCCCAGCAGTTCCTCAAGCGCCTCGCAGGCCTCTTCGCCCATGATCTCAACGGCTTGTTCATCGGTCTGCGGACGCTCCGGAGCGGCTGGTTCTGAGCTCTGCGGCGCTATATGGGTTGGGCCGGCCGCGTAGTGGCGGAGATCCTCAAGCACCTGTTCTGCGGAGGCGATTAGGGTTGCGCCCTCGCGGATCAGGTGGTTGCAGCCGGCCGCGCGGGGATCGAGGGGCGATCCTGGAACGGCGAAGACGTCGCGACCCTGCTCGCCGGCCAGGCGGGCGGTGATGAGCGAGCCGGAGCGCTGGGCCGCCTCGACCACGACGACGCCGCGGGAGAGACCCGAGATCAACCGGTTGCGCCGCGGGAAATGGCGCGCCTGGGGCACCGTTCCCAAAGGCATCTCCGAGATGACCGCGCCGGATTGCTGGAGGTCTCGGTGCAGCGCTTGGTTTTCCGGCGGATAGACCACATCGACACCGCCGGCCAGCACGGCGGTGCTTGGCCGGGGCAAACAGCCGAGGTGCGCTGCCGTGTCGATTCCGCGGGCCATGCCGGAGGCGATGACGAAGCCGGCGGCGGCGATCTCCTCCGCTAGCGCCTCCGCAAGACGCCGGCCGTTCGCCGAGGCGTTGCGCGCACCGACAATGGCGACTGTGGGAAGCGAGAGAACCTGAGGGTCACCCAGCACCGCAAGGACCGGAGGAGCATCCTCGAGGTCCCTTAGCAAGGGTGGGTAGATGGGGTCCTGGAGGATCAGAAGCTGCACTCCGGCTTTTCTGGCCGCCGCCGACTCGGTCTCCGCCTGGTCGCGCGAGCAGATCCGGATCTGCCGTTTTGCGCCACCACGGCCGGCGAGGCTCGGCAAGGCCTCCAGCGCGGCAGCAGGCGTGCCAAAGCGATCCAGCAACTGCCGGAAGACAACCGGTCCGACGTTCTCCGAGCGGATGAGGCGCAGCCAATCCAGCCGCTCGCTGTCGCTTGGCGGTTTAATAGTGTGTTCAGACATCGCCTTAAGATCGTCTCCGCCGGTGGCCGCGGTCAAGGCCTGGCGGTGCAGACGCGCATCGGCCAGAAGGTTCGCTCAGCCGGCTTTGCGTCCGATTCGCGGTTCCTCGCCCTTCAGCAGGCGGGCGATGTTGGCGTGGTGGCGCCACCAAACCAGCAGGGCGAGGGCACCGGTCAACTCCACCATCTGGAGGTCCCCCAGCAATACCCAGGAGAGGAATGGTGCCGCCGCGATGCAGACCAGGGCTGCCAGGGAGGAGATGCGGAAGACGAAAGCGACCAGCAGCCAGAGCGCGCAGCATAGCGCCCCCAGCAGAGGCGAGAGCGCGATCAGCACCCCAAGGGTAGTGGCGACGCCCTTGCCGCCCTTGAAGGCCAGCCAGACCGGAAAGAGGTGTCCGACAACGGCGCCGAAGGCAGCCACCAGGGCCATATCCGGCCCCCAGTTCGCAGCGATCAGGACCGCAGCCGCGCCCTTGCCGCCGTCCAGCAGCAGGGTGGCAGCCGCCAGCCCCTTGCGCCCGGTCCGCAGGACGTTGGTCGCGCCGATGTTGCCGGAGCCGATTTCGCGCACATCGCCGAGACCGGCGGCCCGCGTCAGGAGGAGGCCGAAGGGCAGGGAGCCCAAGATGTAGCCGCCGATCAGCGCCGCCAACAGATAGGGCCAGGCAAAGCCCCAGGAGATCGGATCCGGCATCGCCCGGCAGCCCGCTCAGGCGGCTTCGAAAAGGGTGCGACCATCGACCACGGTCCGGCGCACGCGGCCCTGGACGGGCAGGCCCTCGAAGGGGGAGTTTTTCGATTTACTTTCAAAGCGATCCGGGTCGATGCGCCAAGCTCGGTTGAGGTCGAAGATCACCAGATCGGCGGCGGCACCCTTGGCCAGGCGACCCCCCTCCAGACCGAGGATCTTGGCCGGTTTGACCGTCAGACAGGCCAGGAGGTCGAGGAGCGGCATGCTGTCGGAATGGTGGAGTTGCAGGGCGAGGGGCAGCAGGGTCTCAAGGCCGACGATGCCGGGTTCGGCAATGGCGAAGGGCAGACGCTTGGACTCCTGGTCGTGGGGGCTGTGGTCGCTGGCGATGGCATCGATGGTGCCATCCTTCAGGCCCTCGACGATGGCGCGCCGGTCGTCCTCGCTGCGCAGCGGCGGCGAGACCTTGGCAAAGGTGCGGTAGTCGCCGACGGCGATCTCGTTGAGGGTCAGGTAGTGCGGCGCCGTATCGCAGGTGACGTCGAGGCCGCGGGCCTTGGCCCGCTTGATCGCCTCGACCGCCGCCGCCGTGGAGACATGGGCGACGTGGTAGCGCCCGCCGGTCAGTTCGACAAGGCGGAGGTCGCGCTCGACCATCATCACCTCGGCCACCGCGGGAATGCCGGGAAGGCCGAGCCGTGTGGCCAGTTCACCCCCGTTCATGGCACCCCCGGCCAAGGTGGGCTCCTCGGGGTGCTGGACGATCAGGTGGCCGAAGGTCTTGGCGTAGGAGAGGGCGCGGCTCATGACCCGGGCCGAGGCGATGGCCGTACGGCCATCGGTGAAGGCGACCGCGCCATACTCCCCAAGCAGGCCGAATTCCGTCAGTTCCCTGCCTTCGATGCCGCGGGTGACCGCGGCATAGGTGTAGACCTTGACGCGCTTTTCCTCTCTTGCCCGGCGGGCGATGTACTCGACGCCGGCGACGTCGTCGATGACCGGATCGGTGTTGGGCAGCGCGACCATCGAGGTGACGCCGCCGGCGGCCGCGGCACGGCCGGCGCTGTCCATGGTCTCCTTCTGCTCTTCTCCCGGCTCGCCAATGTGGACGCGCATGTCCACGAAACCGGGGGCCAGGCAAGCACCGGCGCAGTCGATGGTTCGAATACCTTCAGGGACCCCCTCGGCAAAGAGGCGCGGCCCGACGTCACTGATCCGGCCGTCTTCGGCCAGGAGAGCCCCCGGGGCATCCAGGCCGCTCGCCGGGTCCAGCAGGCGGGCGTTAATGTAGGCGGTGCGGTGCTTGGGCGGCAGGGCGTTCACTGTGCGGCCTGCCCCTCTGCCAGACGCTCGGCCATGAGATTGCGGTTGAGGGTATCGAGACAGGCCATGCGGACCGCCACGCCCATCTCCACCTGTTCACGAATGACCGAGCGGTTGATGTCGTCTGCCAGATCGCTGTCGATCTCGACGCCGCGGTTCATGGGGCCCGGGTGCATGATCAGGGCGTTGGGCTTCGCCGCCTGCAGCTTGTCCTGGTCGAGCCCGAAGAAACGGTAGTACTCCCGCGTCGAGGGCACGTAGCTGCCTTGCATGCGTTCGGTCTGCAGGCGCAGCATCATCACGATGTCGCAACCCTCCAGGCCCTTGCGCATGTCGTGAAAGGTCTCAACGCCCATGCGCTCCACCTTGCTGGGCATCAGCGTGGGCGGCGCGATCAGGCGGACCCGGGCGCCGAGGGTCGTCAGGAGATGAATGTTGGAGCGCGCCACGCGGCTGTGGGTGATGTCGCCGCAGATCGCCACCTGAAGCCCCTCCAGCCGGCCCAGGCGCCGGCGGATGGTCATGGCGTCGAGCAGGGCCTGGGTGGGGTGTTCGTGGCTGCCGTCGCCGCCGTTGATCACCGCGCAGTTGACCTTCTCCGAGAGCAGTTGCACAGCACCGGAATCGGGATGGCGGACCACCAGGACGTCCGGGTGCATGGCATTGAGGGTCATCGCGGTGTCGATCAGCGTTTCGCCCTTTTTGATCGACGACCAGGCGATGGACATGTTGATGACGTCGGCGCCGAGTCGCTTCGCAGCTAACTCGAAAGACGTCCGCGTACGTGTTGAATTTTCAAAGAAAAGATTGATCACCGTGCGCCCGAACAGAAGGTCTCTCTTCTTATCGGTCGCGCGGTTGACATCGACGTAGCTGTCGGAGAGGTCGAGCAGAAAGAGAATTTCCGGTGCCGTCAGCCCCTCTATTCCAAGGAGATGGCGGTGATGATAGCCGCCAGTGGCGGTCGCTCTCTGCGCCGAAGTCATTAAAGCCGTGTTATTGCACCGCCCCGGCCCTTGGGCAAGCGGCTGTCCAAAGATATTGCCGACGGCCACGCCTCGCCCCGGTCAAATGACGCCTTTTCCGCGCAATCGGGCACATTCCTCAGGGCCGATATCGAGCAGTTCCCGGAGCACGGAATCGCTGTCCTGGCCACTGCGCGGCGGCGCGACTCGGTATTCCACCGGTGTCTCCGAGAACTTGATCGGATTACCGATCAGATCGACCTGGCCGTCCCGGCTGCCGGGGTAGGGCATGGAGATCTTCATCTCGCGGGCCTTGATCTGCGGGTCCTCAAAGACCTGCGCCAGATTGTTGACCGCCCCTGCCGGCACAGCGAGGTCGGCGAGCCCGTCGACCCACTCCGTCTGGGTCTTGCGCGCCGTCACCTCCGGCAGCAGGGCATAGAGCTCCGCACGGTTGCGGACGCGGTTGGCGTTGGTGGTGAAGCGCGGATCCTCCGCCAGTTCGGGGCAGCCGGCAAAGTTGCAGAAGCGCTGGAACTGCGCGTCGTTGCCGACTGCCAGGATGAAGTAGCCGTCCGCGCAGGGCAGGACCTTGTAGGGGACGATGTTCGGGTGCTCGTTGCCCTGGCGTTTGGGGATCTCGCCCGAGGTCAGGTGATTGAGGCCCTCATAGGTCAGCCAGGCGACCTGGCTGTCGAGAAGCCCGAGGTCGATGTGCTGGCCCAGACCGGTCATGCCGCGGTAGTGGAGGGCCGCCAGGATTGCCGTCGAGGCATACATGCCGCACATGATGTCGGCGATGCCGACTCCCACCTTGATGGGCTCGCCTTCCGGTTCGCCGGTGAGGCTCATGATTCCGCCCATGCCCTGGGCGAGGTAGTCGTAGCCGGCCCGCGGCGCATAGGGGCCGGTCTGCCCGAAGCCGGTGATCGAGCAGTAGATGAGACCCGGGAACTGGGCCTTCAGGTCGTCGTAGCCGAGACCGTACTTCGCGAGACTGCCGACCTTGAAGTTCTCCACCAGAATGTCGCAGAAGCCGATCAAGCGCTTTGCCAGGGCCTGCCCCTCGGGCTTGGAAATGTCCAGGGCGAGGGAGCGCTTGTTGCGGTTGGAGGAGAGGAAATAGGCGCTTTCCGTGGTGTCCTCACCGTTCGGGTCTTGGACGAAGGGCGGCCCCCATTTGCGGGTATCGTCGCCCTGGCCGGGCCGCTCAATCTTGATGACATCGGCGCCCAGGTCGCCGAGGAGCTGGGTACAGGTCGGGCCGGCCAGGATGCGGGTCAGGTCGAAGACCCGCAGTCCGGTAAGGGGTGCGGTCATCAGGCAATGGTCCTTGGCGGGCAGAAGCGAAGGTCTGTGTTGTGCCGCCCGCTTCGGCCGGGGTCAAGAACTGGCGTCGTTCTCTTCCGATTCATCGCTGGCCCGGGCGCCGGCGGCGAGAGCATCGAGGGCGCCCTGCAGGATGTAGGCCGCGGCCATCTTGTCCACGACCTCGGCCCGGCGCTTGCGGGTCATGTCGGCTTCGTCGATCAGCAGCCGCTCGACCGCTGCCGTGGACAGGCGCTCGTCCCAGAACACCACCGGCTGGGTGAAGCCGGCCTTCTCGGCGAGGTTCCGCGCGAACTGGCGGACGGACTGGCAGCGCGGCCCCTCGCTGCCGTCCATGTTCACCGGCAGGCCGATGACCAGCCCGCCCACGTTCCTCTGCCGGCAGATCTCTGCGAGGTGGGCGGCGTCCTCGGTGAACTTGCCGCGCCGGATCGTCTCCAGCGGGGAGGCGACGGCAAGGGCGGAGTCGGAGACCGCCAGACCCAGGGTCTTGCTGCCCGGGTCGATTCCCAAAAGGCGCTGACCGCGCGCCAAATGGCTCCGCATGTTCGAGAGTGCGACCTCAGCCATCGCGCCGTTATAGGGAGAGCCGGAGAGGCCGGCAAGGTGCGGCAGCGGGCGCCGGCTCGTTCTTGCAGGCCAATGGGCCGGGTGCTAGTTTCCGGCGGTTTTCAATGCCCCAGATCCCCAGTTTCGCTGCGCCGCGGTGCTTCGGTGTGGCGGCTCGAGACGGGGCCTTCCGAAACGAGGATTGCTGGCCGATGTCGGTCGACAAAGACACCGTCGCGAAAATCGCGAGATTGGCGCGCATTCGCGTCGAAGACTCCCAGAGCGAGGCATTGGCCGGGGAACTGTCCAATATTCTGGGCTGGATCGAGCAGCTCTCGGAACTGGACACCGAGGGGGTCGAACCCATGACCTCGGTGGTTTCCATGAAGCTGCCGCTGCGCGACGACGCCGTCACCGATGGCGGATATCCGGAAGAGGTGACGGCAAACGCCCCCGAGGCCGCCCACGGGTTCTACGCCGTCCCGAAGGTGGTCGAGTGATGGCGGCGCTGGCCGATCTGACCATCGCTGGCGCCCGGGGCCTCCTGGGCAAGGGCGAGGTTTCCGCCAAGGAACTCACGGAAGCCCACATCACGGCCGTCGAGGCGGCCCGGCCCCTGAACGCCTTCATCACGGAGACGCCGGAGAAGGCGCTGGAGATGGCCGAGGCCTCGGACAAGCGCCGCGCCGCCGGCGAGGCCGGCCTGCTGGAGGGCCTGCCCATCGGCATGAAGGATCTCTTCTGCACCGAGGGGGTGCTGACCACCGCAGGCTCCCATATCCTCGACGGCTTCCATCCGACCTACGAGTCGACCGTCAGCCGGAATCTCTGGGATGCGGGGGCCGTGCTGCTGGGCAAGACCAACCTGGACGAGTTCGCCATGGGCTCCTCCAACATGACCAGCCACTACGGCGGCGTGGAGAACCCCTGGCGCAAGTCCGGCGACAACCGGCCGCTGGTGCCCGGCGGTTCCTCCGGCGGTTCCGCCTCCGCCGTGGCGGCGCGCTGTGCCCTGGGAGCGACGGGAACCGACACCGGCGGATCGATCCGCCAGCCGGCGGCCTTCTGTGGCATCGTCGGCATGAAGCCGACCTACGGGCGCTGCTCGCGTTGGGGGATCGTCGCTTTCGCGTCGTCCCTCGATCAGGCCGGGCCGATGACCCGGACGGTCCGGGACTCGGCGATCATGCTGCGCGCCATGGCGAGCTACGACCCCAAGGACTCGACCTCGGTCGACCGGCCGGTGCCGGACTACGAAGCGGCAATCACCGGCGACATCCGGGGCATGAAGATCGGCATCCCCAAGGAGTACCGCATCGACGCCATGCCCGAGGAGATCGACGCGCTCTGGCAGCAGGGCATCCAATGGCTGGAGGCGGCGGGGGCCGAGACGGTGGAGATCTCCCTGCCGCACACTCATTACGCCCTGCCGACCTATTACATCGTCGCGCCGGCGGAAGCTTCCTCGAATCTCGCGCGCTACGACGGGGTGCGTTACGGCCTGCGCGAACCGGGGGAGAGCCTGGACGAGATGTACGAGGCGACCCGCGGCAAGGGCTTCGGCGCCGAGGTGAAGCGCCGGGTGCTGATCGGCACCTATGTGCTTTCTGCGGGCTACTACGATGCCTACTACAACAAGGCCCGCAAGGTGCGCAGTCTGATCGCGCGGGATTTCGCCAAGGCCTACGAGACCGTCGATGCCATTCTCGCGCCGACGGCCCCGTCGCCGGCCTTTGGCATGGGTGACAAGATGGACGACCCCATCGCCATGTATCTGAACGACGTCTTCACGGTGCCCGCCTCGCTGGCGGGGCTGCCGGGCATCTCGGTGCCGGCAGGCCTGTCCCAGGACGGCCTGCCGCTGGGCCTGCAGATCCTGGGCAGGGCTTTCGATGAGGAGACGGTCTACAGGGTGGCCGGCGTGCTGGAAGAGGCGGCGGCCTTCGAGGCCAAGCCGACCTTTTTGGCGGCGTGACGGATCGAGCGGGCTCTTGAACTCGCGAGGCGGAGAGCGGAGATGGCATTGATTGAAGGCAAGACAGGCGCGTGGGAGATGGTCATCGGGCTGGAGGTGCATGCCCAGGTGATCTCCAAGGCCAAGCTGTTCTCCGGCGCTTCGACCGCCTTCGGGGCGGAGCCCAACAGCCAGGTCTCCCTGGTCGACGCGGCTATGCCCGGCATGCTGCCGGTCCTGAACAGGCACTCGGTGGAGCAGGCGGTGCGCACCGGCCTGGGGCTCAATGCCAAGATCAACCTGACCTCGGTCTTCGAGCGCAAGAACTACTTCTACGCCGACCTGCCCCAGGGCTATCAGATCTCCCAGTACCTCCACCCCATCGTGGGGGAGGGCACGATCATCCTCGACCTGGAGGACGGCGAGACGCGGGAGGTGGGGATCGAGCGCCTGCATCTGGAACAGGACGCCGGCAAGTCGATCCACGACCAGCATCCGAGCCAGTCCTACATCGATCTCAACCGCTCCGGCGTGACCCTGATGGAGATCGTCTCCAAGCCGGACATGCGCTCGGCGGAGGAGGCGGGGGCTTATCTGCGCAAGCTGCGCACCATCCTGCGTTATCTGGGAACCTGTGACGGCAACATGGACGAGGGCTCCATGCGGGCCGACGTGAACCTCTCGATGCGGCGGCCCGGCGAGCCTTTCGGCACGCGTACCGAGACCAAGAACGTGAACTCCATACGCTTTGTCCAACAGGCCATCGAAGCCGAGGCCCGGCGCCAGGTCGAGGTCTTGGAGGAAGGCGGCGAGATCGTCCAGGAAACCCGCCTCTTCGACGGGATGACCGGCAAGTCGCGGTCCATGCGCTCCAAGGAAGAGGCCCACGACTACCGCTATTTCCCCGATCCCGATCTGCTGCCGCTGGAACTCGATCCGGCGTGGATCGAGGAAATCAAGGCAAGCCTGCCGGAACTGCCGGACGCCAAGAAATCGCGCTTCATGAGCGGCTTCGGCCTGCCGGCCTATGACGCCGGGGTATTGGTGGCCGACCGTGAGATCGCCGCGTTTTTCGAGACCGTGGCCGAAGGTCGCGATCCCAAGCTGGCCGCCAACTGGGTGACCGGTGAGTTCTTCGGGGCGCTGAACAAGAGCGGCATCGAACTGGCCGACACGCCGGTCGATGCCAAGAAACTGGGCGGTCTGCTCGACCTCATTGCCGACGGCACGATTTCCGGGCGTATCGCCAAGGAGGTCTTCGAGGCTATGTGGGAAAGCGGCGAGGATGCGTCGGCCATCGTCGAGGCCAAAGGCCTGAAGCAGATCTCCGACAGCTCGGAGATCGAGGGGCTGGTGGACGACATCATCGCCAACAACCCCAAGCAGGTCGAGCAGTTCAAGGGCGGCAACGAGAAGGTGCTCGGCTGGTTCGTCGGCCAGGTGATGAAGGCGACCCAGGGCAAGGCCAACCCCGGACTGGTGAACCAGGTGCTGCGCCAGAAGCTGGGCTAGGCTTCCGCTTCCAGGCTTCCGAGTTGGTAGAGGACGCTTTCGAGGGTGTCCGGGCTGAGCCGGTCGTAGACATGGACCAGCCGCTGGATAATGCGCTTCTCATCCGCCTTTTCCCAGCCGATCGCCCTTTGGCAGCGGACATCGAAGACAACGTCGAGGGCGATCCTGAAAGCATCCGTCAGATGAGCCGGGATGCGGGAGCGCTCGATCAGGCTGTGAAAGTCGGTTGACTGGGTATCGGCCAGGGCGGCGCGGGTCTTGGCCGAGGGGAAGCGGGCCAGGGTGGCGATACAGATCGCAAAGAGATCCAGCCTGCCGACGCAGAGCGTGCGCAGAAGCAATGTCGGTGTCAGGGCACCTTTGAGACAGAGCCTCATGGCGGCAGCCTCGATCTCGTAGTTGGACGTCGCCGTCTCCAACGACTGGACCAGGGCCCGTTCCCGCCCGTGAGAGATCATCTTGCCGACCAGGACCTCCGGCAGGGCGTGCTTTTCGATCAGGCGCTTCTGAAGATCTTCAGAAACCAGGTTTACAAGCTGCTCCTTGACCGCAATGGGCAAAGTCGGTCGGTCGACAAGCAGCGCCTGCACCTCCGGTTCCCCACCGAAGACATCGACGACGGTCTGAAAGGAATCGTCGGAGATCCGGGCGCCATCGTTGGCGAGTAGCGTGTCGACCACGGCCTTCTTGCCGGTACTCACCAGCGCGCCGGACACCAGCTCGCTGACCGTCGAGCGCTGAGCGATGGCTTGCTGCTTCACCGTATTGCCGTCTCCGATGATGGAGACCAGATCCTCGTCGGTCAGCACGATCGAGTACTTGAGGATGGGCACGGCCACCGCTTCAATGTCGTCGGCCAGCATGCGGGCAATACTGTGGGGTAGGAAGGGGCAGCCCTTGATGTGCTCCACCAATGACAGACGCACTTCGACCTCGGCATCGCAGGCCAGCCGCCGGAAGGTCTGGATCGCGGCGAGCCGCTCGTCCTCCGACAGGCGCCCGTGGGCGAAGGCATCGCCGAGGCGGGCCGCCGTTCTTTTGTCCTGCTCGGCGGACCGGCCCGAGTCCGACCTGGTGCGATCTTTGGCATCCGAACTCGTGGGGTTATCCCGCGTTAAAGTCGGAGGCTGCGTCATCGACTGCTCCATCTGGTGGTCAATCAATTGTGATCAGCGTACACGAAAAGATAGTAATAATCAAATATTAACGTATAAAAATTCAAATATTATTTAAGCTCTATTTAAAAGAAATTTATCTCGTATTTTATCGAATTTGAAGTTTTCAAAGTAACTGACCGCAAGACAATAGGTAGAGATTTCCCCGCAAACGTGAGGTTCAGGGATGTGCAGGACTGGGCCGCAGGTTCCCGGAGCGCTATCTGTGGATTGAAGAGGGCGCGCAGGTCTTGCCTTGGCTTGCAGGCGCCGCTGATCAGTGGGATTTGTCGCCCAGATGGTTGCGCTTCAGGTAAAGGGTTGTCTCGGTCGTCGCTGTGAAACTCCGGTCCAGGCCCTTGGGTTCACGCAACCACGCACCGGCGTTCAGACGGTCCGCATGCGATTTGAGGCAGCCGGAGACAACGAAGACCTCGAGGCCCCGCGGTGCGGCTTCGGGAGTCGTCAAGGCTGCCGGCAGGTCCGCACCGGCAGCAATGCGCAGGAGCGCGATATCTTCGGGAAACCGCTCGTCTTCGTAGAGCGGCAGTCGCTCAACGCCGGGCGCGGCGGCCTGCCATTCGGCGGACCGCGTGTCGACGACCACATGTTCCCGGCCGGTGCCGGCAAACTGGCAAAGTTTGACGAAGAGCACGCAGCCCTCCGCGGAGAAGGGGGCGTGACGGAACCCAGGCGGGTTCAAAAGATAGGTCCCTGCAGGGTAATCCCCGTGCTCATCGGAGAAGACGCCCTCCAGCACAAGGATCTCCTCTCCTTGCGGATGATCGTGCGGGTGAAAGGCGGAGGCCGCATCGTAGCGGACGACAGAGGTGACGCGGCTGAATTCGCCATCCACCAGGTCCAGCCGCTTGCGCCAGACCGTCGGGCTCGGGCTTGCCTGCCACTCCATGGAAGCGATGTCCATGGCCGCAGGGCGGCTGAAATCGGCGTTCAGGCTGGTTTGCATGGCGACCTCGTCATCATCCTACCTCCAGGTAGGGGCGCTATCGGACCGAGGCAAGGACGAGCTTCCTGCTTGCAATCGCGGCCCTCCGACCGCATTTCTTCCGGATGCGCGGCAGAGGTGCCGTGGCGTGGGGCCTTCGGCGGGCACTGCGGTTTCATGGGGCAAGGGAGAAGGTCATGGCAATCGAGCTCTATTCCTGGGCAACGCCCAACGGGCACAAGGTGCATATCATGCTGGAAGAACTGGGGCTCGCCTACAACGTTCATCCCATCAACATCGGCACCGGCGACCAATTCGATCCTGAGTTCCTCAAGATCAGTCCCAATAACAAGATGCCTGCCATCGTGGACCCCGAGGGGCCGGACGGGGAGCCGATTTCGGTCTTCGAGACCGGGGCCATTCTCATCTACCTCGCCAACAAGCACGGCCGGTTCTTTCCCGAGAACCCGAGAAGCCGCTATGCCGCCCTGCAATGGCTGATGTGGCAGATGGGAGGGCTCGGGCCCTTTCTGGGGCAGGCGCACCACTTCCGCTCCTACGCGCCGGAGCGTATCGAATACGCCTACAACCGCTATACCAACGAAGCCAAACGGCTCTACGGCGTGCTCGACAAGCGGCTGGCCGAGGCCCGCTATCTTGCGGGCGACGACTACTCCATCGCCGACATTGCAGCCTGGCCCTGGACCCGCTATCCGGATCGCCAGGGCGTGGAGCGCGACGACTACCCGAACTTCAAGCGCTGGTTCGACGAGATCGCCGAACGCTCGGCGGTGCAGCGCGGTGTCGAGGTGCTTACCGATTTGCGTAGCGATGGCTTCGACGACAAGGCGCGCGAAGTCCTCTTCGGTGCGACCCAATACGCCAGACGATAGCCCGACATGCCTCCGATATCCTGGGGCTGAAACCTGGGAAGGCAGAGTGCCCCCCTCTTGCATCCGAGCCGGCGCACCTGCAGCTTGCCGCCAGCGAATGTCACATCGATTGAGTTTGGGAGAGCCGCGCCGTGACCATCGATCTCTATACCTGGAAGACGCCAAACGGACGGAAGGCGTCCATTGCTTTGGAAGAACTGGGACTCGACTATGCGGTGCATAGCGTCGACATCGGCAAAGACGAGCAGTTCGACCCGGAGTTTCTCAAGATCAGTCCCAACAACAAGATCCCGGCAATCGTGGATCCCGATGGGCCCGATGGCGAGCCGATCTCCGTCTTTGAGACCGGTGCGATCCTGCTCTACCTGGCGGAGAAGACCGGACGCCTGATGCCAGGAGATCCGCGCGGCCATGCGCTCGCCATGCAGTGGCTGATGTGGCAGATGGGCGGCTTCGGCCCCATGCTCGGACAAGCACATCATTTCCGTCGCTTCGCGCCGGAACAGATCCCCTACGCGGTCGATCGCTATTCGAACGAAGCCAGACGGCTTTATGGGGTGCTGGACAATCGATTGGCCGAGGCTGAGTTTCTAGCCGGCGAGTATTCGGTGGCCGATGTCGCCACTTACCCTTGGGCCGCCCGGCATGAATGGCAGGGGATCGCTCTTGAAGACTTCGGCAACGTCAGGCGCTGGTATGACGCCATCGCGGCGCGCCCGGCTGTTGCGAAAGGGATGACCGTGCCCGCTTAGCCGGGAGCGGCGGCCATCTGCGTCGGTGCTGGTTCAGGCCGAAGGCCGGCGGCCCCGGCGGCGTCCTCGCGGACGCAAGGCAATCACCTCTGAAGGGGGCGAGCCCGGACGGCCGAGAAGCCCTGAAAGCTCATCCTTGCAGCGCTGCAGGTTCAGCAGTTCCCGCGAGTCGTCCCGGTCATAGACCTCGACACAGCTGAGCTTGATCTCAACGAGATCGATCAGCGTTTCCAAGGAAGACTTCGATAGTCCCATAAGGGCTCCCCTGATTGATTTGATTAGACCTAGAGCCAATTTTTAGTCAAATCAGTTAAGGGCACGTAAAGGATACCCGCCAGACACGGATTAATTTCCGCAGAGAGTAGGACTCTAGGACTAAGGCAGGTTCGTCGACCGGGTGCGCCGTCCACGGGTGCGATGCTTCAGCCGGGTCAGGACAGCCGGCAGACGCCCATCGATCACGGCGAGACCCAGGAAGATCAAGGCCATACCAGCCAAGGCCGTCAGCGTTATCTCTTCACCCAGGGCGGTGGATCCCAGGATCAGCGCGGCGATGGGAATCAAGAAGGTGACCAGGAGCAGATTGGTCGCCCCGGCACTTGCCAGAACCTTGAAGTAGATAATGTAGGCGCCCCCCGTACTCACGGTAGAGAGCACCAGCAGGGCGAGCCAGGTATCGGCCGTGGGGCGGAATGCCCAGGGCTGATCGACCATCAATGCGGCGGGCAGCAAGATGACCGTGGCCGCGCCTGTCATCCCAGCGGCGGCGACCACTGGATCCAGGTGGCGCAGCCGGCGCCCGAAGATGCCGGACAGGGCATAGAACAGGGCCGCAGCCAGCACGGCAATCTGCGCCCAGGAGTCTGCGCCCAACCCCGTGAGCGCGGAGGGACCGATCAGGACGACAGCCCCCAGGAAACCCACCGTCACCCCCAGGGTGCCCTGCCGGGTCATCCGTTCGTCGCGGGTCAGCATGTGCGCCAGGACGAACGTGAAAAGCGGTGTCGTCGCGTTCAAGATCGAGGCCAGGCCGCTGTCGATCCGGGTCTGGCCCCACATGATGAGCGAGAACGGCAGTGCGTTGTTGATCAGACCCATCACGGCGAGGGCCCCCCAATCCGCAAGGGCGGTGGGAAAGCGCTGGCCACGGATGGCGGCGATCCCAAGCAGAGCCAGCGCGGCGAAACCAACGCGTCCGCAAGCCAGCGTAGTCGGTCCGAGATCCCGCAGGCAGATCTCCGTCAAAAAGAACGAAATCCCCCACAGCAGCGCCAGGAGAATGATCAGCAGCCAGTCGCCGGCCCGCATCTTGGCAGACACCGTCAGTTACCTCCGTCGGATCAGGACGGGGCAAGAATAGGCGGCTAGTCGTTGGCCTCTATCCGCTTCTTGCGACGGATGCACAATCACCCAAGTTGCCGGGCCGCGGCGGCAAGCCCGGCAAAGGCTGCATTGGGCCGGGTGATCAACCAGGTCGGGATGGTTGAGAGGTAGCTCTGCAGGCGTCCCTTGCTCTCAAAGCGATCCCGGAACTGCGAAGCGGCCAGGATCTCCGGAAATCTCGGCAGAATGCCACCGCCCAGATAAACGCCGCCGCGCGCGCCATAGCAAAGCGCGATGCTGCCGGCAAAGGAACCGAGCAGGTTGCAGAACATCTCCAAGGTTCTATGGCAAAGCGGGTCCGAGCCATCGACTCCCCGGCTCGAGATCTCCGCCGGCGTAATGGTCTCCGCCCTCGAGTCTTCCAGGGCCGCGAGCGCCTGATGGATGTTGGAGAGACCGGGACCGGAAAGCAGGCGCTCGGCCGAGATATGCCCCAAGCGGCCACGGATCACGGCAATCAGTTCGGACTCGTGATCGTCGGCCGCGGCCATGGTTGCATGTCCGCCTTCGCCGACCAGAGGAATGGGGTGCGGATCTGCCGGCAGCAGCGCCGCCACGCCGAGCCCCGATCCGGGCCCGACGACGGCCAGCGGACCCTCCGTCCCTCCCAGTTCAGGCCCGATGGACCGACGGTCCTTTGCTGTGAGCTGGATCAGACCCAGGGCGAGGGCGGCATAGTCGTTCATCAGCTTGACGTGATGAAAGCCGAAGCGCTGGCGCAGGTCGCTGGCGCTGGTCTCCCAGGCCGTGTTTGTCATCAGCGCCCGCTCCGGACTGACGGGTCCGGCAAAGGCGAGGACAGCGTGTTGAGGTGTCGCTTGCACTCCAAAGCGGTCCAAGGCCGCCGCAAGGGCATCGTAGGCGGTTTTGTGGTCGCAGACGTTCAGGTTGAGGACTTCGCTGGTGCCTTCCGCCCGCAGCAATGCAAAGCGCGCGTTGGTTCCCCCGATGTCGGCGAGGACCGCCGCACTCTGGTGTTCGGTGCCCGTCAATGCACCCGGCTCCCCCGTTGAAGGGCCAGCAGAAAATTCTCGCGCCAAGCCGTCACGTCATTCTCGACGATAGCCCTATACATGGAGCGCCAACGCTCGCGTCGCGCCTTCAATGGCATGGTCAAGGCTTCCTGAAGCCGCTCCGCAACGCCCTCGACATCATAGGGGTTCACAACGAGTGCGCCATCCAGTTCGCGCGCCGCACCGGCAAAGCGCGACAGAACCAGAACGCCCGGGTCCTTTGACGACTGCGCCGCGACGAACTCCTTGGCAACGAGATTCATGCCATCGCGCAGTGGGGTGACAAGGCCCACCCTGCTGGAGCGGAAGAAGCCGGCCAGAACGCGGCGGCTGAAACTCTTGTTGAGATAACGAATCGGCACCCAGTCATACTCGGCAAAGGTGCCATTCACCCGCCCTGCGGTGGCCTCCAGATCCCGCCGGATCTCGATGTAGTCCGCCACATCGGACCGCGAGGGCGGATTGATTTGCAAGAAGACCACCTTGCCGCGGTTCTCGGGGTAGCTGGTCAAGAGTTGCTCAAAGGCCTCTACCCGGTTGATCAGTCCCTTGGAGTAGTCAAGACGGTCGACGCCAATGATGAGGTCTCTGGCCTGCAGGCTCTGCTTGAGACGATGGACCTGTTTGGACTCCCCGCTTTCCGCCGCCATCTTGGCAAAGTCTTCGGTGTCGATGCCGATTGGAAAGGTCCCCGCGCGTAGGACACGGCCGAAGGCCTTGATGGTGCCGTTCCTGCCGACCTCGCCGCCCGCTTCGCGCCGGATATAGTCCTGGAAGCAGGAGAGATCTTCCTTTGTCTGAAAGCCGATGAGATCGAAGGCGCAGAGAGCCTTCACGATGTCACGGTGCATCGGCAGGGCGGTGAAGACCTGCAGGGCAGGCCAGGGAATGTGCAGGAAGAAGCCCATTTTCTGCTTGCATCCGGCACTGCGCAGGCGCTCGGCGAAAAGGGCGAAGTGGTAGTCGTGGACCCAGATGACGTCGGTGTCTCTGAGCAGCGGGTGAAGGCGATGCGCGAAGAGGGAATTGACACGCTGGTACCCGGCCCATGTGCGATGCGCGAACTCGGTCAAGTCCAGACGATAGTGAAAAAGCGGCCAAAGGGTCGAATTGGCGAAGCCTTTGTAGTACTCGTCATAGTCCCGCTGGGTCAGGTCGACGGTCGCATAGGTGATCCGGCCTACCTCCGCCACGTTCGGAACGTCATAGTCGCGCGCCAGGACCTTGCCGCTCCATCCGAACCATATGCCGCCGCGCTCACGCAGCGCTGCTCTCACCGCAACGGCCAAGCCCCCTTCTGAACCCGACTTGGCCGGCCGCGCTCCGGCGACACGGTTTGAGACGACCACCAGGCGGCTCAATAGGCCTCCTCCCAGGATTTCGAGAGACGCATGGCTGAGTTGATGAGCCCAACCATGGAGTAGGTCTGGGGAAAATTGCCCCAAAGCTCGCAGTTGTCTGGGGAGAGATCCTCGGAGAGCAGGCCCATCGGGTTTCGGGCTGCCAGCATCGTCTCAAAGAGCTCGCGTGCTTCTGCGGTGCGCCCGACCGCCGCCAAAGCGTCTATGTACCAGAAGGTACAGACGTTGAAGGCGACCTCGGGCGTGCCGAAGTCGTCCGGGGCGGCGTAGCGATGTATGAAGCGATCGTGCTTCAGCAGCTTTTCGATTTGGTCCAGCGTCCCGATGAAGCGGGGGTCGTCTGCCGGCAGGAAGCCGATCTCCTGGAGGCAAAGCAGACTGGCATCCAGGTCCCTGCCACCGAATGTCGAGACGAGGCAGCCAAGGTCGTCATTCCAGGCGTGCTCCAAGATGCCTTCGCGGATGCGCTTCGCCGCCGCCGACCAGTGCTTTTGGCGTCCGATCAAGTTGAGCCGGCCGGCGATCTTCGACAAGCGATCGCAGGCCGCCCAGCACATGACGCTGGAGTAGGTATGGACCTGCTGGCGTGTGCGCAACTCCCAGAGGCCGGCGTCCGGCTGATCCCAGAGCCTTGTCGCCTGCTCGCCGAGCTTCTCCAGCTTTTCGTAGAGGCTCATATCGCCGGGGTGTTCAAGCCGCCGATCAAAGAAGCTCTGTGTCGATGCCAGAATGACGCTTCCGTAGCCATCGTTCTGGATCTGAGTATAAGCACGGTTGCCGATGCGCACCGGCCCCATATCGCGATAGCCCGCGAGAGACTCGCAGATCGTTTCCTCAAGTCTGGCCTCCTGGGAAATGCCGAAGACCGGTTGCAAGTGTCCGTCAGCCGCATTGGCCCCGACGTTCGATGCAACGATGTTGGAAATGTAGCTGAGATAGTCTTCCATCGTCTTTGTCGCGCCCAGGCGGTTCAGGGCATGGACGACGAAGTAAGCATCGCGCAGCCAGCAGTAGCGATAGTCCCAGTTGCGGCCGGAGTGCGGCGCCTCCGGGATCGAGGTGGTCATCGCGGCGATGATCGCGCCGGTCTCCTCGAAGCTGCACAGCTTGAGCGTGATGGAGGCACGGATCACGGCATCCTGCCATTCGAACGGCAATGCGAGATAGCGGCACCACTCGCGCCAATACTCGTCGGTTTTCTTGAAGAACTCACGGCTGGTTTCGTCGACCGGCGCCGTGAGGCTCTCGTCGGGCCCCAAGATCAGGGTCGTGGGCCGCTCGAGCGTGAAGGCGGTCTCCTCAACGATGTAGGTGATCGGAGCATCCGTCGTCAGGCGCAGGGTCAGGTGCGGCATGACGTAGCGGATGTGGTTGCTGCCGCGGGTGATCTCAGGCGTTCCCCGGCCGTAGTCGTAAGTCGGCTTGAGGCGCAAGAGAATGCGTGGACTGCCCGAGACCGGGCGGATGTGGCGTATGATGGATGCAGGCCTGTAAACCCGATCGAACTGTTTGAAGCGGGGCGCGAAGTCGGTGATCTCGACGACGCCGTCAGCATGGTCGTAGAGCCGGGTAATGACCACGGCGGAGTTATTTCTGTAGTGCTGTTCGGCCCGCACAAAGTTCAGTAGTTCGACCTCGTAGAGGCCCTTTGAATCGCCCTCGCTACCGGCGACGAGACTCGAAAAGACAGGATCGCTGTCGAAGCGGGGCATGCAGGACCAGAGAATGCGCGCTCTCTCGTCCATCAAAGCGCCGAAGGTACAGTTACCAATGACCGAGAGGTTAAGCGTCGTCATGGCGCAGCCGCCCGTGTGTGTTGAGCAAGGAGGTTCTCCGGCCAAGGTCCGGCATCTGCCGGTCTTCCTTTAGCCCTGATTGCCGAACTCTCAACCCGCAGCGGCAGGCCGCGGTGTCTGCTGTTTTCAAAGTCCATACGGTGAGTCTATCGCAGGGTGGGGGAGCGGAAGCGTCTCTAGGCAGAGCGTGAGGGACAGGGCTCAGGGTCCATCTTCAGGTCAGCGGATCGGTCAGCCAGACCAACATAGCGCTTGTCCCGGAGGTTGCCCATATCGAACCGGCTGCAGGACTGTGGCTCAGCGAAGGGGGATGCGGCCGGATTGTAGGCATGCGGTCAATCGGACCGCCGAACGCATGAGCCTGATGCCGCAGGTGCTGAACTCGTGCTCTCATCTCCACGACCGTCGACCAGCGGGGTCGCGCAAATGGCGCCGGATGAGCTCTCTTGCCGATGCGCAAAAGCTCTCCTGACTTCGAGTCTCTGCCGGAAGGAGTGCTGCTCGACAGCAATCAGTGACTATTGCATAAATCGCAATACTGCGCAACCTTATGATGGAGTTAGCGCAATATATTCGCCACCAATTTCAGAAGGGATCTCTGAGGGTTTCCTGGAAACTCAAGAAATAAGCGGATTCCGCAACCGGGGGTCCGTCAGGAACGGGGCCTCAGCTTGACCCAAGTCACCGGCGCGATCCACTCGACGGCGACGTTCTGCTCGATCGGCGTGGAGGAATTCACGGAAACCAGCGTCACCTTTCCGGGCGATCCGCCCGGTTCCACGATTTTGACGAGCTGACGCCCGTCTTCGGTCTGTACGACACACTCTCTGCCAAAGCAGTTGGCAAGGTCCAGGCCTTCGTCGCGCGAGTAGCCGAGATGCTCCCCGTCCTTGAACCGCGGGGCCATCGAACTGCCCCGTACGACCACACAGACACCTCCGCCTTCTCCTTGAGGCGCCTCGATTTTATAGAGGCCGCCGCCCTTGGCATGGTCGTCTATCGATAGAACGGTCTCACCCGCGCCAACGTAGCCCACCACCAAGCTCGATGCCCGCATTCCCTGGGCGATGGCGGTGCCGAGCTTCGGCATCAGATCGTCCAAGGGGGTCTCGAGGTATTCGGCAATCTCCACGGCCTCTTCAATCTTGATGCTGCGGTTCTTGTTGAGGATCTCGGTGATGCGCGAGGGATCGAGCCCCATGTGTTTGGCCAGCCCGCGCTGGGTCTTCCCGAGCTGGCGAAGGCGCTGCTGAATCCATTGCTTCTCCATCTTTTGATATTGCGATATTCGTCATTCAATGTATATTGCAGAAATCGCAATTTTAATGGTTGGTCATAGCGAGGTTGGGTCTCAGGAGAGGAGGTGGCCGTTGGTCCATTCAAGGCAAAGCGGTGGGAAGCAGGGCCCGGAGAAGGGTACACGGGGGTCAGCGCAGGCTTTTGCGAGCGGGCGGAGAACGACCGCCAAGCGGGTTCAGATCGACGTCTGTCGGAGTCTGAAGGACCGCCTGCCGGCGGACTGGGTCCACTGCCCCCTGCCGCTTGCCGAGCCCGACACTTCCCGAAAGGAGGCAAGCCCCCACATCCTTGTCATTGCACCGACGGGCCGCTGCCACTTCCTGTTTGCCAAGGCCCCGCCCGACCAGTGGTGGGACGGCGATATCAGACGGGTTCCGGCCGAACCCCTGACGCGTGAAGAGGATGCCTTGATCCGGCGATTGAGAAAGGCCGGACACGCGGCCCGGGCGGTCTGGACAACAAAGGACGCGCAGCGGGCTCTCGCTAGCTGGGGGTGCCGGCTCTCGCCGGATGGTTCCGCGCTTGCGCCGGGCGGGGAGGGCACGCCAACCCGCCGCCCGCCGCGTCAATCGAGGCAGCAACTGAAACTGAACTCATCTTGGGAGGACAAGGCTTGAGCCCGCAGGTGCCTGCCCGGACTGCTAGAGAACAATCGGCCCGTCTGCTCTTTCAAAGTCGACTGGCCCTACAACATGGCTATGCTCTCGCGCGCGGCGGCGGTTGCGGAGAGCCGACTTTAAGGGATGCAGTCTGGGAGCTGCTCATGGAAGCGGCGGACACCTTGAAACGCCTGCCGAACCGCGAACGAGGATGGTTGACCGCCGCCAGCCGCGCCCATTGGCCCGACATCGTGCAGGAGGATCAGGAACTGAACCTGGCTGCGTCACGGAAATCGGCGCGCGCTCAGTCAGATCGTATCGCCCGCATTCCGGCACCTGCCGATGCCATCGATCGGATGGATACGGTTTTGCTTTGGTTGCCCCATGCCGGTGGATCGAAGCCGCGACGCGATGTTGCGGTCCTCTTCGCCTTGGCATGCGGTGTGAAGGTGGCCCGCCTCAGGCAGCGCTTCGGCTGTGGCCGGCGAACGGTCTATGACATCCGCGACCGTGCTCTGGCACGGCTCTGTTCATGGCTCGACAAGGAGGTCGGCCCGATCCAATGAGCCGGTGCCCGCGCCCCATCGCCTGCTAGTTCGTTTGGGACTGGCGCAGGACGTAGTGGCCGTCCTCAAGGCCATCAAAGAGCAGGTCCACCTGCGGATGACCGACGGCATCGCCCGTTTCGTCGACAACCAGGTTTTGTTCGGACACATAGGCGATGTATGAGGTTTGCTCGTTTTCGGCAAGGAGATGATAGAACGGCTGGTCCTTGGTCGGGCGGATCTCCTCGGGAATGGCCTCCCACCACTCGTCGGTATTGGAAAACTCCGGGTCCACGTCAAAGATCACGCCGCGAAACGGGAAGAAGCGGTGCCGTACAATCTGCCCGATCTGGAACTTTGCCGTTCGCATCAAACGCTGACCATGTTGCTGCGTTCTTTGGGCATTCCTGCCCTTCCTAGTCATATGCTGCCTTGATCCCATGAGACAAGGGGGCCGGTTCCAGGACCCCTTGGGCAATGACGGAGGCGGCAAAAGAATCGCTTCGATTTTGCCTCAATTGGCCGCCGATTTTAGCTAAGAAACGACTGTGGTTATGCGAGGTAATAACATGAAATTGCGTAATAAAATGTTTATCTCAATTGCTTGGGATTTCTGTCAGCGTCTTGGTGGTGCAGATGCGGTTTCCGCGCCGCCGCCGCGGCCGATTCTCTTAAGGCTTTGTTAGGCGGAACACAGTCGAATCGTCTGATGGGAGGATCAGGACTCGCGGCCTGAGAGGGGTTGCGGGCCTCCCTTGAGAGGTTTCGATGCTTGCGGTTCGATGGCTACAGCAGGGGGTACAGCAGGCAGGCCGGCCTATTCGGGCGGCACTGACCGGAAGGCTGCGCCTGGGCCCCGCCAGGCGTGGGCGGCGTGCTGTCTCCTTGCTGCGCGACGACGACGGCGGCGTCCTGATCGAGTTCGCCCTGGTCGCACCGCCCTTCCTGCTGTTGATGGTGGGCCTGATCGAGATGTCCATCATGTTCTTCACCAGCAGCGTGATCGAAGGCGCCACCAAGGAGGCGGCCCGGGCGATCCGCACCGGTCAGATCCAAAGCCAGGCCGATCCGGTCGCAGCCTTTCAGACCGAGCTTTGCGATTCGCTCCACAACGTCATCGACTGCTCCAAGGTGATCTTCAACGTTCAGACCTTCGGCAGTTTCGCAGCGGTCTCCATGCCGATCGAGACCGACGAGGACGGCGAGATCATCAACACCGGCTTCGCCCCGGGCGGCAGCGGCGCCGTAACCGTGGTGCGGGCGATCTACCGTTGGGACTTTACCACGCCCCTGATGAACGAGGTTATCTCCACGGGGATCGCCGGCAACCTGATCGTCTCGACGGTCGCCTTCCAAAACGAACCCTACGATGTGAACTGATGGCGGGCCTGGCACGAAAATTCGCCGGAGACAAGGGCGGCAATGCGACAGTGGACTTTGCCTTTCTGCTGCCCATCATGCTGATGCTGTTTATCGGCGTGGTCGAGGTGACCAATCTCCTGCGCCTGGACCGCAAGGTCGTGGCCTCGGCGCAGACCACGGCCGACCTGATCACCCAGCAGCGATCGGTGACCAGCGGCGACATCACCGACATCCTGCGTGCCGCCGAGCTGGTGCTCGAGCCCTTTCCGACCACCAGCCATGCCGTGGGGATCGCGGCGGTTCGCTTCGATGACGATACCGGGGCGCCGATCCTCGACTGGCAGGAAAGCAAGAACGGCGGCAGCGTTCCCAACGCCCTGACGCTGGCACAGAACATGGGCGCACCGGGCGAGGGTGTGGTGATCGTGCGGGTCACCTACAGCTACAGCCCCGTGTTCTTCGACTTCGTGATCAGCGAGACCAGTCTCGAGGAGATCAGCATTCTCCGGCCGCGGCGCAGTTCCATTGTGGAAGGCCCAGCGCCTTGATCGGCGTCCCCTTGACGGGGAACCGGCAAGGCCGATGGCAGCTCCGCTGAGCGCAGCCGGAGGCATGACGGACAGAAACCTGAGGTTCAAGAAAATTCCGTAATTCGCAATTTTTTTTGTTGCACAGCTTGCACGGTTTTGGCATCTTGTGAGGGTACCGGCCACGCACTGCGGTCGGCACTATCCGACCGGTCGCACAGCGTATTGAGCGCCCCTACAGCGAAAGGTCGTAGTCTCCCGGAAACGCTCCCCGGAGGATGAACCGCGATGCCGAAGCGCAGCGACGATGCTCCGAGTATTGCGCAATCCGCAAGAAACACTGTGGCCAAACCGAAAGCGGCGAGACCTGCGGGCGAAGACAAGGACCGGTCGCTGGCGCCGCTGGACTTCATGCTCGCGGTGCTGCGTGACCCCGAGGCCAGCCTGGCCGACCGCAAGTGGGCGGCGGAGAAGGCCGCGCCCTATCTGCACCCGCGCCTGCAGACGGTGGAGCACGGCGGCGAGGTGGTCCTGCGCCACGAGGACGCCCTGAAGGATCTGGCATGAGCGCCGCCGGCGCGCGCGAGCGCGCCGTTCGCCAACGCCTGAAGGACGATCTGGTTCACTACGCGGCGCGCTGTCTGAAGATCCGCAGCAAATCCGGCCGGCTCGAGGCGCTGCAGCTCAACAAGGTGCAGCATTTCATCCACGACCGCCTGGAAGCGCAGAAGGCGGACCTCGGCCGGGTGCGGGCACTGATCCTGAAGGCGCGGCAACCCGGCGTCTCGACCTATGTGGGCGCGCGCTTTTATTGGCAGGTGACTCACGGGCGCGGCCTGCGCGCGTTCATTCTCACGCACCGCGACCAGGCCACCGCGAACCTCTTTGCGATGGCCAAGAGGTTTCACGATCTATGCCCGCCGCCGGTGAAGCCGCTCACCAAGGCGAGCAACGCGAAGGAACTAACCTTCGGCTTGCTGGACTCCGGCTATCAGGTGGGCACCGCCAAGGCCTCGGGTGTCGGCCGCTCCGACACCATCCAGTTCTTCCATGGCTCCGAGGTGGCCCACTGGCCCAATGCCGAGGAGCATGCGGCCGGGGCCCTGCAGGCCGTGCCCAAGAGCGACGGCACCGAGATCATCCTGGAGTCGACGGCCAACGGCGTCGGCGGGCTGTTCTACAATCTCTGGCAGTCCGCGGTGCGCGGGGAGGGGGACTATCAGGCGATCTTCATTCCCTGGTTCCTCCACGAGGGCTATCGCAGCACGGCGCCGCGCGGCTGGAAGCCGCCGCCGGCCTTTCGCGACTACGGCGCGCTTCATCGACTGAGTCGTGCCCAGGTCCACTGGGCCTGGGCCAAGAACGCCGAACTGGCGGCCGCCGCCGGCGAAGCGGGTGATACCGTTACGTGGCGCTTCAAGCAGGAATACCCGGCAACCGCACAGGAGGCTTTTCAGGTGAGCGGCCAGAGCTCTCTCATCCGCCCGGAACTGGTGGTCCGCGCGCAGGGCCACAAGGCTGGCGGCCAGGACCACGCGCCGTTGCTGCTGGGCGTCGACGTGGCCCGCGGCGGCGGCGACCGCTCCCATCTCATCGACCGCCAGGGCCGGGCGGCAGGGCAGCGCATCAACCGCGCCGTCGACTGCGCCGACACCATGGAACTGGCGGGCCTGGTGGCGCGGGAGATCGAACGCCTGCAGCCGGAACGCACCTTCATCGACATGGGCTCCTTCGGCGCTGCGGTCTACGACCGCCTGGCGGAACTGGGCTACCGCCGCCGCGTGACCGGCGTGAACTTCGGCGCCCGGGCCCAGGACGCGCGCCAGTACGCCAACAAGCGCGCGGAGATCTGGGGCGCATTGCGCGACTGGTTGGCCGACCCCGGCGGCGCCGAACTGCCCGACGACCCGCTGCTGCACAGCCACCTCTGCGCGCCGGGCTTTCAGATCAACAGCAACCAGCAGCTCCTGCTGGAGGCCAAGGAGCGCATCAAGGCGCGCCTCGGCCTCTCCCCCGATGCCGGCGACGCCCTCGCGCTCACCTTCGCCGAGCCGGTGCGCCGCGAACGCCGCGCGCCGCCGATGCGCAGCGAAACGGCCTACGCCATTCACGACTGGTAACGCCTCTCTGCTTCTGGATTGCCGCGGCGGCAACGGCCCGGCGCAGCCAACGTTCGGTCCTGCCTCTCCTCCCTGCCGAACGGCGCCGGGCCACCCCGCCGGTGATCCCACTGCGAGCCTCTGCCTCCGCCCTCTGACCGGAGTCCTTTCATGACCGATGAACCCTCGGCCGTGGCGGCCGGCGATGCTGCCGGCGGCCCGGTTTCCCTTGCGCCTGAGTCACCAGTGGAAACGCCGCGTGAGCCTGCCCAGCCGCGCCGGTCGATCTTCGACCGGCGCAGCGTGCCGCCGCTGTCGCCGCAGGAACGGGCAGTGCGGACGGACGCGATCGAACGCTCGCTGCAGTTCGGGGCGGAGCCCGTGCGCGACGGGCGCGGCTGGGCCCAGGAGGTGGACTTCATCGAGGCCAACCGCGAAGCGGTCGAGCCCTGGAAACACGACCGCCGCGACAAGCGGTTCTACCGGCGCAGCCAGCAGGTGGCCAAGGCGGCGGGACAGTTGATCGGCCAGCCCGGCGACCGCATCGAGCTGGCCACGCGCTTTGCCCGGCTGCACCGCCGCGAAGGCTCCGACGTCGAGGGTGCCGTGCGCCGCGGCCTCTTCGACGCCATCTGGCGCTTCGACCATGTCTACGACAGCTACACCGTGCCGCGGCGCTACGGCACCCACATCATGAAGACCGGCCGGGTGGCGGCGGTGGCGGAAGAAGCCCGCCGCCGGTGGCAGGCAGAGGGCCTGGCCCCGGCCGATGCCTTCTGGGTCCGCAATCGACGCAACACCGGCCTCGTGCTGGTTAGCCCAAACGCAGACCCGGATGCGCTACCTAGCGAGGAGATCCTGGGCGGGGAGGGCGTCGAAATGGTCGTCGGCCAAGCGGACATCGAGGAGGCCTTCGAACCCTACTTTCCGGAAGGCGCCGATCGCGTCCCGGCGGAACATCTGGGAACGGACTTCGGCACCAAGCAGCCGGTGCGTTTCAGCTATCCCGATCTTCCGCTTGCCGAGAATGCCGCCGCCTCGAAGACCCGTCTTCTAGACGGCTCACCGGCCCCGGTGATCAACCTCTCAAAGGACCGCATCGCCAACATCCTGGCCGATGAGCCCGCCGTCTTCGAGATCGCGGATTCTCCAACAGCAAGTGGCGAAGAGCCGTGGTATGCGTTTCATACACAGGGCTATTGGGCGGTCTGGATCCATCAGGACTTGATTGTGCACGTGGCCGAGCAGATGGATGTCGATCCCGACTTGGTCAAGGCAGTCATGTATGTGGAGAACGCCCATGGCGCATCTTACGGCTGGATCCCAGAGTCGCTAGGAGCAGAAAAAACGACTTTGCCTATGAACATCAATCCGAAGACCTGGGGCACCCTGATCGGTGATGAGCCGGATTTCAATGACGCACTCGTCAATGTTAAAGCTGGCATAATGCTGATTCAAAGAATCCAAGAACGAGTCAAAGATCCAACCGTTGCCAAAGTTGCTTCACCGTACAAGTTCACCGGTCAAGAACACGTAACTGATTATGGTGCCAGGGTTGCGCGGGTATACGAAACGCGCGCATGGGAAAGAACGCCTCTAGGATTCTCTGATTCGGAACTCAACAAGACGCCAGATCGAAAGACATACCTGGAGGAGTTTCATCGCCGCCGGAAAGAGCTGAAAAGGCATCTGGGCTCCGAAGTATCTGAGTGATCAGAAACAAAGAATCTCCCTAGAATCGCCTGATTGTCGTCACAGTTGGATAGCAAGCGAGGAGTGCGTGCCGTAAGGCTTGGCCGACAGAACAGCAGCCTAATGGGGTAGACACGTTGGCAGCAGTTGGTATTGCTTTTTTGTACCTTGCTTGGTTCCTGTCCTGGTTTGGCACCTTTGCGACAACATGTACCGGCAGCGATCCGAAATCACTTGCAGGCGGCCTGGTTCTCTCTGTTGGTCCATACCTGGTATCTTTCGCTTGTCTTCGCTTTGCTAGCATCAACCCCTTTGGACTCATCGTAGCGCTGCCATTAATGCTCCTTCTGGTTCGCCAAGCCTATTGGGGAGCGCAGCTCTTCATCGTGGTGACCATAAACGGGCGGAGCGCATGCAGCCACATGTTCGGTGAGGAGTTTGGGCCTTCGCAGGGCGGCTGGCTCGAGCAAGTTTATGCGCCGTACTACTTGTTTGTTAGTCTGGGAGCGATTGCCGCGCTTGGTTACGCGCATTGGTGTCATTGGCAAGAACGCCAGAGCACCACGTAAGCCATACATATCGCGGCGCCAGCAGCTCGTCGTGGATACCGTGCAACTCGTCTCGATTTCGCCCTGATTTGATCGAACTTCTGACACTGCAGCGAAAGAAGCTGGCGGTTGGATTTCTTGGTACTCGTTGGGGGGATGTCAGCTTGGCAGCTTGGGTGATCCCGGTTCTGTATCTCGCTTGGGCTCTGAGCTGGGGTGGGACCTTTATGACGACCTGCACCATGGGAGATCCAAAGTCACTGGCTGGCGCTCTCATGTTTTCTTGCATTCCTTATGCTGCAGCAATTGCGGTCCTGCTGGCTTGTCACCTAAAGCCCATTGGCCTCGTCATTGCTATGCCGCTGGTGCCTTTTATGCTCTGGTAAGCAGCTTGGGGTTTTGAGCTCTTCGTTTGGCTGAACATCAATGGACGCAATGCCTGCAATCTTATGATGGGTGAGGAGTTCGGAGAGGCCGACAGCGATTGGTTTGAGCTGCTCTACGCACCCTACTACATCTCCATGAGCCTCGCTTCGGTGTTTGCCATTGCCTGTTCGCATTGGCGCTATCGGTGCACGCACAAGAATCTCGTAGCGGGACCGGATGCGGTGCCGCCGCGTGGGCCAGGGAGAGAACTGTGACAAGGTGGTCTATCGTACCCTTATACCTGGCGGCATTTCTTAGCTGGGGAGGAACCCTTCCTCAGCACTGCCCGATGGGAGATGCGCAGGCACTTGGGGTGCACACCATCTTGTCAGCTCCCTGCTATCTACTCGCCTTCGTGATACTGGTTAGAGCCCGCCTGGACACAGAGGGACTTGCTCTTGCTCTACCGCTCCTTGGGTTCATGGTTTGGCAGGCATACTGGGGGGTGCAGTTATTCAAGGTTACGAACATCGCCGGTCTGAGCCCCTGCGATTTCATATTGAGAGATCCCCCTCACGGCTTTGCTGATGACTGGTTTTTGGACTATGCCTATGCGCCGTATTACGTTTCGGTCAGCCTCGTTTCGCTGACCACGGTTGCTTACGCGCACTGGCGATATCAGCGGGACCGCAGGGGTGGCGTCTAGGCAGTGCTCAAGACTGAGCTAACAGTCTTCTGAGCCTTCGCCTTTGAAGGCGCTTTCTTGCCGCCGCCCTTCCGAACGGAGTTTTCCATGACAGACGAGGCCTCTCCGGAGGATGCCGGCGCGGGCGTCGGCGGCACAGGACCTGCTGTGCCTTCACCGCCGGAACGCCGCCGGCCCTTGATCTTCGACCTGCGCGCGGTCGCGCCGCTGTCGCCGGAGGAACGGGCGGTGCGGACGGATGCGATCGAACGCTCGCTGCAGTTCGGGGCGGAGCCAGTGCGCGACGGGCGCGGCTGGGCCTTGGAGGTGGACTTCA